>NZ_JBBKZS010000007.1:0-338067 GCF_037889955.1 Variovorax robiniae
GTGACGCGCTCGATCTCCCGTTGGCTCGCGCCGGCGGCTAACAAGGTCCAGATGGTCGTCTGCAAATGCGGCTTCAAGACATTCACTCCGTCACCCCCTCAGTGCTGAGGAGGCAGAAAGTAGCGTCTTGCCCGCAGGTGACTCCGGCCAATGCCGGCGCCGCCTACACCCTCACAGCTCGATGGCTGGGGTGGAGGAATTTACGTGTCGATGGGTGGGGGAGTTTGGGTGTCGTTCGGGGGTGCCCGTCGATGGTGAACTGGGCCGCGCCGGCGGTGCAGCACCCGGAAAGGAGGCGCGCAACCTCGATCACTTCTGCGTGCGCGTCGAGCCCTTTGACGAGGCAGCGATCCGCGAGCACCTCCGCGCGCACGGCGTCGAGGCCGGGCCGGTCGAATCGCGCTACGGCGCGGAAGGCGACGGCCTTTCGCTCTACCTGGACGACCCCGAAGGCAACGTCGTCGAACTCAAGGGCCCGCCCTCGACATAGCGGTACCCGGAAGACTCTGTCGCACCCCACATTCCCTCCCAAAAGCGCAGAATGAGCGCCGCAATGAAAGGGGAATGCCATGCTCCTGAATGATGCGCCCGTGACAACGATGCTGCCGGTCAAGGACCTGGAACGTGCCCGGCAGTTCTACGAAGGCAAGCTCGGCCTCAAGCCCGAGGGATTGAAGCCCGATGGCAAGTTCACCTACCGCTGCGGCGGCACCACCCTGGCCTTGTTCCCCAAGGACGGGGGCACCAAGGCCGACCACACTACGGTGAGCTTCCAGGTCGAGGACATCGCGAGCGCCATCGCCGGCTTGAAGCGCGCCGGCGTGGTGTTCGAGGACTACGACTACCCCGACTTCAAGACCGTCGAACACGTCTGCGTGCTGGGCTCCGAGAAAGCGGCGTGGTTCCTCGACACGGAAGGCAACATCCTCTGCCTGCACGAAGACATTCCGCAGCATTGACTCCTGCGATGACGATGAATTCACGGCTGGCTTCGATCCTCTGTGCTCTCGCCCTCGCGGCCATCCCCGCGTGCGCCATGGCCCAGGACGGCATCTGGAAGGACCGCTACGGCCGCCCCGTCCCCCAGACCGAATCCCGGCGCACGCTCAATGGCCTGGGCGGCTGGGTCGTCGTCACGCCCGACACTGACTGGGAAGAGAAATGGGCCAGGCCATCGGTCATCGGCCCCGTGTTCACGCAGGCGAAGAAAGTCCCCAAGGGCAAGCCGGTGTTCGTCCTCGTTTTCCTCGGAAATCCCGAGGTAGGTGCGGACGGCCGGGCGGACGTGAGTTGCGACCTCAATGTCACCGGGCCGGACGGCAGAAGCCTCGTGCAGCAAAGCATCGCCTGCTTCCAGGGCGTCCCGGGCGGTGCGCGAAACAGCATGTACCTGTCCAAGCCCGTGCTAGGCATCACCAGCGAGCCCTCGGACCCGAGCGGCACCTGGACGGTTCAGGTCTCCCTCAAGGACAAGCTGAGCGGCACGGCGCTGCCGCTGAAAACCACGTTCATCGTGGAGTGATCACCGCTGCCACAGCGCCCGTCATTCGTGCAGCAGAAGCCACATGTGGACCTTCGACACGAAGCCGCCGTCCACCGCCACCGCCATCGGCTCCACGCCGAAAGGCACGAAGCCGACGCGCTCATAGAGCGCCTGCGCCGAGGCATTGCCTTCGGTCACCGTGAGCTGGACCAGCCGGACACCGTCGCGCTGGCGCGCCGCATCGATGGCCGCGTCGACGATCAGCCCCCCGAGACCGAGCTTCCGAAATGCCGGCGCCACGTACATGCCGAAGAAATCGGCCTTGTGGCGCGCCTTCTCCCGTGTCTCGAAAGACAGGCCCGCCACGCCTGCCAGCGTGTCGTCTGCGAACGCGCCGAACACGACGTCCTTCGCAGCCGGCTCGACAGACAGGCGCGCCTCCCACCATGACATCGGCAGCGCCGCGCGCTCGCCGACACTGGACGTGAAAGCATCCGGATGCCGCGCGTAGCCGTCGAGCATCAACGCCCGGTAGGCCGGCGCATCCGACGGCACCAGCCGCCTGACCACTGGCACCGTCACAGCTTGGCAGGCTCGACGGGCTGGGCGTCGTAGATCTCGATGCTCGGCGGCTCGACCGCCAGCGCGCCGACCGCCTTGGCAAAGGCGCGCGATGCCGGCACCACGAAATGCGCCTTCAGCGCCGCCGCATCGGCCCATTGCTCAAAGAACACCAGACGCTGCGGATTCTCGGTATCGCGGAACACCGCATGCGAGATGCAGCCCGGCTCCGCCCGCGAGCGCTCGACGTGCTCGTTGCTCAGCCGGAGCACTTCATCGAAGGTCGCGGCGCTTGCGACGATGGCGCCAGTCACGAGGATCACGTTGGTGTCTCCTTGGAAAGTTTCTTCAATGCTCGGGGGCAATGGCTTCCGCGTATTCGTACAACTCGCCCAGGATCGCCTCGGCCCGTTCATCCGCCGTTGCCGCCAGCGTGTCGATCTCGGCAAAGTACTGGTCGACGTTGAGCGCCCCGCCCTCACCCTCGATCAGCTTGGCCGCCCGATGCGCTTCCCAACGCTCGCTTTCCTCTGCATCGAGGGTGTCGGCGAAGTTGCGTGCCCGGTAGCGGAACAGCAGTTCCTCCAATCGCGCATCGTCGAAGCCGGTCCGCGCATGGGCAAGATCGGCCCCCGAAAGGCTGCGCAACTGGTTCAGCCGGCGGCGATCGGCATTGCCGACGAAGCCGCCGTACAGATCCTCGTCAACATCCGGCTTGCCCTCGACCGACGGGCGTTTGAAGACTTCCGGCCAGATCGCGCTCATGTCGGGCAGCCCCGCCGCGATCTCGGCATGCCGCATCGCCTGGTCCATGTCGATCTGCCAGCGCTGTGCCATCTCCGGCACCAGCGTCTTACGATTGCCGACCACCATCGGCGACTTGTTCAGATGGATCGACTTCACCGGCAGCCGGGTCATGCCTTCGGGCAGGTCTGCGGTGCGCGAGAACAAGCGCTGGCGCAAGATGGCCACGTCGATGTTCGGCAACTCGCTCGGATCGTGGGCCAGGTCCCAGGCCAGCAGTTCGTTCTTGTTGGTCGGATGGCTCGCCAGCGGCCACATCACGGCCAGGCAACCGCGCTCGACCGGGAACATGCCCGACACATGCAGGAAGGGCCGCGCCGTCTCACGCGTCGTCGGAAAGCCCAGCTCGACGGCAACCTGGTCCTTCTTGTGCAGGCGCAGCGCGAAGTCGAAGAGACGCGGCTGTCTTGAGCGGATCAGCCGGGCCAGCGCGATGGTGGCGCGCACATCGGACAGGGCATCGTGGGCCGCCTCATGCACCAGGCCATTCGCACGCGCCAGGTCTTCCAGCTTGAAGCTCGGCTTGCCATCCGCCTTCAGCGGCCACTGGATGCCATCCGGACGCAAGGCATAGGTCAGCCGCACCACATCCAGCAGGTCCCAGCGCCCGCAATCGTTCTGCCACTCGCGCGCATACGGGTCAATCAGGTTGCGCCAGAACATGAAGCGCGTGATCTCGTCGTCGAAGCGGATCGTGTTGTAGCCCACGCCGATGGTTCCGGGCTGCGAGAACACCTGCTCGATGCGCGCCGCGAACTCGTTCTCCGGAATACCACGCTCCAGGCAGGTTTGCGGCGTGATGCCGGTGATGAGGCAGGACTCCGGGCTCGGCAGGAAGTCCGGCGCCGGCTTGCAGTAGAGCATCAGCGGCTCGCCGATCTCGTTGAGTTCCGCATCGGTGCGGATGCCGGCGAACTGCGCCGGTCGGTCGCGACGCACATTGGCCCCGAAGGTTTCGTAGTCGTGCCAGAGAAAGGTGTGGGGCATGGTCAGAGAAGAGGTGAAAACAGTCGCGCCGTGGCATCGCCAAGGCGCCTCCAGAAGGCTTGGCGCCGCGCGCTGCGCACGGGTGACGAGCTGTGCAGGTCGGTCTCGAATTGCGCCGCCAGGGGCTTCAGCAATGCCGGGCCATAGACCACCGCCATCACTTCGTAGTTCAGGCGGAAGCTGCGATTGTCGAAGTTGGCGGTGCCCACCATGGCGCAGTTGTCATCGACCACCAGCGTCTTCGAGTGGAGCATGCGCTCCTTGTATTCCCAGACCTTCACGCCGGCAGCCAGGAGTTCGTCGAAATACGACCGCGCGGCGGCGCTCACGATCAGGGAATCGCTGCGACGCGGCACCAGCACGCGCACATCCACGCCGCGCAGCGCCGCACTGGTGAGCGCCATCAGCGCCGGCTCGCCCGGCACGAAATACGGCGTGGTGAGCCAAGCCCGGTGCGTCGACGAGTTGATCGCGGACAAGTGCACGCGATGGATCGCCTCCAGCGAGTTGTCCGGCCCGCTCGTGACGATCTGCACCGGGATCTCGCCGGGCTCGACCTCCGGCATCAGGTCGACCAACTTTTCATGGAGTTGCCGCAGGTGCTCTCCCGTGGCGTAGGTCCAATCCTCGATGAAGGTGATCTGCAGCCAGCGCACCGCCGTGCCCTCGATGCGCACATGCACGTCGTGGTACGCATCGGGGCGCGTGCGCCTGTCCTCCGCATCCGTGATGTTGACGCCGCCGGTGAAACCCACCAGCCCGTCGCACACCACGATCTTGCGGTGGGTGCGGTAGTTGGTCACCGGACGCAGCCGCCGGCCGATGCGCGTGTCGTGGAACAGCGCCACGTGGATGCCTGCCTCCAGCATCGGCGCCATGAACTTGCGCCCGATCCGCTTGGAGCCCAGCGCATCCAGCAGCAGGCGCACCGCCACGCCCTCCTTCGCCTTGCGGATCAGCAGGTCGCGCAACGCGGTGCCGATGTGGTCGGGCTCGAAGATGTAGTACTCGATGTGCACATGGTGGCGCGCCGCCGCGATGGCTTCGAAGATCGCGTCGAAGGTCTGCGCACCGCCCGACAGCAGGTCGACCGACTTGGCGCTCGACACCGGTAGGCCGCATGCGGCAGTGCCCAGCGCCGCCATCTGGCGCAATGCCGGCGGCGCCGATTGCACGACATGCCCGAGCCGCGCCAGGTCGTCCGTGCTGTAGGAACTGACCCGGCTGCGCAAGCGCTTGATCCGCTGCTTCCTCAGCCGCTGCGGCCCCAGGAAGTAGTAGATGACGAAACCGCCGAAGGGGATGAACGCCAGCGACAGGATCCACCCCAGCGTCGACACTGGCGCGCGCTTCTGCATCACGATCCACACCGACAGCACCGCGATATAGCCGCTCCAGGCCAGCGAGAGGCCGGTCTTCCATTCGTGGCTGAGTTCGGGCAGGTTCAAGGCAGTAGGTCGCAGGCGGCAAAGAAAAAGGTCGGGAGCGAATGCTACCGACCTTGGGTCCGAGCGCTGGGATCGTATCAGCCGGTCGCCGCTTCCTCGGCTTCAGGCTTCGACTTGCCTTCCTTCTTCGGCAGCGGCGTGATGTCGAGCACCACTTCTTCCTTGTCGTCGAGGTCCACCGTGAGGCGGCCACCGTCGATCAGGCGTCCGAACAGCAACTCGTCGGCCAGCGCACGACGGATCGTGTCCTGGATCAGGCGTTGCATCGGGCGGGCGCCCATCAGCGGATCGAAGCCCTTCTTCGCCAGGTGCTTGCGCAGCACGTCGGTGAAGGTGACATCGACCTTCTTCTCGGCCAGTTGCGTTTCCAGCTGCAGCAGGAACTTGTCGACCACGCGCAGGATGATCTGCTCGTCCAGCGCCTTGAAGCTCACCATCGCATCCAGCCGGTTGCGGAATTCCGGCGTGAACAGGCGCTTGATGTCGCCCATTTCATCGCCCTGCTGGCGCGGGTTGGTGAAGCCGATGGTCGCCTTGTTCATGGTCTCGGCACCCGCATTGGTGGTCATCACGATGATCACGTTGCGGAAGTCGGCCTTGCGCCCGTTGTTGTCGGTCAAGGTGCCATGGTCCATCACCTGCAGCAGCACATTGAAGATGTCCGGATGCGCCTTCTCGATTTCGTCGAGCAGCAACACCGCGTGCGGCTTCTTCGTGATCGCCTCGGTCAACAGGCCGCCCTGGTCGAAACCGACGTAGCCCGGAGGCGCGCCGATCAGCCGGCTCACCGCATGGCGTTCCATGTACTCCGACATGTCGAAGCGGATCAGCTCGATGCCCATGATGTAGGCCAGTTGCTTCGCCGCCTCGGTCTTGCCAACGCCGGTCGGGCCGCTGAACAGGAACGAGCCAATCGGCTTGTCCGCACGGCCGAGGCCCGAACGCGCCATCTTGACCGCCGAGGCCAGCACTTCGAGTGCCTTGTCCTGGCCAAACACCACGCTCTTGAGGTCGCGCTCGATGTTCTGCAGCTTGCCGCGGTCGTCGTTGCTGACGTTGGCCGGTGGAATGCGCGCGATCTTCGCGACGATGTCCTCGACCTCGGTCTTGCTGATGGTCTTCTTGCGCTTGTTCGGCGCGAGGATCCGTTGGGCAGCACCGGCCTCATCGATCACGTCGATCGCCTTGTCGGGCAGGTGACGGTCGTTGATGTACTTGGCGCTCAGCTCGGCCGCAGCCTGCAGGGCCGCCACCGCGTACTTCACGCCATGGTGCTCTTCGAAGCGCGACTTGAGACCCTTGAGGATTTCAACAGTTTCCTGCACGGTCGGCTCGCCCACGTCGACCTTCTGGAAGCGCCGCGACAGTGCCGCGTCCTTCTCGAAGATGCCGCGATATTCGGTGAACGTTGTCGCGCCAATGCACTTCAGCGCGCCGCTCGACAGCGCCGGCTTCAGCAGATTCGATGCGTCCAGCGTGCCGCCCGATGCCGCACCGGCGCCGATCAGCGTGTGGATTTCGTCGATGAACAGGATCGCGTTCGGCTTGTCCTTCAGCGACTTGAGCACGCCCTTCAGGCGTTGCTCGAAATCACCGCGGTACTTGGTGCCAGCCAGCAGCGCGCCCATGTCCAGCGAGAACACGTTCGACTCGGCCAGGATTTCCGGCACTTCGCCCTGCGTGATGCGCCAGGCCAGGCCTTCGGCGATCGCCGTCTTGCCCACGCCGGCCTCACCGACCAGCAACGGGTTGTTCTTGCGCCGGCGGCACAGGATCTGGATCACGCGCTCGACTTCGTAGTCGCGCCCGATCAGTGGATCGATCTTGCCGTCCTTGGCCGCCTGGTTGAGGTTCTGGGTGAACTGCTCGAGGGGCGAAGACTTCTCGTTCTTCTCGCCGCCGTTGTCCTCGCTCTCGTTGGAGGACGATTCGCTGCTGCCCTTGGCGGCTTCCGGCGGATCGCTCTTCTTGATGCCGTGGGCGATGAAGTTCACCACATCGAGGCGCGTCACCCCTTGTTGGTGCAGGTAGTACACGGCATGCGAGTCCTTCTCGCCGAAGATCGCGACCAGCACGTTCGCGCCCGTCACTTCCTTCTTGCCGTTGCCGGTGGACTGCACATGCATGATGGCGCGCTGGATGACGCGTTGGAAGCCCAGCGTCGGCTGGGTGTCCACGTCGTCCGTGCCCGCGACCTGCGGCGTGTTGTCCTTGATGAAGTTGGTCAACGAGGCCCGCAGGTCGTCGACGTTCGCAGAGCAGGCCCGCAGCACCTCGGCGGCACTTGGGTTGTCCAGCAGGGCGAGCAACAGATGCTCCACGGTGATGAACTCGTGGCGCTGCTGCCTGGCCTCCACGAAGGCCATGTGCAGACTGACTTCCAGTTCTTGGGCAATCATGTGATTTCCTTTTTGCCTTGCTGTAAATAGGTGCCAGATGGGTTGGATTGCAATTTATTCAACGGGTTCGCTGACGCACTGCAATGGGTGGCCCGCCTGGGCCGCCGCTTCCATCACCTGATTGACCTTTGTCGCCGCCAGGTCGCGCGAGAACACGCCGCACACACCCCGGCCATCGAGGTGGATCTTGAGCATGATCTGGGTCGCGGTCTCGCGGTCCTTGTTGAAGAATTCCTGGATCACGACGATCACGAACTCCATCGGGGTGTAGTCGTCGTTGAGCATGACCACCTGGTACATCTGCGGTGGTGCGGTTTTCTGCGGGCGCCGCTCCAGGACGACCGCGTCGCCGTCGTCGCGCGCCGGCTTGCGCACGGGGGGCGTTTTCGGAGTCGAGGGGATTCTGGTTGCCATAAAAATGATTCTATAGATCGAGCAAGCGCCATGCCGGCCCAAGAGGAATTGGTGGCGTCTTCCCGACATAACAAGGGCCGGGTCGCGTGAAAGACGGCACGGGTGGACTGAATGTTCACAAAAAAACCCCGGTCCCTTGCGGGCCACCGGGGTGTCTTGAGCGGTGGTTGCCGACGAACGCCGGCAACACTTGTCTCACATGTTCTCGATCAGAACCTATGGTTCCACCTGACGGAGGTGGCGCCTAGACCTGTTCCCCTCCGGAAGCCCCTCGCCGTGTTCGGAGGATCGTTTTGCCGCCCCCTCCGTCGCGGCCCGCCGATCCGTACACAGGCCCTAGTCGCGAAGTCGGCGCGCGGCGGGCGGTAGGAGTCGTGTAGCCGCCTCGCGAGGCAGCGCTCGGAGCGCGTCCGGATCGTGTCGGGCAGGTCTACCTACTAGCCGCAGCCGTGCGAGGGCTCCTACGCGGGCGGCGGAATGCACAAGCACACGGAGCCGCCCACTTGTAGCAACGTAGGCCATCTGTGCTGGATGGCCTTGCAGGCGGTGGTCCAGAGCGACCGGCGTTTCTGTTTGCAGGCTGTGCCCCTCGTGCGTTTTCTGATCCAGCACGAAGCATTCGCCATCGAACGTCTCACGCGCAGCCCCCCCCCCAGATCAAAGCTGCTCAACCAACTTGAGCGCCTCGCCGGTCGTCATCGCTCCAGCAATCGGATTACTTTCGAAAACCATCATGTAATGATAGCGAAAGCCAGTTTCGTGTGTTAATTGATTGGCATGGTCCGCCCAAGCGCGGCCAAGTTTTAGTTTGTCTTTTGAATCAGAATTGTCACGATCATCGCCCTTCGTCTCAATCAAAATAATGGTTTTGCCTTGAGTCAGGACGACAAAATCAGGGTAATGGTTAATGAAACCATTGAGAACAAAACCCTTTCCGCGCTCAAGATTACGATGCCACCAAACTATATTCTCCAATTCAGCAACGCCGCGAATAACTTTAGCCTCGAGGTTATTCAACCCACCTTCTGTAACGTACAGGCTCTTGCTGATCGAAGGGGCGTTGTCGCTGGGGGTGATGCTCTTGAGGAAAGAAAAACTTGGTTGGAGCTTGATCTTCTGGATTGCTAGACAGTTCCCGAACTCCTTCTCAGCAAATTCGTTCGCCAAGCTTTGTATCTTTTCCTTTATGACCTTCACATACGAATAATCTCGCTCAAGACAATCCGAACGCTGTTCTGCGCTCATCGCTTGAACGATGCGAGAGAGATAGATTTTTACGTCATTGTCTTCAATCGGATAGAAGGTATTCTTCCCGATTAGGCTAAAAAGCCTCGACACTATGGACCTAACTTGACCCGATGAAGGCTGGCCGCGGATGATTTGGTTGAGCTTTTCCTTCTCGGTTTTCTTGATGGCCTTGAACGCTAGAGCGCTTTCACCCTTGCCAATCTCCTCGGCATCAACCGAATAGACCTCCGAATCGATCGCGCTGAAGTTAACAGTCGCGTCAAGATTGGCTAAAACAAAGTCGCTAAGGAGATTCTCCTTTGCCAGCTTTTGCCAAGTATCTCCGGAATCAAAAAAACCGCCCGTAGATGGGATTTTTAAGAAGAACTGAGGAAGCTTTAAAAGAGTAGTGGCATCTTCGAACTTTGGCTTAATTTTGTGCTCGTTCATGTGCGCCTTTAACTCTTCGGGACAGTCTTGTGTGTCTGCCAGTAGCGCTTGATCCTCAAATTCCTGTGCCCGAACCAGCGCCTGCTCTTGGATGGCAGCAATGGTGGTGAGGCTCGACATTTCTACAGGATTTTCCTGCAAACCAACAGATTGACCCTGCTCAATCTTTACTGCGACTTCTTCCCATTGCGAGTCCAGCTTTCCTGTGTCGAGTCCGAGCGCCGCCGCATCGTCGGTGGCTGACTCGTCGGATGTGCCTTCATTAAACATGTCCTTGGTATCGGTGACCGAAGGAGCGACTTCCGGCAACGGCAAGGACGCCACATCCAGTTCCCGATAGTCGCGCTTTGAGAACCCCGCCTTGTTGAGGGCGGCCACCACTTGATTGAGAGTGGCTTGGAACTGGCTGGAAGCAGTAAAGACGTAGCTCAAATTCAAAAGCTCAGCGCTGTGCTTCCGCGTGTACGGCATACGCAGCACACGCCCCAAAATCTGTGTTACGTCCACCACCGACGATTTGTTGGCAAGCGTCGCTAAGATGTAGGCAAAGGGGCAGTCCCAGCCCTCCTTCAAAGCGTTCACCGTGATGATGTAGCGGACCGGGCAACTCTTCTCCAGTAACTGAACATCCTTTAGCTCATTCACCGCTGATGTTTTTATTGCGATGTGCTCTGGTGGGATATTGAGATCGACGAGAATTTTCTTGACCTTTTCGAAGGTCGTCGTGTCATCCTTATTCTTGGGCTCCGCCTGGAAGAGGACAATGGGTCGGATGTACCCAGCGCCATTGGCCTGCGCTGCCTTTGCCAGCACTTCTAGTTGTCTGCGCATATTTAGCGCGGCCATGATCACGTCTTCTTGACTGCGCTGGTTCGCCACAATCACGGGCAACTTCACCATGTTCTGCTTTTTAAGGCGGAGCGCGTCCACGTAGCTGATGATGTTGCTGTTGTCTCGGGGTGTGGCAGTGAGGTCAAAAATAAAGCTTGGGTTAAGGTTGCGAAGCATGTCCAATGACAAGCTACTCTCCGCGTTGTGACTCTCATCTACAACGACCACAGGATTCAGCGTGCGGATGACATTGATGAGCGACGACTTGTCGTACTCAGGCAGTAGTGAGTCATCGTGCGAGCCGTCCGACAAAAACGAAGCCAGATACCCGTTTTCCTGATAAGCCTTGCGATTTTCCTTGTTAGTTGCCTTCAATGAATCAAACGACATCACAACGACAGACAACTGCTCTCTCACGGAGTCTGCATTGAAACCGGCACCTTGCAGAACGTCTGTCTTCTCGTAGATTTGAACTCGACCTTGAAAGAGATCGTTCAGACGCTGACGATACGGATGATCAATGTTTGCAAGATTCTTGATCGTTTGCTCAAGAATAGTCAGCGACGGGACCAACCAGACTACAAACTTTGGCTTTGTCGGGTTGTACTCAGCAAAAGCAGTAAATATTCTGTCCAGCGCATTCACCGCAATGAACGTTTTGCCACCAGCAGTGGGAACCTTCACGCAGACATGAGGCACCTCCTGAATGTTATTCTTATATGACTGATTCAGTACACCTCGGTTTTTCCAGTAGTCGGTGAACGACTTGCTCAAGTGACCCTTGAAATCAAGAAGTGTTTGCAAATAAGAGCTTAGGTCCGAGAGAACGTCGGCTTGGTAGTCTTTAAGTTCCATAATCTATGCCGCCGAGGTTCTTAAAATCGGGTGATGTCACGCGGAATGCGTTTGAACGTAATACCGTGACTATACAAAAAATCTTTATCTAAGGCGCACTTGTCTGCGTAGATCACAAACAGTTCGGGGCGCCTTCCACCTGCGGCTAATAAGGCATTGATGTTGAGACTTGCGAGAAAATCCAAATTGAGCGTTGTTACTCGCGCGCGCTCATAGTAGAAAATCCAGAGCGCTGTTTCGGTGGCTCCCAGTGCGTAGGGGCTGATTTTTGAAGCAGGCCTTCCAACGTTCTGATCAACTTTCTCCTCTGGTGGAATGTTCTCCGTATAGGCCACATATTCCCTTATCGCGGCCTCGCCTACTTCTTCATTGAGATTTTTTTCTTCGTTGAAAAGGGCGGGACCCAATTCGTAAAAGCTAAAGGAGCCACCAAGCGCCGCACCCTTAGCATTCTCACCAAATCCATTAATTACCCGACGCACTCGTTCGGCCGTGACCGTCTCGGCGTAATCCATCGTCTCGCAAAGAATAAACTTTCGGCTACCCCCATCTTGGGCGTTGCTTTTCAGTACTGCCTGAGCTGTCGTGCCGCTTCCTGCGAAGCTGTCCAAGACAATGGCCTCATCGTTATCGCACAGCTCAAGGCAGTCCACAATGAGGTCAACGGGCTTTGGGAACTCAAAGGCCTGACCCAGCCCCAGGCGACCAAGCTCAGTAGTGCCCTGCTCGCTAATGTACTTAGTGTCAAACCAGATAGACTTCGCCTTGACGCTCTCTTTTCTATATTTTTCAAATACGCGCCACCCGCCCTCGCGGGTTTGCCTCGCAAACAGATATTGCGTGGTGGACGGTTCCGTGGCCTTCTTTACCTTTGGGTCACCCCATCGCCAGCAGCTTTCAATGCCTTCACTGTTGAACGGCTCAATGGCAATTGAGTCTGCGTGCTTCTCAAGCGAAGCAAAGTAGTTGCCCTCTTCATCCACTTCGCCGGGCCGCACGTAGATTGGATAGAAAAGGTTCGGACGATTGAATCGGCCAAACTTCGGGTTACGGTTTCGCAACTCCCGCGCCGAGTAGGGGCCGAATTTGTCCTTATTCGGAAGATTAGTACCCTCGGTCGACAACTCGCCCAATTCCGAAAGCGAAGATTTGCCAAAGCAAAGTAGATATTCGTGCGTCTTCGCAATCTGCTTATAGGTCTGGCCACGCTTGTTTGACTGAACGATGATTTGAGCCAAAAAGTTCGCTTCGCCGAAGATATCGTTCATCAGCAGACGAAAGTGATTTATCTCGTTTTCATCAAGACTGACGAAGATCACGCCACTCGAGTCAAGCAACCGATGAAGGAGCTTGAGACGAGGGTAAATCATGCAAAGCCATTTGTCATGACGACTCAAGTCCTCGCCTTCTTTACCAACCACATTGCCCAACCAACGCCGCATTTTCGGGTCATTGACTGCATCGTTATAAACCCAACCCTCGTTGCCTGTGTTGTAGGGCGGGTCAATATAGATGCAGTTGACCTTACCCTCAAATTCAGGAAGCAAGCTTTTCAAAACCTCCAGGTTATCTCCATGGATGATTCGGTTATCTCCGGAGTTAGGAGGTGCGGAGGCGTCCGCTTTAAATTCGTACTTCTTATCTAGCAGTCTGAACGCGACGTCATGATGATGATTAACGACTTTGTCTTTTCCTACCCAGTGAAGCGTTGGCATGTGGCTCAGTAACCTAAAAGTTCTTTCCGCTTCATAGCGGGTCCATGATCTGTGAAGCGCCAGTGGGCAGAGCCCTCTGCCGCAACATCGCTGGGAGCATTATCGAGTAGGCCATTCATCCAAATTTATGCCAGCATGGGGCATCAGGGACGCTGCGGCCTTGCTGCAAGCCGATGTTTGGCGCGGGTCTTTCGGAGGGGAGTTCAGCGCCGCACACGGCAAAGCACGATGCCGCCTGCGGTCATAGGTTCGAGCGAATAACCTATGACGAAGCCACAAGCGCCGTCACGACAAGCATCGCTGCGGCTATCGCCATCAAGGCAAAGACCGCGAGCCACGCGAGCATCCAGTTTACTTGCGCCTCCCATGCCGGAATCTGCCGCCCCTGTCTGCGGCTTTGAGCACGGACTGCGAGGCGAACGGCGGCGGAGCGAGGAGGCGGCTGGCGAGAGCGTCCACCGCGCGTTGACGATTCGGCGGTGTGTCGTCCAAGTCGAGTGAGCGCAGCGTTGCCGCGACCTGAGTGTCGGTGAGCCTGAGGGTCAAGAGGCGCGGCTTCATCTGCTTAGGCCAGTCGTCTGTAGCTCTTGCTTGGACGTGGTCCACGCGGCTGGCCCCATCTGACCAATACCATGTCGACAACCAGTCTGCGGTTCGCGCTCGTGTCCGGCAGGCGTGCCTTCGCCAACAACGCAGGCAAGCTCTCGGCAATCGTCAACGCGATCCCCTCAAGCTCAGGTAGAAAGTCAGGGACATTGCCGGTGAGCACGGCCTCCGCGACAAGCTCGCGCTCGGCTGCGGTGAAAGGTGTCCGACGAAGGACAACCGTCATTGGTCTTGCTTCCAAGGAGACGCGTGCCTTTCACGTGGCCGCTTCTGCGCAGGCTGTTCGAAGACAACGCGGCTCACGTCAAAGTTGCGCTTGATCACCTCGATGCATGCGTAGACGTTTTCGCCAGCAACGAGGATTGATTCATCGCTCCTGCCGATGCGTGCCTCCATGATCGGCAGATAGTTGTCGTCATCGTCGTCATCGTCAAACGGCTGGTGGATGAACAGCACACCAGTTCCGTGTTTGCCGCCCAGCGTCGCCCTGAACGAGATTGCGTCATCAGACTCTGCCGCAGCGGCAGTGATGGCGCGTGATTGGACGTAGACGCGATTGACCTTGCCGGATGGTTCGGACATCGCGAGGGATTCGAATTCAAGGCCTGCTTCTTGGGCGGCAAGAACAGCATCGATGAGAGAAGCGCCGTAGAAGGTGAGCATCTGAATGCCGCCCTTCGTATCAGTCGTGCCTATGCGGCTGATGCGAAGTGACGTTAGTCGATGCTGCTCAAGCTCGCCATCATTCCCATCCGTGGAGACAGCGAGCACAAAGCCAAGCAGGGATGCCCTGTACGGCTTTGCGTCTGACTCGTTCTGTTCGAAGTCGAACATGGCTGCGCGGCAGATCAGGCAGCAAGACGAACACGGACGCCGCCGCCCTGCTCGATGCGATGCGCATTGAGTGGAGAGTCAACGTCGATCGGTGTCGCGTCCGGTGGATGTCCTTCGCGCTCATCCAAGATCGCGCGGCGCTTTGCTGCTGCGACGGCCATCATCGTGCGATCCTCCTCTGTGAGTTCGGAGAACGGAACCCAAGTTGCTTCCATGGCGCGGCTCTCCTCAGCGGTCGTATGGCCGATCTTTGCGCGCAGGTTCGCTCTCTTCATAGAACGCATCCAAGCTGCTCGGCGCGTCTGGGCGTGGTGGAAGGCCGAATGCTGCTCTGGTCTTGTCCTCCGGCGTGTTCGCGGATGCGACTGCGGTGCGGCGGTTGGCTGCGGCTTCGGCGTCTGCCGACTGAGCGGCGCGGCGTTCGATGTCCGGTGCGGCGTTGTCTGCGAGGTATGTGGCGAACGTGCCGGTGATAGCCGCGTCTGCGCCTGGCATTCCGCTACCGCGCTTCGGGTCGTCCACGTGGTTTGCGCTTGGGCTCTCCGGGTAGTCGGCACCATGTTGCTCTTGATCGACGGGAGCGGCATTCGGATTGGTCTGGTCCGGATCGGCGTTTGCCGCAGCAGCAGTGGCGGCGGTGGGCTGAGCCGCAGCAAGCTTCTTCACATCGGCCAAGATGCCCTCGACGGCAACAGCCATCGCCTTCACGAACTCCTTGTTCGCCATGAGTCTGTTCGCAATCTCTTGCGATGCCGGGTCAGCGGAGTCCCTTGCTCTGACGATGGTTGCGATGGTGTCGGCGCAATCGATGCCGCGCTGGACGGCCTTAACCATCATCTTTGCGCGTGCGACGCCATAGACAGTCGGGTCGATCCCTGCCGCCATCGTTGCTCCAATGATCTGATCGCGAACTTGCTTCCGTGTGGTCATGCGTACTCCAGAAGAAAAGAACCCCACCGATGAGGGTGGGGCTGAAAGCTGCCCGATCCAGAGGCAACCTAGGGCGCGTCGAAGCCTTATCCTGCTACAGGTGCAATGTCCTGCGAGGGTGTTTTGTCGGCGCACCGGCCCAATGGTGTCCGCCCAGCGTCAAAGCGTTCGGCAGGGGCGCGAACACAAGCGCGAAACGCTCCGGACACTCCGTTCGCGCGAACGTCGCGCCGGGTCTGTCGAGGTCGGCGCGGAGGGGCTGTGGCAGAAGTCTGTGACAAGGCCCGCAAACACCTGTTTCAGCCGACTTTCCGCGCCGGGAATAGCCGAACCTGCCTCCGGGTCGAAAACGCCTCTGTCAAACGGCCCGAACAGGATCGGCAGACGGAGGGGAAAACAGGGGCTAAGCACATGCCGACGCGAGCGCGTCAGATGGACACATAGGTTCCGGAGGGGAACGCGTGACCTACGTGAAGAATGTCCGCTTGCGAGGATCGACGGTTGGAGCAGCCGCAGGTGCTTGCGGCCTTTGCTTCTTTGGTGCGACAGGAGCCGCAGCAGGACCACCGACAACATCAGCGATGCGTTCCTTGACCGCCTCAACGGCCTTCTCCAAGCCTGACCTCGCCGCCCTGCGCTGACGCTCGATGTACGCTGCGTATTCGGCATCGGGCACAACGTCATAGTTCATCGCAAGCCACTCGCGCTCTTCCATCGACCACTTGCCGCGCTGCTCGCGAAGCATCGGACCGGCGAATGGTCGCTTCATCTGCCGCGCCATCGACATGGAAATGATCTGCTTGGTCATCACGCGTGCCCCTTGATCCCATCGGCAATCCAGCCTGCGATGTCTTGCTGGGTCGTGT
Source organism: Variovorax robiniae (assembly GCF_037889955.1). Lineage (NCBI taxonomy): Bacteria > Pseudomonadati > Pseudomonadota > Betaproteobacteria > Burkholderiales > Comamonadaceae > Variovorax > Variovorax robiniae. The sequence goes on from NZ_JBBKZS010000007.1 coordinate 16,411, forward strand.
CCGCCGCGAACAACTTCGTTCCGAGCAGTCGCGTAGATGCCGCCAGGATATCTGCGGAGAGGTCGCTTGCTGTCGACGCATTGATGAACTTGTCGAACAGCGCGTCAATCTCGGCATCCAGCGCGCGGCTGGCTTCGGTGTCGTTGGGTTCTGCGATTGGCTCTGGCTCTGCCTTCGGGATCACCGACATTGCGCCCACTGATGCGCCTTCGCTCTCGGCCATACCCTCTGGCGCTGGGTGAAGCTCACGTGGCTTACCCGGTGCGTATTGCGAGAACCAGCCTGTCGGATCGAACTTGTTGATGAGTCCGGTCCAGCACATTTCGTTTTCTGAGAGGCCAGTCTCTGGCGCATAGCAGAGATAGAAGTCTTGGAGGGTGCGATGACTCTTGGGCAGGTGAGCAAGGGCAACGCGGTTCGCTACTCGCCGCCCGTGCGTCTTGAGTACCTCTACATACTCATCCTGGCGCATGGGCCTGTAGAGGCGCTTCTTGGTTATTGCCGCGGCCATGATCAGTGAGCCACTCCGCCAGCAGCAACCCATTCTTCGTGTGCGCGCTGGTAGTCCTTGAGGCTGCTGCCTGCCGATGGGCGGTCGTTGACATCGTCCTCCAGTACCACGTAGCCGCAGAGGATGTTCAGTCTGTCGATTGCTTGGAGTCGAACGCCATCGCGCACGGATGGGTCTTCAACCATCTTCAGGAGTTTATGGACAGCACGCTTCTCGCTCCACAAGTCAGTCTTGATGCTGGCTGCCTCCAACGCGGCATCAATCCTCTGCCGCACAAAGGGATTCGTCTCAATCGCCAGCGTGAGAGTGCTGATGTTCGATAGGTCAATGCCCAGCCGGATCATCTCGAATGCTTCGATCAAGGCCAAATCCTGAGATATGCCGCGCAGGCGCAGATCCACGTAGGTCTGGAAAGAGGTTGGGTGCTCCTCGGCAAGACCGCGTGTGGCGAACTTTTGCGGGTCAAAGGAGCAACCTTTGTATGCGCTATCGCTGCTCATATTTGACGCTCCTTTGCTCCGTTTATTTGCCTGAATTAAGACGACGAAGGATAGCTTGGCAGTTGTGTCCGTGTCTGCCGCACACACAAGCGAGGGATAACTGTGATCACTGTTGAAAACAGCCTAAGCTCAGCCGCAACACTGTTTAGGGTTAGGTCAGGGTGTCTGCCGCCACACAGTTAACCCTCAGTTAACCCTTCTGAAAATCGTTAGGAATCAGCTGTTTAGCTCCACATAGGGATAGAGGGATAAAGGGATAAAGAAAAAAGTTAAGTTAAAAAAAGAATGTCCTAACTGATGTCCGAGGGGCGGCGTTTTTTTTAGAAGTTGACACACCCTATCCCCCATCCCCGCTAACCCCGAAACATGTTAAGTCGTTAATTTCTAAGGGAAAAACACCCATTCGCCTGTTAACCCGCCCGTAACCCCCGTCACCCTTAACAAGAGCACGCGACATAGGCATCAGGCCGAATTTTTCTTCTTTCGATCTTGATAGTTCTTGTCTGCCGCGGCATCCTCCATGCCCGGAGCGTCGTACCAGTCCTTCTTCTTATCAACATACGTCGCGAATCCAGCAGTCGTCTCCCAATAGTCAGTCAGCACGTTCAAGAACTCTTTAGCCCGCTCGCGCATCGCAACAACCTTTTCGCCCGGCAATATCCTGTCCTTGCGGATGAACAGACGTGAGGTAGCAGCGCGAATGCCATCTGCCTTCTTCGGCTTTCTCGTGGACTTGAATTGCGTGCGGCCATCCTCTCGCACAATCTCCTGATACCCGGCAGTACTCATCTCGATGTTCAGCCAACCTTGGTTTGACACAAACTGCTTGAGCGGCTTACCGTCAACATCAAAGTCATAGTAGGCGTTCGTGTGCATCAGTTGCTGGCTTGAGACGAATTCAGGCCAATCCTCCATCTCCATATCAGAGAGCGATTTGCGCAACTCAGCCGCGACTTCGCGTTGACCAAAGGTGGCGGCAATCTCGTCCAGCGCAGCGGCCAATGCGGGCTGAATAGCAAAGCCCTTCTGTACTTCGTCATAGTCCTCCGCATCAGGCGGCAGGCGACTCGGATCAAAGCCGGTCAAATCAACGGTCATCAAGTAGTGCGCGAACGCATCGCCGCGACCATCTTCGATCCACGACGCAAGGTTTGTTTGCGGCCCAATTCTCCCTCCCACGAATTCGCGCACCTGCTCTTTCGTCGCGTGGCTCTTCATGACGTAAAACCTGCGGTCGCCGTTCTCGCGCTTGAAGCGGTCCTCCATATTCGTTGTGATATGAACGCGGTGGATATTGCGCACCCGACGAAGCAAGCTGTACTTGATGTCGATCAGAAACTCATTTGGTGGTGCGGCGCAGTACGCTTTGAACCGAACGATCATCAATCCATCGTCACCCTTGTACTGATGGAACTCGTTGACGATGATGATCGGATTGAGCAAGAACTCTTCGAAGTTGCCGTCCAACTGGTTGTGCTTGATATTGGACACCCGCCGCTGACTCGCCAGCACGTGGAAGCCTATCGTGAGCAGCGTGTCTTTGCCGATGCCTTGATTGCCGCCCCACACGAAGCCGACATTCTGTTTCTCGGCTGGGCGCTGGTAGGCGTGTGCCCACGACTTGATGATGAACTCTCTGCGGCCTGGATAGATCAGGTCTAACCAATCCTCGACAAACTTCACAATCTCGAATCTGTCTTCTGCTGGTCGAGGCGGCATAACGTATGGCCGCCATTGGTTCAAAACAAGATCATCGTCCATGTCCCGAAACAGGACTGCCTTTGTCGGGTCATCGGCAAACTTCTTCACCTCGAATTCGGCGCGGCTGAGATGCGACACAGATGGCTTGATCTTCTTGTTGCCGTTCTTCTCCCAAAGGAATTGGTTGACGCGCTCATCCATGACCTTTGCTGGATAAGCACGATATGGGTCTGCTATGTGGTAATACTCGATGCCCTTTCTAACGACTGCGTACACCCAGTCCTTGGGCTTCGTGTCGATTGATGAGGTGCCGGTGTATCCCCTGAGGGCTGGATTGACCTCGTTCGGGTCACGCTCCTTGAGGAGTGCCGCGGCAGTCGCGTCCATCTTGCTTTTGACCTTCGCAGCGTCAAGCGAACGTGCGAAGGCCATTTGTTCTTGGCTCAGCTTGGACCAGATGCCCGAAGCCAATTTGACTCGCTTGCTTCGAAGCTCAACATCATCGGCAAACGGATCATTTTCCCTGCTTGCTTCGAACTTTACGCAATCAGCGATGTCGACCAGAATGCGCCCATCGGTGATATTGCCCTTCCATTCAGGCGGTATGTCGTCCCATGTATAGCTCGCGTCCGGGTAATAGATTCTTGGCTCGGACACTCCATCCTTAGGCATAATAGAAAGACCTCTTACGGTAATTGACGCCGTCCCAGCAAGGGCCCTTTCTTTCTGAGGTTCTTTCTAGTGCGCGGCAGCGCGGCAATTGCTATCGACGCATAGCTGCCTCCTCGCGCGCCGGTCGGCCAACCTTCAATCGGGCGCGACGGCCAATAAACTCTGGCGGTAGGCCATGCTCAACCAGATACTCAAACGCGATGCGTATGTATTCGCTTGATCCATCCAAACCACATCGGCGCGCGGCCTCGCGCGCTGGCTCGATTAGCTCTGGTTTGACGACGCACTTGAAATTGGGATTGGTCATAGCCCTCTATTAAGGCCCGCTTTTTGGTGTCCACTCGCGAGAGGACATCAACAGGACACTCGCGGCGCAGGTATCGTCGGACCGTCTGCGCACCTGGCTACACCGCGCCTGTGTGTGGTCGGCATTGGACGGACACTGAAGCCGCCTTTGGTCGCGTACCATGGGCGGCTTCTTTCATTCAGCGATGAACGTTGCCTTCTGCCGATTGCCTTTTGCCGCGCCCTCATCGTGTGTCGCGGCAGACGGAGGGAACTGCGAGGGGAAACGCATCGTCTGCGCCGATAGCACGCGCCGCTCCTACGGGTCGAAGTTCCCGCTAGTAACGCGTGACCGTTCGCGAACGTGGCCCGCGTAGGACGCGCGAGCGCGGCGCCCTACCTCCGCCGTCGCCGTCGCCCGAAACACGCCCGTACAACGCGCTACAGGCCTCGCCACAGCCCTCTACACAGCGCCGGTTCGGGCTACGATCCAGCCGCGCACCGCCGCGACATCCCATCCGACGATGCGCGGTCCAAGGGCAACGGGCTTGGGGAAGTCGCCAGCGAGCATGCGGCGTCTCAGCGTGGATTTGGAGAAGCCGGTCGCGGCAAGCACCTGCGGTCTGCGCGCGAAGCCTTCGGGCGGTAGGTGATGTTTCATTGCGCGGACTCGTCATCTGCCGCGGCAACATACGGCTCTCGCGCAATGACCATCATGCTTGCTACGCGATACCCATAGTTGACGATGCGTTGGTAGCCATCGCCGCCGCCATCGGACGTGTAGTCCATGAGGTAAGCAAGTGCTATGAGGTCGAGCGGCTTGATTTGTTCATTTTCCGGTTTCACGGTTGGTCCTTTGTGGTGAGGAGCAGAACCGACCAAGCAAAAGAAAAGCCCGGACGGATTTGCCCTGTTAAGGGAATCAAATCGGTCCGGGCTCTGGGGTGCGTCCCGTTGGCTTAGCCAACCGTGTTCACCAGCGGCCTCAGCCCTATCGTTCCGGCCTCTCAACTGAAGAGACTGCCGCTGGTGTGCCTACATACTAGCTGCCTCGTCAGAACGCGGTGTGATGGGACGAACCCTATGTCAATGGAGCAGTTCGACACGCGCGTTGAAGATGCTTAGGGCATCGCGCATTGCGGCTGCGAAGGTGCCGAACGAATCGAACGCCTCACCGTCAACGAGCACATCGAACTTGCTGCTGTCGTCGGCATTGCTGGCGACGATGACGGTGACGACTGCGGGCGCAGAGAGGGTAATCAGTGGGGTGGTCATAGGAATCGTTCGGGCAAAAAGAAAGCCACCCGTGTGGGTGGCCTTGGTTGTGGGCTGCTGCTGCGCTTCGTTGTTGCGAAGGACAGCGGTTGGTCGTCGGTTCGTCATGTCGTCGCCTCCTCTGCCGCAGGTTGCGCGGCTGGTTGCTTTGCCTCCTCTGGCTTTGCCGCAGCCGCAGCAAGACGGTCGATCTCATCGGCCAGCAACTGGAGGGCTTCTGCCCGCTCCTCGAATAGGTCTTGGCGCTGATAGCGACCAGCAACGCCGGTCATCGTATGCGCGAGCAACATCTCAACCACGTCATATTCCACGCGCTTCTCACGTCGCACGCCGTCCGGATCAACGGACTCGATACGAAGATTGCGCAGTAAGGATGCCGTTGTGCTTCGAGTTCCATGAGGAGAAAAGTCAGGACGGATATCCATGCGCTTGAACAGATGGTTGAGCGTCACTTCGGCCAGCGGGCAGTGGTTGCGGAATGCGGATGGAAAGACGTACTCCAGCTTGCCGCTGATGACCTTCTGCTCCTCAAGCAATGCCTTTGCCTGGCGGCTGAGAAAAACGATGTGCTCCTTTTTCTTCTTCATGCGTTCCTTGGGGATGGTCCAGGTGCCCGCCTCAAGGTTGAACTCCGTCCACTTTGCCTTCAGCGTTTCGTTCTTGCGGGTCATCGTGTAGACCAAGAACTTTGCCGCAGCGATGGTCGTGCGATGCGCTCCGGTCTGCTTGTCCAAGGTCTGCCAGAACCGGCCCAACTCCTCAGGACTCAGCTTTGGCGTCTCCTCAGACGGCGGCACGTCAACAATGCCGCGCAGCGGTCGCGCAGGGTTCGTTTCGACCAGCAGCTTTGCGATTGCGTAGTCGTAGATTGCTTGGACGATCTTGCGGACGCCTTCCGCCGTGTTGGGCGTGGCGATCTGGAGCGGCTCGATGATCGCTAGAACGTCGCGTGGCGTTACTGCCGCGAGCGCCTTGTGGCCGATCTCAGGGAACACGAAGCGGTCAAGGCGGCTCTGTATCTGCGCCTTGTAGCTATCCGCGCGCTTTGCTAGGCGTTCCGTCTGCCACTTCTCAGCGAACAGGGCGAACGCCGATTCAGGCGGCGGAGGCGCATGCTTGGCCTTCTCTGCCGCCTTCGCGGCTTTGGTCGCTGCGGCTGGGTCCTTGCCGCGCTCGACATCAGCGCGCATCGCCACGGCCTTCGCGCGGGCCTCCGCCAGCGACAACCCGTTCGGGAAGCGGCCCAGCGTTACCTCCTTGCGCTTGCCATGGAGCGTGAAGCTGAAGACGAACGACTTTGTGCCGGCTGGCTGGATCAGGGCGAACAGCCCTGGCACAACCGAGCCGTCCGACATCTTGTAAGACCCCTTGGGATCGGGCTTGGCCGCGCTCAGGAGCGACGGCGTGAGTTTGAGTTTTACCTCTGGCATTTCGGCAGGTTCCTTCCGTTCCCCTCTGACGTGGCAGAGGGCGGAGGGGATTTGCCGCAATTTCCTCTGATTCCCCTCGCACGGAGTGGAATTCAGAGATTTTACTTTGACCGTCTTGGACCTTCGATTCGCGCCTAAGTCCTTGATATGCCTAGGTTTTTTACGGTTCAAGAAGGGTCATGAAGGGGTGCCTATAAGTTATCGATCATCACCTGGCCGAAACCCGAGCAGCTCACCTGCGTGGCGCCATCCATGAGGCGGGCGAAGTCGTAGGTCACCTTCTTGCTGGCGATCGACTTCTCGATCGAGCTGATGATCAGGTCGGCCGCTTCCTTCCAGCCCATGTGGCGCAGCATCATCTCGGCGGAAAGGATCTCCGAGCCGGGGTTGACGTAGTCCTTGCCGGCGTACTTGGGCGCCGTGCCGTGGGTGGCCTCGAACATGGCGACGGTGTCACTCAGGTTCGCGCCGGGGGCAATGCCGATGCCGCCGACCTGGGCGGCCAAGGCGTCGGAGATGTAGTCACCATTCAGGTTCAGCGTCGCGACCACCGAGTACTCGGCCGGACGCAACAGGATCTGTTGCAGGAACGCATCAGCGATGCTGTCCTTGACAGTGATTTCCTTGCCGTTCTTCGGGTTCTTGAATTTCATCCACGGGCCGCCGTCGACGAGTTCCGCGCCGAATTCCTTGGCCGCCAGGGCATAGCCCCAATCACGGAAGCCACCTTCGGTGAACTTCATGATGTTGCCCTTGTGCACCAGGGTCACGCTCGACTTGTCATTGTCAATGGCATATTGATATGCCTTTCGGACTAGCCGTTCGGTGCCTTCTCGAGAAACGGGCTTCACGCCAATACCCGAGGTATTGGGGAAACGAATCTTCTTGACGCCGAATTCGTCTTGCAGGATCTTGATGAGCTTTTTGGCCTTTTCGCTTTCGGCCTCGAATTCGATGCCGGCGTAAATGTCCTCCGAGTTTTCCCGGAAGATCACCATATTGGTCTTGTGCGGCTCCTTCACCGGGCTGGGCACGCCCTGGAAATACTGGACCGGGCGCAGGCACACATAGAGATCCAGTTCCTGGCGCAACGCAACGTTGAGCGAACGGATGCCGCCTCCGACCGGCGTGGTCAACGGGCCCTTGATGGAAACCACGTAGTCGCGCACGGCATGCAGGGTTTCCTCGGGGAGCCAGACGTCCGGGCCGTAGACTTTGGTGGACTTTTCGCCGGCGTAGACCTCCATCCAGTGGATCTTCTTCTTGCCGCCGTAGGCCTTGGCCACCGCCGCGTCCACCACCTTGATCATCACCGGCGTGATGTCGAGACCGGTGCCATCTCCCTCGATAAACGGGATGATCGGCTGGTCGGGCACATTCAGAGAATTGTCGGCGTTGACCGTGATCTTCTGGCCTTCGGTCGGGACTTTGATGTGCTGGTAGCTTGGCATGTGATCGGGAGCTCCGGGGAGAATTAGCGAGGAGTGGCGGCTAGGAGACAGTTTGTTCCCAGCCGGCTGAATAGCCGTAGAATTTTAAACGCAACCGGCAAAGGCTTCGACATCTGTCAACCGCAGATCTGGCGCCTTCGTTGTTGGCAGACCTTCTGCTGGCCGGGAGGCGTTTTCAACCATCCATGAGGAAATCAGTAATGAGCAAGATTCTCGCAGTCATGATCGCCGGCCTGTTCGCAGTTGGTGCGTACGCCCAGAACCCGGCCGGTACCTCGCCGGAACAAGGCAACGCCACCAATAGCAAGTCACAGCAGCGCGCCGAAGCTAAGAGGTCCTCGAAGGCCCAAGGCCAGGTGAAGGCACCCGCCGGCGACATCGCCAAGACGCCCGAAGGCGGCGCGATCGGCACCGACAAGGCTGCCATGAGCGGCGAACAACGCGCCGAAACGCGCGACACCCGCCGTCGCAACAAGGACGGCAGCAAGAAGCGCCGTTCGACCCAAGGCGGCACGCCTGACATGCCGGGCGCGAAGTAATTCCCCCTGCGTGTCCACCGAAAGCGCCCTGCGGGGCGCTTTTTTGTGGGCGATCGCGGGCTGTCAACCTGCCGTTGGCAAGGGCGCCCCATCGAACTCAAGCCGCAAGATGTAAGCTTCGCGGCCCGAACGGATTCCCTCAAGGTCGGGCCTCCTTCATTGGCCGCACCCATCGTTTCACTCAAGAGTTGTCCATGTTCCAGCGCCTTTTTGCACTTCTTGCCCTGTCGTTGACGGCGATGTCCCCCGTCTTGGCTCAAGAACCGCAGATGAATCTGCAGCGCGTGCGCCTCACCGCCGGGATGTACCAGATCGATGCCCAGGTGGCGCAGCAGCCACGCGAACGCGAGATCGGCCTGATGTTCCGCAAGGAGATGCCGCAACAGGAAGGCATGCTGTTCGTGTTCGAAGAACCGACCACCCAGTGCTTCTGGATGAAGAACACGATCCTGCCGCTCACTGCCGCATTCGTGGCCGATGACGGACGCATCGTGAACCTGGTCGACATGCAACCGCAGACCACCAACACGCATTGTTCCGAGGCGCCGGTACGCTATGTCCTGGAAATGAACCAGGGCTGGTTCGCCAAGAAGAACATCAAGAAGGGCGTCAAGTTGGGTGGCGCGCCGTTCGAGACGCATCGCTGATTCGCCGCGCCCATGAAAAAGGCCGACCTCGCCGGGTCGGCCTTGCCTGATCTCGCAGCTTCGGATCAGCCGAAGTTCTTGGCGGCGAAATCCCAGTTAGCCAGCTTGGCCAGGAAGGTTTCGACGAACTTCGGGCGCAGGTTGCGGTAGTCGATGTAATAGGCGTGTTCCCACACGTCGATGGTCAGCAGCGCGGTGTCCGCGGTGGTCAGCGGCGTGCCGGCAGCGCCGGTGTTGACGATGTCGACCGTGCCGTCCGGCTTTTTTACCAGCCAGGTCCAGCCCGAACCAAAGTTGCCGACGGCCGACTTGGTGAAGGCTTCCTTGAACGCGTCAAAGCTGCCCCACTTGGCGTCGATGGCCTTGGCCAGGGCGCCGGTGGGTGCGCCGCCGCCTTGCGGCTTCATGCAATTCCAGAAGAACGTGTGATTCCAGATCTGGGCGGAGTTGTTGTAGATGCCGCCGCTGGACTTCTTGATGATCTCTTCGAGCGTCATGGACTCGAACTCGGTGCCCTTCTGAAGATTGTTCAGGTTCACCACGTAGGCGTTGTGATGCTTGCCATAGTGGTACTCGAGGGTTTCCTTCGAATACTCGGGGGCCAGCGCATCCATTGCATACGGCAGCGGGGGAAGTACGTGTTCCATGATTCTTGACTCGTGGGTTGGTTGTGGGAGTGCTGCATTCTAGAAAGGATTGGCGCGCCGCATGTCGGACGCGGGCGTCACCATTCAGCCGGCATCGACAGTCATTGAAACCGTACCGTCCGCCAGGCGCGCGCGCACCGCGTCGCCGGGCCCAAGTTGGGTTGCGCTGGTGATCGCACGCCCTTGCGGATCGGCCAGCCATGCATAGCCGCGCTGCAACACCAGGGCCGGGTCGAGCAGTTGCAGTCGATCGCCGATGCGCCCCAGGCGATCCTGTCGCTGCGCCAGCGAGCGCGCGACCTTCAACGGAAGGTCGGCTTGCAATACACGCTGCGCCTGTGCGAGTCGCTCTGTCCGCGAGACGACGGCATGGTGCATCCGCTGGGCCTGATGCGCCAGGCCGAGGCGCTGGCGGGCGACCAGGCCGGACGGCCGGCCGAGCCGGCCTGCAGCCAGGTCGAGCCGCTGGCCGAGCACGTCCAGCCGTCGGCCGAGCGCGTCATCCAGGCGCTCGCCCACGAGGCCGAGCGCTTCCAGCCACAGCGCCTGCGGGGCCGCCGCGAGTTCGGCCGCCGCCGTGGGCGTGGGGGCGCGCACATCGGCGCAGAAATCGGCAATCGTGAAGTCGGTTTCATGACCGACACCGCTCACCAGGGGCATCGGGCTGGCCGCAATCGTGCGCGCCAGGATCTCGTCATTGAAGGCCCAGAGGTCTTCGATCGAGCCACCACCTCGAACCAGCAGGATCACGTCCGGTGCGGGCGTCAGTACGTAGAGCGCTCGCAGCGCCGCCACCAACTCGGCCGGCGCCTGCGCGCCTTGCACTGCCGCGGGCGCCAGCACCACTTCGACATGCGGTGCGCGGCGACGCAGCGCCGTGACGACGTCATGCAATGCGGCCGCGCCCAACGAGGTCACGAGGCCGATGCGCGTCGGCATCACCGGTATCGGGCGCTTCCGGGCGGGATCGAACAAGCCTTCCGCCTCCAGCCGCGCCTTGCGTTGCAGGAACTGCTCGAACAGCGCTCCCTGCCCGGCGCGGCGCAGGCTTTCCACAACAAGTTGCAGGTCCCCCCGCGGCTCGTAGACCGCGAGCCGGCCGCGCACTTCGACCTGGTCGCCATCTCGCGGCTGGAAGTCGAGCAGGCTGGCGGCACGCCGGAACATCGCGCAACGCAACTGGCCCGCTTCATCTTTCAACGAGAAGTAGCAGTGCCCGCTCGAGGCGCGCGAGAAGCCAGAGATCTCTCCGCGCACGGTGACCGGGTTGAAGCGCGCGTCGAGCGCATCGGCCACTGCGCGACACAACGCGCCGACCGGCCAGACACGGCGCGCGAGCGCCGGATTCTCATTGAATTCACTCACACGAAACCCATGAAAAAGCGAGCTGGCCCAGTGATTGCTCCACAGCAGCTTGCACCAAGTGTGGGCGACTTGCCGAAGACGCCACACATACAGGCTCCGCCGTGCAAGTTATTGATTTTGTTGAAAAATATGCTGCTCAAAATTAAGTCGATCTAATGGAAGCCCCTCTGCATGCGGCTCCGGATGCCTTTCCAGCGCAGTTACTCACAAAGTTGTCCACAGAAACTGTGCGTCGGGTCTTACAGGGTTGGCGCTCCCTTCGCAGACCGGTCCCTCGGAGATAATCGCGCCGGTTTTTGCAATCCACCCGGCCGGAGAATCATTTGTTATCGATCATAGTTGCCGCGGGCTGGCCAATCTGGCCGCTGCTCGCTTGCTCGGTGCTGGCGCTTGCGCTGGTCATCGAGCGTTTCGTCAACCTCAAGACCATTCGCGTCCTGCCTCCCAAGTTGCTCGACGAAGCGATCACGGTATCTCATTCCGCGATCCCGGGGCCGGACGTGGTGACCAAGCTGGAACAGAATTCCGCGCTCGGCCAAGTTCTGGCCTCGGGCTTCCGCGCGCTCAACGCGAATCCGCGCTGCACCGAAGACGACCTGCGCGCTGCCATGGAAGCGGCCGGCCGTACCGTTGCGCACAAGCTGGAGCGCTGGCTGCCGGCGCTGGCGACCATAGCTTCCGCCGCGCCGTTGCTGGGGCTGCTCGGAACGGTCATCGGCATGATCGAGATCTTCGGCTCGCAGTCGCCGGCGAGCGGCGGCGTGGGGTCGGGTAACCCGGCGCAGCTGGCGCACGGCATCTCGATCGCGCTCTACAACACGGCCTTCGGTCTGATCGTCGCGATTCCGACACTGATCTTCTGGCGATACTTCCGCACGCGCGTCGACGAGTACCTGCTGAACCTGGAACTCGCCGGCGAGCGATTCGCGCGGCACTTGAACGCGCTGAGGAAATAGCCGAATGCCCCGTCACTTCCTGAACTCGCTGCCCCTCGCTCTTGTGGGCTGGCGCTGCGATCGCCTGTCATGACGCGGGACCGCATGCATTTCCGCCACGGCGCGCGCGACGAGCCGGAGATCAACCTGATCCCGTTCATCGACGTGCTGCTGGTGGTGCTGATCTTCCTGATGCTGTCGACCACCTACAGCAAGTTCACCGAGATGCAGTTGCGCCTGCCGGTGGCCGACGCAGACGCGCAACGCGACTACCCCAAGGAAATCATCGCCGCCGTGTCGGCCGACGGCCGCTACTCGATCAACAAGACCGTCCTGCCCGACCGCAGCGTCGAGACCGTGGCCGCCGCGCTCTCTTCCGCTTCCCGCGGTGGCAAGGATTCGGTGGTGGTCATCAGCGCCGATGCCAACTCCTCGCATCAATCGGTGATCACGGTCATGGAAGGTGCTCGCCGCGCCGGCCTGATGCAGATCACCTTCGCAACGCAGTCGGCCGCGCAGGCCGGGCGCTGAGTCTTGGATCTGCAGCAGGCATGGCTCGGTCGCGGCCCGCTGGCGTCGCTGCTGTGGCCTGTCTCGCTGATCTTTGGTGCGTTGGCTGCCGTCCGGCGCTGGCTCTTTCGGATTGGCGCGCTGCGCACCGAGCGCGTGGGCGTGCCGGTGCTGGTGGTCGGCAACGTCATCGCTGGAGGGGCGGGAAAGACACCGGTGGTGATTGCGCTGGTACGGCATCTTCGCGCGCGCGGCATCGAGGTCGGTGTCATCTCGCGAGGCTACGGCCGCAAGACGAATGATTGCCGGGAGGCGCTGCCCGGCGCCGATCCACGCGATGTCGGCGACGAAGCCGCGCTGACACGCCGCCTCACCGGCGTGCCGGTCTTCGTCGCGGCGAAACGCATCGAGGCCGCACGCGCATTGCTGCAGCACTATCCGCGAACCAGGCTCATCGTGAGTGACGACGGCCTTCAGCACCTGGCCCTCGCACGGGACATCGAGCTTTGCGTGTTCGACGACCGCGGCATCGGCAACGGTTGGCTGTTGCCGGCAGGGCCTTTGCGCGAGCACTGGCCGCGACGCTGCGACCTGGTGCTGCACACCGGCGCGCAACCGGCATTCGCCGAAGGCTTCCGCTCACAGCGCATGCTGGCCGACCATGCATTGCGCAGTGACGGCAGCCACGTCCCCCTCTCGGAAATGGTGGGCCAGCCCGTTGTCGCGTTGGCTGCCATTGCGAAGCCCGAGGGCTTTTTCGAGATGCTGCGGACGCGAGGCATCCGGCCCGATCGCTGCTTCCCATTGCCGGACCACTTCGACTTCGACGGCTGGCAGCGTCCGGCCGGAAACCAACTCCTCCTCTGCACTGAGAAAGACGCCGTCAAGCTCTGGCGCGTGGCGCCGGAGGCACTGGCCGTGCCGCTGGTGTTCGTACCGGAGCCCGCGTTCTATGCTGCGCTCGACGCAAAGCTATCATCGCTCGATGGACACCAAGCTGCTTGAATTGCTGGTCTGCCCCGTGACCAAGGGGCCGCTGACCTGGAACCCGGAGAAGCAGGAACTCTCCTCCCGCTCCGCACGCCTCGCCTATCCGGTGCGCGACGGCATTCCGGTCTTGCTGGAGAACGAGGCCCGAACCCTCACCGACGACGAGTTGGGGCTTTGAGCAACATCGGATCGATTCCGGGCGCCGCGGCTCCCGTGAGAAGCCATGAGGACGGCGCGAAGCCTCCGTTTGTCGTGCTCATCCCGGCGCGCCTCGCATCGACGCGCCTGCCGGACAAGCCGCTGGCCGACATTGGCGGGATTCCGATGGTGGTCCGTGTCGCACAACGCGCGCATCTGTCCAGCGCCGCGCGCGTCGTGGTGGCCGCCGATGACGCGCGCATCGTGGACGCTTGCCGGGCACACGGCGTCGAAGTGCTCCTCACCCGCACGGATCATGTGAGCGGCAGTGACCGATTGGCCGAGGCCTGCGTGCTGCTCGGACTGGCCGACAATGAAATCGTGGTCAACGTCCAGGGCGACGAGCCATTGATCGATCCGTCGCTGATCGATGCGGTCGCAATCACGCTGGCCAACGAACCTGACGCGTCCATGAGCACTGCAGTGCACGCCATCGATTCGACCGAAGACTTTCTGAATCCGAACGTGGTCAAGGCCGTGCTGGATGCGCGCGGTCATGCGCTCTACTTCAGCCGGGCGCCGATACCGTGGTGGCGCGACGGCCTTGCCAACAAGTCCCTGAGCGCCTTGCCGTCGCCGGCGCCTTTGCGGCACATCGGCATCTATGGCTATCGCGCCGGTTTCGTGCGCCAGTTTCCGACGCTGCCGCCCGCGCCCATCGAATCGACCGAGGCGCTCGAGCAACTGCGCGCCATGTGGCACGGACATCGCATCGCGGTGCACGTGAGCGACCATGCGCCGGGCCCTGGCGTCGACACGCCCGAAGACCTGGTGCGCGTGCGTGCGCGCATCGCCTCGATGGCATAGGCCGAGACCGGCTTTCCCCGAGGAAACACGGCAAATGCCCATGCTATCCTCGACGCAGTCATGACCCTGACCTTGCCCGAGCGGCATGCGTGGGGCGTCAATCGATATCCCAAGAACCCTTTCGAGGACACCATGAGACTGATTTTGTTGGGCGCCCCCGGGGCAGGTAAAGGCACGCAGGCGACTTTCATCTGCAAGAAGTACGGCATTCCGCAAATCTCGACCGGCGACATGCTGCGCGCAGCCGTCAAGGCCGGCACGCCGCTCGGGCTGCAGGCCAAGTCGGTCATGGAATCGGGTGGACTGGTTGGCGACGACCTGATCATCAACCTCGTCAAGGAACGCATCACGCAGCCGGATTGCGCCAATGGCTTCCTGTTCGACGGCTTCCCCCGCACCATCCCGCAAGCCGAGGCGATGAAAGCCGAAGGCGTCAAGCTCGACTACGTGCTCGAGATCGAAGTGCCCTTCTCCGACATCATCGAACGCATGAGCGGCCGCCGCTCGCATTCGGCATCGGGCCGGACCTACCACGTCAAGTTCAATCCGCCGAAGGTCGAAGGCATCGACGACGTGACCGGCGAGCCGCTGATCCAGCGCCCCGATGACAAGGAAGAGACGGTGCGCCACCGGCTCGACGTCTACAGCCAGCAGACCCGACCGCTAGTGGACTACTACGCGACCTGGGCCAGGACGGAGCCTGGCGCCGCGCCCAAATACCGCGCGATTGCCGGTGTGGGCAGCGTCGATGACATCACGCAGCGCGCCTTTGCGGCCCTGAGCAGCTAAGCGTTCAGAAGGGTCCGGCGTCGGGCCCCACTTCTGCCGTACCGCTTCAGCGCGGTGCTTGACGAGACAGCAGTTCGAGCATCAGCGCGATGCGCGCCTTGACCGGACTCAAACTGCCGGCGTCGCGCAACGCATCCCCGGGTTTCGGCAAAATACGGCCACTCGTGCAGCGGGTGGCGCGCAACACCGCGATGCCGGCTTCCTGCGCCCTGAAGGCAGCCGCTTCGAGCGCATGGTGCAGCGTTCCATTGCCAGTGGCGCCCAGCACAAGTCCCTTCACCGCGGCATCGCCTTCAAGTGCCTGCTCCTGGACCAGCGCATCGACGATCGCGCCGCTCGCACCGGCATGGCTCAGGATGATCTCCACGCGAGGCGCAGCACTGGCGCGTGAGATGGCATCCATGTCCGCAGCAGACCACTGCGTGTTCATCGAAGGCCACGCGCGCACGGAGCGAACCGCGCTCTCCTCGACGTAGCCGATCGGTCCCGCGTCACCGGAGGCGAACGCGTCAAGCCGATAGGTGTGCACCTTCTGCACATCGATCGCCCCGTGGATCACGCCAGCGCACACCGCCAGCACGCCGCGCGCATCCGCGGTGGCGGCCGTGACCACCGCATCCCGCACATTCTGTGGACCGTCCGGCGACAGCGAGGTCGCCGGTCGCATCGCACAGGTCAGCACCACGGGCTTCTGCGAGCGCAGCACCGAATGCAGAAAGAACGCCGTCTCTTCCAAGGTATCGGTGCCATGCGTGATCACGATGCCGGCGACATCGGATTGCTCCAGCCAATGGGTGCAGCGCGCAGCAAGGCGCTGCCAGATCGCGAAGTCCATGTCCTTGCTGTCGACCTGCGCCACCTGCTCCGCGTGCAGCGAGACGCCAGCCACGTCGATGCCACCCAGCAGATCTGCTACGCCGACCTCCGCTGCCGTGTAGCCAATGTTGTCGCCAGGCTGCGCGGCGCGGCCGGCGATGGTGCCTCCCGTGCCGAGCACCACCACCCGCCTGGACCCCTTCGCTGACTTGCTCGCGACCATGCTTGCCATCTTTCAGAAACTGGTTAAAAATACAGCTACTGGATATTCAGCCAGTGCCGCTAGGAGTCAAGCGCATGCTCAACCTGTCGAACTTTGCCGTCAAGCTTACCGCCCGCCAGCAACAGATCCTGGACTTGATCCAGAGCGCGATTGCTCGCACCGGCGCGCCGCCAACACGTGCAGAAATCGCGGCTGAACTCGGCTTCAAATCCGCCAACGCGGCCGAGGAACACCTGCAGGCCTTGGCACGCAAGGGCGTCATCGAACTGGTCAGCGGCACTTCCCGCGGCATCCGCCTGAAGGGCGAGGTGCTCCGCGCCATCAACGAAACGCGTTCCAGCCAGTATTCGCTGGGCCTGCCCGGCATGGCGCAACTGGCGCTCCCACTCGTCGGCCGTGTCGCGGCAGGTTCGCCCATCCTTGCGCAGGAACACATCGACCAGACCTACTACGTCGAGAACACGCTGTTCCAGCGCCAGCCCGACTACCTGCTCAAGGTGCGCGGCATGTCCATGCGCGATGCCGGCATCATGGATGGCGACCTGCTCGCCGTGCAGGCCACCAAGGAAGCGCGCAACGGCCAGATCGTCGTCGCCCGCATCGGCGATGAAGTCACCGTCAAGCGACTGCGACGCAACAAGCAGGTCATCGAACTGCATGCCGAGAACCCCGACTACCCCACCATCATCGTGCAGCCCGGCGAGCCCTTCGAGATCGAGGGCCTGGCCGTCGGCCTGATCCGCAACACGATGCTGATGTAGCCAATTTCGACTGCCGCAGGTGGCGGGCGTATGGCGAAGAGGCCATCACCCTGTTGCAGTCGACCTGAAGAAATCCTGCCTGTGTTCAACCTCTGACCAAACTGGAGTTCACATGGGAATCGCTTTTCTGACCTTGGCCGAAATCTTCACGCCCCTTCAATCGCTGGCCAATCGCTGGATGCCGGCGCGCAACCGGACCGGCTTGCGCTACGTGGCGGTCCGCCCCGGCTGCACCGCCCGCGCATCCGCAGGCAAGGCGGCGCCAGCCGCCCGACCCTTGCGCGTGGTGCGCGTACTCGACGCGCAGCGCACCACCAGCGGCGCAGGCCGCGTCGTCATCTCGGGCCGCATGGCTGACGTCTGCGCCGAACTCGACCGGCTCGCCGCGCTGGAAGCCGCGGACGATGCCAGGCGCCTGATGCATTGAGTCAAGGCTGAACAAGTCCCCGAGCGTTGCGGGCGCTGATGCGCGCCACGCGAGGGGCATGCGGCCTTGCGAGCGCGAGACCGACGGCGCACGGCCGTCGAGGGGGCAAGGCACAATAACGCGCCATGAATATCGTGATCCTCGACGACTACCAGGATGCGGTGCGCAAATTGCGTTGCGCCAGCAAGCTCGACGCCTATGCCGCCAAGGTCTACACCAACACCGTCAAGGGGATCGGACAGCTGTCGGTGCGATTGCGGGACGCCGATGTAATCGTGCTGATTCGCGAGCGCACGCAGATCTCGCGGCAACTGGTCGAGAAGCTGCCCAAGCTCAAGCTCATTTCGCAAACCGGCCGGGTGGGCAGCCACATCGACGTGAACGCATGCAGTGAGTTGGGCATCGCGGTGGCCGAGGGCAGCGGCTCGCCACTGGCACCGGCCGAGTTGACCTGGGCATTGATCATGTCCGCGATGCGCCGGCTGCCGCAGTACATCAGCAACCTCAAGCATGGCGCCTGGCAGCAGTCCGGCCTCAAGTCGGCGTCGATGCCACCGAACTTCGGCCTGGGATCGGTGCTCAAGGGCAAGACGCTGGGCATCTGGGGCTACGGCCGCATCGGGCAACTGGTCGCGCGCTACGGTCAGGCCTTCGGCATGCAGGTCATCATCTGGGGCCGCGAGGCGAGCTGCGCCAAGGCGCGCTCCGACGGGCTGCAGATCGCGCCGAGCCGCGAAGCGCTGTTCGAGATGTCCGATGTACTGTCGGTCCACCTCCGGTTGATGGATGAGACGCGCGGCATTGTGACCTTGGCGGACCTGTCGAGGATGCGGCCGACCGCGCTGTTTGTGAACACGTCGCGCGCCGAGCTCGTCGAGTCCGATGCGCTGCTCGCGGCGCTCAATCGTGGCCGGCCGGGACTTGCCGCGATCGACGTCTTCGAAAGCGAGCCGCCGCTGCAGGGGCACGCACTGCTGCGCCTGGAGAACTGCATCTGCACGCCGCACATCGGCTACGTGGAGCAGGAGAGCTACGAGCTCTACTTCGGGCAGGCTTTCGACAACGTTGCCAGTTTCATCAAGGGCAATCCGACCAACATCGTCAATCCTGGCGCGTTGCAGGTTCGTCGTTGAGCCGCCCTCCGCTCCCAGCCGCGCTCTGGGCGTTGCTGGCGGGTAATTTCGTCATCGGCACCGGCGTCATGCTGGTCGCGGGCACGCTGAACGAGATCAGCGGGTCTTTCGGCGTGAGTGTGGCGGCCGCAGGGCAGGTGATGACCGCCGGCGCCTTGGTGGTCTGCTTCGGCGCTCCGCTGCTGGCGGCCTTGGTCGCGGGCTGGGATCGGCGCGCGCTGCTGGCCCTGACGATGGTCTGGTACGCGGTCTGCAACGTGGCAGCGTCCCTCATGCCTAGCTACATCGGACTGCTGCTCACGCGCATGCTGACGATGCTCGCCCCGGCCATCTTCACGGCGCAGGCCGCGGCATCGGTGGGCATGCTGGTGCCGGCGGACCAACGCGGGCGGGGCGTGACCTTCGTCTTCCTGGGGTGGTCGATGGCCTCGGTGCTGGGCCTGCCGCTGGGCGCGTGGCTGGGTGGCCACTACGGCTGGCGCACGGCCTTCGTGGCGATCGCGGTCGCCGCATTGTTCAGCGCCGCCACGATCTGGTGGACCATGCCGACCGGTATCCGCCCTGCGGCACTCACTCGGGCAGCCTGGGCACGCGTTTTCAAGAGTCCGGCCCTGATGGGCGTGCTGACGGTCACCGCGCTGCAGAGCACCGGCCAGTTCGTGGTGTTCGCCTACTTCGCGCCGCTGCTCAAGATGCAACTCGGCGCCGACGCGACGGCGCAAAGCTTCATGTGGGGCTGGTTTGGCGCCTGCGGGCTGGTCGGCAATCTGCTGGTCAGTCGGTATATCGATCGCATCGGTGCCGGGCGCGCTGCCCTGGTGACCACGGTGCTCATGGCAACGAGCCTGTTGCTGTGGCCCTTGGGCGTCACCTTCGTGGTTTTCGCCCTGGTGCTGCTGCCATGGGGCCTGGGCTGCTTTGCCGCCAATTCGGCCCAGCAGGCACGGCTGGTGGGGATGGCGCCTGCGATGGCGCCGGGGTCCGTCGCTCTCAACAGTTCAGGTATGTTCATCGGGCAGGCCATCGGCGCGGCCACCGGGGGCTGGCTTCTGGCGCACGATGCCGCAAGCTGGATGCATTGGGTCGGCTTCGGCACCATGCTCGCGGCGATGGTGCTCAGTATCGCGGTCGATCGCTTGCCCCGGCCGGAATAGCCCAGCCTATCCCATGCGCCTGCGGATCATGTAACCCGCGACGCATGAAACCAGGGCGAGCAATGCCTGTTCGCGAGAACCCGCGGAACGGCTTTGCCGGACCGCTGGGTACGCGCCGCAGGCGCATGCGGGGGTGGGACTGAATTCAGCGCTTGATGATGCGCTTTGGCGCGATCTCGGCTTCGGTCTCAGGATCGAACAATTCGAAATCGATGATGTGCGGGTCGGAGGACGGCGTCGGCGCATGCGCCGGGGGTTCGATGGGTGCCGCAATGGTTTCGAATGCGGTCTTGTCGAACTGCGCCAGGTCCATGTCGACGGCCGGCTTCGTCTGCGACGGTTCCACCGGACTCATCTCGGTCTGGGCGAGCAAGCCTTCATCGATGTCGCTGTAGATGGATGGGAAGGGTTCGACCGGCGGCTTGGACGTCGGCGGTGCCTTGGCCGGCGGCATCGCGGGCTCGGGGATCGATGCGGCAGGCATCGTCACGGTCGTCGGCTCGCTCATCAGCGTGGCGCGCGCAGTGGGTTGCATGTCCTCGCTGATGAGCGAGGCGCGTGCCGTCGGTTGCATGTCGTGGCTGAAGGTGTCGACGAACGGGATCGGCGTGATCGGTGCCGGTGCCGTGTCGGGGTCGACGACCTCCTTCGCGATTGCGTAGAGCAGCAGCAGTTCCTGGTAGGCGGCGAGGTCAAAGGCCTCGTCCTCATGGACACCTGGCTTGCGGAACACCAGTTCCTCGATGAGCGCGAGCGTGCCGGCGGTCGGCCATTGCGATTCGATGCGGGCGAGTGCGCTGCGATAGTGCTCCAGGCCGCGACCACCGAGCGAGAAGTCGTCGAACTCGGGGACTTCGGCATTGAACGCACGCTCGAAATCCGTCGCCAAGTGGGCGTACTCGTCCCGACGGCCCAGCGCGTGATAGATCTTGAACAGATCGAGATAGGCGAGCGCGCTGGTGTCCGGATTGGCTTCGATGTGTTCCACCAGCACGGCAATGGCCTGGTCATGCTGCCCCAGCGAGAGGAAGAAGTCCGATTGCTGCTGCACATCGAACAGCTCCTCGGTATTGACCGGACGCGTCGCGGCGACCTCGATGGGCGCAACGACCGGGACGCCGGTGGGGCCGTAGGTGGTGTCGGCGTTGGTCGCGGCCAGCAAGGCGGCATGGCGCGGATCGAGTTCCCGGCCGCCCAAGGGGACGCGCTGGGTCGGCTCGTGCTCGTCATCGTCCTCTTCATCGAGCTTGGTGGCGGCCGGCAGCACGGCAGGACCGCCGCTGGCCGGACGCGGTTCGGGCGCATCGCCCCACCAGGCCGGCGCGGTGGCACGACGCGACACGCGCCAGAGCAAGCCGATCGCGAGCAATGCCAGGGCCAGCAGCGCGACGAGCGCATAGACCAGCGGATTGCGGTAGCGGCTGTCGCGTGCATCGGCCAGTTCGCTGCGCATCTCGAGCAAGGCACGCTGGTTCTGCGCGGTCTGCTCGCGCAGGGCGGCAAGTGTGGCCTCGAGCGTCTGGATACGCTGGGATTCGCGCTGCGCGTCTTCCGGCGGCGCCGCGAGCGCCCGCCATTGGGCGGCGGCCTGGGCACGCTTGGCCAGGTCCTCGGTCGCGGGCACGGTCAGCTGGGGGGACGTCTTCAGGCCACCTTCGCGGGTCAGCGCGGGCTCCAGGGCTTCAAGCTTCAGGCGCGGGCCGGCCGGTGGTGCTTCGGCGGCCACCTGGGGAGCGGGCGGCGGCGTGACAGGCGCAGCGGCCACGGGCGCACGCACAGGCGGCGGCGGCGGAGGTGCGGGACGGACCACCGGCGCCTGGGCCGCGATGACGCGGCGCGGCGGTGGGGGCGGCGCCGCAGTGGTGCCGGTATCCGCGGGACGTGGACGCGGCCGTGGTGCAGCGCGGCGCACTGGGGCCGACGCTCCCGAATCGGATCCGAAGTCGCTGCCACCTGCGCCGCGCGAACCACGCCCACCCCGATCGGGGAAGCTCGAATTGGTCGACGAACCGGTGGATGGCAACGGAGTCGCCCCGAAGCGCGACGTGGAGGGCAGGCTCGCCGACTCCATCGGCACGTCCGCCAGTAAAACGAAAGTGCGGTTCGATCGCGCATCGCAGCCCGCGCGCACGGTGACGTTGACCACCGGCTCTTCGATGGCAACGGTGGTTCGGACATGCAATCGCGGTGCGCTCGCCGATGCACCCGGCTCAAGCGATAAAGTCACCCGCTTGTCGTCAATACGTGTATCACCCTGAACAACCTCGCCTTCGATGCACAGCGAATTGCCTTCGTTGTCACCCAGCGTCAGCGGAACCACCAGATCGAGCGGCTTGCCGATCCACGCCGCGCCTTGCGGGCGGCCAATCGTCAAGGCGAACGATGGGAGTGCGAGCCCCAACAGAATCAGGGTTGCCGCGGTGCGTCGATGTTTCAAGATTGGGTGGGTACTCTGCAATCTAAAGTAAACACATTTTGACACGGTGATACACCAAATTCTTTCAGCAGGAGACTTTTATCAAATGACCGTGAATTTTTCCAATGTCGCCATTGTGGGGGCTGGCGCCATGGGTCGAGGTATCGCCCAAATGGCCGCCCAGGCCGGCAGCGAGGTATGGCTTGTCGACAGCATGACCGGTGCCGCCGAGCGCGCCAAGGTGACGCTCACCGAGCAATGGGGCAAGCTGCACGACAAGGGCAAGATCGAAGCGACGGAACGCGATGCACTCATTGCGAGGGTTCATGCCGTCGCAACGACCCGGGACTTGGCGCATTGCGATCTGGTGATTGAAGCGATCATCGAAGACCTTGAAGTGAAGCGCCAGTTGTTTCGCGAACTGGAAGATATCGTCGCGCCTTCGGCGGTGTTGGCGACCAACACTTCGTCGCTATCTGTAACGGCCATTGGCAAGGCATTGGGCAAGCCCGAGCGATTCGCCGGTTTTCATTTCTTCAACCCCGTTCCGTTGATGAAGGTGGTCGAGGTCGTTGCCGGCTTCAGGACGGCCGCCGACGTCTGTTCGCGACTGGCGGGTTTTGCCGTGCAGATGGGGCACAAGGCAGTACAGACGAAGGACACGCCGGGCTTCATCGTGAATCACGCGGGCCGCGCCTACAACACCGAGGCCTTGCGCATCGCCAGCGAGGGCGTGGCCGATTTCGCGACCATCGACCGCATCCTGCGCGACCAGGCCGGCTTCAGGCTCGGACCGTTCGAGCTGCTGGACCTGACAGGTCTGGACGTGTCGCATCCGGTGATGGAGTCGATCTACCGGCAGTACTACGAAGAGCCTCGCTATCGCCCGAGCGCGATTGCAGCGCAACGCGTGGCGGCCGGTGTGCTCGGGCGCAAGTCGGCGGAAGGCTTCTATCGCTACCCGGATGGCGTCATGCAAGTCGCAGCCGAGCCGCCAGCGCCGGTCGTCGACACGCTGCCCTCGTTCTGGATCTCTCCGCGCGCCTCTCGCCGTGCCGAGTTGATCAAGCTCGTGCATGAGCTCGGCGGCCAGATCGAGTCGGGCGCCACGCCCTCCTCCGCTGCGCTGATCCTGGTCGCGCCGCTCGGCTTCGACGTGACCACGGTGGCGGCCGTGGAGCGTCTCGATGCTACGCGCACCGTCGGCATCGACATGCTGATCGACGACGCAGCGACCAAGCGCCGCGTGCTGGCGACCAACCCGGCCACGCGCATCGACATGCGCAATGCGGCGCATGCGCTGTTCGCCCGCGACGGCAAGCCGGTGAGCGTGATCCGCGACAGCGGCGGCTTTGTCACGCAGCGCGTGATCGCGGCCATCGTGAACATCGCGGCCGACATGTGCCAGCAACGCGTGTGCACGCCGGCCGACCTGGAAACGGCCGTGACGCGCGGCCTCGGCTATCCGCAAGGGCCGCTGGCAATGGGCAACCTCTATGGCCCGACCAACATCCTCGAAGTACTGTTCAACCTGCAGACCGTCTATGGCGATCCGCGCTATCGCCCCAGCCCGTGGCTGCGCCGTCGCGGCGCGCTGGGACTGAGCATGCTTCACGAAGAGGAATAGGGAGACACATGACCGCAGAACTCAAGAGTCGCACCGAGGGCCAGACCATGGTGCTGACGATCAGCAATCCGTCCATGCGCAATGCACTCGGGCCGGAGATGTACGCCGCAGGCGTGGAAGCGCTGAACGGGGCGGACAACAGCAACGACGTGCGCAACGTCGTGATCGTCGGCGAAGGCGCCTGGTTCTGTGCCGGCGGTTCGCTGCAACGCCTGGCAGGGAACCGTGAACGCGACCCCTCGGTGCAGGCCGAAAGCATCGATGGGCTGCACAACTGGATCGACTCGATCCGCGCCTTTCCCAAGCCGGTGATCGCTGCGGTCGAGGGCGCGGCCGCCGGCGCGGGCTTCTCGCTCGCACTGGCCTGCGACTTCGTGATCTCGGCGCGCGATGCGGTCTTTGCCGCGTCGTACAGCAACGTCGCGCTATCGCCCGATGGCGGCCTGAGCTGGCAGCTCGCGCAGGCACTGCCACGCCAGATCGCCAGCGAATGGCTCATGAACGGCGAACGCATCGCGGCGACGCGGCTGCATGAGTTGGGACTGGTCAACAAGCTGACAGAGCCGGGCCAGGCCCTGCAAGGCGCCATGGCACTGGCCGAGACGCTCGGCGCACGCGCGCCCAATGCGCTGGCCAGCATCAAGGAACTCCTCGATGAAGCCCGCGGCGCCACGCTGGTGAACCACCTGGCGCAGGAGCGCGACCACTTCGTGCGCAACCTTCATCATGCGAATGCCGGCATCGGCATCGCCGCATTCCTGGGCAAGACGAAGCCGCGCTACGAATAGCCGCGGGTCGCGACAGCGACAATCCGACCCCTTTTCAGTCGCCGACAGGACAGAACAATGGACGACCCCATTCTTACCATCGAAGAACGAGAAGCGATCAACTCCGGTCGCTGGTTCTCATCACTCTCACCTTCTCTTCGTCACGACATCCTCCGATGTGCTTTCGTCAAACGCTACAAGGACGGCGACCTGATGGCCGCACGCGGCGATCCGCCCGAGAGCTGGATCGCCTGCGCCAAGGGCGCGGTGCGCGTGAGCTCGACGGCGGTCTCGGGCAAGCAGGTCACGCTCACGTATGTGGAGCCGGGGATCTGGTTCGGCGACGTGGCGATGTTCGACGGGGACCGGCGCACGCACGATGCCTATGCACACGGCGACACGACCACGCTGAACGTGGCGCGTGCCGACTTCCAGAAGATCCTTGCAACGCACGTGGAGTTGTACGAAGCCTTGATGCGCCTGCAGGCGCGCCGCATCCGCACGCTGTTCGGACTGGTGGAAGACCTCAACACGCTGCCCTTGCGCGCACGCCTGGCCAAGCAACTGATTCACCTGGTGCGCAGCTACGGCGTGCCCAACCTGGAAGACGGCAGCCAGACACGCATCGGGCTGCAACTGGCACAGGAAGAACTGGCGCAACTGCTCGGTGCGTCGCGCCAACGGGTCAACCAGGAACTCAAGGCCATGGAGCGGGAGAACGCGATCCGCATCGAACCGGGCGGCCTGGTGGTACTCGATCGCAGCGCCCTGATGCGCATCTCCGATTCAGACATCTGACGAAATGACCGACTTCCAGAACTTCATCGGCACGCGTGCCGTATCGCCGCAGCATGCCTTCGACATCGATGCGCTGACCGCCTGGCTCGAGGCCAACCTCGATGGCTTCAAGGGTCCGCTCACGGTCGAGATGTTCAAGGGCGGCCAGTCGAACCCGACCTACAAGCTCATCACGCCGGGCCAGAGCTACGTGATGCGCGCCAAGCCGGGCCCGGTGGCCAAATTGCTGCCATCGGCCCATGCGATCGAGCGCGAATACAAGGTCATGAGCGGCCTCGCGGGCACCGACGTGCCCGTGCCGCGCATGTACTGCCTGTGCACTGATGAAAGCGTCATCGGCCGCGCCTTCTACGTCATGGAATTCATGGCCGGCCGCGTGCTGTGGGACCAGTCCTTGACCGGCATGAGCAATGCCGAGCGCGGCCAGATCTACGACGAGATGAACCGCGTCATCGCCGCATTGCATACCGTCACGTACGCAGAGCGCGGCCTGGCCGACTACGGCAAGCCTGGCAACTATTTCGAGCGCCAGATCGGCCGCTGGGGCAAGCAGTACGTCGCCTCCATCACGCAGCCCATCCCCGAGATGGACAAGCTCATGGAATGGCTGCCCGCCCATATGCCGGCCAGCGCGCGCGACGAGAACATGACCAGCATCGTGCACGGCGACTACCGTCTCGACAACCTGATGTTCCACGCGACCGAACAACGCCCGATCGCGGTGCTCGACTGGGAGCTCTCGACGCTCGGCCACCCGCTCGCGGACTTCAGCTACCACTGCATGTCCTGGCACATCCCGCAAGGCATGGCGCGCGGCATCGGTGGGCTCGACCACAAGAGCCTGGGCATCCCGACCGAGAGCGAGTACATCCAGATGTATTGCGAGCGCACCGGGCTCACCACGCCCGAGGCGCTGGCGCCCGACTGGAACTTCTACCTGGCCTACAACCTGTTCCGCATCGCCGCGATCCTGCAAGGCATTGCCAAGCGGGTCGAGGCCGGTACCGCATCGAGCGAGCAAGCCGTGGCCTCGGGCCGCGGGGCGCGCCCGATGGCCGAGATGGCCTGGGCCTTCGCCCAGCGCGCCTGACGACCCTTTTCACCCCTGGAGACAGCAAAGATGGACTTCGAGTATTCGGCCAAGACACAAGAACTGCAGAAGCGCGTGCGCGCTTTCATGGACGAGCATATCTATCCGGCCGAGGCCGAGTACACCGCCGAACTGGCCGCCAACACGGCGGCCGGCAAGCGCTGGTCCGCCTTGAAGACCGTCGAGAAGGTCAAGGAAAAGGCCAAGGCCCAGGGCCTCTGGAACCTGTTCCTGCCGGTGGACAGCGCGCATGTCGCGGGCTATGCCGGCGCCGGCCTCACCAACCAGGAATACGCACCACTCGCCGAAATCATGGGCGCGGTGCCGTGGGCGAGCGAGGCCTTCAACTGCTCGGCGCCCGACACGGGCAACATGGAAACCATC
The DNA here is from genome assembly GCF_037889955.1 of Variovorax robiniae. Classification (NCBI taxonomy): domain Bacteria; kingdom Pseudomonadati; phylum Pseudomonadota; class Betaproteobacteria; order Burkholderiales; family Comamonadaceae; genus Variovorax; species Variovorax robiniae. The sequence continues at coordinate 43,259 of NZ_JBBKZS010000007.1, forward strand.
GCACGCTACGGTTCCGAAGCGATCAAGGCACGCTGGCTCAAGCCGTTGCTCGACGGCGAGATCCGCTCGGCCTTCGCGATGACCGAGCCGGCCGTGGCTTCGAGCGACGCGACCAACATCTCGACCCGCATCGAGCGCCAGGGCGACGAGTACGTCATCAACGGCCACAAGTGGTGGATCTCCGGCGCGGCCGATCCGCGCTGCGCCGTCTACATCACCATGGGCAAGACCGACCCGGACGCGCCCAAGCATTCGCAGCAGAGCATGGTCATCGTGCCGGCCGATGCGAAGGGCATCCGCATCGTGCGTCCGCTCAACGTCATGGGCTATGACGACGCACCGCACGGCCACGTCGAGATGCACTTCGAGAACGTGCGCGTGCCGGTCGACAACATCCTGCTCGGCGAAGGTCGCGGCTTCGAGATCGCCCAGGGCCGCCTGGGCCCGGGACGCATCCATCACTGCATGCGCCTGATCGGCGTGGCCGAGCGCGCACTGGAACTGATGTGCAAGCGTGCCTCTTCGCGCGTCGCCTTCGGCAAGACGGTCGCCTCGCAGACCGTCACACAGGAACGCATCGCCGAAGCGCGCTGCAAGATCGACATGGCCCGCCTGCTCACGCTCAAGGCCGCCTGGCTCATGGACGTGGCCGGCAACAAGGTCGCCAAGAACGAGATCGCAATGATCAAGGTGGTGGCGCCGAACATGGCCTGCCAGGTCATCGACTGGGCCATGCAGGTGCATGGCGGCGGCGGCATGAGCGACGACTTCCCGCTCGCGATGGCCTATGCCCACGCCCGCACGCTGCGCTTCGCGGACGGTCCGGACGAAGTGCACCGCAATGCGATCGCCAAGTGGGAGCTGGGCAAGTACTCGGCCGACAAGCGCGAAGCGGAGATGCCCGTCACGCGTTTCTGATCCGACTTCCTCCCTCTCCCCACTGGGGAGAGGGCTGGGGTGAGGGGCCGACGGCGATCGATGCGCCCTCGGCCCCTTTTCTTGTCAGAGCTTCTTTTGCATGAACACGGCCGTACCAAAGGCCGGATCGAGCGCATACGGACCGAACCCTTCGCGCTCATAGGCCCGAATCGCACTGGTATTGCCTGAAAGGACTTCGAGGGTCAACTTGCAAGCGCCACGCGCCCTCGCCTCCTCCTCCACGCGCTCCAACATCAGTTGCGCAACGCGCTGGCCCCGATAGCGCGGCAGCACCACCACGTCATGCACGTTGACCAGCGGCCTGCAAGCGAAGGTCGAAAAGCCTTCGATGCAGTTGACCAGCCCGATCGCCAGGTCGCCGTCAATGGCCAGCACCGTGAAGGCCTGTGGCCGCTTGGCCAGTTCGCCCGGCAGCCGCGTCAACACCTTGAGCGGAATGGCTGTGCCACCGCCCGCCGGGTCGCGCGCATAAGTGTCGAGCAAGGAAATGACGGCGGCGCCATCCGCCGAATCGCCGTAGTCGGCCAGCCGGATCTCGATCACAAGAGCTCCCGCTTCAACCCGCTTCGACCGTGGCCACGAGCCGGCGCGCGCAGCTCTCCGCCTGGGCCGGATCGCGCGCCTCGACCATCACGCGCAACAGCGGCTCGGTGCCACTCGGGCGGATGAGCACGCGCCCGCCGTCGCCGAGTTCGGCCTCGACGCGCTTCGTCTCGTCCGCCAATGACGCGTTGCTGCGCCAGTCCTGTCCATCGCGCAGGCGCACGTTGATGAGCGTCTGCGGAAACAGGGTCACATCGGTGAGCAACTGCGCCAGGCTCTTGCCAGACCGCACGCACGCCTGCAGCACCTGCAAGGCGCTCACGATGCCATCGCCCGTGGTGTGACGGTCGAGCGCCAGCAGGTGACCGGAACCCTCGCCACCGAGCACCCAGTCGCGCTTGGTCAGCTCTTCCAGCACGTAACGGTCGCCCACCTTGGCCCGCACGAAGTCGACGCCCTTGGCGCGCAGCGCGACTTCCACCGCCTTGTTGGTCATCAGCGTGCCCACCACGCCTTCGAGCCGTTCGCCGCGCGCGAGGCGTTCATTGACCATGAGGTAGAGCAGCTCGTCGCCATTGAACAGGCGACCGCTGGCATCGACCAGTTGCAGCCGGTCGGCATCGCCGTCGAGCGCGATGCCGTAGTCCGCCTGCTGCGCCTTGACCATGTCGATCAGCGCCTGCGGATGCGTCGCACCGACACCCTTGTTGATGTTGAGCCCGTCCGGCGCGCAGCCGATGACCGTGACGTCGGCGCCCAGCTCATGGAACACCTGCGGTGCGACCTGGTAGGCCGCGCCATGGGCCGCGTCCACCACCAGCTTGAGGCCGCGCAGCGTCAGGTCGTTGGCAAAGGTGCTCTTGCAGAACTCGGTGTAGCGGCCGGTCGCGTCATTGAGCCGGCGCGCCTTGCCGAGGTTGGCCGAATCGGCCCACACCGGCGGCTCCTCGACCGCGGCCTCGACCGCCAGCTCCCAGTCGTCGTCGAGCTTGGTGCCCTGCGCGCTGAAGAACTTGATCCCGTTGTCCGGAAAGGCGTTGTGGCTCGCGCTGATGACGACGCCCAGGCTGGCGCGTTGCGCGCGCGTGAGATAGGCGACGCCAGGTGTCGGCAGCGGGCCGAGCAGCACGACGTCGACGCCCGCCGAATTGAAGCCGGATTCCAGCGCGGACTCCAGCATGTAGCCGGAAATGCGCGTGTCCTTGCCGATCAGCACGGTGGGGCGCGATTCCTTCTGCTTCAGTACGCGGCCGACCGCATGCGCGAGGCGCAGGACGAAATCAGGCGTGATCGGCGCAACGCCGACCTTGCCGCGGATGCCATCGGTGCCGAAATATTGGCGTGTCATGTTGGGTTCTTCCTCAGTTCTTCTTGATCCATCGCTCGCCACACGGCGAGCGCTTCCACGGTTTCGCGCACGTCGTGCACACGCACGATGCGCGCGCCGCGCTCCACGGCGAGCACCGCTGCCACCACGCTGGGCAGCAGCCGTGCCGATGCGTCGGCAATGCCGGTCACCGCGCCGAGCGAGGACTTGCGCGACCAGCCCGCCAGCAGCGGGTAACCAGACGCAAGCAATTCCTGCTGGCGCGCGAGCAGCGCGAAATTCTGCGGCACGGTCTTGCCGAAGCCGATGCCCGGATCGAGCACGATGCGCGAGGCATCGATGCCCAGCGCCTTCAATTCGTCGGCCGCGTCGACCAGGAACGAGCGCACCTGCGGCACCACATCGCCCTCCATCGGCGAGACCTGCATGGTCTGCGGATCGCGGTGCATGTGCATCAGGCACACGCCGCAGGCTGGGTGCGCGGCAATCGCTTCGCGCGCGCCGGGGCGGCGCAAGGCCCAGATGTCGTTGACGATGTCCGCGCCCAAATCCAGCACGGCGCGCATCACCTCGGGCTTGTAGGTGTCGACCGAGATCGCGACACCGAGCTTGACCGCCTCGCGCACGACCGGCAGCACGCGCGCCAGTTCAAGCTCGAGCGGCACCGCCGGGCTGCCCGGCCGGGTCGACTCGCCGCCGATGTCGAGCATGTCGGCGCCCTGCGCGATCAACGCCTCGCAATGGCGCAAGGCGGCAGCGGTATCGGCATAACTGCCACCGTCCGAAAACGAATCGGGCGTGACGTTGACGATCCCCATCACGCGTGGTTGCGCGAGGTCGATACGAAACCGCGAGGTCTGCCAGAAGCTCATGGCCGACCGATCTCCATACGAAAAAACGGGGCCAATGGCCCCGTTGCTTGTCGACGCAAAGCGCTCACGCTGCGGTCGGTGCCGGGTCTGGCTTGACGGCCGTACCACCGGTGCCGCCACCGCTGCTGCCCGACGGCGGAATGCGCGGCGTCCAGTCCTTGGGCGGACGCGGCTCCTTGCCGGCCATGATGTCGTCGAGTTGCTCGGTGTCGATGGTTTCCCATTCGAGCAGGGCCTTGGCCATGGCGTGCATCTTGTCGCTGTTCTCCTCGATCAGGCGGCGCGCCAGGGCGTACTGCTCGTCGATGATGCGGCGGACTTCGGCATCGACCTTCTGCATGGTCGATTCGCTCATGTTGGTCGTCTTGGTGACCGATCGGCCCAGGAACACTTCGCCTTCGTTCTCGGCGTAGACCATCGGGCCCAGCGATTCGGTCATGCCGTAGCGCATCACCATGTCGCGGGCGATCTGCGTGGCACGCTCGAAGTCGTTGCTGGCGCCGGTGGTCATCTGGTGCATGAACACTTCCTCGGCGATGCGGCCACCGAACAGCATGCTGATCTGGTTCAGCATGTAGTCGCGGTCGTAGCTGTAGCGGTCCTGCGCCGGCAGGCTCATCGTCACGCCGAGAGCACGGCCGCGCGGGATGATGGTGACCTTGTGGACCGGGTCGCACTTGGGCAGCAGCTTGCCAATGAGCGCGTGGCCGGACTCGTGGTAGGCCGTGTTGCGGCGCTCTTCCTCGGGCATGACCATGCTCTTGCGCTCGGGGCCCATGAAGATCTTGTCCTTGGCCTTCTCGAAGTCCTGCATCTCGACGACGCGGGCGCTGCGACGGGCGGCCATCAGGGCGGCTTCATTGCAGAGGTTGGCCAGGTCGGCGCCGGACATGCCGGGCGTGCCGCGGGCGATGATGCTCGGATTCACGTCCTGGCCCAGCGGCACCTTGCGCATGTGCACGCCGAGGATCTGCTCGCGGCCACGGATGTCCGGCAGCGTCACATAGACCTGACGGTCGAAACGGCCGGGGCGCAGCAAGGCGGCGTCCAGGATGTCCGGGCGGTTGGTCGCAGCCACGACGATCACGCCGAGGTTGGTTTCGAAGCCGTCCATCTCGACCAGCATCTGGTTCAGGGTCTGTTCGCGCTCGTCGTTGCCGCCGCCCAAGCCAGCGCCGCGTTGGCGACCGACCGCGTCGATTTCGTCGATGAAGATGATGCAGGGCGCGTTCTTCTTGGCGTTCTCGAACATGTCGCGCACGCGGGCCGCGCCCACGCCGACGAACATTTCCACGAAGTCGGAACCCGAGATCGAGAAGAACGGCACCTTGGCTTCGCCGGCGATCGACTTGGCCAGCAGCGTCTTGCCGGTGCCGGGAGGGCCGACCAGCAGCAGGCCGCGCGGAATGCGACCGCCGAGCTTCTGGAATTTCTGCGGGTCTTTCAGGAAGTCGACGACTTCCTTCACTTCTTCCTTGGCCTCGTCGCAACCGGCGACGTCGGCGAAGGTGACGGTGTTGTTGTTCTCGTCCAGCATGCGGGCCTTGCTCTTGCCGAAGCTGAACGCCCCGCCCTTTCCGCCGCCCTGCATCTGTCGCATGAAGTAGACCCAGACGCCGATCAGCAGCAGCATCGGGCCCCAGCTCACCAGCAGCGTCATCAGCAGCGAGCCTTCTTCGCGCGGACGCACGTCGAACTTGACGTTGTTGTCGATCAGGTCGCCGACCAGGCCGCGGTCGAGGCCGGTGGAATTGGTGCGGATCTTCCGGTCATCGGTGCTGACCGCAACGATCTCGCCGCCCATCAGGCTTTCCGGGATGGACGCGGACTTGATCTGCTTGCTGCGGACCATGTCCAGGAATTCGGAGTAGCTCACTGCGCCAGCCCCGGCGGCACCGCGGGTGTCGAATTGCTTGAACACGGTGAACAGCACCATGGCAATGACGAGCCAGACGGCAATTTTCGAAAACCACTGATTATTCAAACCGAAGCTCCAGTCAGGCGGTGCGTTGTCACAAGGCGGGAAATCCGCGCACCAGGCAGGCAATTGGCGCTCATTTTAGGCTTTTCAAGCTGCGAAATGGCCTTGAATGACCCCAGCAGCCACAGGCAAAGCACGGTTATGTCCTTAAATGAGGCGATATTCGTCGGACGTATCAAGCCGTATCTGTAGTCCGAAGCCCGATGCCCACCAGGAAGGTCTCGGACGATTTGTCCCGCGAAGCCTTCGGTTTCACCTTCTTGACCACCTTGAACGTGTCCTTGAACAGCTTGTTGAGCGGGTCGTAGCTGCTGCCGTGGAACAACTTGGTCACCAATGCACCTTCCGGCCTCAGGTGCTGATTCGCGAAGTCGACCGCGAGTTCCACGAGGTGCGCGACGCGCGCCGCGTCGGCTGAGGCGATCCCCGAGAGATTGGGCGCCATGTCGGACACCACCACGTCGGCCTTGCGCCCTTGCAGCGCCGCTTCCAGTTGCGCCAGCACCTCCGGCTCACGGAAGTCGCCGAGCAGGAAGGTCACGCCCTCGATCGGTTCCATAGGCAGCATGTCCAGCGCGATGATGGTGCCGTCCAGCTGACCCGATGCCGCCCCACCCGGGGCCATGCGGCGGCGCGCGTACTGGCTCCAGGCACCGGGGGTGGAGCCCAGGTCGATGACGAGCTGGCCGGGCTTGATCAGCCCGAGGGTCTCGTCGATTTCCTTGAGCTTGTAGGCGGCCCGGGCACGGTAGCCCTCGCGGGTCGCGAGCTTGACCCAAGGGTCGTTGATGTGGTCGTGCAACCAGGCCTTGTTGACCTTCTTGCCGGTGGATTTCGTACTCATGGGAAACAGTTCTCGGGGACTGCGCAGCGTCGAAAAGCAGGGAATGCAAGGGATCGTTTCACAGAGGTTCGATAATACGGGCATGCCCGCCATTCAATTGACCCCCGCCCAACGCAAGGAGCACCGCTCCGAAGCGCACCATCTGAACCCGATCGTGATGATCGGCAGCGACGGGCTCACCCCCGCCGTCACCAAGGAAGCCGACGCCGCGCTCAAGGCCCATGGCCTGATCAAGATCCGCGTGTTCTCGGACGACCGGCTCGCGCGGGACGCCATGCTGCACACGCTGGCCAACGAACTCAACGCCGCGCCGATCCAGCACATCGGCAAGCTGCTGGTGCTGTGGCGCCCCAAGGTCGAGAAGGTCAAGGAAATCGACGAGGACCGGATGCCCGGCCCGCGCGACATCAAGGTCGTCAAGTACAGCAAGCGTGCCGGCCAGCGCCCGGAGATCAAGACGCTGCGCGTGCTGGGCAACCAGCGCCTGACGGCCGGCGGCAACATCAAGCGCGCCAAGCCGCGCAAGCCGCTCTCGGTCAAGAAGCAGCGCCAGGCGGATTGAGCGATGGGGGCGGAGCCAATGGCGCAGCCGATGCGCCACGTCGTCTGCATGAAGTGGGGCACGAAATACGAGGCCACCTACGTCAACAAGCTCTACGCGATGGCGCGCCGCCATCTGACGGGGGACTTCCGTTTCATCTGCCTCACGGATGACAGCGTCGGCATCCGCAGCGAGGTCGAATGCTTTCCGATCCCGCGCCTCGACATTCGTCCTGAGGCTGCCGGCGTGCGTGACCGCGCCTGGCGCAAGCTCACCACGCTGAGCCGTGATCTGCCCGATGTCTACGGCTTGCAGGGCCAGGCACTGTTCCTGGACTTGGACATCGTGGTGGTCGGCAGCCTGGACGAGTTCTTCACCTATCCCGGCGAGTTCGTGATCATCAAGGACTACCGGCGTCCATGGCGCGTGACCGGCAATTCATCGGTGTACCGCTACACGATCGGCGCGCATGCCGACGTGCTGGACTACTTCCGCGCGAACGAAACCGCCATGCGCGAGAAGTTCCGCAACGAGCAGACCTACCTGTCGGACTATGTGCATGCGCAGGGCAAGCTCAGCTACTGGCCGAGCGACTGGTGCCCGAGCTTCAAGTACGGCGGGATTCCAATCTGGCCGACCAACTACTGGCGCCGGCCCTTCGTGCCCGAAGGTGCGCGCGTGATGATCTTCCACGGTGAATGCAATCCGCCGGATGCGCTGGCCGGGCGCCGCAACCGCCGGTTTCGCTTCATTCGGCCGGCCACCTGGGTGGCCGACCACTGGCACGAATAGGCGTTCAGCTTGCCTCTGGCCGGGGCTGTTGCAGCACGCGCCAGAGCACCACCGCCGCGCAGACCCATTGCAGGAGGTACATGCCGCTGCCCACGGCATGCCACAGCGGCAGGTTGTCGCGGGCCACGATGCGTGGCGCGACGCCAAACTCGCCCAACAGGGCAAGCAGCAGCCCCAGCAGCACGAACGGCAAGGCCGCGTGCACCCTTGCGCCCACTTCGGGCAGGCGGGCCGAGCGGCTCACCATCAGCAGCAGCATCGCGCAGCCCAGCGAGACCCAGGTCTGCGCCGTGAACAGCCGGGCCGCCATGCCACCCGCCATCGCAGGCGTCGGCAGGTTCTTGAACAGGAGCGGCACGACCAGGAAACCGATCGTGCCCAGGCTGCCCCACCACAGCGCCGCGACAAACCCCGGCAGGCGCGCAACGAGGCTGTTCATCGCCGTCAGACGTAGTGGACCGCGACGATCTCGTAGCGCTTGAGGCCGCCGGGTGCCTGCACTTCCGCGGTGTCGCCCTCTTCCTTGCCGATCAGTGCGCGGGCGATCGGGCTGGAGATGTTGATGAGGCCCAGCTTCAAGTCCGCCTCGTCCTCTCCGACGATCTGGTACTTGACGGCTTCGCCGGTGTCTTCTTCCTCCAGTTCGACCGTGGAGCCGAACACGACACGGCCGCCGGCATCGAGTTCGGCCGGGTCGATGATCTGCGCGGCCGAGAGCTTGCCTTCGACCTCCTGGATGCGGCCTTCGATGAAGCCCTGGCGGTCCTTGGCGACTTCGTATTCGGCGTTCTCGCTCAGGTCGCCCTGGGCACGGGCCTCGGAAATGGCGTTGATGACCCAGGGGCGGTCGACGGTCTTCAGGCGGTGCAGTTCTGCGCGAAGTTTTTCGGCGCCGCGCTTGGTGATCGGAATAGTGGCCATGGTTTGTTGTCTCAAAAAGCGAAACCGCCGAACGTCGCCGTCCGGCGGTGTCAATGGTGCGAAATCAGACGAGGGTTCGTCCGGTCAGCCGGCTCAGGATGGCCAGCGGACTTGCCTGCGGATTGTATTGGCTTGCAGCGGGCAAATGAAGGGTCTGCTCGGCCATGAACTGGCCGGACATCACCGCATGCGAAGTCTGGTCGGAGAAGCAAACCCACACCGACCCCGGGGGAAAGGGCACCGTCTCCTGCGGCGACGATTTCTGGTAGTCCATGTCGGACTTCATCGCGTCGTGGAGTTGCAGCATCAGGTGGTCGTATTCGCTGCGGAAGGACTTGGTGACGTGCAGGATCTTCAGCACGCTGGCCTGCATGTGCGAGTAGGGCTTGGCGCGCGGCAGGAAGCGCTTCGCCACGGTCTCGAAGGGCTCGCCCACGCGCCAGACGCGCGGCGCACCCTCAGGGTTGAGGTTGGTGAACACGCGCAGGATGCGCTCACCGTAGTTGGGCCGAGACGGGAAGGAATCCACGTGCAGCCTCCGGTCATCGGCGCGCCAGGATTGCACGCGCGTCTCGACCTGGGCCGGCCTGAAGCTGGTCGGCGCCATGCGCAAGGCGGGGCTGTAGTGCGGCAGCAGTCCGTCGATGAGTTGGCGTGCCTGCGAGCGGAAACGCCCGATCATGGCCGCGGCGGCCTGCTGCACAAATTCGTCGCCTTCCACGCCCTTGAGCTTGCCGCCGCCGTCCAGGCTGATGTTGCGCACGCCCTTGGCGAGCAGCGCTGGGTCCAGCAGCTTTTTCTCGGACGGCAGGAGTTCGAAGCCCAGGCGCGGGAAGTACAGGACCTTGCCGGCTTCGAGTTCCGCGATCAATGCGTCGTTAGGCTTCGCGCCGGCCCAATCGGCCAGGTCGACTTCTACGAGTTGAGATTCCATAGGGCTGGTACTCCGTCCAGGACCAACGCGGAACCGGCGCCGCCGGTCCGCTGATGTTGCTCGCGGGAGTGCGAGCAGATGCCGAGGTTAATGCACGGCGCGCAGCGCCGCGATACGCGCAGGTATCGTCAGAGTTTGCACGCGGCAGCGCGGGCTGCCGCGATCCGACCTCAGTGGACGAGTTGCGCGTGCATTTCCTGCACCGAGATCACGCTCAGCTCGTTCATGTGCTTCATGCCTTCGACGGCCGCTTCGGCACCGAAGATCGTCGTGATCGTCGTCACGCGCGCCAGCAAGGCCGAGGTGCGGATCTGGCGCGAATCGGTGATCGCGTTGCGGCGTTCCTCGACCGTGTTGATGACCAAGGCAATCTCGTTGTTCTTGATCATGTCCACGATGTGCGGCCGGCCTTCGGTGACCTTGTTGACCACCGCGCAGGTCACGCCAGCCGCGTTGAGCGCAGCGGCCGTGCCCTTGGTCGCGATCAAATCGAAACCGAGCGTTGCCAAACCGCGCGCGACCTCGACGGCACGCGCCTTGTCGTTGTTCTTCACCGAGATGAAGACCTTGCCCGACTTCGGCAGGTGGGTGCCCGCGCCGAGTTGCGACTTCACGAAGGCTTCGCCGAAGGTCTTGCCCACGCCCATCACTTCGCCGGTCGACTTCATCTCGGGGCCGAGGATGGTGTCCACGCCCGGAAACTTGACGAAGGGGAAGACGGCTTCCTTGACGCTGTAGTACGGCGGCGTCACTTCCTTGGTCACGCCCTGCGAGGCCAGCGACTGGCCGGCCATGCAGCGCGCCGCGACCTTGGCCAGTTGGATGCCGGTGGCCTTGCTCACGTAAGGCACGGTGCGCGAGGCACGCGGGTTGACTTCCAGCACGTAGATCACGTCCTGGCCGTCCTTCTCCTGGATCGCGAACTGCACGTTCATCAGGCCGACCACGTTCAGCGCCTCGGCCATGGCGGCGCTCTGGCGCTTGAGTTCGGCGATCGTCGAAGCCTTGAGGCTGTACGGCGGCAGCGAGCAGGCGGAGTCGCCCGAGTGCACGCCGGCCTGCTCGATGTGCTCCATCACGCCGCCGATCAAGGTCGCTCCGGTGGCGTCGCGGATGCAATCCACGTCGCACTCGACGGCGTCGTTGAGGAAGCGGTCCAACAGCACCGGCGAATCGTTGCTCACCTTTACGGCCTCGCGCATGTAGCGCTCCAGGTCGCGTTGCTCATGCACGATTTCCATGGCGCGGCCGCCGAGCACATAGCTCGGGCGCACGACCAACGGATAGCCGAGTTCGGCCGCCTTGTTCAGCGCTTCGGGTTCGGCGCGCGCAGTGGCGTTCGGCGGCTGGCGCAGGCCCAGCTTGTGCAGCAGTTGCTGGAAGCGCTCGCGGTCTTCGGCCGCGTCGATCATGTCGGGCGAGGTGCCGATGATCGGCACGCCGTTGGCTTCGAGGCCCAGCGCGAGCTTCAACGGCGTCTGGCCGCCATACTGCACGATCACGCCAACCGGCTTTTCCTTGTCGACGATTTCAAGCACGTCTTCCAGCGTCAGCGGCTCGAAGTACAGGCGGTCCGAGGTGTCGTAGTCGGTCGACACGGTCTCGGGATTGCAGTTGACCATGATGGTCTCGTAGCCGTCCTCGCGCATCGCCAGCGCGGCATGCACGCAGCAGTAGTCGAACTCGATGCCCTGGCCGATGCGGTTGGGACCGCCGCCGAGCACCATGATCTTCTTCTTGTCGGTGGGCGCGGCTTCGCACTCGTCCTCATAGGTCGAGTACATGTAGGCGGTGTTGGTCGCGAATTCGGCGGCGCAGGTGTCGACGCGCTTGTAGACCGGGCGCACGTTCAAGGCGCGGCGTTTCTCGCGCACGGCGGTGTCGGTGGTTTTGAGCTGGAATGCGAGGCGGCGATCCGAGAAGCCCTTCTTCTTGAGCGCCAGCAGCGTGTCGCGATCGATGTCGTCGAGCGACTTCGTTTCCAGTTCGAGTTCGATCTTCACGATCTCCTCGATCTGCACCAGGAACCACGGGTCGATCTTGGTCAGCGCGAACACTTCATCCACGCTCAGGCCCATGGCGAAGGCATCGCCGACGTACCAGATGCGCTCGGGACCGGGCTCGCCCAGTTCCTTCTCGAGCACTTCGCGGTCCTGCGTCTTCTCGTTCATGCCGTCGACGCCGACTTCCAGGCCACGCAGCGCCTTCTGGAACGATTCCTGGAAGGTGCGGCCCATGGCCATCACTTCGCCGACCGACTTCATCTGCGTCGTCAAACGCGAATCGGCCTGCGGGAATTTCTCGAAGGCGAAGCGCGGGATCTTGGTGACCACGTAGTCGATCGACGGTTCGAACGACGCGGGGGTTGCGCCACCCGTGATCTCGTTGCGCAGTTCATCCAGCGTGTAGCCCACGGCCAGCTTGGCCGCGACCTTGGCGATCGGGAAGCCGGTGGCCTTCGATGCCAGTGCAGACGAACGCGACACACGCGGGTTCATCTCGATGACGACCATGCGGCCGTCCTCCGGGTTGATGGAGAACTGCACGTTCGACCCACCCGTGTCCACGCCAATCTCGCGCAGCACGGCCAGCGAGGCGTTGCGCAGGATCTGGTATTCCTTGTCGGTCAGCGTCTGGGCCGGTGCCACGGTGATCGAGTCGCCGGTGTGCACCCCCATCGGGTCCAGGTTCTCGATCGAGCAGACGATGATGCAGTTGTCCGCCTTGTCGCGGACCACTTCCATCTCGTACTCTTTCCAGCCGAGCAGCGACTCTTCGATCAGCAACTCGTTGGTCGGCGAGGCTTCCAGGCCGCGCTTGCAGATGGTGTCGAACTCTTCCGGGTTGTAGGCGATGCCGCCACCCGTACCGCCGAGCGTGAAGCTGGGGCGGATCACCGTCGGGAAGCCGACGTTCTTCTGCACCGCCCACGCTTCGTCCATCGAATGCGCGATGCCCGAGCGCGCCGAGCCCAGACCGATCTTGGTCATCGCGTCCTTGAACTTCAGGCGGTCCTCGGCCTTGTCGATGGCCTCGGGCGTCGCGCCGATCAGCTCGACCTTGTACTTGTCGAGCACGCCGTTGCGCCACAGGTCCAGCGCGCAGTTCAGCGCGGTCTGGCCGCCCATGGTCGGCAGGATCGCATCGGGGCGTTCCTTGGCGATGATCTTCTCGACCGTCTGCCAGGTGATCGGCTCGATGTAGGTGACGTCGGCGGTGGCCGGGTCGGTCATGATCGTCGCGGGGTTGCTGTTGATCAGGATGACCTTGTAGCCCTCCTCGCGCAGGGCCTTGCAGGCCTGCACGCCCGAGTAGTCGAACTCGCAGGCCTGGCCGATGATGATCGGGCCGGCGCCGATGATCAGGATGCTCTTGAGGTCTGTGCGCTTAGGCATTCTTGTTCTCCGTCTTGTGCTTTTCCATGAGTGCCGTGAAACGGTCGAACAGGTAGCTGATGTCGTGCGGGCCGGGCGAGGCTTCCGGGTGGCCCTGGAAGCAGAAAGCCGGCTTGTCGGTGCGCGCCAGGCCTTGCAGCGTGTTGTCGAACAGGCTGATGTGCGTGGGGCGCAGGTTGGCCGGCAGCGACTTCTCGTCGACCGCGAAGCCGTGGTTCTGGCTGGTGATGCTCACGCGGCCGTTGTCGAGGTCCTTGACCGGATGGTTCGCGCCATGGTGGCCGAACTTCATCTTGAAGGTCTTCGCGCCGGAGGCCAGCGCCATGATCTGGTGCCCGAGGCAGATGCCGAAGGTCGGGATGCCGGTCTCGATCAGTTCCTTGACGGCGCTGATCGCGTAGTCGCAGGGCTCCGGATCGCCGGGGCCGTTGGCCAGAAAGATGCCGTCCGGCTTCAGCTTGAGCACGTCGGCCGCGGGCGTCTGCGCCGGCACCACGGTGATGCGCGCGCCGCGCTGGGCGATCATGCGCAGGATGTTCTTCTTGACGCCGAAGTCGTAGGCGACGACGTGGAAGCGCGGCGTGATCTGCACGCCATAGCCCGCGCCGAGCTTCCACTCGGTCTGGTTCCACTCGTAGGTCTGCTTGACCGAGACGACCTTGGCCAGGTCCAGGCCCGACATGCTGGGCGCGGCCTTGGCGGCGGCGATCGCTTTGTCGATGAGCGCCTGCGTCACGGTCTCGCCTTCAGCCAAACCCAGGATGCAGCCGTTCTGCGCGCCATGCGTGCGCAGGTGGCGGGTCAGCTTGCGCGTGTCGATGTTCGCGATGGCGACCGTCTTGCCGGCGACCAGGTACTCATTGAGCGTGGCCGTCTTGCGGAAGTTGGACGCGAGCTGCGGCAGGTCCTTGATGATCAGGCCGGCGGCATGGATCTTGTCGGCTTCGATGTCTTCCAGGTTGACGCCGTAGTTGCCGATGTGCGGATACGTGAGCGTCACGATCTGCTGGCAATAGCTGGGGTCGGTCAGGATTTCCTGGTAACCGGACATCGAGGTGTTGAACACCACTTCGCCGGTGGTGGCGCCGGTGGCGCCAATCGAGTTGCCTTGAAAGACCGTGCCGTCTGCAAGCGCCAGGATGGCGGGCGGGAAAGCTCCCTTGAGAGACAAAAGCACTGGGGTTCTCCGAATGGATGACGCCCAGAGTGCACCCAGGATCTGACTCGCGGGGGTGCGACTTTCGTCGAGGAGTACGGCTTAGTGCGCTGTGGGCGGGGGGGTGTATGCGGGAAAGCCCGCAATTATAGCCCGCGCCGTTCACCTGCTTGCCGAAGCGGCGCTCGCATGGAGGCAAATCGCCGCTGCGGCGGCAACATTGAGTGACTCTTCGCCGCCCGGTTGCGCGATGCGGATGTGGTGAGTGGCGCGGGCTTCCAGTTCTGCGGAAACGCCCTGCCCTTCGTGGCCCATGAGCCAGGCACAGGGATGCGGCAGGCGGGCCTTGTGCAGCCAATCGCCGCGATGGGAACTGGTGGCGACGAGCGGTACCTGCAGCGCGTCGAGGGCATCGATCCCCACACCTTCGATCAGCCGCAGGCCGAAATGCGCGCCCATGCCGGCCCGCAGCACCTTCGGCGCCCACAGCGCGGCAGTGCCCTTGAGCGCCACCACCTGCGTGAACCCGAAAGCGGCGGCGCTGCGCAGGATCGAGCCGACGTTGCCAGCATCCTGCAAACGGTCCAGCACGACCGTGGGCGCATCCGCGATCAGTTCCGGCCGCGCCGGCAGATCGAGCACGAAACCCATCGGCGCGGGCGATTCGAGCCCGCTGATGGCGGCCAGCAGCACGTCGGCGACGACGATCGTCTTGCCGGCGGAGCGCACCCATTCCGGCGATGCCGAAGGCCAGAATGACTCGGCAAACACGGCAACGGCCGGACGCACACCGCGCGCGAGCGCGGCGCGACAAAGATGGTCGCCTTCGAGCCAGAGCTTGCCCAGCTTGCGATACGCGCCGGGGTCCTGCGCCAGCTTGCGCAGGTCCTTCAGCAGCGGGTTCTCGCGCGACGTGATGTGCTGGACTTCGGGCGAAGTCATTGCGCGGCCACAATTTGTGTCGTCTCGACCTCGACCCCGTTCGCAACGACGACCTCGTGCGTGACGACGGTGTTGTCCGTACCCATGCGCGCAAACGCCGCCGCGACCGGGCTGAACGAACGACGGTGATGCACGCAGGCCCCATGCCGTTCCAACGCCTCCATGTGCTCCGGCGTACCGTAGCCCTTGTGGTTGGCAAACCCGTAGTGCGGAAACTCCAGGTGCAGTTGTTCGCACAGGCGGTCGCGATGCACCTTCGCCAGGATCGAGGCCGCCGAAATGGCCTTCACGCGCGCATCGCCCTTGACGATCGCCTCGGCCAGCACGTCCAGCACCGGCAGCCGGTTGCCGTCGACCAGCACCTTGGCCGGCTTGAGACGCAGCCCGTCGACGGCGCGACGCATGGCCATCATCGTCGCCTGCAGGATGTTGTACTGGTCGATTTCCTCGACGCTCGCCTGCGCGACCGAACAGCACAGCGCCTTGGCCATGATCTGGTCGTGCAGGCGCTCGCGTTGCAGTGCGGTCAGCGTCTTCGAATCGGCCAGTCCGCGGATGGGACGCAGGTCGTCGAGGATCACCGCGGCGGCCACGACCGGGCCGGCCAGCGGGCCGCGGCCGGCCTCGTCCACGCCGGCCATCAGGCCCGGCGCATCCCAGACCAGCGTGGCCTGCTCAGCCTTCAAGAACTTTCTGGATCGCATCGGCGCAAAGTGTGGGTGTGTCGCGGCGCAGTTCCTCGTGCATGGTCGCAAAGCGCTGTTCCAGCGCCGCGACCTTGTCCGGTGACGACAGCCAGGCCAGCGTGGCCTCAGCCAGCGCTTCCGGCGAGGCCGCATCTTGCAGCAACTCTGGCACGACGAACTCACCACACAGGATGTTCGGCAATCCGACCCAGGGTTGCAACTGCTGCCGCTGCATGAGCCGCCACGACAGCGAGTGCATGTTGTAGGCAATCACCATCGGCCGCTTGAACAGCGCGGCCTCCAGCGTGGCGGTGCCGCTGGCGATCAGGGTCGCATCGCAGGCGGCCAGCGCGACGTGCGACTGGCCGTCCAGCAACTGCACCTTGCCGGCCATCGGGCTGGCCTTGAGCATCTGCTCCACCTCGGCGCGCAAGGCGGGGATGGCCGGTGCTACGAACTGGATCTCCGGCCGGGCACGCTGCATCAGCGCAGCCGCCGCGAAGAACCTCGATGCGAGATAGCGCAGTTCGGAACGCCGGCTGCCGGGCAGCAATGCGACCACGGGCACATCGGGCTGGATGCCGAGCGCGGACCGGGCCGCGGCCCGGTCCGGCACCATCGGCACCACATTGGCAATCGGATGGCCGACGTAGCTGGCAGCAATGCCCAGCTTCTCGAGCAACGCCGGCTCGAACGGAAAGATGCACAGGACGTGATCGGCCGCCGCGCGGATCTTGTCCGCCCGGTCGGCACGCCAGGCCCAGATCGAGGGGCAGACGAAATGAACCGTCTTCATGCCACGGCTGCGCAGCCCCGCTTCCAGGTCGAGATTGAAATCCGGCGCATCGACGCCAATGAAGAGTTGCGGCCACTCCTTCAGCAGCCGCGCCTTGAGCTGGCGCCGGATGCCCGCGATCTCCGCATAGTGGCGCAGCACCTCGATGTAGCCGCGTACGGCCAGCTTCTCCTGCGGCCACCAGCTTTCGAAGCCATGGGCCAGCATGCGCGGACCGCCGATGCCGACCGAACGCATGTCGGGCCAACGCGCCTGCAAGCCGTCCAGCAGCAGGCTCGCCAGCAGGTCGCCAGAGGCTTCCCCCGCGACCAATGCAAACTGGTGCTGCGTCGGATTGCTTGTCATTTCAGCGCCCCACCGTGCTGCGCGCCAGCGGCGCTACGGCCATGGGCGTTCACCGCGCGATGCCGCGCGTGCTTGCCGCGAGGAAGTCGCTCATCAGCGCGACATCATTTGCGGCCTCCGGCACTTCCGCGCCCAGCGCCTTGATGGCCTCGCGGGCATCGTCGAGCGTTCGACCCTGGCGATACAGCAAGCGATGCATCTGCTTGACGGCCGCCATCCGCGCTGCATCGAAACCGCGGCGGCGCAGGCCGACGGTGTTGAAGCCCCGCACTGCCATCGGATTGCCATCGACCAGCATGTAAGGCGGCACGTCCTGCGACACCGCCGTGGAGAAGCCAACCATGGCGTAGGCACCGATTTTCACGAATTGATGGATGCCCACCAGTCCGCCCACCGTGACCCAGTCCCCCAGTTCCACATGCCCGGCCAAGGTCGTGTTGTTGGCCAGCGTGGTGCTGTTGCCCACATGGCAGTCGTGTGCGATGTGGGTGTAGGCCATGATCCAGTTGTCATCGCCGATCCGCGTGATGCCTCCTGCCCCGGGCACGCCCAGGTTGAAGGTGCAGAACTCGCGGATGGTGTTCCGGTCGCCAATCACCAGTTCGGTAGGCTCGCCGGCGTACTTCTTGTCTTGCGGAATCGCGCCGATCGAGGAGAACTGGAAGATCCGGTTGTCAGCGCCAATGGTGGTGCGGCCTTCGATCACGCAATGCGGACCGATGGTGGTTCCCGCGCCAACCTTCACATGCGGCCCGATCACCGCATAGGGGCCGACCGTGACCGTGGGGTCGAGCTCCGCCCCAGGATCGACGACAGCCGTCGCGTGGACTTGCGTCATGCCCGGCCAGCGTTCAGTTGATCTGGCGCATCGCGCACATCAGCGTCGCTTCGCAGGCCAATTCCTCGCCCACCAGCGCGCGTCCGCTGAACTTCGAGATGCCGGCCTTCATGCGGTCGATGGTGACCTCCAGCGTGAGTTGGTCGCCCGGCTCCACGGGACGCTTGAAGCGCGCACCGTCGATGGCTGCAAAGTAGTAGACCGTGTTGTCGTCCGGCACCATGTCCAGCGAATGGAAGGACAGCAGCGCGGCCGCCTGTGCCATGGCTTCGAGCATCAGCACGCCCGGCATCACCGGGCGGTGCGGAAAGTGGCCGTTGAAGAACGGCTCGTTCATGGTCACGTTTTTCAGTGCCGTGATGCGCTTGCCCTTTTCCATGGAGAGCACCCGGTCCACCAGCAGGAACGGATAGCGGTGCGGCAGCAGCTTGAGAATCTGGTGGATATCGAGCGTGGTCATTTTTTCAGTCCTGCAATCACTTCTTTTCAAGGGCCTTGATGCGGTCGCGCAGGCTGTGGAGTTGCCTCAGCGTGGCGGCGTTCTTCTCCCACGCGGCATTGTCGTCGATGGGGAACACGCCGGTGTACTGGCCCGGCTTGAGGATGGAACGCGTCACGAGCGATGCAGCCGATATGTGTACACCTTCGGCCAACGTCAGGTGGCCCAGCACCATGCCCGCGCCGCCTACGGTGCAATGCGGCCCGATCACCGCGCTGCCCGCGACGGCCGAGCACCCCGCCATGGCCGTGTGCTTGCCGATGCGGACGTTATGGCCCACCTGGATGAGGTTGTCGAGCTTGACCCCGTCCTCGATCACCGTGTCCTCCAGCGCACCGCGGTCGATGCAGGTGTTGGCGCCGATCTCGACGTCGTCGCCGATGCGTACCGCGCCCAGTTGTTCGATCTTGACCCAGGTGCCCTTGTCCGGCGCCAGGCCGAAGCCGTCGGCGCCGATCACGACGCCGGGATGCAGCAAGCAGCGCGCGCCGACCTGGCAATCCTCGCTCACCGTCACGCTGGACTTCAGCACCGTGTCGGCGCCGATGCGTGCGCCCCGCTCGACCACGCAGAGCGGCCCGATACGGGCCGTCGGATCGACGATCGCTTCCGGGTCGACCACCGCACTCGGGTGAATACGCGGATGCGCCTCCTGCCGCGCGTGGGCACGCTTCCAGAGCTGCGTGAGCCGCGCGAAGTACAGGTATGGATCGGGCGTGACGATGAAGGCGCCGCGCGCCGCCGCCTGTTCGCGCATGGCGGGTGACACGATCACGCAACCCGCCAGTGAACTGGCCAACTCCTTCGCAAGCTTCGGATTGCTCAGGAAGCTGAGCGAATCGGGAGACGCGTTGTGAAGGGGTGCGAGCCGCGCAATTTCAAGGTCCGCATTGCCCTGGAGTTCTCCTCCGAGGGCATCGACGATGGCTCCGAGGCGCAACGCCACTCTCGTCGCCGCCTTACTTGCCAGTACCGGCGCCTGTACCCGTACCCGTGCCCGCCGCCGTGGACGCGTTCAGCGCCTTGATCACCTTGTCGGTGATGTCGTGCTTGGGGTTGATGTAGATCGCTTCCTGGAGGATGGCGTCGTATTTCTCGGCCTCGGCGACCTGCTTGACCACACGATTGGCGCGTTCGTAGACGGCCTGCAATTCCTCGTTCTTTCGCGCGTTCAGGTCTTCCTGGAATTCGCGGCGCTTGCGCTGGAACTCGCGGTCCTGGTCGACCAACTGGCGCTGGCGCGTGGCCCGCTGCGTTTCTGTCAGCGTGGGCGCCTCGCGCTCGAACTTCTCGGACGCGGCCTTCAACGCCTCGCCCTGGGCCTGGAGATCCTTGTCGCGCTTGGAGAATTCCGCTTCCAGCTTGGCCTGCGCGGCCTTGGCGGTGGTCGCCTCGCGCAGCACGCGATCGGGATTCACGAAGCCGACGCGAAAGGTCTCCTGCTGCGCTTGCGCTGGCGCGGCGCACAGCGCAAGAACGGGAATCAACAGGGCGCCAAAGGCACGGGCCAAATGAGTCATCAAAAAGCGGTTCCGATCTGGAATTGAACGCGCTGAATTCTATCCTTGGACACCAGGGGTGCCTCGAATGGATTATTGGTCGCGTTCGGGATTTCCTTTTGCTGCTTGACCGGGATCGCGTAGGCAATCCGCAGCGGCCCCAGCGGCGAAACCCAACTGATGCCAATGCCCACGGAGGCGCGGAGCTTCTGCTGGGCATCCCATTGCGCTTGCGTTTCGTTCGTCCGGTGGTCGGCCCACACATTGCCGGCGTCGAAGAAGCCATAGAGGCGCAGCGTGCGGTCGTTGCCTGCGCCGGGGAACGGGGTGCCCAGTTCGGCATTGAAGATGGCCTTCTTGGTGCCACCGATCGCGGCGCCTTCGGTCTGGCCCGGGAACGGCGTGTCCTTCGGACCGAGCGAGTTCTGCTCGAAGCCGCGAACGGAACCCAGGCCGCCCGCATAGAAGTTCTTGAAGATCGGATAGTCCTTGTTGCCAAAGGCCTTGGCATAGCCGAACTCGGTGTTGATCGCGAAGGTGTACTGCTTGCTGATCGGGAAGAACTGCTGGAACTGGTAGCTGCCGCGGTAGTACTGCATGTCGCCGGCCACACCCACTTCGAGGTTGGCACGTTGCAGCCTGCCGCGTGTCGGCACCAGTGCGCTGTCGCGATCGTCGCGGGCCCAGCCCACCGTCAGCGGGATGCCCCACTTGTTGTTGTCCGTACAGGTGAAGCCCGACACCGTGGCGCCGCAACCGAAGTAGTCCTTGTACGACTGCGGCGTGTACAACGCAGCCTGGCTGCCCGGCTTGAACTGGTAGCTCTCGATGCCGACGCCGAAGAACACCGTGTCGACTTCGCTGAACGGCACGCCAAAACGGATGCTGCCGCCGGTGCTGTTGAGCCGGTAGGTACCGTCCACCGTGTCGTTGTACGGACTGGTCGAGGTGTGGAACAGGCTGAAGGTGCGCGAGATGCCGTCCTTGGTGAAATAAGGATCGGTCGTGCTGAGCGAGATGACGCGGTTGTACTTGCTGGTGTTGACGTTCAGGCCCAGGTAGTTGCCGGAACCGAAGACGTTTTCCTGCGTGATGCCGAAGGTGACGGAGACCTTGTCCGCCGTCGAGAAACCGGCGCCCAGTTGCAGCGTGCCGGTCGGCTTTTCGACAACGGTGACGCTCAGGTCGACCTGGTCGGGAATGCCGGGAATTTCCTGCGTATCGACGTTGACTTCCGTGAAGTAGCCGAGCCGGTCGATACGGTCGCGCGACAACTTGATCCTGTCGCCGTCGTACCAGGAGGCCTCGAACTGCCGGAATTCGCGCCGGACCACCTCGTCGCGCGTGCGGTTGTTGCCGCCGATGCTGACGCGACGCACGTAGACGCGGCGCGAGGGCTCGGCGACCAGGTTCATGGTCACGGTGTTGTTGGTGCGGTCGACGTCCGGGCGCGCCTGCACGCGCGCGAATGCGTAGCCGAAGGTGCCGAAGTAGTCCGTGAAGGCCTTCGTGGTCTGGGCCACCGCCTCGCCGTTGTAGGGCTCGCCCGGCTTGATCGTCACGAGCGACTTGAACTCGTCGTCGCGGCCCAGATAGTTGCCGGAGAGCTTGACACCCGCAACGGTGAACTTCTCGCCCTCGGTGATGTTCACCGTGATGGAGAGGTCCTGGCGATCAGGCGAGATGGCGACCTGCGTCGAATCGATGCGGAACTCGAGGTAGCCGCGCGTGATGTAGTAGGAGCGCAGCGTCTCCAGGTCGGCATTGAGCTTGGCCCGCGAGTACTGGTTGGACTTGGTGTACCACGAGAGCCAGCCGCCGCTGTCCTGGTCGAACAGGCCCAGCAAGGTCGACTCGCTGAATTCCTTGTTGCCGACGATCTTGACTTCCCTGATGCGGGCGGAGTCGCCTTCGTTCACCGAGAACGTGAGGTTCACGCGATTGCGCTCGGTCGGCGTGACCGTGGTGATGATCGTTGCGTTGTAGAGGCTGCGGCTCACGTACTGGCGCTTGAGCTCCTGCTCTGCGCGGTCGGCCAGCGCCTTGTCGAACGGGCGGCCTTCCGCCAGGCCGATCTCGCGCAGCGCCTTGGTCAGGGCCGCCTTGTCGAATTCCTTGGTGCCGGCGAAATCGACGGAAGCAATGGTGGGCCGCTCTTCGACGATCACCACCAGCACGTTGCCATTGACGTCGATACGCACGTCCTTGAACAGTCCCAGGTCGAACAGTGCGCGAATCGCGGCGGAACCACGCTCGTCGTTGTAGGTGTCACCCACGCGGAACGGCAGCGAAGCGAAGATGGTGCCGGGCTCGACGCGTTGCAGGCCTTCGACGCGAATGTCCCTCACCGTGAAGGGCTCCACGGCCCATGCGGCGGTGGCGGCCAGCGCGCTCGCAACCAAAGCGACTACGCTGCGCACACGAAAGCGACTGTTTGACTTGTTCATCTGAGAAATAACCGGCACGGAAAGGGCCGGTGGAAAGTTAACCAAAGAGCCGTGAGACGTCGTTGAAGAGTGCGATCGACATCATGACCAGCAGCAAAACGAGCCCGCCATTCTGAAGCCCGTTCATCCAGGCCGTGGAGACGCCCCTGCCAGTCAGCCCCTCCCAAAGATAATACATCAGGTGTCCCCCATCGAGGACCGGCAGCGGCATCAGGTTGAGCACGCCGAGGCTCACGCTGATCAGGGCCAGGAACAGCAGGTATTGCGTGAAGCCGACGTTGGCGGACTTGCCCGCGTAGTCGGCGATCGTGAGGGGGCCGCTGAGGTTCTTCAGCGAGGCCTCGCCGATCAGCATCTTGCCCATCATGCGCACGGTCAGTGCGGACACTTCCCAGGTCCGGACCACGCCGTGCCACGCGCCATCCACGAAGCCCTGCCGCACCGAGACCATGTCGGGCGCGGTGCCGACATAGGCACCGATCCGCCCGACCTTGAGCTTGCCCTCGTCGCGCACTTCGGGCGTGACATCGAGGGTCATGGCGGTACCGCCCCGCTCGATGCGCCAGGGCAGCGTGCGCGGCTTGTCGCCGTCCACCGATGCGCGGATGGCGTCGCGCAGTTGTTGCCCGTCGACGATCGCCTCGCTGCCGACCATGCGCACCACGTCGCCACGTTGCAGACCGGCCTTGGCGCCGGCGCCGCCCGGGACCAACTCGCCGATCTCGGGCCGGGTCAGGGGTGCGAGGACGCCGATCTTGCGGAACATCTGCGCATCGGCATCCTTGGCCTCGATGCGGCTCAGCGGCAGCACCAACATGCGCGATGGCCTGCCCTGCTCGCCCGAGATCTCGAGTTCCAGGTCATGCCCGTCCAGCGCGGCACGCGTCATGCGCCAACGCAGGTCTTCGAAGGACTTCACCGGCTCCAGCGCGTCGCCGACATAGGCCGCCGCGCCGATGAGTTCGCCGCCACGCAAGCCGGCCTGCTCAGCGAGCGAAGCAACCGCCGGGCGGCCCAGGCGCGCGACCGGCTCCATCACGCCGATCCAGTTGACCATCGAGTAAAGCAGGACAGCTAGCAGCAGATTGGCGATCGGGCCTGCCGCCACGATAGCCACGCGCGAGCGCAGGGGCTGCGCATTGAGCGCCTGATAGCGTTCCTCTGGCGCGACGTCGCCTTCGCGCTCATCCAGCATCTGCACATAGCCACCGAACGGGAACACGCCGAATGCAAATTCCGTGTCTTGCCCCGGATGCTGCCGCTTCGGTTTGTAAGTCCACACGGGCTTGCTGATGCGCCAGAGGACGCGCGACAAGAAGTTGGGGCTGTCAGGGTCGCCAAAAGGCAAGGTGGCGATGCCGAAGCGCTTGACCTTCACGCCGCATGCCACTGCCACCCGATAGTGGCCGTACTCGTGCACCGTGATCAGCAAGCCGAGTGCGACGACAAAGGCAGCGAGGGTGAGCATCGGAATTCCTCTGTTGTGCGATGCCGCGCGTCAGTGGGCGAGCCGTTGCGCGGCGGCGTTCGCGGCCGCACGCGCCTCGGCGTCGAGCGCCAGCAAATCGGCCAGCGATCCTGGCTTGGAGGGCTTGACCGTTTCCAAAGTTTCAAGATTGACCGCGTGGATGCGGTCGAAGCGCAGCCGGCGCGCCAGGAAGGCTTCGACGGCGACTTCATTGGCCGCATTCAGGACGGCCGTGGTGCCGGGCGAGGCGCGCAGCGCATGCCAGGCCAGATGCAGTCCCGGAAAGCGCGCTTCGTCCGCCTCTTCGAAGGTCAGGGCCGACAACGCGGCGAAGTTCAGGCGCCCTGCCCCGCTCGCAATGCGCTCCGGCCAGGCCAGGCCGCAGGCAATGGGCACCCTCATGTCCGGCGTGCCAAGCTGCGCGATCACCGACGAGTCCTGGAATTGCACCATCGAATGAATGATCTGCTGCGGGTGGATCACCACCTTGACCTGCTCGGGCGTGAGGTCGAACAGCCACTTGGCCTCGATCACCTCGAGCGCCTTGTTCATCATGGTGGCCGAGTCGACGGAAATCTTCCGGCCCATCGAGAAGTTCGGATGCGCGCAGGCTTCCTCGGGCGTGATGGCGCCAAGCGTCTTCGGGTCGCGCGTACGGAACGGGCCGCCCGACGCCGTCAGCAACACATGGTCGACGCGCTCCGCCCAGGTGCTGCGGTCTTCCGGCAGGCATTGGAAGATGGCCGAATGCTCGCTGTCGATGGGCATCAGGTTGGCACCTCCCTCACGCACCGTGCGCATGAACAACTCGCCGCCGACGACGATGGCCTCCTTGTTGGCCAGCATCAGGCGCTTGCCGGCGCGCGCCGCGGCGAGGCACGGCCCCAGTCCGGCCGCGCCGACGATGGCAGCCATCACGGCATCGACCTCCTCATGCGAGGCGATCATTTCCAGGGCGCCCTGGGCGGTCAGCACGGTCGTGCCCAAGCCGTTCTGCTTGAGTTTCTCGGCCAACTGGGCGGCGTGCGGGCCGCTCGCCATGGCGGCATAACGCGGCTTGTAGCGTGCGCACTGGGCCAGCAGCTCGTCCACCTTGGTGGCGGCCGACAGCGCGAACACCTCGAAGCGCTCCGGGTGGCGCGAGATCACATCCAGGGTACTCACGCCGACCGAACCGGTCGAGCCGAGCACCGTCACGCGAAGTTTTCGTCCTTCGTTCACAGCGAAACCAACATCATTGCAAGTGGGAGCACCGGCAGCAGCGCATCGACCCGGTCCAGCACCCCGCCATGACCCGGCAGCAGGTTGCTGCTGTCCTTCGCGCCTGCGGCACGCTTGATGAGCGACTCGACCAGGTCACCGACCACGCTCATCGCAGCCAGGAACACCACGCCGATCAGCAGCAGCCACCAGCCGCGCGCGTCCAGCCGCGTGTAGAAGCTGGGTACCGATGCGTCGAGCCCACGATCAGCCACGACCCAGGCAAAGGCCAGCACCACCACGCCCGCCATGCCGCCCCAGACGCCTTCCCAGCTCTTGCCGGGGCTGATGGACGGCGCAAGCTTGCCCTTGGTGAACTTGAGCCCGAACGCGCGTCCCGCGAAATAGGCGAACACGTCGGCCACCCAGACGAGCAGCAGGATCGACAGCAGGAAATTGATGCCCACGATGCGTGCCTGCACCGCCGCCAGCCACGCGACCCACAAGGCAAGCAGGCCGCCCACGAGGCGAACCGCGCGCGGGATCCTGGGCCAGCCCGGCACGGCCACGCGCAGCAATGCCGCACCGCCCAGCACCCATGCCGCGCCAGCGATGATCCAGACCGGACTCAGGGATTGATCGAGCAGGCCGAGCCACCAGGACAGCGCGCACAGCAGCACCATCTCGCCCCCCAGCATGAGCGACAGGCGCGATCCGTAACCGTTGAGCCGCCCCCACTCCCAGGCCGCCGCGCCGATCAGGACCAGCATGACGACCGCAAAGGGCTCATAGGATTTGTAGAACAGGGCCGGCAGCAAGACCGCCAGCAGGGCCAGCGCGGTGATGATTCGTTGTTTGAGCATGCGCCTCAGGCCGGTTGCCGTGGCGACTTGGGCGCCCCACCGGCGACCTGCGCCGAGGTCTTGCCGAAACGGCGTTCGCGATTGCTGTACGCGGCGATGGCCTCGTCCAGCGCGGCTTCGTCGAATTCCGGCCACAGCTTGTCGCTGAAGAACAACTCGGCGTAGGCGCTCTGCCACAGCAGGAAATTCGACAACCGCTGTTCGCCACCGGTGCGGATGAACAGGTCCGGGTCGGGCACATGCGAAAGCGCCATGGCACGATCGAGGCTGGCTTCGGTCAATGGTTCGCCCCGCTCGGCCAGTTGCGCGGCGGCACGGGCAATGTCCCAGCGGCCGCCATAGTTGAAGCAAACGTTGAACACGAGGCGGGTGTTGTGGGCGGTCGCGGCCTCGGCCTGCACCAGGCCGGCAGTCATCTTCTCGGACAAGCCGCCGCGTTCGCCGATGAAATGGAGTTGCACGCCGTCTTCACGCAGCCGGGGCACTTCCCGGCCGAGCGAACCGACCATCAGGTCCATGAGTCCGGAGACTTCCTCGACGGGACGGTTCCAGTTCTCGGATGAGAAGGCGAACACGGTCAGCACCTTGACGCCACGATCGGCGCAGGCCCGCACGCAACGGCGCAGCGATTCCACGCCCTGCTTGTGCCCGGCCACCCGCGGCAGGAAGCGCCGCGTCGCCCAGCGACCGTTGCCGTCCATCACGATGGCGATGTGATGGGGGACGGCGGAAGGATTCATCACGTACCGAGCTGCGCCGGGCCGCCCCAAGCGGCGAGAGCCCCCTCGGGGGGCAGCGAGGACACGACAGTGCCGAGCGTGGGGGCCATGCTATACAGCCATGATCTCGGCCTCTTTGGCCGCGACCATCTTGTCGATTTCCGCGATGTGGCGGTCGGTCACCTTCTGGATCTCGGCTTCGGCACGCTTCTGATCGTCTTCCGACGCGGCCTTGTCCTTGACCAGCTTCTTGACCGCTTCATTGGCGTCGCGGCGCAGGTTGCGCGTGGCAATCTTGGCGGCTTCGCCTTCGTTGCGCACCAGCTTGGTCATTTCCTTGCGGCGCTCTTCGCTCATAGGCGGCATCGGCACGCGGATCAGGTCGCCCATCGAGGCCGGGTTGAGGCCGAGGTCGCTCTCGCGGATGGCCTTCTCGATCTTGGCGCCCATGCCCTTTTCCCAGGGCTGGATACTGATGGTGCGCGAGTCGAGCAGCGCCACGTTGGCGACCTGGCTCAGCGGCACCTGGGAGCCGTAGTAGTCGACATGGATCGAATCGAGCAGTGCCGGATTGGCACGGCCCGTGCGGATCTTCGTCAGGTTGTTCTGGAATGCGGCAAGCGACTGGTCCATCTTGGCGTCGGTCGTCTTGCGGATGTCTGCAATGGTCACTTCAATTACTCCTCAAGCCTCAAGCATGGACCAGCGTGCCTTCGTCCTCGCCCATCACGACGCGGCGCAGCGCGCCGTTCTTGAAGATCGAGAACACCTTGATCGGCAACTTCTGGTCGCGGCACAGCGCGAAAGCGGTGGCATCCATGATGCCGAGATTTTGCGCGATCGCCTCGTCAAAGCTGAGCGTCGCGTAACGCGTGGCGCTCGCGTCCTTCTTGGGGTCGGCGGTGTAGACGCCATCGACCTTGGTCGCCTTCAGCACCAGTTCAGCCCCGATCTCGGCGCCGCGCAGTGCGGCGGCGGTGTCGGTGGTGAAGAAGGGGTTGCCGGTGCCGGCCGCGAAGATCACCACCTTGCCCTCTTCGAGGTACTGCAAGGCCTTGGGACGCACGTAGGGCTCGACCACCTGCTCGATGGCGATCGCCGACATCACGCGGGCCGTGAGCCCTTGCTTGTTCATCGCGTCGGCCAGCGCCAGCGCGTTCATCACAGTGGCCAGCATGCCCATGTAGTCGGCAGTCGCGCGGTCCATGCCGACCGACCCGCCGGCCACGCCACGGAAGATGTTGCCGCCGCCGATGACGACGGCGACTTCCACGCCCATGTTCACCACCTCCGCCACCTCTTCGACCATGCGGACGATCGTCGCGCGGTTGATGCCGAAGGCATCATCCCCCATCAGCGCCTCTCCCGACAGCTTCAACAAGATGCGCTTGTGGGCTGGGCGGGTATTGGGCATGGAGAGATTCCTTGAGTGAATGGCGGGAGGGAGTTTAAGCGGGGAGCATGATGGCGCCGCACGCACGGCGCCATCGTCGGGGGCGATCAGGCCGCGGGCTTTTCGCCCTTGGCGGCAGCCACCTGGGCAGCCACTTCGGCGGCGAAGTCGTCGACCTTTTTCTCGATGCCTTCGCCCACGATGAACATCGTGAAGCCCTTGATCGAGGTGTTGGCGGCCTTGAGCATGGCTTCGACCGTCTGCTTGTCGTTCTTCACGAAAGCCTGGTTGTGCAGCGACACTTCCTTGAGGAACTTCTGCACCGCGCCTTCGACGCGCTTGGCGACGATTTCAGCCGATTGCGCCGGCTTGCCAGCGGCTTCGGCGGTCTTGCGGTCTTCTTCGGCCTTGCCGGCAGCGACTGCGCGCTCTTTTTCGATCAGGTCGGCCGACACGTCGGCGGTCGACAGTGCGACGGGCTTCATCGCGGCGATGTGCATCGCGACGTCCTTGGCGGCCGTGTCGTCACCTTCGTACTCGACCAGCACGCCGATGCGGGTGCCGTGCAGGTAGGAAGCCAGCTTGGCGCCCGAGTTGAACTGCTTGAAGCGGCGGAAGGTCATGTTCTCGCCGATCTTGCCGATCAAGCCCTTGCGCACGTCTTCGAGCGTGGGACCGAAGCCGTCTTGCTCGTACGCCACGGCGCCGAGGGCAGCGACGTCAGCGGGGTTGTTCTTGGCAACCAGTTCCGCGGCGGCCTTGGCCATGGCCAGGAAGCTGTCGTTCTTGGTGACGAAGTCGGTTTCGCAGTTGATTTCGATCATGCCGCCGACGTTGCCGTCGACATAGGCAGCGACCACGCCTTCAGCCGTCACGCGGGCCGATGCCTTGCCAGCCTTGTTGCCGAGCTTGATGCGCAGCAGCTCTTCGGCCTTTTCCATGTTGCCTTCGGCCTCGGTCAGGGCCTTCTTGCATTCCATCATGGGCGCATCGGTCTTTGCGCGCAGTTCGCCAACCATGCTTGCGGTGATTGCAGCCATTTGTTTTCTCCGTTTTTCAGTATTCAGATTGAAAAAAAGGGGCCATGAAGCCCCTTCTTCAGGCTCGCGGGCGAGCAGCTCAGGCCGAAGCGCCTTCTTCGACTTCGACGAATTCGTCGGCGTTGCCTTCGGCGATGGCCTTGACCACGTCACCGGTCGCGCTGTTGCGGCCTTCGATGATCGCGTCGGCGATGCCGCGGGCGTACAGCGTGACGGCCTTCGACGAGTCGTCGTTGCCAGGGATCACGTAATCGATGCCTTCAGGCGAGTGGTTCGAGTCGACCACGCCGATCAGCGGGATGCCGAGCTTCTTGGCTTCGGCGACGGCGATCTTGTGGAAGCCCACGTCGATCACGAAGATCGCGTCCGGCAGTGCAGCCATGTCCTGGATGCCGCCGATGTCCTTTTCCAGCTTGGCGATTTCGCGCGAGAAGGTCAGTTGCTCCTTCTTGCTCAGCGAGTCGAGGCCGGCTTCCATCTGGGCCTTCATGTCCTTGAGGCGCTTGATCGAGGTCTTGACCGTCTTGAAGTTGGTCAGCATGCCGCCGAGCCAGCGGGTGTCGACGAAGGGCACGCCGGCGCGACGGGCTTCGGTCGCGACGATTTCACGGGCCTGGCGCTTGGTGCCGACCATCAGGATCGTGCCGCGGTTGGCCGTGAGTTGCTTGGCGTACTTCATCGCGTCCTGGAACATCGGGAGCGACTTTTCCAGGTTGATGATGTGAATCTTGTTGCGATGGCCGAAGATGTACGGGGCCATCTTGGGGTTCCAGAAGCGGGTTTGGTGGCCGAAGTGGACACCGGCTTCCAGCATTTCGCGCATGGTGGTCGACATAGAAATAACTCCAAAGGTTGTGTCTTAAATCCAGCCCGTCATCGCGATCCCGAACTGGATCACGACACCTTGAATGGACTGGTTTGCGGATGTGTTTCTCTACCGAAGGTTGCCTGGATTGTCCGGGTAGACCCGGATGGCGCCCTCTCAGCGAAACCCAAGGAGTATAGCATGGGGGCATGCACGACCTTTACGCCACACGCCTCGCACTGCGCGCGGGCCGGACCGACGCGCGCACCGAAATGGAGCACGCCATTGCTGCCGCCGAATCGCCGGCCTGCGCCCATGTCTTCACGCATCCGATGTTCGATCAGGCGCGCGAGGACGCGGCTCGCGCCCATGCCGAACAGCCGCTCGCCGGGCTGGCATTTTCGGCCAAGGACCTGTTCGACATCGCGGGCCAAGCCACACCGGCCGGCTCGAAGGTGCTCTCGCACGCGCCGGCCGCGAAGGCCGATGCGCCTGCGGTGGCCCGCCTGCGCGCCGCCGGCGGGGCCTTGATGGGCCGCACCAACATGACCGAGTTCGCCTTCTCGGGCGTGGGCGTGAATCCGCACCACGGCACCCCGGCCAATGCGCGCGATGCGGCTACGCCGCGCATCCCGGGCGGATCTTCTTCGGGCGCCGCGGTCTCCGTGGCCATTGGCGCGGCCTTCATCGGCCTGGGCTCGGACACCGGTGGCTCGATCCGCATTCCGGCCGCGCTCAACGGCATCGTCGGCTTCAAGAGCACCGCGCGACTCGTACCAACAGAGGGCGCGCTGCCGCTGTCGACCACGCTCGACACCATCTGCGCCATGACGCGCTCGGTACGCGACGCAGTCATCGCCCACGAGATCCTGGCCGCGCGCCACGTCACGCGCGGCAATGCGCCGCTGGCCGCGTACCGCCTCGCCGTCCCTTCGAACGTGTTCCTGGACGGACTCGAACCGGCCGTCGCCACTGCTTTCGACGACGCCTTGGCCCGCCTGCGCGCGGCCGGCGCCCGGATCGAGGAAATCACCCTGCCGCCACTGGCCGAACTGGCCTCGATCAACGCGACAGGCGGCTTCTCGGCCGCCGAAGCGTACGCCTGGCATCGGCTACTGCTTGAGCGCAGCGGCGCCGGCTACGACCCCCGCGTCGCCCGGCGCATCGTCAACGGCGCCCACATGAAGGCGCATGAATACATCGAGCTGATCCATGCACGCCGCCACTGGATCGACCGGATGGAAGCCTTGCTGGCACCGTTCGACGCCCTGCTCTCGCCCACCCTGCCGATCACGGCGCCGACCATCGCCAGCGTGGCGCCCGGCGCCGAGCGCGATGACGAGTTCTTCCGCGTCAATGGCTTGCTGCTGCGCAATCCGTCCATCATCAACATGCTGGACGGCTGCGCCATTTCGATTCCCTGCCCGGTGGGCGCAAGCCTGCCCATCGGCCTGATGATCTGGCATGCGGCGCTGCACGACGACCCCGTACTGGCGGTCGCGGCCCTGGCAGAACAAGCGTTGCAATCGACGTAGCGCACCTCGGCCAGGCCATCACTCGGCCGGCCGATCCACCCCTTGCCGTTGCGGCGACAGCACAAAGTCGCATCGAATCCGCCCCGCCCGGCCACCGCAGGCCGCCTCCCGTCGTCTATCCTCGGCGCTTGGCTCGCAATGCGTGCCTTTTTCTGACATTTCGAATCCAATGAAAATCGCAATCGTGGGGGCCGGGATCATCGGTGTCACCACTGCCTGGGAATTGGCCTGCGACGGCCACGAGGTCATGGTGTTCGAGCGCCGAGGCTCGGTCGCGGAGGAATCCAGCTTTGCCAACGCGGGCGTGGTCGCGCCCGGCTACATCACCCCCTGGGCGGCGCCCGGCATGCGCGGGAAGGTGCTGCGTTCGCTGCTGTCCACCCACGGCGCCGTCAAGCTGCGCTGGCCGCTCGCGATGCGCGACTTTGCGTTCATGAGCCGCTGGCAGCGCGCCTGCAAGCTCGAGACCTACCTGGCCAACCGAACCCGCATGCAGCGGCTGGCCTTCTATAGCCGCACCCGCCTGCACGAAGTCACCGAGGCCTGTGAACTCAGCTACGAGCGCAGCGACGGGTACATGGTGCTGCTGCGCTCCAAGCGCGACCTCAAATTGGTGCAGCCCGGCCTCGACGTGCTGCGCGCCGTGGGCACCAAGTTCCAGCAACTCGACGCCGACGAGGCCCGCAAGATCGAACCCGCGCTCAGCACCGAGACCTCGCTGAGCGGCGCCATCCACCTGCCGGACGACGAGGTCGGCAACTGCCGCCAGTTCGCATTGCTGCTCAAGCGCGCGGCCGAGGGCCTGGGCGTGCAGTTTCATTTCGGCTGCGACATCGCGCCGCTGACGCGCGCGGCACCGCGGTCGATCTCGCTGGCCAGCGGCTCCGAGGCGCACGAGTTCGATGCCATCGTGATGTGCGCCGGGGTGGATTCGGCCCGCATGCTGAAGCCGCTGGGCCTGCGGATCCCGCTGGCCCCGGTCTACGGCCATTCGATCAGCGCCAACATCCGCGAGCCGCTCAATGCGCCACGCAGTGCCGTGATGGACGAACGCTACAAGGTCGCCATCTCGCGACTCGGGCTGCGCGTGCGTGTCGCGGGCAGCGCCGAGCTGGGCGGCGCCCACGACGAGGTCAATCCCGCCGCCCTGAAGACGCTCTACAAGGTGCTGCACGACTGGTTCCCCGGCGCGGTGACGCTGCAGGCTGGCGTGCAGCAGTGGAAGGGCGCACGCCCGATGCTGCCCGACGGCCCGCCGATCCTCGGACCCAGCGGCGTGCCCGGCGTCTGGCTCAACCTGGGGCACGGTTCCAGCGGCTGGGCGCTGTCCTGCGGCAGTGCGCGCGTGACGGCGGACCTGATCGGCGGCAACGATCCCGGCGTCGATCTCGAAGGCCTGGGCGTCGAACGTTTGCTGGTGAACTGACCGCAGGGACATCGCGTGCAGCGCGTCACTTCATCGACCGTCGCCGACCTGTTCGACGTCGCCGGTACGCGCATGCTTGAACAAGCCGCAGCTGCGACGCTGCCACCACACACGCTGATGCAGCGGGCCGGCCTCGCTGTTGCCCGGCTGGCGATGGCGTGGGCGCCGCACGCACGCGCCGTATGGATTGCCTGCGGACCCGGCAACAACGGCGGCGACGGACTGGAGGCCGCCGCGCAATTGCAGCAGCGTGGCTTTGCGCCAGTCGTCACCTGGCTTGGCGACGCGGATCGTACGCCACCAGATGCCCGGGCTTCGCTCGAACGCGCGCGCGCCGCGGGTGTGGCCTTTGCCGAATCGCCACCGGCCACCTGGGACTTGGCCATCGACGCCTTGCTCGGCATCGGCGCCAGCCGAGCACCGGACGGGGCGATGGCGCGATGGCTTGCGTCGATGCATGCCGGCGCCGCGCCGGTTCTCAGCGTCGACGTCCCGTCGGGCCTGGATGCCGACACCGGCCGCCTCACGGCGGACCCGATGCCGCCGCGCGCCCATGCCACAGCGCGCATCTGTCTCAGCCTGCTGACCTTGAAGCCAGGCCTCTTCACCGCGCAAGGCCGTGACGCCGCCGGCGAAGTCTGGCTCGATGATTTGGGCTGCGATGCCTCCGGCGCGAAGCCCGCTGCCCGCCTCGCGGGTGCGCCGCCTCTCCATGCACGATTGCACTCTTCGCACAAGGGCAGCTATGGCGACGTCGCAATCATCGGCGGCGCCCCCGGCATGGCCGGCGCAGCCTTGCTGGCGGCATCCGCGGCCCTTCACGCCGGTGCGGGCCGGGTCTTCGCGGGCCTGCTCGATGGCCGCGCGGCATTGGATGCCTCCCAGCCCGAACTGATGCTCCGCGACCCCGCCTCCTTGGACTTGAGCCAGATGACGGCCGTCGTCGGTTGCGGCGGCGGCGCAGCCATATGCGCCCTGCTGCCCCGCGTGCTGTCGACGGCACGGCATGCTGTGATCGATGCCGACGCACTCAACGCCATCGCGCAAGATGCCGCCTTGAAACTGTTGCTCGAAGCACGCGGCCGCCGCGCACAGCCGACCGTGCTGACGCCCCATCCACTGGAAGCCGCACGCCTGCTCGACACGGATACCGCGGAGGTACAAGCCGACCGGCCCCATGCCGCACAACGGCTCGCGGACCGCTTCGGCAGCACGGTCGTACTCAAGGGTTCGGGCACGGTGATCGCGGCGCCCGGCGAGCGGCCTTCCATCAATCTCAGCGGCAATGCCCGCCTGGCGTCAGCCGGCACCGGCGACGCCCTCGCCGGCATGGTCGGCGCTGCGATGGCGAGCGGTCTGCCCGCGCCGGCAGCCGCGCGCGAGGCGGTGTGGCATCACGGGCACCTGGCAGACCAGTGGCCCGCCGACCTGCCGCTCACCGCCAGTGCACTGGCACGCGGCGGCGCCCGTTAGCAGCGACTTCAGCCGCGGCCCACGAAAGGCATCTTGGTCGCCATGATCGTGTGGAACAACACGTTGGCTTCCAGGGGCAGATTAGCCATATAGAGCACCGAACGGCCGACGATGTCCACGTCGATCACAGGTTCGATCGCGATCTCGCCATTGGCCTGCGGCACGCCACTCGCCATGCGCCCGCCCATCGCCGTCATCGCATTGCCCACGTCGACCTGGCCGACGGCGATGTCGTACTTGCGGCCATCCAGCGACGCGGTCTTGGTCAGGCCCTGCACTGCATGCTTGGTCGCCGTGTAGGCGATCGAATTCGGCCGCGGCGCGGTGGCGGAGATCGAGCCGTTGTTGATGATGCGGCCGCCACGCGGCGACTGCGCCTTCATCGTCCGAAAGGCCTGCTGGATGCAATAGAACATCCCGTTCAGGTTGATGTCCACGACACCCTTCCACTGTTCGGCGGTCCAGTCCTCGAACGGGCCGGGCGGGTTGCCGATGCCGGCGTTGTTGAACAGCAGGTCGACCCGGCCGAATTGCTTCACCGCCGCGGCAAACAGCGCCTCGACCGAGGCTGGGTCGGCCACGTCGGTCGGCACCGCGATCACGCGCGAACCGGCGCCCGATTCCTGGGCAACGGCCTGCAAGGGCTCGGCGCGACGCCCGGCCAAGGCCACGCTCCAGCCGTCGCCGAGCAGGGCCAGTGCGGCGGAGCGCCCAATGCCGGTGCCTGCGCCGGTCACGATCGCGATGCGCGAGGAAGTCTCTACTGTCATTCAGTCTTCACTTTCTTCTTGGTTGATTGGTTGAATCGGTCAGGGACGGCGCGGCTTGCGCCCCTTCATCTTGTTGGCGGCCTTCTTGACCGCCGATTTGAACGCCTGCATGGCGCTCTGCTGCCCGGGGCGCTCGGCGCCCGCCATCACGGCGGCCACGGCCTCGGCCTTGCTGTCGCCGTGCGAACGCGTCTGGCGCGACGATTGCCGGGCCGAGGACTTGGAGGTCGAGCCGGTACCCGGACCGCCCTTCTCCTTCACGCCCTTTTCCTTCATCGCCCGTGCGACGAGATCCTCGCCTTCGCGGATCAGGCGGAAGTCGATCTTGCGACCGTCGAGGTCGACACGGCTCACCTGCACGCGTACTCGTGTGCCGATCGCATAGCGGATGCCGGTGCGCTCGCCGCGCAATTCCTGCCGCTGTTCGTCGAACTTGAAGTACTCGCCGCCCAACTCGGTGATGTGGACCAGGCCTTCCACATACATCGCATCGAGCGTGACGAAGATACCGAAGGTCGTGGCCGCACTCACCACACCGCCGTATTCCTCGCCCAGATGCTCGCGCATGTACTTGCACTTGAGCCAGGCCTCGACATCACGGCTCGCTTCGTCGGCACGGCGTTCGTTGGCGCTGCAATGCAGGCCGGCGGCTTCCCATGCCTGCACTTCCTTGGTCGGCGCGACGGTGGCCTTGGCCGGCTTGGCGCTCGGCGCCTTCACGCGCGATGCGAGGCGCTTGGCCAACTTGGCATGCGCTTCGCCCGGCGTGGGCAGCATCGGCAACTGATAGCGGCTCTTGCTGAGAATCGCCTTGATCACGCGATGCACCAGCAAGTCCGGATAGCGCCGGATCGGGCTGGTGAAGTGCGTGTAGGCCTCGTAGGCCAGTCCGAAGTGGCCGCTGTTGATCGGCGTGTAGATCGCCTGCTGCATCGAGCGCAGCAGCATCGTGTGGATCTGCTGCGCGTCGGGCCGTTCCTTGGTGGCATCGGCGATCGCCTGGAATTCGCCGGGCTTGGGATCGTCCGTGATCGACAGGCCCACGCCCATGGCTTTCAGGTAGCCGCGCAGGATTTCCTTCTTCTCCGGCGTCGGGCCTTCGTGCACGCGGAAGAGGCCAGGATGCTTGCCCTCTGCGATGAAGTCGGCGCTGCAGACGTTGGCCGCGAGCATGGCCTCTTCAATCAGGCGGTGTGCTTCATTGCGCGTGCGCGGCACGATCTTCTCGATGCGGCCGGCGTCGTCGCAGATGATCTGCGTCTCTGTCGTCTCGAAGTCCACCGCGCCACGTTTGCCGCGCTGCTTGAGCAAAGCCTTGTACACGTCGGACAGGTTCAGCAGATCCTTGACGCGGTCCTTGCGCTTGGCTGCTTCCGGGCCACGCGTGTTGGCCAGGATGGCTGCGACCTCGGTGTAAGTGAAGCGGGCGTGGCTGAACATCACAGCCGGATAGAACTGATATGCGTAGATCTCGCCATCGGCGGCCACCAGCATGTCGCAGACCATGCACAAGCGCTCGACCTCCGGATTGAGCGAGCAGAGCCCGTTGGACAACTTCTCCGGCAGCATCGGAATCACGCGTCGCGGAAAGTAGACGCTGGTTGCGCGATCGTAGGCATCGATGTCGATGGCCGAGCCGGTCTGCACATAGGCGCTGACGTCGGCAATAGCCACCAGCAGGCGCCAGCCCTTGGCACGGCCGACCTTGGCGGGCTCGCAATACACGGCATCGTCAAAGTCGCGCGCATCCTCGCCGTCGATGGTGACGAGCGGGATGTCCGTCAGGTCGACGCGGCCCTTCTTGTCAGCGGGGCGGACTTTGTCGGGCAGCGCCTTCGAGGCGGCGATGCAGGCTTCGGAGAACTCATGTGGCACGCCGTACTTGCGCACCGCGATCTCGATCTCCATGCCGGGGTCATCGATCTCGCCGAGCACTTCCTTGACACGCCCCACGGGTTGGCCGAAGAGCGCGGGAGGCTCGGTCAATTGCACGACCACGACCTGCCCTGTCTTGGCCGTGCCCGTCGCGCCCTTGGGAATCAGCACGTCCTGGCCGTATCGTTTGTCTTCCGGCGCAACGAGCCAGATGCCGCCTTCATGCAGCAGTCGCCCGATGATGGGCTGCTCCGGCCGCTCGACGATTTCGACGACGCGCCCCTCGGGACGACCACGCCGGTCCTGCCGCACGACGCGCGCCTTGACGCGGTCCTTGTGCAGCACCGCGCGCATCTCGTTGGGGGGGAGGTAGATGTCGGCTTCACCGTCGTCGCGCTGCACGAAACCGTGCCCGTCACGATGGCCTTGAACCGTTCCTTCAACTTCATCCAACAAGCCGCTGGGGTGGGTGCTATTTTTGATGATACAATCTCTTTCTACACTGAAAACGATACATGATTGCTTATGCAGTCATGTGGGCCCAGATGGCGGAATTGGTAGACGCACTAGTTTCAGGTACTAGCGAGTAACATCGTGGAGGTTCGAGTCCTCTTCTGGGCACCAAAGTAAACGGATCCACTACCAGGATCCTGCAATAAAAGCCACCGGCCTCCGGTGGCTTTTTTGTTGCCTGAATTGTTGCCTGAGCGGCAACGGTTGCGCGCATTTTCGCCCTCAAACAGGCACCGCCACGAGGTCGTGGCCCTCCGCGCCAACGATGCGAGCGCGCGTGAACTCACCGACCTTCAAGGTCTTGCTGATCTTCTCGGGCGGCAACAGGCGCACGACGCCATCGATCTCCGGCGCGTCCGCATAGCTGCGGCCCACCCCACCCTTGCGTCCCATGCCGGGCGCGGAATCGACCAGCACCTGCATGCTCGCGCCGATGCGACGGCGCAGGCGCGCGATCGACACCGACTCCGCCACTTCCATGAATCGGGCTCGGCGCGATTCGCGTTCGGCTTCCGGCAGCATGCCAGGGATTTCATTGGCTGCCGCACCCGACACCGGGCTGTAGGCAAAGCAACCCGCACGATCAATCTCGGCCTCGCGGATGAAGTCGAGCAGATGCTCGAACTCCTCTTCCGTCTCGCCCGGAAAGCCTGCAATGAAAGTGCTGCGGATCACCAACTCAGGGCAAATCTCTCGCCACTTGGCGATGCGTTCCAGATTGCGCTCGCCGCTTGCCGGCCGCTTCATGCGCTTGAGCACCGCCGGATGGCTGTGCTGCAGCGGCACATCAAGGTACGGCAGGATTTGGCCGCTGGCCATCAGGGGAATGACCTCGTCGACGCTCGGATACGGATACACGTAGTGCAGCCGCACCCATGCGCCGTAGGGCTCCGCAATTTCGCCAAGCGACTTCACCAGGTCGAGCATGCGCGTCTTCACCGGCTTGCCGTTCCAGAAGCCCATGCGGTACTTGGTGTCGACGCCGTAGGCCGAGGTGTCCTGGCTGATCACCAGCAACTCCTTGACGCCGCCTTCGAACAAGGCCTTGGCCTCATTCAGCACGTCGCCGATCGGGCGCGAGACCAGGTCGCCGCGCATCGACGGGATGATGCAGAAGGTGCAACGGTGGTTGCAGCCTTCGCTGATCTTCAGGTACGCATAGTGCCGCGGCGTGAGCTTGAGGCCGGCGATGCCGAAGGTGTTGGGCACCAGGTCGATGAAGGGATCGTGCGGCTTCGGCAGGTTGGCATGGACGGCGTCCATCACCTCCTGCGTCGCATGCGGGCCGGTGACGGCCAGCACGCTGGGATGCATCTGGCGGACCATGTTGCCGCCGTCTTCGCCGGACTTGGCGCCGAGGCAGCCGGTGACGATGACGCGACCGTTGGCGGCCAGCGCTTCACCGATGGTGTCGAGGCTTTCCTTCACGGCGTCATCGATGAAGCCGCAGGTATTGACGATGACGATGTCAGCGCCCTCGAAGGTCTTGGAGGTCTCGTAGCCTTCCGCGCTCAATTGGGTCAGGATCAGTTCGGAATCCGTCAATGCCTTTGGACAACCAAGGCTCACGAATCCGACCTTGGGGGCCGCGGCCGTGGCCGCGCGTTCGGGGAGTGCAACTTCGCTCATAACCCCGTATTGTCCCAGCTATCGCCGGCAGTGCCTGTTTCAGGGCCGCTTGATGCCAAAGGCGCCCAGGACCTGCTCGGTGTTCTTCTGCATCTGCTCCTGCATCTGCAGGAAGACGTTCTTGGACTGCTCGACGTAATTGCCCATCAGGCCCTGCAGCAACGGGGACTGCATGGTCATGAAGTTGGCCCACAGCTCCGGCGAGAGGCCCTGCGCCTTTTCCTTGAGGTGCGCCTGCATCTCGGTCATGGCCTGGATGTTCTTTTCCAGGTAGGGGCCCATGTAACCCTGCATCGCCTGGCCATAGAAGCGGATGATGCTGGCGAGCACCTGCTCGGTGAACATCGGCGCGCCGCCGGCCTCTTCTTCCAGAATGATCTGCAGCAGGATGCTGCGCGTCAGGTCGTCGCCGCTCTTGGCGTCGCGCACCACGAACAGGGCCTTGGACATGACCAGTTGCTTGACCTCCGCCAGCGTGATGTAGGTGGAGGTGTCAGTGTCATACAGCCGCCGGTTCGGGTACTTCTTGATGACCCGTATGGCCGGCTTTCCACCGACTTTCTTACTCTGCACTGGAACTCCTTGAGATCGGAAACGACCGCTCCCGAGGCATTCTAGGGAGCGGTTTTGCTGCACTGCGCCAAGGTTTACCCTGACCGGCAGCGACGTGAATTTGGAGCGTTTTCGAGCCTATTCCAGCGAGCTGGTGTATTCCGCGCCGCAGACCTTGCAGATGGCCGTCTCCGGGCGGTCGTCGCTCGCTTCGCGGAAGTGCAAGGGGCTCTTGATGCCGTTGAACACCCAGCAGCGCGGGCAATGCTCGTGACCCGCGACCGGCAGGTACGCGCGCGCCCTCTGCTCGGCCCGCTCGCGCGTGACCGGGACACCCTGCCGCACGGTGCGCGCCACTTCCTCGGCCGCCATGGTGCCGGCACGCCCGCTGGCCCGGTCGTTCAGGCCGTAGACCACGCGGGCAAATTCAAGGGGCGCCTGCCGCAGCAGGGAAGCGAGCCGAACTTCTTCGGTCGCCGGAATAGG
Source organism: Variovorax robiniae (assembly GCF_037889955.1). Lineage (NCBI taxonomy): Bacteria > Pseudomonadati > Pseudomonadota > Betaproteobacteria > Burkholderiales > Comamonadaceae > Variovorax > Variovorax robiniae. The sequence goes on from NZ_JBBKZS010000007.1 coordinate 83,303, forward strand.
CGGCGTCGAGGTCATGGATTCGCTTGGATTCCCGGTTGTCACGATAGACACTCAAGTTAACACAATCGCATCCGAAAACGCCACCAAACGAATGGGTTAAATCGCTCGTCAGGGGTGTTGGAAGGGAATGATCGGGCAAAGAAAAAAGCCACTCGAGGGAGTGGCTTTGCTTCTTCTCGATTCCGAGAAATCACATCGAGAAAATTTGGTAGGCCCAGACGAATTCGAATCGCCGACCTCTTCCATGTCAAGGAAGCGCTCTAACCAGCTGAGCTATGGGCCTGATGTGTCGAGCCATCGACTATAGCACGGTTTTTGGCATTTCGACAAAAATCATCATCAACGCCGACGTGCATGACGCACGCCGTCGACCGTGCCGACGATGGCGAGCACCTGGATCAGGCGCGCCGCATCGGGAATCTCGACCGTGAAGGTCATCCACGCGGTGCCCTTGATCGACTGGGTCTGCACGCCGATGACATTCATCTTCTCGCGTGCAAAGACCTCCGAGATGTCGCGCAGCAACCCCTGGCGGTCCGACGCCTCCACGGCCACGTCCACGGGATAGACCGCGCCCTCCTCGCCCTTGCTCGCGCCCCACTGGACTTCGATCACGCGCTCGGGGTTGTTGGAACTCATCTGCCGGAACGTGCTGCAATCCGAGCGGTGGACGCTGACCCCGTGGCCGCGCGTGACGAATCCGCTGATGCGATCAGGCGGCGCCGGACGGCAGCATTTGGCGAGCTGGGTCATCAGCGACGACACGCCGACCACCAGCACCCGGTCCTGCACGGCCTTGTCCGTGCCGCGCGGCTTGCGGATGAGCACGCCGTCGTCCGGGCTCGGCGGCGGTTCGGCGGGGCGCAAGAAGGCCTCGATGGTGCGCAGCGAGAACTCATCCTTGCCGACCACTTCGAACAGATCGTCCGCCGACTTGAAGCCGAGACGGGACGCCATGTCCTCCAGGTTGAGCGCGGTCTTGCCCTCGCGCTGCAGCAGCTTTTCGACCGCCTCGCGCCCGCGCGCCACCGTCTCGTGCGTGACCTGGGCATTGAACCAGGCGCGAACCTTGGCGCGTGCCCGATGGCTGGCCAGGTAGCCCAGTTCGGCATTGAGCCAGTCGCGCGACGGGCCGCCCTCCTTGGCCGCGATGATCTCGACCGTCTGGCCGTTCTGCAGCGGTGTGTTGAGCGGCACCATCGCGCCATCGATGCGCGCGCCGCGGCAGCGATGGCCGAGGCTGGTGTGCACCGTGTACGCAAAATCGACCGCTGTCGCGCCCTGCGGCAGCTCGACGATGGCGGCGTCCGGCGTCAGCACATAGATGCGGTCGTCGAACAGGCCCTGGCCCTGCTGGCCGCCCGACAGGTCGCGCTCCCAGGCCAGCAGCTGGCGCAGCACGGCGATCTTGGCGTCGTATTCGCCGCCGGCCCACACGCCGCTGTAGCCCTTGGGGCCGGCCTCCTTGTAGGCCCAGTGCGCGGCCACGCCATGCTCGGCATGGTCGTGCATCTCTTCCGTGCGGATCTGGATCTCGATGGGCTTGCCGGCGACACCGTCGATCACATCGCGCACCACCGTGTGCAGCGACTGGTAGCCGTTGGCCTTCGGGCGTGCGATGTAGTCGTCGAACTCCGCCTCGATCGGCTGAAAATGCGAATGCACCCAGGCCAGCGCGGCATAGCAGTCCTTCACGTCCTTCACCACCACGCGCAGGGCGAGGATGTCGAACACCTGCGCGAAGTCGAGCGACTTGCCGCGCATCTTCTTGACGATGCTGTAGATGTTCTTCGGGCGGCCCTGCACCTTGGCCGAGACGCCTTCGCCCTGCAAGTCCTTCTCTAGGCGCAGGCGCAGTTGCTCGACGTAGCCCTCGCGCTCGCGGCGCTTTTCATCGAGCAGGCGCGCGATCAGCTTGTAGGTTTCAGGCTCCAGGAAGCGGAACGAGAGATCCTCGATCTCCCACTTCACCTGCCAGATGCCCAGCCGGTTGGCCAGCGGCGCGAACACCTGCAGCGACTCTCGCGCCACGCTCTCCGCCACCGGACGCTTGCTGGCCGCCGCATAGCGCAGCGTCTGCAGGCGCGAGGCCAGGCGCAGCATCACCACGCGCAGGTCGCGCGAGAAGGCGAGCAGCATCTTGCGCACGCTCTCCGTCTGGTTGGGTGCGCCGTCGGCACGGGAGCCAACCGCGGCCGAGCGGGTCTGCTTCTGGACGTTGACCAGCTTGGTCGTCTCGACCGCCAGCGCCGCGAAGTTGTCGCCGAAGACCTTGGCGATCACTTCGAGCGGACGGTTCAGGTGCTGGCAGGAATAGACGAGGTAGCTGGCCGCCTGCATCGCCTCGGAGCCGCCCATCGCGGCGACGATGGCTGCGACGGCGTCCGCATGGGCCATCGTGTTCTCGCCGGTGTCGAGCGTCTCGTCCGCGATCAGCGGCTCGGCGAACGCGCGGGCCCGCGCCAGCATGTTTTCCTGGCCGGGCGTCTTTTCGGCCGTGGCGGCAGACAAGGGGTAGTCGACGACCATCGATTCCGATGGCTTGGCGGACAAGGGACTGCCGAGTTCGCGCTTCACGGGGACAGCAGGAACGAAATGACGGCGTCGTGCTGGTCCGGCGCCACCAGCGTCGGCGCATGACCGATGCCCTCGAACTCGACGAGCTTCGCGCGCGGGCCGCGTTGCGTCATGGCTTGCGCCGTGGCGGGGGACACCAGGTCGGACACCGCGCCTCGCAGCAGCAGGGTCTGCGCCGTGATGCCATCAAAGAGCGACCACATGATGGCCTCGGATTGCGCGATGCCTTCGGGCGTGAGCGCGCGCAGCGGCGTGCCGATGGCGGGGTCGTAGTGGAGCAGGAAGGCGTGATCCTCGACGCCAGCTTCCGGCGCGACCTTGGCGCGACCGTCGGCGCTGCGCTGCGAGGCCGGCACCACCATGTGGCGCGACAGTTCCATCCATTGAGCGGGCGTGTGCGGGCCGAAGGTCGTCGAGATCGACCACATGGCCGCAGCCGCGTCGGCCACCGATGCGAAGCGACCGCTCTGCCCGACGTAGGCGCTGATGCGCTGGATCGCCTCCGGGTTGATGACCGGACCGACGTCGTTCAGCACCAGGCGTCGGATCGGCGCCGGCAAGGGCAGTTCGCGATTGCCCGCGAGCACCATGCCGATCAGGCCGCCCATGCTGGTGCCGACGTAGTCGAAGGTGGCGATGGGGTGTTCGCTCTGCAGTTGAGCGAGCAATGCGAGCATGTCGCCCGCGTAGGTTGGAAGCTGGTATTCGTTGGGGTCGCGCAGCCAGTCGCTCGCGCCGCGGCCGACCACGTCGGGGCAAACCACGCGCACGTTGCCATCCGCGCGCAACAACAGCGCCTTGACGAGTTCGTCGAAATCGCGGCCTTGGCGCGTCAGGCCATGCACGCACATCACGAGGTGCGGACTGGCGGGATTTCCCCATTGCCACCAGGCCATGCGGTGACCGCCTGCGGCATCGTTGCAGGGCGTGAAATGGAGGGTGGGTTCGGTCATGAAAAGAAGCTGCTTCGGCTGCTGGTAATCTTGTCGATGCATCCTAATTCATCCGGAGATTGTGAACATGCTCAAAGGCAAGACCGCCCTCGTGACGGGGTCCACCAGTGGTATCGGACTGGGTATCGCGAAAGCACTCGCGCAACAGGGCGCGAACATCGTGCTCAACGGCTTCGGCGATGCCGAGGGGCCGAAAGCGCAGGTGGCCGCGCTGGGCGTGCAGGTCGAGTACCACGGCGCCGACATGAGCAAGCCGGACCAGATCGAGGACATGATGAAGTTCGCCGCGTCGAAGTTCGGCCGCGTCGACATCCTGGTGAACAACGCCGGCATCCAGTACGTTGCCAACGTCGAGGACTTTCCGGCCGAGCGCTGGGACGCCATCATCGCCATCAACCTGACCAGCGCCTTCCACACCACGCGCCTGGCGGTTCCGGCCATGCGCCAGGCCAACTGGGGGCGCATCGTGAACATCGCTTCCGCGCATGGCCTGGTGGCTTCGGCGCAGAAGTCGGCCTACGTGGCTTCCAAGCACGGCATCGTCGGGTTCACGAAGTCGGTGGCGCTGGAAACGGCGAAGACGGGCGTGACCTGCAATGCGATCTGCCCGGGCTGGGTGCTGACGCCGCTGGTGCAGAAGCAGATCGACGACCGCGCCGCCCGTGAAGGCATTCCGGTGAGCCAGGCGCAGAACGAACTGCTCGGTGAAAAGCAGCCATCGCTGCAGTTCACGACGGTGGATCAACTCGGCGGGCTCGCGGTGTTCCTGTGCTCGCCGGCGGCCGACCAGGTGCGCGGCGTGGCCTGGCAGATGGACGGAGGCTGGACGGCGCAGTAGCCCCACGCCTCTGGATACAGGGCGCCGGCTACTTCAACTGGACGGAGCCGGACACGTTGACCACCACGTTGGTCTTGCCGGCCTCGATCGGTATGGCCGAATCTGACGCCATCGACTTGGCCTGAGCGGCCATCATGCGGGGGCGGATCGGGTCGCCGCTGCTCGCGTTGACCGACACCTCGCGCAGGGTGTAGCCGGCGAAGCCGAAACCCCTGGCGAGTTCGTCGGCCTTCAGCTTGAACGCATTGATGGCCAGGGTCTGGGCTTCGCCCTCGATCTTGGCGCGCTGTTCACGACTCAGCCCGAATCCGACATTGCCCACCGTGAGTGTCGTGATGCGGCCTGCAACCTGGGCGATGCGCTGAAAGTCGCGGCCTTCCATCACCATTTCGGCATAGCCGGCCCAGCCGCTGATCTTGCCGTCGCGGGTGTAGCGAGGCGCGAGGCTGATATTGCCGATGCGGACTTCGAGCTGCCCGGGCTCCGCGTTCCTGCGGGCTTCCGCCAACCCGCTCTCGAGCGCGGTCTTGATCTGGCCCTGGATGGTGGCGGCGTCCGGGCCGTCGCGCGTGGTAGACAGCGTCATGTTCAGCAGGTCCTGCTGCACTTCGACGGTGCCGCTGGCGGACAACTGCAGGACATTCTGGGGCGGCGGCAGCGTCTGGGCGGAGGTTGCGCTAGCGCATGCCAGCAAGGCATACGCCGCAATCTGTCTGATGGGGTTCAAGTCAGGGGGCTTTCGGTTGGAAGGCGCGAGCGCCGGTCAGGGCCGCTGGTTTCGCACCGTACCCGAAGGCGTGCGCGCGGGCTGGGCATCGGCGATCGGTGTCGCCGAAGTCGCGGGCGCGATCCGCTCGCTCGATTGCGATTCGGCCGCGGGGGATGGGGGCGCACTGGCGGATTCGGCCCACTGCCGTCGCAGCTGTTGTCGCAATTCGAGGCGCTCGGCAGGATTGAGGTGGCGCCCCGCCATCGCGTCTTCGCGCTGAACCTGGGCCACCTGGGCGGCGAGGTGCGACTGGACTGCAACCCTCAATTCGCTGCGGTGGACCCCTTGGCCGGCAACGACTTCATGTGTCGCATGGACCGGCGCACAGGCCGTAGCGAGTACCAGGGAGATTGTTTTGAAGACGGGCTGCATGGGGTGCCAAGAGTCGTGACAGACCCACTCTGCCACCGTCAATGGGTGGGCTGGGAGGGGTAAGGCGTGCGTCCGCAAGTTTTGTAACTTAGTGTCAGACAGATGCTAAAAGCGCGTCAATGGGGTTGCAACGCATACAGAATCAGCGCTGTTACAAATTCACCGTTGCTGAAATGACTCAAGTTCCTGCTCGCACCGACAAGATCGTCATCGTCGACGACGACGCCCGCATCCGTGATCTGTTGCGCCGGTACCTGACCCAGGAAGGTTTCGAGGTGATCGTCGCGGAAGACGGCAAGGCGCTGAATCGGATCCTGTTGCGCGACACCGTGGACCTGATCGTGCTGGACCTGATGATGCCCGGCGAAGACGGACTCTCGGTCTGCCGCCGGCTGCGCGCAGCCAACGACCGCACGCCGATCATCATGCTGACCGCCAAGGGCGAGGATGTGGACCGGATCGTCGGCCTGGAAGTCGGCGCCGACGACTACCTGGGTAAACCCTTCAATCCGCGCGAGTTGCTGGCGCGCGTGCATGCCGTGCTGCGTCGCCGGCCGCCGCTTGAAGCGCCGGGCGCGCCTTCCACCGACAACGAGACGGTGAATTTCGGCCCGTTCAGCTTCGACCTGGGTTCGCGCACGCTGCGCAAGGACGGCGAGGAGTTGTCGCTGACCACCGGCGAGTTCGCCATGCTCAAGGCGCTGGTACGCCATCCGCGCCAGCCGCTGTCGCGCGAAAAGCTGGCCCAACTGGCGCGCGGCCGCGAATTCGAGCCTTTCGACCGCAGCCTGGACGTTCAGATCTCGCGCTTGCGCAAGTTGGTGGAATCCGACGCCGCGGCGCCGCGCTATATCCAGACGGTCTGGGGCGTCGGCTATGTCTTCGTGCCGGACGGCACGACCTGAAATGAAGGCCCACCCCCAAGCGCCCGCGGCGCGCGCCCTTCAAGGGGGTGCACCCAGCGGCCCGGCGAAGCCGGTTCCGCGGGTGCCCGCGAACAGGCAATGGACGCCTGGAATTCTTTTGTCAGGGTCACGCGATAGCGTGGTGGCAAACTGAGAAGCGTGCACATCTCCAATGGACCCCGACCGACACAAGCCGCCCCGCTGCCCGAAGACAGCTCGCAGCTGACGCTGCCGAGCCCGCTCGAAAACGTAGGAGCGACTTCGCGTGGCGCCAGGCTGAAAGTCGGTTTCAGCCTGTTCTGGCGCACCTTCTTCCTGCTGGCGCTCTTGCTGGTGGGAAGCACTGTCGCCTGGCTGCAGACCTTCCGGCAACTGGAATACGAGCCCCGCGCGATCCAGACGGCGCATCAGATCGCCTCGCTGGTCAACCTGACGCGGGCGGCGCTGGTGTACTCGGACGCGATCACGCGCGTGTCGCTGATCAAGACCCTCGCCGACCAGGAAGGCGTGCGCATCCTGCCGCGCGAGCCGAACGATCGCTTCGAGCCCTACACCAGCGGCACGCTGGACGAGCGCGTGACCGAGGAACTGATCGATCGCCTGGGCGAAGGCACCGTGGTGGCCAGCCAGGTCAACAACCAGTCGGGGCTTTGGATCGGCTTCACGATCGAGACGGACAACTACTGGCTGCTGCTCGACCCGACGCGCTTCAGCCGGGTCGGCGGGCGCACCTGGCTGGTCTGGCTGATCACGGCGATGGCGCTGTCGCTGGCCGGCGCGGCCCTGATCACGCGCTTCATCAACCGGCCGCTGAGCCAGTTGTCGCGGGCGGCACGCGAAGTGCGCGACGGCGAGTACGAGGCACACCGACTCGACGAGCGCGCCCGCACCAACGAGATCCGCGCGGTGAACATCGGCTTCAATCGCATGGCCGACCAACTGGCCAAGATCGAGCAGGACCGCGCGGTGATGCTGGCCGGCATCTCGCACGACCTGCGCACGCCGCTGGCCCGGCTGCGGCTGGAAACCGAGATGAGCGTGGAGGATGAGGACGCGCGGGCGCACATGGCGGCGGACATCGCGCAGCTTGACTCCATCATCGACAAGTTCCTGGACTACGCCCGGCCGGACCATGTGGACTTCAAGCCGGTCATGCTGCGCGACGTGGTCGATGCCTGCACCTACGCCGTGCAGGACCATGAGGATGTGAAGATCAAGGTCGACGTGGCACCCGACCTGGCGGTGATGGCCGACGAAGTGGAGCTGACGCGGGTGATCTCCAACCTGGTGGAGAACGCCCGGCGCTACGGCAAGTCGCCGGCCACCGGCGTGGCGGACATCAACATCCAGGCGCAAGCGCACAACGACGCGGTGCTGATCAAGGTGCGCGACCACGGCGCGGGCGTGGCGCCTGCCCTGCTGTCGCAGTTGACCAAGCCCTTCTTCCGGGGCGACGCGGCGCGGACCTCGGCGGCGGGTGCGGGACTGGGTCTGTCGATCGTGGCCAAGAACATCGACCGCATGGGCGGCACTTTTGCGCTCACCAGCACGCCGGGACGCGGGCTGGCAGCGCACATCCGGATGCCGCGCGCGGCGGGAGCCGTCAAGCCGCCGGCGCCGAAGCAGCCATCGGCAGTCAAACCGCTGGTCAATCCGTAGACCCCGTTGCGCGGCGACCTGCACGTGCGCCTGGCGGCGCCACGAGGCAAGCCGGCCGACGCCTACTGGTAGGACATGGTGTAGGTGACCAGGGCCTTCACGGTTCCGCCCGAAATCGTTCCTGTGCGGATGTATCGCGCGGCAAGAGGGATATTGAAGGTGCCCGGAACCGAGCTGCCGACCACCCACTGGTTCATGTTGCCGGCGGCCGGCGAATCCGGCCCCATGAGGATCGGATTGGCGTCCTTGTTGATGATCTGGATGCCAATGCCTTTGGCCGTCGAGGCTGGAGCGAGCGTCACCGTGCTGGTCCGGTTGGCAGGCGTGACGCTGTCGGACAGGGTCATGGCCACCTTGATGCCGGCGGGGCAAGTCAGCGACAGCTGGAATGACTGGACGCCGACGGTCGACCCGACCGAGGGCATGTCTTGCGCCGCCGCCTTTTCGAGTGCCACGGAAACGTCGCGCGTGTTGATGCTGCAGGTGAGGCTGGAGACGGTGCCGGATGCGGAGCCTGAGAACGGGTCGGGCTGCGCCCAGGCGGTCGTGCCGTCGGAGGGCGTAACCCAGTACTGGATGGAAGGAATGGTCGTCAGCGTGCCCGTGCCCAAGTTATTGCCCGTGGCGACAAACTCGACCTTGACGTTGACCGACCGCTTGACCGGATTGGTATCGAGGCCAGGGTAGCTGCAAGTCACCGCCGTCTTGCCCGCACTGCTCAATACCAGGCCGCTGGCCCCGCATTGAGGGGCATCGACGGTGTAGCGCACCCCGAGCCCCGCGATGTTGGTCGGATAGATGTTCGTGTATCCCGACACGGGCGACCCGTTCGCCTGGAATTCATTCTTGTTCGTGAGGTCACCCGACCCCGACAGCCAGTAACACTTGACCAGGAACGAGCCTTGCGTGGTGCCGAGCGTGGTGCCGGGCGCCACATTGACAGGCGCGGTGATCGTCCCCACGGCCGCCGACGGCAAGGTGCCCTCGCCACCGCATTGCGCCGCGTAGCCAGCCGCAACGGCGGGCGCAGGCATCCAGAAGACCAGCGCAAACAAGGCAAGGAAGCCTGGAGTCCATGGGCGCATGCCGTCTCCTTTTCGAAGCAGATCGCCGTTTATGCAGAAGTGCGCAACCGCATTCTGCGAGGCTCAGGCCCGATGCGCTAGCGATGCAGGAGCACGGTGGCGCGCGCTTCCATCGCCCGGCCTTCGCCGACGGGGCCGAGCTTCTCGGCCGTCTTCGCCTTCACGTTGACCTGGCCGGGCTCAATGGCGAGCGCCTGTGCGATGCGCGCGCACATCGCGCCGATGTGCGGCGCCAGTTTTGGCGCCTGCGCGATGACGGTGCTGTCGACATTGCCGATCTGCCAGCCCTCGGCGCGCACGCGGCGCGCGGCTTCGGTGAGCAGCACGATCGAATCGGCCCCGCGGAATTGCGCATCGGTGTCGGGGAAATGGCGTCCGATGTCGCCCAGTGCCGCCGCGCCGAGCAGCGCATCGGTGATCGCATGCAGCAGCACATCGGCGTCGGAATGCCCCAGCAGGCCCGTGACGTGCGGAATCTCGACGCCGCCGAGGATCAGCTTGCGGCCGGCGACGAGCTGGTGCACGTCCCAGCCCTCGCCGATGCGGAAGGGAAAGCCTGTGGAAGTCATGGGGAGGATCGGCCTTTCAGGATGGCTTCGGCGAGCGCGAAGTCTTCCGGGTACGTGAGCTTGAAATTCTGCGCGCTGGCCGGCACCAGCAGGGGCGCGAGCCCCAGCGCCTCGACGGCGCTGGCCTCGTCGGTGACGGCATCGCCCACGCTCTCCAGCGCGTCGATCAGCATGCCGATCCGGAACATCTGCGGGGTCTGCGCCAGCCATTTGTCGCTGCGTTCCAGCGTGGCGCTCACGCGGCCGTCCGTGCCCGCCTGCTTGAGCGTGTCGGCCAGGCGATGGGCGAGCAGGCCGCCGACGGCGTCTTCCTGGCAGGCGCCGATCAGCGCCTCGATCTGGGCGGGCGTGACCAGGCAGCGTGCCGCATCGTGGACCAGCGCCCAATCGCGCAGGCCGGCGCCATTCGCGAGCCAGGCGCGCAGGCCGGCGAGCACCGTGGCCGCGCGCGTGGCGCCGCCGGCCGGGACCAGCCGCTCGGTCGCCCGCGGGAAATCCGGCAAGGCCTCGCGCACCGCTTCGTCGCCCGGCGAGACGACGAGCATCAGCCCGGCCAGGCGCTCGCCCAAGGCGCGAAACACCGCCACGGTGTGCGCCACCATCGGCTGGCCGGCGATCGGCCGGTATTGCTTGGGGCCCTCGCCACCGGCACGGCTGCCCGTGCCCGCGCAGGGAATGACGACGAACAGGCGCTCGGGGGTATGAGACATGGGGACAGCGGCGAAAGGGGCGCCATTCTAGAATTCGGCCTTGCACACCCCTCGCCCGTCGGCGCGGGGTGTTCTGCATTGTCCGCACACACGCCATGGATCTCCCCGCCCTCGTCGCCGGCAAGCGCTTCACGCTGCCGCGGCCGCCCTCTTCCGCCGATGCCCTGCTGCTGGCGCGCCTTGCCGAGCGCGAAAAGGCGGCCGGCCGCGCGGTCGCGGTCTTCACTGCCGATGCCAACGACGCGCAGCGACTCATCGACGAACTGGCCTTTTTCGCACCCGGCCTGCGGCTCGCACTGTTCCCCGACTGGGAAACGCTGCCATACGACAGTTTCTCGCCGCACCAGGACCTGATCAGCGAACGGCTGGCCACGCTCTGGCGCATCAGCCAGCGCGAGGCCGACCTGGTGCTGGTGCCGGCGACCACGGCGCTCTACCGTCTCGCGCCGCCGTCCTTCCTGGCCGGCTACACCTTCCACTTCAAGACCAAGCAGAAGCTGCAGGAAGCCAAGCTCAAGGCGCAACTCACGCTGGCCGGATACAGCCATGTGACGCAGGTGGTGAGCCCCGGCGAATACGCGGTGCGCGGCGGGCTGATCGACCTGTTCCCGATGGGGTCCAGCCAGCCCTTCCGCGTCGACCTGTTCGACGACGAGATCGACTCGATCCGCACCTTCGACCCCGACACGCAGCGCAGCCTCTACCCCGTGCCGGAAGTGCGCCTGCTGCCGGGCCGCGAGTTCCCGATGGACGACGATGCCCGCGCGCGCTTTCGCAGCCGCTGGCGCGAACTGCTCGAAGGCGACCCGACCAAGAGCCGCATCTACAAGGACATGGGCAACGGCGTCGCCACCGCCGGCATCGAGTACTACTTGCCGCTGTTCTTCGAAGAGACGGCGACGGTGTTCGACTACCTCGGCACCGAGGCGACCGTGGTGCTGCATGGCGACATGGAGCCGGCCTTCCAGCATTTCTGGACCGACACGCGCGAGCGCTACCGCTTGGTTCAAGGCGACCCGGAACGGCCCGCGCTGCCACCCGAGGCGCTGTTCCTGAGCGCCGAGCAGTTCTATTCGCGGGCCAAGCCGCACGCGCAGCTCGCGTTGCGCAGCGGCCCGGGCGAGACCACGCCTTTCGCCGAGTTCGAGGTGCTGCCACCGCTGTCCGTGGTGCGCGGCGCCGACGAGCCCTTGCAGCGCTTGCAGTCGCACCTGCGCAATACGCAGCAGCGCATGCTGGTGCTGGCGGAAAGCGCCGGCCGGCGTGAGAGCCTGCTTGACTTCCTGCGCGCGAGCGGCGTCAACCCGCCGGCCTTCGACACGCTGGCCGAGTTCCAGGCCAACACCGAGGAGCGCATCGGCATCGCTACCGCCGCGCTGGCCTCGGGCTTTGCCTGGCTTGAAGCCGGCATCGACTTCGTCACCGAGACCGAGCTGTTCGCCAGCGCGCCCACCACGCGCCGCCGCAACAAGAAGCAGGAACAGGTCAGCGACGTCGAGGCGCTGATCAAGGACCTGAGCGAGCTCAACATCGGCGACCCGGTGGTGCATTCGGCGCATGGCATCGGGCGCTACCGCGGCCTGATCAACATGGACCTCGGCCAGGGCAAGAACCCGGACGGTTCGCCCTTGCTGCAGGAGATGCTGCACCTCGAATACGCGGACAAGGCGACGCTCTACGTTCCCGTGTCGCAGTTGCATCTGGTGAGCCGCTACACCGGCGTCAGTGCGGACGAAGCGCCGCTGCACAAGTTGGGCTCGGGCCAGTGGGAAAAGGCCAAGCGCAAGGCCGCCGAACAGGTGCGCGACTCCGCCGCCGAACTGCTCAACATCTATGCCCGGCGCGCGGCCCGGCAAGGCCATGCCTTCCGCTTCTCGGCCGGCGACTACGAGGTCTTCGCCAACGACTTCGGTTTCGAGGAAACGGCCGACCAGAAGGCCGCCATCCACGCGGTGATCCAGGACATGATCTCGCCGCAGCCGATGGACCGCCTGGTCTGCGGCGACGTCGGCTTCGGCAAGACCGAAGTCGCCCTGCGCGCAGCCTTCGTCGCCGTCACTGGCGGCAAGCAGGTCGCGTTCCTCGCGCCGACCACATTGCTGGCCGAGCAGCATTACCAGACGCTGGTCGACCGCTTTGCCAAATGGCCGGTGAAGGTGGCCGAGATGAGCCGCTTTCGCTCGGCCAAGGAAATCACGACCGCGGCCAAGGGCCTGGGCGACGGCACGGTCGACATCGTGGTCGGCACGCACAAGCTGTTGTCGCAGAGCGTGCAGTTCAAGAACCTCGGGCTGCTCATCATCGACGAGGAACATCGCTTCGGCGTGCGCCACAAGGAGGCGATGAAGGCGATGCGCGCCGAGGTCGACGTGCTCACGCTCACCGCCACGCCGATCCCGCGCACGCTGGGCATGGCGCTGGAAGGCCTGCGCGATCTCAGCGTGATCGCCACCGCGCCGCAGCGCCGCCTGGCCATCAAGACCTTCGTGCGCAGCGAGAACAACGGCGTGATCCGCGAGGCCGTGCTGCGCGAACTGAAGCGCGGCGGGCAGGTCTACTTCCTGCACAACGAAGTCGAGACCATCGAGAACCGTCGCCAGAAGCTGGAAGAAATCCTGCCCGAGGCCCGCATCGCCGTGGCCCACGGCCAGATGCCGGAGCGTGACCTGGAACGCGTGATGCGCGACTTCGTGGCGCAGCGCTTCAACATCCTCCTGTGCTCGACCATCATCGAGACCGGCATCGACGTGCCGAGTGCCAACACCATCGTGATGAGCCGCGCGGACAAGTTCGGCCTGGCGCAGTTGCACCAGCTGCGCGGACGCGTGGGCCGCAGCCACCACCAGGCCTATGCCTACCTGATGGTGCCGGACATCGAGGGCCTGACCAAGCAGGCCTCGCAGCGACTGGAAGCCATCCAGCAGATGGAAGAACTGGGCTCCGGCTTCTACCTCGCGATGCACGACTTGGAGATCCGCGGCGCCGGCGAGGTGCTCGGCGAGAACCAGAGCGGCAACATGATGGAGATCGGCTTCCAGCTCTACAACGAGATGCTGAGCGAAGCCGTGCGCTCGCTGAAGGCCGGACAGGAGCCCGATCTGCTTGCGCCGCTGAGCGTGACCACCGAGATCAACCTGCACGCCCCCGCCCTGCTGCCCGACGACTATTGCGGCGACGTGCACCTGCGCCTGTCCTTCTACAAGAAGCTCGCGACCGCGAAGACCCCGGATCAGATCGACATCCTGCTGGAAGAGATCGTCGACCGCTTCGGCAAGCTTCCGCCGCAGGCACAGACGCTGATCGACGTGCACCGCTTGCGAGTGCTGGCGCGGCCCTACGGCGTGGTCAAGGTCGACGCGGCGCCCGGCGTGATCCACATCACCTTCAAGAAGGACCCGCCGGTGGAATCGCTCGCGATCATCCAGTTGATCCAGAAGAACAAGCACATCAAGCTGGCCGGCAACGAGAAGCTGCGCATCGAGCGCGAGCTGAAGGAGCCGAAAGACCGGGCGCAACTGGTGCGTGATGTGTTGCGCAGCCTGGGGCAGCCGAAGAAGGCAGAGGCAGTGGCAATATAAGTGGGTCACACTTATAATTGCCGGTGTAATTGCAGGAGGCTGCCATGTCCCAAGTCACGATCTATCTCGACGACGAAACCGAAAAGGCTGCGCGCGAGGCCGCGGCTGAAGCCCAGTTGCCGTTGAGCCGCTGGTTCGCCCAACTGGCAGAGCGCGAGACGGTCAGGAGGCGCAGCGATTGGAAAGCGTTCTTCGCGAAAGTGGACGAACACAAGGCGCTGTGGGCGGACTTTCCGCTCACTGAGGAAATGCACCGCGATCTCCCGCCCGATACGCCGCGCGAGACCTGGTGATGTACCTGCTGGACACCAACACGCTCATCTATCTGTTTCGTGAGGTTGGGAACGTTCGCGCACGCATGGCGGCGCAACCCGATTCGACGCTGCACCTGTGCACGATCAACCTGTTCGAGCTGGAATACGGCTTTGCCAAGTCTTCGAATGCCGCAGTCCAGCGCGCGCTGCTGGGAGACCTGACTTCGCGCCTCCAAGTCCTGCCCTTCGACGCCAACAGTGCGCAATTGGCCGGGCACGCAAAGGCGCACCTGCAGAAGGCCGGCACGCCGATCGGCCCCTACGACTTGCTGATTGCCGCCATCGCGCTGGCTCACAACCTGACCGTCGTCACCCGCAACGTTCGCGAGTTTTCGCGCGTGCCCGGATTGCGGGTCGAGAACTGGTATGACTGAATGACTGCAACCTTGAACATCGCCCCCGGCCTGGTCCTCCAGCGCCTCACCCCTCCCCTGCAACTGGCCGACTACAAGCTGATCGCCTTCGACATGGATTCGACGCTGATCAACATCGAATGCATCGACGAGATCGCCGATGCGGTCGGCAAGAAGGCCGAAGTCGCGGCGATCACCGAGGCCACGATGCGTGGCGAGATCAAGGACTTCAAGGAAAGCCTGCGCCGGCGCGTGGCGTTGCTCGAAGGGGTGCCGGTGTCATCGCTGCAACAGGTCTATGACGAGCGCCTGAAGCTCAACCCCGGCGCCGCCGAACTCGTGAAGGCCTGCAAGGCGGTCGGCATGAAGGTGCTGCTGGTCTCCGGCGGCTTCACCTTCTTCGCCAACCGCGTGAAGGAGCGGCTGGGCATCGATTTCGCGCGCTCCAACCTGCTCGACGAAGCGGATGGCAAGCTCACCGGCCGCGTGGTCACGCAATCGTGGGGCGACATCTGCGACGGCGCCGAGAAGCGGCGCACGCTGCTCGAAGTCGCCTCGCTGCTGGGCGTCTCGCCGGCCGAGACCATCGCGGTCGGCGACGGTGCCAACGACCTGCCGATGATGGGTGAAGCTGGCCTCTCGGTGGCCTATCACGCCAAGCCGAAGGTGCGCGAGCAGGCGATGGTAGCCATCAACGAAGGCGGTCTGGACCGCCTGCTGGAAGTCTGCCGCTGAACGAGGTCAACGCTGCCTCAGTGCCTGCCAGGCGGACCTTCGGCTCAACCCTTCGCATCCGCTGCCTTCGCATCGGCTGACAGTCCACCGAACGCGCCCGGAACACAGCGCGCCTGCACCGACGCATAGCCCGCGGCGGCCTTGGCTGACGCCGTCGGCAGCGCATAGTCGACGCGGCATTGTTCGCCCGCCGCATCGCCCCACTTCACGAACACCGCGCCCTTGTCCTCGATGCCGCGCGCGAAGATCTGGCTGTCCTGCGCCACCACACCCACCGTGTGCCCGGCGCCATCCACGACGTCGGCGCCGAAAGGCAACGCCTTGCCGTCGGCCTGCGGTGCGCGGATCAGCGCCGCGCGGCCGCTGACGGTCTTGTAGTCCATCATCACCACCGAGCCCTGGCGCGGGACGGCCGTTTCCGACGTCGATTCGAATTCCACGTCGCTGGACGTGCCCTTCGGGTCGATGTCGACCGTGTTCATGCCGTAGGGCGTCAGGTACGGGACGACTGCGTAGCCACGGCCATCGACCTTCACCCCGGGCACTGAGGGAATGCTCGCGCCGGCCGCGCCCGGCGCGTGGATCACGCCGAAGGTGTCGCCGACGGTCTGCGAGAAGGTCACGCCGCCCGGATGCGCCACGATCGATCCGCTGACACCGGCCGAGACCTGGTTCGAGCCCGAACCCGCGCTGGCGGACGCCGTGACCTGTGCATGCTCGCCGCGGTAGACACCGCTCACGCCTGCGTTCGAAGCGGCAGTGCCAGCGCCTGCGTTGGCGTATGTGCCATAGGCGTTGTAGGAATACTGGTTCTCGTCGCCGGCCGTGCCGCTCAGGTTGGCCTGCGTGCTGGATGCGCCACCGATCTTCGAGGCATTGGTCGTCAGCAAGGGCGCATGCTGGCCGCGGCCGAGCGGAATCGTCACGCTGGCCATGATCTGGTTCTGCATCTGGCCGCGTGCGTCTCGCGTGCGGCCCGCCGAGATGCCGTAGGTGCCGTACTTGAAGCTGTTGTTGTAGCCGACCTGGAAGAAGGTGTCGCTGCCATCCCGGTTCCAGTACTGCTGCGACGAGGCGCTGACATACAGGCTGCCGTATTCCTTGAAGTCCTGGCTCAACGTGAGCTGCAGGCGGCCGCGTTGACGCTGGACGGCGTTGATGTCGCGCCCTTGCAGGGCCAGGTCGCGCACCGAGGCGGCATCGGCCATGCCGAGGTAGCCCGCGGTCGAATAGCGGTAGGCGGCCACGGTCACATTGGTGTGGGTGGGCGCGATGAACTTGCTGTAGCCCAGGCGCAGGCTGGCGCCCTGCTGGGTGTCCTGGCCGGGCACCACGGTGCGAGCTGCCGTCACGTCGGAGGAGAAGGCGCCGTAGCTCGTGTTGAGCGCCACGCCGGTGTTGGCGGCGGTATAGCCGTCCGCGGCGATGCCGCCGCCATAGACCGTGAAGAGGTTCGTCAGGCCGCGTTGTGCCGTGAACTGCGCGAACTTCGGGCGGTTTTGCAGCGTGTCGTTGCGCAACTGGCCGGCCGTCGCGGAAAAGCGCATGGCGCCGGGCCGCAGCGACTGGGTGACCGAGGCATAGGGCACCGAGAAACTGGACGTGCGGCCATTGGCTTCGGTCACGGTCACGTCGAGGTTGCCGCCGTAGCCGGTGGCATACAGGTCGGTGATCTCGAACGGACCGGGCGCGACGTTGGTCTCGTAGATGACCTGGCCGCTCTGGCGCACCGTGACTCGCGCATTCGATTGCGCCGTGCCGCGCACCACCGGGGCATAGCCACGCTGCGACTCGGGCAGCATGCGGTCGTCGGTGGCGATCTGCGCGCCGCGGAAGGCCACGCTGTCGAACACGTCGCCGGTCGTGTAGGCATCGCCCAGCGTGACCTGCGACTGGAGCTTTTCCACGTCGTGCTGGACGTAGGTGGCGATCTCGTTGAAACGCGTGCCCTGCCCGCTCGTCGAGGTCACCGAGGACTGGTTGCGAAAGTGCCAGCCGCCCACGTTCACCCCGGCATTGAGACCGATGTAGCTTTGCGTGGAATTCATGCCCGCGCCGCTGGTGCGGAAGGTGTTGGCGTTGTAGCTCAGGAAGCCGGCGGTGACGCCCTGCTGCCAGAGTTCCGGCGACACGTAGCCGCGCGCGGCATTGCGCATGTATTTCTGCGGCACGCTGAGGGACAACTTCTGCTCGGTGAAATCGAAGTCCGCGCGCGCGCCGGGCACGATCGCGGACAGGTCCAGGCAATCGCCGCCGGCGGCGTCGGCCTGCGCACCCAGCTTAGCGAAGTCGATGCCAAGGACTTCCAGTGCCTTGCGGCTGAAACATGGTCGCGCGCTGCCGCCCTGGTCGCCGCCGACGAAGCGCACGTTGTCGCGCGAGACGCGCGTGTCGTTGACCCAGATGTCCGCCGGGTACACGCCGGGCGTGACCACGTTGCCGCGGGCGAAGCGCGACATGTCGATGGTCTCTTTCGGATCGGCGCGCAGGAAGGTGGTGTCGAAGGCCACGTCATCGGCATCGGCTGCATGCGCGACCGGCATGGCGGCCATCCCCATCACCGCGACCAGCGCCAGCACCACGGCAGCCACGGGCTTCATGCGAAGCGACGCGTGGCTTGCACGAGCGGATGCGGACGACAGTGAACGAGGATTGCGTTTCATGATGCCTGGTGGATGAAAGGGTGGGCAACGGACGTGCGTTGCCCGGTGCATTGCCAAGGCAATGCACGGCTTGAAAAAAGGGGAACCGGAAAAAGAGCCGCCGACGTGGCGGTGCGGGCTACTGGCCCACGGTGGCGTCGCCGGGCAGTGGCGCGCCGAAGTCGCTGATCGCGGTGAACCGGACCTTGGCGCCGGATTGCACGCCATTCATCTGCGGAACCGGCAACACGGCGGTTGCAAGCGGCGCGACCATGCCGCCGTTCTCGTTCTTGAAGGTCTGGCCGCCGCTGTCGACGTTCACTTCGCTGAAGGACACGTGATAAGGGGTCGGGTTCGACACGCTGAGCGCCTGGCCCTTGCCGTCTTCGGCGGGCACGACCTTCCAGCTCAGGCGACCGGGCGCATCTTCAGGCGTGCCCGCGAGCTTCTGCGGCCTGACGAAAACCTTGATGCGCGTGCGAAACGCGAACTTCAGCGAATTGGCGTCCGCTGCTTCCTTCGCCTTCGGCGGAATGTCCAGCACGTTGAGCCAGAAGAGCGATTCACGGTCCGCCGGCAGCGCCGAGCCGCTGTAGATGACGCGCAGTGTCTGCGACTTCTGCGCATCCATCCGGAAGATCGGTGGCGTGATGACGAAGGGCACGCGGATGTCGCCCGGCTTCGCGTTCGAATCGCCATCGTCCATCCACACCTGCACCAGCGAGGGATCCTTGCTGTCGTTGTTCAGCTTGACCGTCACTTCGCGCTGGTCCATGGGATAGACGACTCGCGTGCCGGCGATCGTCACGCTTGCATCTGCGTTGCCGGCCAGCAGCGCACATGCAAGGGCAAATCCCATCGATAGTCTTGAGGTCAGCAAACGCATTTCAATCACCTTCTGAATTGTTCCGATAAAAGATCCGTTGAGGAAGGGAGGCGCCCGCCCTTGCGAACGCCTCTCCCTTTGGCTTACTGGTACTGCATCGTGTATTGCACCGAGGTGTTCACGGCGCCGGAGGTGGCCTTGCCGGTGGCGAAGTACTGGGCGAAATACTTCAACAGGGCGTTTCCGCTTGTGATCGTCGCGGCGTTGGAGGCCAGCGTGTTGTTGCTGTTGTTCGTGAGGTTGATCGGTTGCATCGACGAATTCAGCAGTCGGACCTGCACGTTGGTCGCCGGGCCGGTCGAGGCCGTGTTCTTCAGGTTGCCGGTGGTCTGGTCGACGTTGGTGCCGTTTTCGAAGGAGGCGATGGCCTTGGTCGCGGGGCCGGTGCAGCCGCTCAGCGAGAAGTTCAGGTCGGTCGGGCTGGACGTGCCGGCCGTGGCGCCGTTCGTGGCGAGCGAACCGGCAGAGACGGTCGGCAGCACGACGGCCTTGTCGGCCTGGGCACCGGAGGCGATGCCGTTGATCGAGCAGGTGGAATCGGTGACCGTGCCGGTGATGGTGATGGTGCCGTCGGCGGCATGGGCGCCGATGGATGCGAGACCCAGCAGGCTGGTGGCGATGGCAATGGCGGCAAATTTCGACTTCATGAGAATTCCTTGAAAGGGTTGGATATATCCGAACGCTTCGTCTCTTGCCGTTGTCACTGTGTGCCTTGGCTCGCATCCGGTGTATGGCATGAAGTTTATTTTTGGGTGCCTTTTGGGTATGCAGTGCCCTTCTCACGTGGACGTGAGGCGTTTCCGTTCCGGTGTGCGACGCTTCCCACAGGCCTTTGTGCGACGTGCTGAAAGCAGGCGCCCACGCGGCTGCTGCAGCGGTTCCCTACACTGCCCTGTATCAGCAGCATCGCAACCGGAGTACATGAATTGATCGAAGACACCCCCCTCTACCGCGCCGACGCGCTGACGACCTTTGCGGATGCGCTGCTGCAGAAGGCCGGCCTTGCCGCGCCGATGGCCGCCGCGGTCGCGCGCACGCTGGTCGAAGGCGACCTGCTCGGCCACGACACGCATGGCCTGGCACTCCTGGCCGGCTATGTGAAAGAACTCGAATCCGGCGGCATGACTTGCGACGGCGCGCCGAAGGTGCTGTCCGACCGCCCCGCCGCCGTGCTGTGGGACGGCATGCGCCTGCCCGGCCCGTGGCTCATGGAACAGGGCATGGACCTGCTCGTGCCGCGTGCGCGCCAGCTCGGCACCGCCTCCCTCGTGATCCGCCGCAGCCATCACATCGCCTGCCTGGCGGTCTACATGCTGCGTGCGCTGCAGGAAGACATGCTGATGCTGCTCGCCTGCTCCGACCCGAACGCGGCAAGCGTGGCGCCCTTCGGCGGAACGCAGGCGGTGTTCACGCCCAATCCGCTGGCGATGGGCTTTCCGCTGTCGCAGGGCGGCGTGATGGTCGACATCTCGGCCTCGATCACGACCAACGGGATGAGCAACCGCAAGCGCGCCGCCGGCGAGACCTTCGCGGAAGACTGGCTGATCGACGCCGCCGGCAAGCCGACCAACGATCCACAGGTGCTGTTCGACCAGCCGGCGGGCACGCTGTTGCCGGTCGGCGGCCTGAGCCACGGGCACAAGGGCTACGGGATGGCGTTGCTCGTCGAGACCCTGACGGCCGGCCTCGGAGGGCATGGCCGTGCCGACGCGCCGGAAGGCTGGGGCGCGACGGTCTACGTCACGATGCACGACCTGAATGCCTTCGGCGGCAAGGATGCGTTCCTGCGGCAGATGGACCATGTGGCGCAGAAGTGCCGTGGGAACACGCCCATCGACGCCGCGAAGCCGGTGCGCCTGCCTGGGCAGGGCGGTCTCGCGCGGCGCGAGGCGCAGTTGCAGGCGGGCGTGCGCCTGCATCCCTCGATTGCCGCGGCGCTGGCGCCCGCGGCGGCGCGTTACGGCCTGGCGCTGGCCGACGCGCTTCTGTAGTTTCTGATCAGGCCGACACAGGCGCGCTGGCCTCGCCGGCGGGTTTCGCCTTGCGGTGCCCGTGCTTGGCCAGGATCTCGACGTAGAACTGCGGGCCCTCCGCCTTGGCGATGCCGTCGATCAGGCCGGTGAGTTCGGCCAGGTGCACCACGGCGGCAGTGTCCTGCGTGGCGCCGAACTTGCAGTCGAAGTCCCAGAAGTCGACGCCCGCGGGCAATTCACGACGGCGCTCGCGCTTGATGTACTTGCGGATTTCGTGCTTGACGGCGTCGAGGACGCGGTCGGGGTGCTTGCCTTCGGGGCGCAGCTGAAAGGTTTTTCTCATGGGGCATGCTAACGCCGCGCGTAAAGTCGGCGTGTTTCAGAAAAGAAGGTGAACAAATGGCGCGCGCAAACGACTGGGCAGGCAAGGTGATGGCGCTGATCAATGGTGGCAACCCATCGGCGGCCATCGCGCAGATCAAGGTCGCGCCGACGGTGAAGGACCTGAAGGCGCTTCAGACCATCATGACGCTGTCGAAGATGACGGGGAAGTACCGCCAGGTCGACGCGGCAATCACCGACAACCTGGCCTTGTTGTCAGCACCCCGCCTGCACCGCTCACCCTGAAATCACAGCGCCTGGCCGAGGCGCGCAATCCCCTCTTCGATCTTCTCGACGTTGGCCGTGGCAAAGCTCAGCCGCAGCGTCGACACATCCGGGTTTGCCGCAAAGAACGGCGCACCGGGCACGAAGGCCACGAGCTTTTCGATGGCCTTCTTGGCGAACACGTTGGCATCGGCCAGCTTGCCGTTGGCGCCCGTGAGGCGCGCCCAGAAGAACAGGCCGCCGCCGGGTTGTTCGAAAGCGATCGCGTCACCCAGTTCGCGCTTCAGAGCGGCGCCCATCGTTGCGGCGCGCTCGCCATAGACCTTGCGCACGTTGGCCAGCGTGGCCGGCATGCGGCCGCTCTTGAGGTATTGCGCGGCGGTGGCTTGCGAAAAGGTACTGGTGTGCGCATCGCTGAACTGCTTGCACATCGTGGCCTTGGCCAGCAGCGCAGCCGGCGCGATCATCCAGCCGATGCGCAGGCCCGGGCTCAGCACCTTGCTGAGCGAGCCGCAATGGGCGACGAGGTCGCGGCTACCCGGCACGTCCTTGGTCAGCGCCATGATCGACGGCGGCGGCGCTTCGCCGAAGTAGAGGTCGCCATAGGGGTCGTCTTCCACGATCAGCGTCTGGTACTTCACCGCGAGTTCCAGTACCTTCTTGCGGCGCTGCAGGCTCAGCATCGCGCCGCTGGGGTTGCCGAAGGTGGGGATCAGGTAGACGAACTTGGGCTTGTGTTCGGCGATGAGCTTTTCGAGTTCATCGGTCTTCACGCCGTTGGCGTCGATCGGTGCGCTGATGAGTTCGGCACCGTAGAGGCGGAAGCACTGGATGGTGGCCAGGAAGGTCGGCCCTTCGACGATGACCTTGTCGCCGGGCGAGATCAGGGTCTTGCCGAGCAGGTCCAGCGCCTGCTGGCTGCCGGTGGTGACGATCAGGCCGCTGGGATCGACCTCCACGCCTTTGGTCTTCATGAAGGCGCTCAGTTGCGCGCGCAGCGGGTCGTAGCCCTCGGTGGCGCCGTACTGCAGCGCTCCGCCCGGCTCCTCGGCCAGGGCCTTGGCGCTGGCTTCCTTCAGGCCCTCCACGTCGAACATCGCGCTGTCCGGAAAGCCACCGGCAAAGCTGATGATGCCGGGCGTGCCCAGCAGCTTGAAGAGTTCGCGGATGGCGGAGGTTTCGACGTTGTCGAGGCGGGTGGCGAATTGCATGGAAGGTCTCACTTTGGGGTCCGACATTGTGGCGATATTCCAGAATCCCAGTAAATCGCTCTTGGCCGATATTTTGACAAAATCGCCTTGAAGAGATATTGTGCATTTACCACCTTGAGGCGGTAATTCATGAACATCCTCATCCATTCCCCGTCGCAGTTGTCGGCACACCTGAAATCGCTGCGCAAGGCCCAGAAACTGACGCAGACACAGTTGGGTGCGCGGGTCGGCGTCAAGCAGACGCGCATTGCCGACATCGAGAAGAACCCCGGCGCCGTCAGCGTGGCACAGTTGATGCAAATCCTGCACGCGCTTGACGCCCGACTGTTGCTGGCGCCACCTTCCCCGCCAGCGACAGTCGTCACCGCGCAGATGCCGACGGCCGACTGGTAGGCCATGGCACATCCCGAACTCGACATCTGGATGAACGGCGAATACGTCGGCGCGTGGTACTGGACGCGAACCGGCGTGCCAACGCTGCGCTACGACGATGCCTGGCTGCGCTCACCCAACGTCCGTGCGCTCTCGCTGTCGCTACCCATCCCTGCGGGCACCAAGGAACTGCGCGGCCCTGCTGTCGAAAACTACTTCGACAACTTGCTGCCTGACAGCGACCGCATCCGCGAACGCCTGCGTCGGCGTTTTCGGGCCACCAGCACCGAAGCCGCCGACCTGCTTTCGGCCATCGGCCGCGATTGCGTCGGCGCTGTCCAGTTGCTGCCGGCAGGCCAGGCACCCGACCCATTCGACCGCATCGAGAGCGAGCCATTGACCGATACCCAGGTGGCCCAGGCGCTGCGCAATGTCACGGCCGATCCCGTGCTCGGGCAGACCGCGGACGACGAGGACGATTTCCGCATCTCCATCGCCGGCGCGCAGGAAAAGACGGCCTTGCTGCGCCTTGGCAAGCACTGGCACCGTCCGCATGGGGCAACGCCAACCACGCACATCTTCAAGCTGCCGCTGGGACTGGTCGGCAACATGCGGGCCAACATGAGCGATTCGGTCGAGAACGAATGGCTGTGCGCACGCCTCTTGTCCGCCATGGGCTTTGCGGTCGCAGGCACGGAAATGGCGCGATTCGACGACCAGAAGGTACTCGTCGTCGAGCGCTTCGATCGGCGTTGGATGGATGCCGGCCGATGGATCGCACGCCTGCCGCAGGAAGACTTCTGCCAGTCCACCAGTACGCCCGCGCAACGCAAGTACGAAAGCGATGGCGGACCGGGCATGCGCGAATGCCTTTCACTGCTCGCGGCCAGCGACGAGGCGCAGGCCGACCGGCTGCGCTTCGTGCTCGCGCAATTGGCGTTCTGGCTGCTGGCTGCAACCGACGGTCATGCCAAGAACTTCTCCATCTTCCTGCGTCGCGGCGGCGGCTATGCCATGACGCCCTTGTATGACGTGATCTCGGCATGGCCCATCATTGGCAAAGGGACCAGCCAGGTGGCATGGCAAAAGGCGAAACTCGCCATGGCCCTCCGTTCGAAAAATGTGCACTACAACCTGGCTGCAATCCAGACGCGCCATTGGCAGGCACTGGCAACCCAAGTCGGTGTAGACGGCACCTTCGAACACATGTGCGATCTCGTCCGCAACACGCCAGCCGCACTGCAAAGTGTCGAGCGCGAACTGCCGAACGATTTCCCGGAACGCGTCTGGCGCGCGGTGGACGCCGGAGTTCGCGCCCAATGCCAACGCTTCGAATCGGGACTGCCCGCTTCCTGAAACTCCCCATGAAAAAAGACAACATCGCCCCCTTCTTCGCCATCCTGCAAGCCGCCAACCCCACGCCCGAGACGGAACTCGAATACACCACGCCCTTCGAGCTGCTGGCCGCCGTGCTGCTCTCGGCGCAAGCCACCGACGTGGGCGTCAACAAGGCGACGCGCAAGCTCTACCCGGTCGCGAACACGCCGCAGGCCATCCTCGACCTGGGCGTGGAAGGACTGGAGGAATACATCAAGACCATCGGCCTCTACCGCAGCAAGGCCAAGCACCTGATCGAGGCCTGCCGCATGCTGGTGGAGCAGCACGGCGGCGAGGTGCCGCGCACGCGCGCCGAGTTGGAGGCGCTACCCGGCGTCGGCCGCAAGACGGCCAACGTGGTGCTGAACGTGGCCTTTGGCGAACCGACGATGGCGGTCGACACGCACATCTTCCGCGTCAGCAACCGCACCGGCCTCGCGCCCGGCAAGACGCCGCTGGAGGTCGAGCTGAAATTGGAGAAGCGCGTGCCGCCCGAATACCGCCTGCATGCGCATCACTGGCTGATCCTGCACGGACGCTACGTGTGCATCGCGCGCAAGCCGCAGTGCTGGCAATGCGCGGTGGCGGGCTATTGCGATTTCAAGCCGAAGACGCCTGCGCCCAAGAGCAGTTGATTTCCGCGTCCCGTCTCAAGCCGCTTCGGGGGACGGGCCTCAAACTTCGACCACCAGGATTTCGCCGAACTCGATCGGCGCTTGCGGCCAGTGCTCGGCGCGCAGTGCGACGCGAACGCCGCGCGCCAGCAACTGCGTCGCGCGAATGACGCCCGCATGGGTGATCCAGAAACCGTCGCGTTCCGAGATCTGCCATTCATCGAACGCATCGCCCACGCGGCGCATGAACTGGCGCGTGCTCTCGCCGGTGCCGCCCGGATGGGCATCGGCGAAATTGCCGATCCAGCCGTCGAACTCCGCGCGCGAAATCGCCGACCATTCACGGCCTTCCCAGGCGCCGAAATCCATCTCGGCCAGGCGCGTGTCGGCGCTCGCGGCCAGCTCCGGCCGGATGGCTTCGATAGCCTGCGCCAGTTCGGCGCATCGTTGCAACGGCGAGCAACTCAGCACCGCATCGGCGGGAATCAGCGGCGCGATCTGCCGGGCCAGCGCCTGCGTGGCCTCGACGGACACGCCGATGTCGGTCGAGCCAAAGCACACGCCGGGGTCGGCATCGGTCTGGGCATGACGCAAGAGCCAGAGCTTCATGGTGCCTGCAGCGCCAGCGAGCGCAGGACGCCCGTGTCGAAGTGCTGGTCGATGTAGTCGGCGAGGCCGTCGAACACGCTGTCCAGCGTCGGAGTCGTGGCGCCGAACAGCGCATGCAATGCCGCTGCATCCTCGAACAGGCCATGCAGGTAGATGCCGAGCACATTGCCCTCGTCGTTCTGCCAGGCCAATCCGTCTTCCATCACCGCATGGGCATGCGTGCCGGCCGCGGCCATCGCAGTGTGTTCGAGGGTCTGGCCGTGGTGGATCTCGTAGCCCTGTACGGCAATGCCCGACAACGCGCTCCACGGACCGCGCAGCGCGCCGAAACTGGCGCTGCGATGCTGCACCGTCTTGTCGCGCTCGAAGCGCGTGACCACTGGCAGCAACCCCAGCCCCGGGCCATTGCCGTCGACCCCATGCGGATCGATCAAGGCCTCACCGAGCATCTGCAGCCCACCGCACACGCCCAGCACGCGTCCACCCCTTGCGGCATGCGCGGCGATGGCCTGGTCGATGCCCTGGGCGCGCAGCCATTGCAAGTCACTGCTGGTGTGCTTGGAGCCAGGCAGGATCAGCGTGTCTGCATCGGCCAGGTCGGCCGCGCTGCGCACCCAGCGCAAGCGCACATCGGGAATGTTCTTCAGCGGCTGGAACTCGTCGAGGTTGCTGATGCGCGGATACACCACGACCGCGACGACCTCGCGCCTTGCCCCGGCGGGCAACGATTGTGTGGGGGACGAGCGGTCATCAAACAAGCCATCTTCCTCCGGGAGTCCATGTTGCCACCACATCGGCAGCGTTGCCACCGTCGGAATGCCCGTCATGTCCTGCAGCATTTGCGGTGCGGGGGCGAGCAGTGCGGCATCGCCCCGGAACTTGTTCAGCACGAAGCCCGCGAGCCGCATCCGATCCTCCTCGGGCAGCAAGGCCCAGGTCCCATAAAGGTGCGCAAATGCACCACCGCGATCGATATCGGTGACGAGCAGGCAGCGCGCATCGGCATGCCGCGCGACGCGCAGGTTCACGATGTCGCTGCCCATGAGGTTGATCTCCGTCGGCGAACCTGCGCCTTCGATCACCACCACATCGTTCTCGGCGCGAAGTTCATCCAGCGCCTGCGAGATTTGCGGCCAGACCTTTTCGCTACGGCCCCGCCACGGCAGCGCGGAGAGCGACTCGCTCACCTTGCCCATCAGCACGACCTGGCTGTGCGTGTCGCGCTCCGGCTTGAGCAGCAAAGGGTTCATGCGCACGTCGGGATTGGCGCCCGCCGCCAGTGCCTGGAAGTACTGGGCGCTACCGATCTCGCCACCTGCCACGACGCGCGCGTTGTTGCTCATGTTCTGCGCCTTGAAGGGCGCGACCCTGAGGCCCTTGCGCGCATGCCAGCGACACAGGGCCGTGGCGAGCCAGCTCTTTCCTGCCCCGCTGGTGGTGCCCAGCACCATGACGCAGCGCGCATTCACAGGTCGCGCCCGGCGCGCCGGGATGCGAGAAACGACAGGAAAAGCATGAGGCTGGTGTGCATGGTGAGCGGGGTCGCAATCATCGTATGAGCGCATGCATTGCGCCAGTAGAGTCAATGTCTTACGAAGGACCAATGTAGTCCCTCACCCACCCAAAACTCGTGCGCCCTCCTGCACCAAAGGCATACATCGCAAGCGACAGTGCGGACACTCAAAACCAACTGGAGCACCTCATGAAAAGCGTCATTCTCTGGCTCTGCGGCGTGCCGCTCGGTGTGATCATCCTCTTGAAGGTTTTCGGGGTGTATTGACCCACCCCCGAGCGCCTGCGGCGCTCCCCCTCAAGGGGGCGCACCCAGCGGCCCGGCGGAGCCGGTTCCGCGGGTACCGACGAACAGACATTGCGCTGGGCCCAGCGTTAGCGCGGCAGCACCACCCACTCTCCCGCGACCTTGTGAATCTCGATTCGTTTGTCGAACACATCCCGCAGCGCGGCGTGCGTGACCGGGTCATCGCTGGCACCCTGATGCACGGGCCTGCCGCATTGCAGGACGAGCAGTTCATCGGCATGCAAGGCCATGCCCAGTTCATGCAGCACGCTCACCACCGTTCGACCCGCGACGACCAGTTCCCGAACCGCCAGCAACCAGTCCGCCTGGTGCGGTGCGTCGAGGTTGGCGAGAGGCTCGTCCATCAGCAGCACTTCCGCTTCCACCGCAAAAGCGCGGGCCAGCAACACGCGCTGGCGCTCGCCACCTGACAACTGGCCCAGCGGTCGTTTCCGCCACTCCCAGCATTGCGTCCTGCGCATGGCCCGCTCGATCGCCGCATGGTCCGCCGCGCTCGGCGCGGCGAGCCACGCTTGATGCGGCAAGCGCCCCAGCATGACGACATCCTGTGCCAGCAGGTCATCCGTTCCCGCCTCTCCCTGGCCCAGCCAGGAGAGCGTGCGAGCGCGTGCCTTCCCGGGCCATTCCTCCATGCGGCGCCCCAACAGTTGCACGCTGCCGTGCGCCGGCAGCAGGTGCGCCATTGCCTTCAGCAACGTGGTCTTGCCCGCACCGTTGGGCCCGACCACCGCCGTCCACCGACCCGCGGGCAAGGTCAACGCCGGCACATCCACGATGCGCCTGCCGCCAAGCGACACCTGGAGTCGCTGCGCAGCCAATGCCGGAGCCTTCGTCACAGCGACCTCCTGTGCATCAACCACAACAGGTAGCCACCACCGAGCAAGGCCGTCACCACACCCACGGGCAACTCCTGCGGCGCCATGAGCCAGCGCGCCACCACATCGGCAGCCAGCAGCAACGCACCCCCCATCAATGACGCCAGCGCGATGAGCCAGCCATGCGTCGGCTTGACCACACCGCGCACCAGATGCGGCGCCACCAGCCCGACGAAGGCCACCAGCCCGACTTGCGCGACAGCGGTACCGGTGGCCAACGCCAGCGCCGCCACCAGTACGACGCGCACGCGCGGCAAGGCAATGCCCAGGCTCGTCGCGCTGGCCTCGCCCAGCGTGAGCGCATCCAGCGCGCGGGCAAACGCCAGCGACGCCAACACGCACAGCACCAACGCACCCGCCAGCAGCGTCACGTTCGGCCAGCCGAGGAAGCCGGTCGTGCCCAGCATGAAGGCCTGCATCGTCCGCATGATCTCGGGCACCCACAGCACGACCAGCGCACTCGCCGCACCCAGCACCATGCCGACGACCACGCCGGCCAACAGGAGGCGAAGGGTCTGCTGCACGCCACGCGCCAGGCTCAGCGTGAGCAGCACCGCCAGCACCGCGCCGATGAAGGCGGCGCCCGTCATGCCCAGCCGCGCGGCCCAGCCGCCCGCCGCTGGCCCCAGCGCCGATGACGCGCCCAGCACCACGAGCAGCAAGGCAACGCCGAAGTTCGCGCCCGACGCGCTGCCCAGCAGATACGGGTCGGCCAGCGGATTGCGAAACAGCCCTTGCGCCAGCGCACCGCCCAGGCCCAGCAGCGCGCCCGCGAGCCAGGCACCCAGCGTACGCGGCAGCCGGATGTCCCGCACGATCTGCAGGGCCGTCGGGTCACTCCCCGCGCTCAACACGCTTTCCAACCCGGTGCTGCCGATACTCACCCCCAGCAGGCCCAGCGCCAGGCTCATGACGATGATCGCAAGCGCGAACCCGGACCTCGTCACTTGAACTTGTCTTTCAGGCAATCGGCCATGATGCGGGCGCCCTCGGCCATGCGCGGACCGGGGCGTGCGAGCACGTCGCCTTGCGCCGGCGTGAACACGCAGATGCGCCCCGCCTTGACCGCATCGATGCGCTCCCATCCCGGCCGGCCCGCCAGGGCCACTGCGTTGCGATCCCCCACCATGATGATCTGCGGATCGGCGCGGACCACGAACTCGGGATTGAGCTTGGGAAAGGGCCCGAGCGCTCCCGGCACGATATTGACCGCGCCCAGCCGCCCCAGCGTCTCGCCGATGAACGACGACGCGCTGGCCGCGTACGGCCCGCTGCCGGCCTCGAAGTACACGCGCTTGCCTCTTGCACCCGCGGGCAGCGCCGCGGCGATATCGTTCATGTCGCCATCGAGTTGCTGCCACAACGCCTTTGCCTCGGCCTCGCGATCGAGCACGCGGCCAAGCTGGCCCAGCACCCGCTCCATGTCCTTCATCGACCGGGGTTCCAGCGTCAGCACCTTGAGCCCCAGCGCCTCCAGGCGCTCGGTCACCCGGGCCGACCGGGCCAGCAGCACCAGGTCCGGCTTGAGCGCCACGATGCGCTCCACGTTCGCATCCTCCAGCCCACCCACGCGCGGCAGCGCCTGCGCCGCCGGAGGCCAGTTCGAATAGGTGTCGATGCCGACCAGGCGCTCACAGGCATTCAACGCGCAAACGGTCTCGGTCAACGACGGCAGCATCGACACGATGCGCCGCGGCGATTGCGTCAGCGTGACGCTCACGCCGCGGTCGTCGACAAGGCTGGTGGTGCCCCACGCCTGCGCCGGGCCCGCGAGCCAGCACAACACCATGAGGCACAGCAGCCGCATCGTCATCGGCGTGGCGCCCACTTCAGCGTGAGGAAGCCACTGAGCCCGCGCTGGTTGTAGCCATAGGCGGTTTCATAGGTGGCGTCGAACAGGTTGGCCACGCGCGCCTGCACGATCCAGTCCGGCGCCAGCTTGTATTCGCCGAACAGGTCGACGGTCGTGAAGCTGCCCAGACTCGTGGTGTTGGCCACGTCGTCATAGCGCTGGCCGACATACATCGCCGTGGCGCCGAACTTCCACGGCCCGGTCGCATAGTCGATGCCCAAATTGAACTGGTCCTTCGCGCGGCGCGGCAGCATCTTGCCGGTGAGTTCGTTGTGCGGGTCCAGGCTGTCGTAGCTGGCATGCACGCCGAGGGCGCCAAAGCTGCCGTCGTAGCCCAGCGTCCAGCCCTGGATCCGGGCACGCGGAACGTTCTGCGGCGTGGTGGTGTTGGTGATGAAGCCGGTGATCTTGTTGTCGAAGGCGACCAGCTTCACGCTGTGCGCGCCCTCCGTCCAGGTGATGCCGACGTCGATGTTCTTGCCCTCCTCCGGCTGCAGCCGCGGGTTGCTGAAGAACGGGAAGTAGAGCTGGTTGAACGACGGCGCCACGAAGCTCGTGCCGTACGACGCATTGACGCGCCAGTTTGGCGAGATGCGGTAGCCGTAGCCGGCGAACCAGGTGTCGTGGTCGCCGAACTGAGAGTTCTCGTCGCGCCGCGCATTGAGCTGCCAGCTGTGCGCACCGGCATTGCCGTTCAGCCCGACGAAGGCCGAGTTGATGGCGCGGCTGGTGACGTCATAGGCCGTGCTGCTGTCGATGGACTGCACCGTGCGCTCGAGCCCCGCAATGACGGTGCCGATCGGCGTCGTCACGTTGTTCTGCCAGTTGAACTGGCTCTGCGTGGTCCTGAAGGTACCCGGCAGGCTGAAGGCAGCCGCCACCTTGGCCTGCGACAGGTCGACACCCTGCGCCACGCGAAACTGCGTGGTCCAGTTGTCCATCACCTTGCCCTGCAGGCCCACGTATTCCGTTTCAGTGCGCACGACGCCGAAGGTATCGCGGTTGGGACCGTCGTCATAGTGGTTCTCGCCGTTGGCATAGGTCACGCCGGCGCTGAGCTTCCAGTCGTTGTTGAACTGGTAGCCGAGCGAGAGGGTGCCGGCATCCTGCGTGAACGGATCAGTGTCCGGGTTGAACTGGCCGAAGGGTACGCGCGGATTGGTGGCGGAAAAGCCCTTGTCGCGCGTGTGCTGCAGGTCCAGCGAATAGGTGAAGCCCCCCTCCGCGCCGCTGAAGCCCAGCCCCTCCTGCGAATAGCCCTGACTGCCGATCGTGACCGAGGCCCGCGGCACGAAGGCCGGATCGCCCGGCTGCCCCTTGCGCATGAACACCTGCACCACGCCGCCCACGCCGTCGCTGCCGTAGAGCGCCGAGGCCGGCCCCTTCACCACTTCGATGTGGTCGATCAGGTCGACCGGAATGTTGTCCCAGATCGGCGTGCCGGCCGTGGCCGAGCCGTAGCGCACACCGTCGATCAGCAGGATGGTGTGGCGCGCCTCGGTGCCGCGGATGAAGACGCTGCTCAGCTTGCCGGCGCCGCCATTCGACGAGACCTGCACGCCGGCTGTGCGGGCCAGCAACTCGGGCAAGGTGCGCTCGCCCAGCTGATCGATCTGCGCGCGGTCGATGACGACCACGTCGGACACGAGTTGATCGGCGCGCGTGGGCGTCCGGGTGGCGGTGACCACGGTTTCACGCAGCGTCGGCGGCTCCGACTGCGCATGCGCAGGCAGGATCGCGAATGCGCCGAGCGCAAGCGTGACGGCCGGGAGACGCGTGGTGGCCCGGGAGGTGGTATCGCAGGAAGTCATGATGAGAAAGGAGTCGCAGACAAATGCCCGTCCCCGGCTTCCCCGCCGGTGCTTGGGCGTATGGCCGCCTCGCAGAGGAGGCAGCCGCCTCGTTGGCCGGTATCCGGGCTGGCAGCGCTTCCTTCACCCGCCTTCCCAGGCGCCTGTTTCAGGGCGCCCAGTGGCTTGTGGGGTGAAAGTGGCGCCTGAAGCCTGGACTTCGGACGCCGTCTGCTTGACCGTTGCGGGGGCAGCGCAGGTGGCTTTGGCCGGTGACACGGCGTCGACTCCTGCTTCCCGTTGAACTGCGCCGCGTGAACCACGGCGCGAGCACCAACGGGCGGGATTTTAGGCGCACGGCGGGGCGCTCCATCAGGAGGTCGGAAAGGCAGTGTTTTCCCCCTGCTCCGGGCGACAAGGCGCACGGCGCGGCGCGCCGGGGGCCACATACAATCCCCAGCCATGCCCGCCCCCAGCCCCATCGACCAGATCGCCGAGCGAGTCGAACGTTTGCTCGTGCGCCATGAAGAGGTGCAACGCACCAATGCGCTTTTGCAGGAGCAGGTCGAGTCGCTGACGCGCGAACGCGATGCGCTCAAGGCACGGCTGGCGGCGGCACGTACCCGCATCGACGCCATGCTCGAGCGCCTGCCAGAAGAACCGCCCGCCACCGAATAAATTCCAGTCGAGATGATGAAGCAGATCGAAGTTCAGATCATGGGCCAGAGCTACCTGCTCGGCTGCCCCGAAGGCGGAGAAGAGCAGTTGCGCAGCGCGGTCGAGCGCGTCGATGCCGCCATGTGCAAGATCCGCGATGCCGGCAAGGTCAAGGCGCGCGACCGCATCGCCGTCCTGGCATCGCTGAACCTGGCCTTCGACTTGGTGCAGTCCGAGGCGGCGACCTCTGCCGCGGCGGCCGCCCTGCTCGCCGTCACGACCGGCGCTGCACCGGAGAATTCCGGTACCACCGATCCCCGCGTGCCGCAACTCATCCATAGGCTCGATCAAGCCCTCGCGGGCGATGGCCATTTGCTCTGAAATTTAGGACTTTCAGGGCGGCGTCGAGGGCGTAAAATCCACACCGTCTGCAGTACGCGCCGGGCTTAATATTTCCTTGTTCCAATGCTCTACGGAGCAGGGCTTGGTACATCGCTTGACGGGCGTGATCATCTCGCGTCAGATGAACCCGAAGTCTTGCTGCCCTCGCCCACCTGAACCCTGGTTCAGGATGCGGGTCCGGTGCACCCTACTGCAGACACCTATTCCAGAAGCCAGCGGCCCTCCTCGTAGGGCCGTTGGCTTTTTTGTTTCCGCCGCGCCCAAGGGTCAAGCTCGTGCATCCGATGGACTGGCGTTATAAGCGGGTGTCCTGAACCAAAGAGGTACGTCATGAAAATCGTGATCGCGGTCGATGGCAGCAAGCACAGCCAGAAGGCGATGGACTACCTGGCCAAGCACCGGGCCAACCTGGTCGACGGCCATGAGTTGGTCGTGGTGCATGTCTGCAGCGGTATCCCGAATCACGCGGCGCGCCATGTCGGGAAGGAAGTGCTCGAGGGCTACTACGCCGAGGAAACCGGCAAGGTGATGGGGCCAGTCAAGGCTGGATTGGCCGAGCGCGGCATCACCGACTACACGCTCGAGCAGCGCCACGGCAATGCAGCCGAGGAAATCCTCAAGGTCGCCACCAAGGTCCATGCCGACCTGATCGTGATGGGCACGCACGGCCACGGCATCTTCGGCCGTGCGCTGATGGGCTCGGTCACCACCAAGGTGATTGCCGAGACCGATATTTCGGTGCTGCTGGTGCAGTAATCAGCGCCGCGCGAACAGGCCCTTGTGCTGCTCGCGCAGCAGTGCCTTCTGCACTTTGCCCATGGTGTTGCGCGGCAACTCGGGTACCACGAAGCAGCGCTTGGGAATCTTGAAGTTCGCCAACTGCGACTTCAGCGTGGCCAGCACGGCGTCGCCATCGACCGTCGCGCCGGCTTTCGCGATGACGATGGCCACGCCCACTTCGCCGAAGTCCGAATGCGGAACGCCGACGACCGCGCTCTCAGCCACTCCCGGCAACTCGTTGATGTAGCCCTCGATCTCGGCGGGATAGACGTTGTAGCCGCCGCTGATGATCAGGTCCTTGCTGCGGCCGACGATGGTGACATAGCCCAGGCCGTCGATCTTGCCGACGTCGCCGGTCTTGAAGAAGCCGTCGTAGGTGAACTCCTCGCGCGTCTTCTCGGGCATGCGCCAGTAGCCGATGAAAACGTTGGGGCCGCTGACCTCGATCGCGCCGATTTCGTCGGTGGTGCATTCACGGCCATCCGCGCCCTCCTCCGTCGACATCACGCGCAACTGCACGCCCGGCAGCGGAAATCCGACCGTGCCGCCGCGCCGCTCGCCCTGCACCGGGTTATAGGGGTTGGAGGTGAGCATGGCCGTCTCGCTCATGCCGTAGCGCTCCAGGATGGTGTGGCCAGTGCGCTCGCGCCAATCGTTGAAGGTCTCGATCAGCAGAGGCGCCGATCCGGAGATGAACAGGCGCATGTTGCTCACCGCCTCCTTGGTGAGCGTCGGTTCCGCCAGCATCCGCACATACAGCGTCGGCACGCCCATGAACAGCGTCGCCTCGGGCAGCCTGGCGATCACGCGCTTCGGGTCGAACTTGCCGAACCACAGCATCTTGCTGCCGTTGAGCAGCGCGCCGTGCAGCGCGACGAACAGGCCATGCACATGGAAGATGGGGAGCGCATGGATCAGCACGTCGCCCTCCTTCCAGCCCCAGTAGTCCTTCAGCACCTCGGCATTCGACAGCAGGTTGCGGTGGGTCAGCATCGCACCCTTGCTGCGGCCGGTGGTGCCGCTGGTGTAGAGGATGGCAGCCATGTCGTCATCTGCCTTCTGCGCGATGACGTGCTGGTCGCTGCACTGCGCGGCCACGTCGAGCAGCGATCCGGTCCGGTCATCGTCGAGCGTGAACACATGGCGCGTGCCGGCGGCCTGCGCGATCGTGCCGACCCAGCTCGCGTTCTCGCTGGTGCACACGACCACGGCCGGTTCTGCGTTGCTGATGAAGTACTCGATTTCGGCACTCTGGTAGGCCGTGTTGAGCGGCAGGAAGACATAGCCGGCACGCAGTGTGCCGAGGTAGAGCGCCATCGCCTCGACCGACTTCTCGACCTGCACCGCGATGCGCGCGCCGGGCTCCAGTTTCAAGGCGTCCAGCAGGTTGGCCATCATCGCGCTCGCGCGGTCCAGGTCGCGCCACGAGTACAGCAGTCCGTTGTCGGTCTCGACGGCCACCGCGTCGAGGTCGGCCGGAAAAGCGGCGCGCAGGGCCGCGAAGAGATTGGCGTTGGTCGTTGTCATGGTTGTCTCAGAAAGCGGGAGATCGTTTGGCAAGAAATGCGGCGATGCCTTCGCGGTGTTCGGGCGAGTCGGCGTAACGGTAGGCGGTAGGAACCAGGTCCGATGCGGCGGAACGGTTCAACGCGAGAAAGGTGGCTTTGTTGAGCCGGGCGGCGGCCGGCGCGAGTGCGGTGATACGGGTCGCATGGGCCAGCACGGCGGCGGGCAATTCGTCGTCGGGCAGCGCCTGCAAGAGGAAGCCCGCATCGTAAAGCCGCTGCGCGCCATGCACGCTGGCCGCCAGCAGCATGTCGCGCGCCAGCACGTCGCCGACGGCACGCTGCACGAGGGCAGCTTCGCGCGGCGCCATCTTGAAGCCGAGCTTGGCGATGGGCGCACCGAATTTCGCGGAGGCGGCGGCCAGGCGGATGTCGCAGCAGCTTGCGATCTCGATGCCTGCGCCCATGCAGGCGCCCTCGATCTGCGCGACGATGGGCACCGGGCAGTCCAGCATCGCCTGCAAGCCGGCCCACACCTCGTCCTCATGAAAGGTGCGCAGGCTGTCTTCCTCGAAGCGGAAGGACGGGTACTCCGAGATGTCGCCGCCCGCGCAGAAGGCGCCGCCCTCTCCGCGGATCACGATGCATCGCAATGCCTCATCCGTCGACAAGGCTTCGAAATTCGAACGCAGGGCGAGCCACATCGCGCGCGACATGGCGTTGAGACGACCGGGATGCGACAGCGTGACGAAGGCCATGGAGCCTTCGCGACGGACCTCGACCGAACCACTCATCGACGCCTCCACGCTTGGCACTGCGCCTGACTTCCCCCCAATGCCACGCTCATTCCAGCTTGGCGCCGGAGGTCTTTGCGACCACGGCCCAGCGCTTGATTTCCGCGCTGACGAAATTGCCATAGGCCGCCATCGTGAGGTCCGGAATGTCCGAGCCGTTGGCGGCCCAGATGGTCTTCAACTCGTCGGCGGTCCAGGACTTCTTCACGCTCTCGACGATGCGCGCCTGCACGTCCGCCGGCGTGCCCTTCGGTGCCCACAGGCCGTACCAGGTCGTCACCGTGTAGTCGGGCAGGCCGACCTCGGCAGCACACGGCACGTCCGGGAACGCGGGATTGCGCTTGGCACCCGCCATCATCAGCGCCTTGATGCGCCCGCCCTTGATGTGCTGCGACGACGAACCGAGCCCATCGAAGCACACGTCCACGTTGCCGGAGATCAGGTCCTGCAGCATCGGACCGGCGCCACGGTAGGGGATGTGGGTGATGAAGGTGCCGGTCTGCTGCTTGAACAGTTCGCCCGCGAGATGGTGCGACGTGCCCGCGCCGGCCGATCCATAGTTCATCTTCGCCGGGTTCTTCTTGGCATAGGCGATGAACTCCTGGATGGTGTCCTGCGGCACCCGCTTCGGATTCACCACCACCACTTGCGGCGGCCGGGCCAGAAGCATCAGCGGCACGAAGTCCTTCTCGATGTTGTAGTCGAGCTTGGGATAGATCGCCGGTGCGATCGCATGGTGCACCGCGCCCATGAACAGCGTGTAGCCGTCGGCCGGTGCCCGCGCCGCGATGCTCGCGCCCAGCGTGCCGCCGGCACCGCCACGGTTGTCGATGACGAGTGTCTGTCCCGTGACCTTGCTGAACTGCGCCGACAGCGGCCGCGCGAAGGCATCGGTGCCGCCGCCCGCGGGAAAGGGCACGATCAACGTGACAGGCTTGCTCGGCCAGTTGGCGTCGGCGCGTGCCGCGCCGCACATGACGGCCGCACCGGCCGCGGCCATCCGCAACGCGTCTCGCCGATGAATGTTCTCGATCATCCTGAATGTCTCCTGTCGTCGTGGTGATTCAGCTCTTGAAGTAGAGCCCTTCGATGTCGCCTGACACGGCCACCCGGCCATTGGCAAGCCAGGCTCGATGTTTATCGAGACGCTTGAGGTCGTACAGGTAGTTAACCATGAGGCCCCACGACTGCTTCTGCCCCTTGGACGACGGATCGCCGCCCCAATTGAGCCGCTCCACGCGCGCGCCATTGCCCAAGTGGAAGCGCGCCACCGGGTCGACCGGCTTGCCGTCCGTCATCGCGCGACCCAGGTATTCGGCCGCGCACTGCGTCAGCCAGTGGCGCAGCGGCGACTTGGGATCGGCCAGCGAGCCTGGCGCCTCCACCGCGGCCAGCAGGCGCTCCGCGGTCGGCGGCAGCGAGCCGATCAACCGGCCGAGCTCGTTCGCGCGCTTCTCGTCGAGCAGCGGGACCAGCGTCGCCGCGTTCTTCACGAGCCAGCCTCTGAAGCCCGGAATCGGCGACAGCGTCGCAAAGACCTTCAGGCGCGGCAACTCGGCCTGCAATGTTTCGACCACGCGCTTGATCAGCGAATCGCCGAAGCTCACGCCGCGCAGGCCGGCCTGCGTGTTGCTGATTGAATAGAAGATCGCGGTGGTCGCCTTGGCCGGTTGCAGCGGAGTCGCGGTTTCGTCCAGCAGCGGCGTGATGCCGTCGCTGATGCGGTCGACCAGCGCCACCTCGACGAAGATCAGCGGCTCGTTCGGCAGCCGCGGATGGAAGAAGCCGTAGCAGCGGCGGTCGATGTGGTCGAGCCGGTTCTTCACGTCGTCCCAGCTCTTGATGTCGTGCACCGCCTCGTAGCGGATCAGTTTCTCGATCAGCGACGCGGGCGAGTCCCAGTCGATGCGGCGCAATTCGAGGAAGGCCACGTCGAACCAGGTGGAGAACAGGTGCTCCAGTTCCGCGTCGAGCGCGAGCAGGCGCTGATCGGCCTTCAGATGCGGCAACAAGTCGGCGCGCAGGTCGACCAGGAAGCGCATGCCCTCCGGCTCGACCGCGAAGCGCTGCAAGAGACGCATGCGCGGCGACACCAGCGCGCGGCGCAAGCGCATCTCGGCTTGGCCCTCCTCGGGTGTTCCGACAGCGGCCTGATGCTGGTCCCGCGCGGCCTTGAGCGTCTCCGCATCGGCGGCGAAATGCTCGCTCATCAGCGCCCAGTAGTCACGCCGCTCACCCGGGTCGGCCGCCAGGTAGTCCAGCGCTACGGCATGCGCGCGCCTTCCACCTTCGACCTCGCTGACGCGCGCGTCGATGACCGCTTCGAGGGCCGTCAGCACCTTGCGCAGCATGCGCGGCGACAGCACCTCGTCGGACTTGCGCAAGGTCGCCTGCAAGCGCTCGTGGGTCGAGCGCTCGCTCGGCTTCGCAAGCGACTTCGCAGCCGGCCAACGCGGCAGGGTGAGTGCCATCGGCACTTTCGATTTGAACCATTCCGTTGCGCTCACGATGCCCCTTTGAATACTGTTCGCGCTCTCATTGTGGAAGCTCGCACGCGCAATTCACAGCCATCTGCCGTAAGCCTTACGGATTGAACGTCCACTGGAACGCAGGCGCAGCGCGCGGGATCTCCGCGGCCTGCCCGCCCTGGATCAGCGGCTGGCAACCGCCACCGCCGGCCGCCGCGCCGCCCAGATCCACAAACCGATACCGAACACGATCATCGGCAGGCTGAGCCACTGACCCTGGCTCAGGTTCAATGCCTGCAAGCCCAGGAAATCATCCGGCTCTCGGTAGAACTCGGCGATGAAGCGGAACACGCCGTAGCCCATGGCGAACACCGCTGCCACCTGCCCCTCCTTGCGCTCCTTGCGCGCATAGAGCCAGAGCAGGACGAACAGCAGCAAGCCCTCGAGCAGGAACTGGTAGACCTGCGAGGGATGGCGCGGCAGCATCGAACCGCTTTGCGGAAACACCATGCCCCAAGGGAGGTCCGGACTCGAGAAGCGCCCCCACAACTCGCCATTGATGAAGTTGCCGACGCGCCCCGCCGCCAGGCCGGTCGGCACGCACGGCGCGACGAAGTCCATCACCTGCCAGAACGGCCGCTTGCGCGAATGCGCGAACCAGATCATCGACCCGATCACACCCAGGAACCCGCCATGAAAACTCATGCCGCCTTGCCACACCATGAAGATCTCGAGCGGGTGCGACAGGTAATAGCCGGGCTTGTAGAAGAAGCAGTACCCCAGCCGGCCGCCGATGATCACGCCGGCCACGCCGAGGAACAGGATGTCCTCGATGTCCTTGCGCTCCCAACCGCCCGGACCTCCGAGCGAACGATAGGGCTCGTGCTGCAAGCGACGCGTGCCGAGGAACCAGAACAAACCGAAGGCAGCCAGATAAGTCAGGCCATACCAGTGAATGGCGATCGGCCCGACTTGCAGCGCAATCGGGTCGATGTGGGGATACATGAGCATCCGGCTATTGTGCCAACCCGCGCTCCCGCACAAAGTCGACGAAGCGCGCAAGCGCCGGGTTGTCGCTGGCGGCCGGCCATACAAGGCTGGTTTCGCAGCCGGGCAAGGCCAACGCGGCGCGGCGCCGACCGGGCTGCGCGGCAAACTCGGTTTCCGTCCGATATACCACGCCAGCCCGACGGAACTGCGTGACGCTCTCCGGCACCCAGGCCACGCCCAGGCCACCCGACACCAGGTTCACGATGGTCTGCATCTGTATGGCTTCCTGTGCCACCTCCGGCACACGCCCGACCCCGTGATACAGCGCCAGGATCGCGTCGTGCACAGAAGGCAGGATGCGGCGCGGGAACGCGACCAGCGGTTCGGCCAGCACGTCGTCGAGCACGAGTTGCCTGGCGCGTGCAAGCGGATGCTGCGTGGGCACGGCAAGGACCAGCGGCTCCGTGGCCACGGCCAAACACGCCAGCCCCGCAGGCGCAGCGCCCGGTGAATGCAACACCAGACCCGCATCGATTTCGCCACGCGCCAACGCCTCCAGTTGCACGTCACCCGTCGCCTCAACCAGCTCCAGGGCCACCGCCGGGCACAGCGCGCGGAATTCGCGCACCCAGGCCGGCAGCCGCTCGAAGCCGATCGTCGAGACAAAAGCCAGCCGCACCCGCCCCACTTCGCCCGCCGCAGCAGCCCGCGCGCGCGCCGGCAGCGCCTGGGCCCGCGCCAGCAACTCGCGCACTTCCGGCACCAGCGCAGCACCCGCGGGCGTCAACGCGACGCTACGCCGCGTGCGGTCGAACAGGCGCACCCCAATCGCCTTTTCCAGTTGCGCAATTGCCTGCGTCACCGGCGGCTGCGTCATGTGC
Source organism: Variovorax robiniae (assembly GCF_037889955.1). NCBI lineage: Bacteria > Pseudomonadati > Pseudomonadota > Betaproteobacteria > Burkholderiales > Comamonadaceae > Variovorax > Variovorax robiniae. The sequence continues at coordinate 123,823 of NZ_JBBKZS010000007.1, forward strand.
AGGCGCGTGGCCGCACGACCGAAGTGCAGTTCCTCGGCCACCGCCAAGAACTGCCGCCACACACGCAGGTCGATCGAAGCTGTCATTCACACAGCATATCAATAGACGCTTTGAAATGGATTGGCGGCAATCACAGAAGGAGCCGATACTTGGCGCCCCACGAGATATTCCGCTAGAGAGGCACACCACATGGCTGACACCCCGATCAACCGCCGCAGCATCAACATCGTCGACGGCAAGTCGCGCGCACCCAACCGCTCGATGTTCTACGCGATGGGCTACGAAGAGAGCGACTTCAAGAAGCCGATGGTCGGCGTGGCCAATGGCCACAGCACCATCACTCCCTGCAACTCCGGCCTGCAGAAGCTGACCGATGCGGCCATCGAAGGCATCGAGGAAGCCGGCGGCAACGCGCAGGTGTTCGGCACGCCGACCATTTCCGACGGCATGGCCATGGGCACCGAGGGCATGAAGTATTCGCTGGTCAGCCGCGAAGTCATCTCGGACTGCATCGAGACCTGCGTCGGCGGCCAGTGGATGGACGGCGTGCTCGTCGTCGGCGGCTGCGACAAGAACATGCCGGGCGGCATGATGGGCATGCTCCGCGCCAACGTGCCGGCCATCTACGTCTACGGCGGCACCATCCTGCCGGGCCGCTACAAGGGCCAGGATCTCAACATCGTCAGCGTGTTCGAGGCCGTCGGGCAGAACGCCGCCGGCAACATGAGCGACGAGGACCTGCTCGAGATCGAGAAGCGCGCCATCCCCGGCACCGGCTCCTGCGGCGGCATGTACACGGCCAACACCATGTCGAGTTCCTTCGAGGCGCTGGGCCTGTCGCTGCCCTACTCGTCCACGATGGCGAACCCGCACGACGAAAAGCAGAACTCGGCCAAGGAATCGGCCAAGGTGCTGATCGAGGCCATCAAGAAGGACCTCAAGCCGCGCGACATCGTCACGAAGAAGGCGATCGAGAACGCCGTCGCCGTGATCATGGCCACCGGCGGTTCCACCAACGCGGTGCTGCACTTCCTGGCGATCGCCCATGCCGCCCAGGTCGACTGGACCATCGACGACTTCGAGCGCATGCGCAAGAAGGTGCCGGTGCTGTGCGACCTCAAGCCCTCGGGCAAGTACCTCGCGGTCGATCTGCACCAAGCCGGCGGCATTCCGCAGGTCATGAAGATCCTGCTGAAGGCCGGCCTGCTGCACGGCGACTGCATGACCATCAGCGGCCAGACCATCGAGGAAGTGCTGAAGGACGTGCCCGACACGCCGCGCGCCGACCAGGACGTCATCCGTCCGATCGACAAGCCGATGTACGCCGAAGGCCACCTCGCCATCCTCAAGGGCAACCTCTCGCCCGAAGGTGCGGTCGCGAAGATCACCGGCCTGAAGAACCCGGTCATCACGGGCCCGGCGCGCGTGTTCGACGACGAGCAATCCGCGCTGGCCGCGATCCTCGCCGGCAAGATCAAGGCCGGCGACGTGATGGTGCTGCGCTACCTCGGCCCCAAGGGCGGCCCGGGCATGCCGGAAATGCTGGCACCGACGGGTGCGCTGATCGGCGCGGGCCTGGGCGAATCCGTCGGTCTCATCACCGATGGCCGCTTCTCCGGCGGTACCTGGGGCATGGTGGTCGGCCACGTCGCACCCGAAGCCTATGCCGGCGGCACCATCGCTTTCGTGAACGAGGGCGACTCGATCACCATCGACGCGCACGAACTGAAGCTGGAACTCAACGTGCCCGAGAGCGAGATCGCGAAGCGCCGTGAAGGCTGGAAAGCACCCGCGCCGCGCTACACGCGTGGCGTGCAGGCCAAGTTCGCGTTCAACGCATCCAGCGCCAGCTCGGGCGCGGTGCTCGACAAGTATTGAAGTGGAGCAGGCGCAGCAGGGGTCAACTCTTGCTGCGCTTTCTGCGGGACGGGCTGTTCAACATCCCCAGCCGGCTGCGTTGCCGGTCGATGCGTTCCGCCCTCCGCTCGTTTTCCTTCTTGATGACCTGGCGCTTTGTGTAGCCCGACCAGTCGGCCCAGGCCCACCAGACCACGGCGAGCGCGAAGGGAATCAGCACGATCCACCAACTCAGCGTGGCAACCGGCCCGATCTCGAAGTACTTGAGCGCAACGCCCAGTACACCCAACAGAAGAAACCACATGACGCAACCCTCGGGAAATGACTGGTGCGTCACACTTCGCCACGCACCCGCTCCCCTAGAATCTCATTGGAGACTGACTGTAACGCAACCGTAACGATTCCCCATGAGAAGAATTCATCTGTTGATAGCCCTTTCACTGTTCACCGCCGGCCCCGCCATGGCGGACCTCGCACTGGCCACCTCGAAGAACTGCATGGCCTGCCACACGGTCGACAAGAAGGTCCTCGGCCCGGCCTTCAAGGACATCGCCGCCAAGTACAAGGACGACAAGACCGCGCCCGAAAAGCTCGCGGTCAAGATCATGAAGGGCAGCACGGGCGTCTGGGGGGCGCTGGCCATGCCGGCCAACACCCAGGTCAGCGAGAGCGAAGCCGCCCGACTGGCGACCTGGGTGCTCTCGACCAAGTAATCAGCAGTTCAACCGCGCTGCGGAACCACCTCGCCGATGGCGGGGCGAAAGCGGTCTTCCAGTTGGCCGACATGCGCGGCCGTCGTGTTGTCCGACTCATCGACGCGCTGGCGCAATGAGGCTTCGAGCTGCTGGACGCGCGCCAGCAACGCTTCCTGCCGCTGGTTGGCTTGCGTCACCCGCGTGAGCTCCTGCGCTTCGAGGAAGCTGCGCAGTTCGGTGAAACGCGAGAGTTCGGCCTTGTCGGCCAGTTCGCGCTGCGATTGCAGTTCCTTGGTGTGGCGACGCGTCTCCAGCATCACCGTACTCTGCAGGTAGAACACGTAGGCCAGGAACAGCACCCCGAGTAGCGAGGTCAGTCCCAGCATGATCACGCCGAACGGCGCGGTCACCTGCATGAAGCCGATCGACATCAGGGTCGGTTGAATGAGGATGCCCCAGTTCAACGTCGCCAGTGCCGCGATCAGCACCACCAGCAGAATCAAGATACCCGATCTAACACCCATGATTTCGTCCCCGTTTTGTCTGTAAGAGCCCGTTTGTAACTCACCCGGGCTCGGAGGCGGCGTCAGACGTGGGCGCAATGCGTCTCAAGTCAAAGTGGCTTGGCCACCTCGGATTGATCGCCTGCGGGGAGCGGGCCGGGGTGAATCCGGCCGCGGGGCGCTCAGTAAGCCTGCCCCAATTGCTCCAGGATGGCGGGGTTCTCCAACGTCGACGTGTCCTGCGTGATGGCCTCGCCCTTGGCGATCGAGCGCAGCAGGCGCCGCATGATCTTGCCGCTGCGCGTCTTGGGCAGGTTGTCGCCGAACCGGATGTCCTTGGGCTTGGCGATCGGGCCGATTTCCTTGGCGACCCAGTTGCGCAGATCGGTCGCGATCTGCTTGGCCTCGTCGCCGCTGGGCCTGCCGCGCTTGAGCACCACGAAGGCGCAGACCGCCTCGCCGGTCACATCGTCCGGCCGGCCGACCACCGCGGCCTCGGCCACCAGGTCGGTCTTGGACACCAGCGCCGACTCGATCTCCATCGTGCCCAGTCGGTGCCCCGATACGTTCAGCACGTCGTCGATGCGCCCGGTGATGCGGAAATAGCCGCGGTCGGCGCTGCGGACCGCGCCGTCGCCGGCCAGATAGATCGTGCCGCCCATCTCTTCCGGGAAATAGCTCTTCTTGAAGCGTTCCGGGTCGTTCCAGATGGTGCGGATCATCGAGGGCCAGGGGCGCTTGATGACCAGCATGCCGCCGGCGCCGTTGGGCAGGTCCTTGCCGGTTTCGTCGACGATCGCGGCCATGATGCCCGGCAGTGGCAAGGTGCAGGAACCCGGCACCAACGGCGTGGCGCCCGGCAGCGGCGTGATGACGTGGCCGCCTGTTTCAGTCTGCCAGAAAGTGTCGACGATCGGACAACGCTCGTGGCCGATGTTCCGGTGGTACCACATCCAGGCTTCCGGGTTGATCGGCTCGCCGACGCTGCCGAGAATGCGCAGGCTGGACAGATCCCAGTTCTTGGGATGCACCTTCTCGTCGGATTCGGCAGCCTTGATGAGCGAGCGGATCGCCGTGGGCGCGGTGTAGAAGATCGTGACGCGGTGCTTCTCCACCATTTGCCAGAAGCGCCCGGCGTGTGGATAGGTGGGGATACCTTCGAAGACGACTTGCGTCGCGCCGGCCGCCAGCGGGCCGTAGGCGACGTAGGTGTGGCCGGTGATCCAGCCGATGTCGGCCGTGCACCAGAACACGTCCTCGGGCCGAAGGTCGAAGGTCCAGTCCATCGTGAGCTTGGCCCACAGCAGGTAGCCGCCCGTCGCATGCTGCACGCCCTTGGGCTTGCCGGTCGAGCCGGAGGTGTAGAGGATGAACAGCGGGTGTTCGGCATTGACCGGCTCGGGCGGGCACAGGCCCTGCCCTTCGACTTCGGCCAGCGCCTCGGTGAAGCTGATGTCGCGGCCCTCGACGCGCTTCCAGTCGGTCAAGGTGCGTTCATAGACCAGCACCGTCTTGATCGTCGTGCAGCCGCCCAGCGCGATGCCGTCGTCGACGATGGCCTTGAGCGGAAGTTCCTTGCCGCCACGCAGTTGGTAGTTGGCCGTGATGACCGCGACGGCGCCGGCATCGATGATGCGCTCCTGCAGCGCCTTGGCCGAGAAGCCGCCGAACACCACGCTGTGGGTCGCGCCGATGCGGGCGCAGGCCTGCATGGCGATGACGCCCTCGATGGTCATCGGCATGTAGACGATGACGCGGTCGCCCTTCTGGATGCCTTGCGCCTTCAGCGCGTTGGCGAATTGCGAGACGCGCGTGAGCAGGTCCTTGTAGGTGATCTTCGTGACGGCGCCGTCGTCGGCTTCGAAGATGATCGCGGTCTTATCCTCGGTCGGCGTGCCGATGTGCTTGTCCAGGCAATTGGCGCTGGCGTTGAGTTCGCCGTCGCCGAACCATTGGTAGAACGGCGCTTTCGATTCGTCGAGGGTGCGCGTGAAAGGCTTGGTCCACTGCACGTTCTCGCGGGCCAGGCGGGTCCAGAAGCCATCGAAGTCGGTCTCCGCTTCCTTGCACAGCGCCTCGTAGGCGGCCATGCCGGAGATGCGCGCGCCTTGGGTGGCGCGGTTGTCAGGCGGGAACACGCGGGTCTCGACCAATACGGACTCGATGTTCTTCGATGTGCTGCTCATGTCTGGAGGTCTCCTCGGCCTTGTAGTGGGTTCGGGCGTAATGTCGATCGTGGCACTTACGGGTCACTGACGTTCACATCCTAAGCCGTAAGGGCTTCAGCCGCGCATAAGGCTGGCACTTCTAGAATCGCGCCCTCGCTTTGTTAACCAACCGATGACACTTCAAGACCCGTCTTCCGCCGCGCCCCGCAAGGGCTCGCCGCTGCGTCCCCTGCCCAAGCTCATCTTCGCGAGCCGCTGGCTGCAACTCCCCCTGTACCTGGGCCTGATCGTGGCGCAGGGCATGTACGTCGTCCACTTCCTGGTCGAGCTCATGCACCTGGTGCAGGCCGCGCTCGGCAGCGACCACGCGTTGCAGGCGCTGATCACCGGCATCGGCTACAAGACGACCGCGCCCATCACCACGCTGAACGAGACGGTGATCATGCTGGTGGTACTGGCGCTGATCGACGTGGTGATGATCTCGAACCTGCTGATCATGGTGATCGTGGGCGGCTACGAGACCTTCATCAGCCGCATGGACCTCGATGGCCATCCCGACCAGCCGGAATGGCTGAGCCACGTGAACGCCTCGGTGCTGAAGGTGAAGCTGGCGATGTCGATCATCGGCATCAGCTCCATCCACCTGCTCAAGACCTTCATCAACGCCGAGAACTACACGGACAAGGTGCTGATCGCGCAGACGGCGATCCACATCACCTTCCTGCTGTCGGCCATGGCGATCGCCTATACCGACAAGATCATGTCGGCCATCGCCGAGGAAAAACACTGATCCTCATCGGCCCGTCATGTTTTCCGGGATCACCCACTGGTCGAACTGCTCGCCCGTGAGGTGACCTGACGCCACTGCCGCCTCGCGCAGGCTGCTGCCTTCCTTGTGCGCCTTCTTGGCGATGTAGGCGGCCTTGTCATAGCCGATGTGCGTGTTGAGCGCGGTCACCAGCATCAGCGAGCGCTGCACGAGTTCGGTGATGCGCTCCCGGTTCGGCTCGATGCCGACGGCGCAATGGTCGTTGAAGCTGACCATGCCGTCGGCCAGCAGCCGCACGCTCTGCAGGAAGTTGTGGGCCACCATTGGGCGGAACACGTTGAGCTCGAAGTTGCCCGAGGCACCGCCGATGTTGATCGCCACGTCGTTGCCGAACACCTGCGCGGCCAGCATCGTGACGGCTTCGCTCTGCGTGGGGTTGACCTTGCCCGGCATGATCGACGAGCCGGGCTCGTTCTCCGGGATGCTCAGTTCGCCGATGCCGCTGCGCGGGCCGCTGGCAAGCCAGCGCACGTCGTTCGCGATCTTGGTCATGCTGGCCGCCAGGGTCTTGAGGGCGCCATGGGCGTGCACCAGGGCATCGACGCTGGCCATGGCCTCGAACTTGTTGGGGGCGGTGATGAAGGGCAATCCGGTGAGCCTGGCCAGTTCGGCGGCCACCTGCTCGGCATAGCCCTTGGGCGCATTGAGGCCGGTGCCGACGGCCGTGCCGCCCAGCGCCAGCTCGCAGAGGTGGGGCAAGGCAGCTCGAACATGCGCCTCGCCATGCGCCAGTTGCGCCGCGTAGCCGGAGAACTCCTGGCCAAGCGTCAGCGGCGTCGCATCCTGGAGGTGGGTGCGTCCGATCTTGACGATGTCCATGAAGTCGGCTGACTTCTTCTCCAGCGTGCCGCGCAGCTTGGCAATGGCTGGCAGCAGCTTGCGGGTGAGTGCCTCGACCGCCGCCACATGCATCGCGGTCGGAAAGACGTCGTTGCTCGACTGGCTGCGGTTGACGTCGTCATTGGGATGCACCAGCCGCCCTTCGCCGCGCTCTCCACCCAGCAACTCGCTCGCGCGATTGGCCAGCACCTCGTTCACGTTCATGTTGGTCTGCGTACCGGAGCCGGTCTGCCAGACCACCAAAGGAAACTCGTCCGTGTGTTTTCCGGCGATCACCTCATCAGCCGCGGCGACGATGGCCTGGGTCTTCTTCTCGTCCTGCAGGCCCAGCGCATGATTGACCACGGCAGAGGCCCGCTTCACCTGCGCCAGCGCCGTGATGATCTCGCGTGGCTGCTGCTCACCGGAGATGTCGAAGTTCTGCAGCGAGCGCTGCGTTTGCGCCCCCCAGAGCTTGTCCGACGGGACGTCGATGGGTCCAAAAGTGTCACGTTCGGTACGAGTCGTCATGCCTAAGGTCTCATCTGCGAAAATGGAAGGCTGGCCAGTATCGCGCCAGCCGCATAACCCTATAAAGCCTCACCATGACCACGACGATCCAGCAAGCCGACCTGATCGAATCCGTCGCTGCCGCGTTGCAGTACATCAGCTACTACCACCCGACGGACTACATCGCCCACTTGGCCAAGGCCTACGAGCGGGAGCAGAGCCCCGCCGCCAAGGATGCGATCGCCCAGATCCTGACCAACAGCAAGATGAGCGCGACCGGCCAGCGCCCGATCTGCCAGGACACCGGCATCGTCAACGTCTTCCTCAAGGTGGGCATGGACGTGCGCTGGGGCGGCTTCACCGGCAGCCTGGACGACGCCATCAACGAAGGCGTGCGCCGCGGCTACAACCATCCGGACAACACGCTGCGCGCCTCGGTCGTGGCCGATCCGCAGTTCGATCGCAAGAACACCAAGGACAACACGCCGGCCGTGATCTTCACCGAGATCGTCCCCGGCAACACCGTCGAAGTCACCGTCGCGGCCAAGGGCGGTGGCAGCGAGAACAAGAGCAAGCTGGTCATGCTGAACCCCGGCGACAGCGTGGTCGACTGGGTGCTCAAGACCGTGCCGACCATGGGCGCCGGCTGGTGCCCGCCGGGCATGCTGGGCATCGGCATCGGCGGCACGGCCGAGAAGGCCGCGCTGATGGCCAAGGAAAGCCTGATGGACGACCTCGACATGCACGAGCTGCAAGCGAAGAAGGCCTCCGGCGCCGAGCTGACGAAGGTCGAGGCGCTGCGCATCGAGCTCTACGAGAAGGTCAATGCACTCGGCATCGGCGCGCAGGGCCTGGGTGGCCTGTCGACCGTGCTCGACATCAAGATCAAGATGTACCCGACACACGCGGCCAGCAAGCCGGTCGCGATGATTCCCAACTGCGCGGCCACCCGCCACGCGCATTTCGTGCTCGACGGCAGCGGCGCGGTCTACCTCACGCCGCCCTCGCTGGACCTGTGGCCCGACGTCAACTGGGCGCCCGACTACAACAAGAGCAAGAAGGTCAACCTCGACACGCTCACGCCCGAGGAAGTCGCGAGTTGGAAGCCCGGCGACACACTGCTGCTCAACGGCAAGATGCTCACCGGTCGCGACGCCGCGCACAAGCGCATCCAGGGCATGCTGGCCAAGGGCGAGAAGCTGCCGGTGGACTTCACCAATCGCGTCATCTACTACGTCGGCCCGGTCGATCCGGTCAAGGGCGAAGCGGTCGGCCCGGCCGGCCCCACCACCGCCACGCGCATGGACGGCTTCACCGACATGATGCTCGCGGAAACCGGCTTGATCGCGATGATCGGCAAGGCCGAGCGCGGCCCGGTCGCCATCGAGGCGATCAAGAAACACAAGAGCGCCTACCTGATGGCCGTGGGCGGCGCCGCCTACCTGGTCAGCAAGGCGATCAAGACCGCGAAGATCGTGGGCTTCGAAGACCTCGGCATGGAAGCGATCTACGAGTTCGACGTGGTGGACATGCCCGTCACCGTGGCGGTCGATTCCGGCGGCACCAGCGCCCACATCACCGGCCCGGCCGAATGGCAGAAGCGCATCGCCTCGGGCGAGTTCAAGACCATCACGCTGGAACCGGCTTGAGCCTGCTGCCGATCGATGAGCCTGCGAACGCCGCTCGATCGATCGGCGAGCGGGCAGCCGCAAACGACCCCATTGGCGTGTTCGACAGTGGCGTAGGCGGCCTGAGCGTCCTCAACGCACTGCGCGCCGAATTGCCGCACGAGCGCTTCGTGTATTTCGCCGACACCGCGAACGCGCCCTATGGCGAACGCGGCGAAGACTTCGTCACGCAGCGCACGCTGGCGATCACGGCCGACCTGGTCGAGCGGCATCGCATCAAGGCGCTGGTGGTGGCCTGCAACACCGCGACCGCCGCGGCCATTCACCTGGTGCGGACGACGTATCCAGCGCTCCCTGTGGTCGGCGTGGAACCGGCGCTCAAGCCCGCCGTGGCGCTGAGTGCGACCGGAAGCATCGGCGTGCTCGCCACGCGCGGCACGCTCGCCAGCCTGAAGTTCAGGAAGCTGCACGACAGCCTTGCGGGCCAGGCGAAGTTCAGCCTGGTGCCCTGCGACGGACTGGCGGCGGCGATCGAAGCCTCGGCCACCGCAGCCATTGGCGAACTGTGCGTGCGGTACATGCGAGCGGCAGGCCGCTTCGGCACAGCCCCGGGGCAAATCGACACGTTGGTGCTCGGCTGCACCCACTATCCCTTCGTGGCGGACGAACTGCGGCGCCATGCAGGCCCCACCGTGCGCTTCATCGACACCGGCGCGCCGGTCGCCCTGCAGACGCGCCGCCTTCTGGCCGCCACGCATGCATTGGCCGCTGAACGCGATGGCAGCACAGCTCCCGTGCTCGAGACCAGCGGCCCACCGGAGGCGCTGGCGGCGGCTGCCGCGCGCTGGCTGCACCGAGCCACCGTGCCCGCCTGATGGCGCGGAACCAAACGAACGTGCGCCCCTCCCGATTCGCCGCGGCCCTGCTCCTCGCCCTGCCCACCCTCGCGGCGCAGGCCGCTTGCGAGAGCGGCCTGGCCGAACGCATGCACGCCAAGCTGCATCCGGACCGGCCACTCGACGAGGAGCGCGCCGCCTGCAAGCCCTGGCCCGCCTACCCGGGCCGCAGCATCGTCGTGCTGCCGATGCCGCGCCCCTCTTCCGATCCCGGCGTGACCAGCTACGACCTCGAGCTGCTCGTCATCCAGCGGCCCGACAACGGCAACACCGAGCGCGACACCATCCTCGCCCGGATGTTCGAGCCCAATGCGCTGACCGAAGACGCTGTCGCCATCCAGGACATCCGCATCGACACCGGCCGCTACGCGCTCGCGGCCAACACGCGCGCCTTCGGCATCCGCGTGCGCTACCGCGGCGCATCGCGCGTCAACCCCTATGCCAGCGAGACGCTGCAGCTCTACGTGGCCCAGGGCGCCAAGGTGCGCAAGGTGCTCGACGAGATCGAACTCGACATGGACGGCGGCGAGTGGGACGCCACCTGCACCGGCCATTTCGAGCATGTACGCGGCACGCTGGCGGTAGGGCACGGCGTCAGCGAAGGCTTTGCCGACCTGATCGTGCAACGCACCCAGACCCAAAACCGAGCCGAGTGGCAAGAAAGCGGCGAGTGCATCGAGAAAGCGCTGCCGGTGAAGCTGCGCACCTTCACGCTGCGCTACGACGGCGAACGCTACCCGATTCCCAAGGCGCTGCGAACCGAGTAGCAGCCCCGCCTCAGCGCGCGGCCTCCAGGGCGGCTGCCCGACCGCGCTTCATGTCGATCGGCAGCAGCAACAGCAGGCCGGCAATGAACAAGCCCGAGGTCGCGAAGATCGCAATGCGCTGGTTGCCACCGGCCATCCAGGTGATGGCGCCATAGCTCAGGGGCCCAATGATGCTGGCCAGCCGCGTCGAAAAGCTCCAGAGGCCGAAGAACTCACCCAGCTGCTGCGGCGGCGCCAGCACACCCGCCATGGCGCGCCCCGCCGATTGGCTGGAGCCCATGGCGAGCCCTGCGATGGCGGCGGCGCACCAGAACCCGCCCTTGGTGGTGACAGAACCCGCAATGATGCACACCGCAATCCAGGCCACCAGCGTCGTCGAGAGCGAGATCTTGTGACCGATGCGGTCCTGCAAGTAGCCGAAGCTGAACGCACCCGCCGCCGCGGCCAGGTTCAGCGCAAAGATTAGGACCATCGTCTCCTGCGGCTTGAAACCGATCACCTGCTCTGCATAGATCGCCGCCAGCGTGATCGCCACCGCCACGCCGCCCTGGTAGGCCACGGTGCAGGCCAGCAGCCACATGAAATCGGAGAAGGCGCGTGCCTGGTCGAAGGTGCGGCGCAACTGACGCCAGGAGTCGCTCCACGAGACACGGCCGGAAGCCGCCGCCGGCTTGGCGCGCTCGGGCAGCAAGGCAAAGGTCACGCACGCCGCCAGCCCATACATCAACGCGGTCACCAGCATCGTCACCGGCACGAAGTGCGAGGCCGGCAGCCCCTGCGACTGCGCCCACAGCACATAGGCCAGACACACGCCCAGCGTCAGCATACCGCCGATGTAGCCAAAGCCCCACCCCCATCCGCTGACCTTGCCCATGCCCTCGGCAGTGGCCAGTTCAGGCAGGAAGGCGCCGGTGAGCGATTCCCCGTACGAGTAGAAGGTGTTGGACACGATGACCAGCAGCATCGCGAGCCCGACCGCTTCCATGCCGGAGAGACGCGGCGTCAGCGCCAGCGCGGCGGTGCTGAGGATGCAACCCGCCGTCGCCAGCATCAACACCCGCTTCTTGGCGGCGCGCAGGTCCGCCCAGGCGCCGATCATCGGCATGGTGAACATCACGATCGCGTACGCGATGCTCAGCGACAGCGTCCAGGCGAAGGCGCCCCAGGCCGCCCCCTTCGCCAGGCCACCCACGAAGTAGGCGGCGAACACCGCGGTGATGACGACCGTGGTGTAGCCCGAGTTGGCAAAGTCGTACATCGCCCAGCCGAACACCTCGCGCTTGCGCACGCCAGCATTCAAGGCCGAGGAAGGAAACAGCGCCAAGCGTTGTGTTGCGTAGTCGGGATCAGTGGAGATGGCGCGGACGGCGACCGCCGCCGTGCCCACCCGCTCCCGGCGCACCGCCGCTGCCGCGCGGGCGCTTGCCGATCTCGAGCGAGCTGACCAGCGCGTCGAAACGGTCGCCGAACAGCTTGTCGATCTCGCCGACCACGCCGCCGAGCTCCGAGCCGTCGAAGTGGCGCTCCATCAGCGCCACCACGTCCTCCACCAGCAGGTCGCGTTGCACCTGCATGATCGCGGCGGGGTTCGGCCCCACGAACAGCATGATGAAGTCGTCGCGCGATTCTTCGTCGGCGTCGCCTTCTTCCTCGTCGTAGTCGGTGTCGTAGAAGGTGATCTCGATGGCCGCGCCCTGCTCGGCCAGCTCGTTGAGCGCCATGCACATCTCGTCGAGTTCCTGGCGGAAGTCCTCGTCGCCGGGGACGGTCCAGCACATCGTCAGCATGTGCTCCTTCTGGTCGAAGCGGATGCCGGGCTCTTCTTCATAGGCGCTGGTGGCGCCGTCGGCCAGCGACTTGGCGCCGGCGTACTTCCAGAGCGGGCGCAGGGCCTCCTGGATCTGGTCGAAGCTGACGTCGGCGCGCAGCGGCACATCGCCGTGCACGTGTATTTCGAACGGAGCGTTGTAGCGAGGCATGTCTTGCTCCCTTGTAAGTTGGTGCCCGGGGCCGGAATCGAACCGGCATGCCCCTTTTCAGGAAGCGGCGGATTTTAAGTCCGATGTGTCTACCAGTTTCACCACCCGGGCGATGGAGGTCAATGCGTCGAAGATAACCCAAACAAAAACAGCCTCTCCAACGAAGTTGATGAGGCTGTACAAATGGTCTCTCGCGAACGATGACCCAAGAGGTGGAGGCGCGATCCGGAGTCGAACCGGACTAACCGGATTTGCAATCCGGGGCATAACCGCTTTGCTATCGCGCCACGCTTGTCACTGACATTCAACCATACCGACTCGTCGTCGACTGGTCGAAAAAAAGGGAAGCGGAAGCTTCCCTTTTTCAAAAACTGGAGCGGGAAAAGAGTCTCGAACTCTCGACCTCAACCTTGGCAAGGTTGCGCTCTACCAACTGAGCTATTCCCGCGTTTCGAGCCTCGAATTATATACCGGTTTTTCGAGACTTGGCAAACATCCCGCTCAATGTTTCACGGAAGACGAATCTTCCGCGGGTTGCACGGCCGCACGTTGCTTGGCCAGTTCGGCGACGGCGGCTGCGGATGCGGCCACCTCTTCGTCGGACAGCGGCGTCGGCGTCTTCTCGAGCGCGATCTCCAGCACCTTGTCGATCCACTTGACCGGGATGATCTCTAGGCCGTTCTTCACGTTCTCGGGAATGTCCTGCAAGTCCTTGGCGTTCTCTTCGGGGATCAGCACCGTCTTGATGCCGCCGCGCAAGGCGGCCAGCAGCTTTTCCTTCAGGCCGCCGATGGCAGTGACTTCACCGCGCAAGGTGATCTCGCCGGTCATCGCGACGTCGGCCCGCACCGGGATGCCGGTGAGCGCCGACACGAAGGCCGTCGTCATCGCCGCGCCCGCGCTCGGGCCGTCCTTCGGCGTCGCGCCATCGGGCACGTGGATGTGGATGTCGCGCTTCTCGAAGATCTCGTCCTTGATGCCCAGGCGGCGCGAACGGCTGCGCACCACCGTGCGTGCAGCCTCGACCGATTCCTTCATCACGTCGCCGAGCGAACCCGTGCGGCTGATGATGCCCTTGCCCGGCATGGTCACGGCCTCGATCGTCAGCAGGTCGCCGCCGACTTCGGTCCACGCGAGGCCGACCACCTGGCCGACCTGGTTCTGCTTCTCGGCACGGCCGAAGGTGTACTTGCGAACGCCCAGGAAGTCGTTGAGGTTCTCGCCGGTGACCGTGACCTGCGGCGTCATCTTCTTCAGCAGCAGGCCCTTGACCACCTTGCGGCAGATCTTGGACAGCTCGCGTTCCAGCGAACGCACACCGGCTTCACGGGTGTAGTAGCGCACGATGTCGCGTACGGCTTCCTCGGTGACCAGCAGTTCGCCTTCCTTCACGCCGTTGTTCTTCAGCTGCTTGGGCAGCAGGTACTTCAGCGCGATGTGGGTCTTCTCGTCTTCCGTGTAGCCGGCCAGGCGGATGACTTCCATCCGGTCCAGCAGGGCCGGTGGGATGTTCATCGAGTTGGACGTCGCCACGAACATCACGTCGCTCAGGTCGAAGTCGACCTCGACGTAGTGGTCGCCGAAGGTGTGGTTCTGTTCCGGGTCCAGCACTTCCAGCAGCGCGCTCGACGGGTCGCCACGGAAGTCCGTGCCAAGCTTGTCGATCTCGTCCAGCAGGAACAGCGGGTTGCGCGTGCCGACCTTGTTCAGGCTCTGCAGCACCTTGCCCGGCAGCGCGCCGATGTAGGTGCGGCGATGGCCCCGGATCTCGGCCTCGTCGCGCATGCCACCCAGCGCCATGCGGGTGTACTTGCGACCGGTCGCCTTGGCGATCGACTGGCCCAGCGAGGTCTTGCCCACGCCCGGAGGGCCGACCAGGCACAGGATCGGGGCCTTCACCTTGTCGACGCGCTGCTGCACCGCGAGGTATTCGAGGATGCGGTCCTTGACCTTGTCGAGGCCGTAGTGGTCCTCGTTGAGCACTTCCTCGGCATGCGCCAGGTCGTGCTTGATCTTGGTCTTCTTGCTCCACGGCAAGCCGACCAGCACGTCGATGTAGTTGCGCACGACGGTCGCTTCGGCCGACATCGGCGACATCAGCTTGAGCTTCTTGAGTTCGCTCTCGGCCTTCTTGAGCGCGTCCTTCGGCATCTTGGCAAGCTTGATCTTCTTCTCGATCTCCTCGATGTCCGCGCCCTCTTCGCCTTCGCCCAGTTCCTTCTGGATCGCCTTGACCTGTTCGTTCAGGTAGAAGTCGCGCTGGTTCTTCTCCATCTGGCGCTTCACGCGGCCGCGGATCTTCTTGTCGACGTTGAGGATGTCGACTTCGCGTTCGAGCTGGCCAAACAGGTTTTCCAGGCGTGCCTTGACATCAGCCAGGTCCAGCACGGACTGCTTGTTGTCGAGCTTGAGCGGCAGGTGCGCGGCGATGGTGTCGGCGAGGCGGCCCGCATCGTCGATGCTGGAGATGGACGTGAGGATCTCGGGCGGAATCTTCTTGTTGAGCTTCACGTACTGGTCGAACTGCTGCATCACGGCGCGACGCAGCGCTTCGATCTCGGTGCCGGTCTGCGCGGCGCCTTCGCCGCCGCCGATCGGGCTCACGTTGGCCGAGAAGTGCGTCTCGCCATCGTCGATGCGGTTGACGCGGGCGCGTTGCTGGCCTTCGACCAGCACCTTGACCGTGCCATCGGGCAGCTTGAGCATCTGCAGGATGGTCGAGACGCAGCCGACTTCGAACATGTCCTCGACGGCGGGCTCGTCCTTGGCTGCGGCCTTTTGCGCGACCAGCATGATGCGGCGCTCGGCTTCCATCGCGAGTTCCAGCGCCTTGATGCTCTTGGCGCGGCCGACGAACAGCGGAATCACCATGTGAGGGAACACCACGACGTCCCGCAGCGGCAGCAGCGGCAGGTCGATGGCTTCAGGTGGCAGGGGTGTATGACCGGACATGCGAATCCTCTTGTTGTGTCAGGCAAAGATGGAACGCGCCGCGCGAATTTCAAGCCCGCGCGGCGCGTTCAATGTGAGGCACACGCCGCCTGGCGTGTGAGAGGTCGGCGTGAAGACCGCGGCCACCTACGCCTTTTTGGCCGCCTCGCGGTAGACGAGCAACGGTGGCTTGCTTTCGTCGATGGTCGATTCCTCGACCACGACCTTGTCGACATTGGTGGCATTCGGCAGTTCGAACATCGTGTCGATCAGCGACTGCTCGAGGATCGAGCGCAGGCCGCGCGCGCCGGTCTTGCGGGCCAGTGCCTTGCGGGCGATGGCCTTCAGAGCGGCGGGGCGGATCTCCAGGTCCACGCCCTCCATCTGCAGCAGCTTGGTGAACTGCTTGACGACGGCGTTCTTGGGCTCGGTCAGGATCTGCACCAGCGCGTCTTCGCTGAGCTCGGCCAGCGAGGCGACGACCGGCATACGACCCACCAGTTCAGGAATCAGGCCGAACTTGATCAGGTCTTCGGGCTCGACCTCGCGGAACACTTCCGTGAGGCTGCGCTGCTGCTTGCTGCGCACCGATGCGCCGAAGCCGATGCCCGAAGCCTCCGTGCGGTTCTCGATGACCTTCTCCAGCCCCGCGAACGCACCGCCGCAGATGAACAGGATGTTGGTCGTGTCGATCTGCAGGAAGTCCTGGTTCGGATGCTTGCGGCCGCCCTGCGGCGGCACGCTGGCCATGGTGCCTTCGATGAGCTTCAACAGCGCCTGCTGCACGCCCTCGCCCGACACGTCGCGCGTGATCGACGGGTTGTCGGACTTGCGCGAGATCTTGTCGATCTCATCGATGTAGACGATGCCGCGCTGGGCACGTTCCACTTCGTAGTTGCAGCTTTGCAGCAGCTTCTGGATGATGTTCTCGACGTCTTCGCCGACATAGCCGGCCTCGGTCAAGGTGGTGGCGTCGGCCATCACGAAAGGCACGTCGAGCATGCGCGCCAGCGTCTGCGCGAGCAGCGTCTTGCCGGAGCCCGTGGGGCCGATCAGCAGGATGTTGCTCTTGCTGAGTTCGACGTCGTCGCCCTTGGCCTTTTCCTTGTGGCGCAGGCGCTTGTAGTGGTTGTAGACCGCCACCGCGAGCATGCGCTTGGCCGGCTCCTGGCCGATCACGTAGTTGTCGAGGTTGGCCTTGATTTCGAGCGGCGTCGGCAGGTCGTTGCGGGCGTCGCGTGCTTCCTCGCCGGCCGGCAGTTCATCGCGAATGATCTCGTTGCACAGGTCGATGCATTCGTCGCAGATGAACACCGACGGACCGGCGATCAGCTTCTTGACCTCGTGCTGGCTCTTCCCGCAGAACGAGCAGTAAAGCGTCTTTTCGCTGGAGGAGCCTTTTTTCTCGGCCATGAAGGTGCCTCGTAACTGGAATTTAACAATGATAGCGAAACAAAAACGGCGTTCCCCGTGTGGGCAAACGCCGTTGTTGCTCGAATACCCGCCCCCGGCGGGGTACTGGCGCCGCAGCGCAATGCAGCCGAATCAGCTGCGCTTGGAAATCACCTGGTCGATGAGGCCGTATTCCTTGGACTCGTCGGCCGTCAGGAAATAGTCGCGCTCGGTGTCGCGGGCAATTTTCTCAAAGCTCTGGCCGGTGCGTTCGGCCAGAATTTTGTTCATTTGCTCGCGCGTCTTCAAAATATCACGGGCATGGATCTCGATGTCCGTGGCCTGGCCGCGTGCGCCGCCAAGCACCTGGTGGATCATGATCTTGGAATTGGGCAGCGAGAAGCGCTTGCCCTTTTCACCCGCCGCCAGCAGGAAGGCGCCCATGCTGGCCGCGAAGCCGATGCACAGCGTCGACACGGCCGGCTTGATGAACTGCATGGTGTCGTAGATCGCCATGCCGGCGCTCACGCTGCCGCCCGGAGAGTTGATGTAGAACGAGATGTCCTTGTCCGGGTTTTCGCTCTCGAGGAACAGCAACTGCGCCACCACGAGATTGGCCGTCTGGTCGTTGACCTCGCCGACCAGGAAAATCACGCGCTCTTTCAGCAAGCGCGAGTAGATGTCATAGGACCGCTCGCCGCGGCCCGATTGCTCGATCACCATCGGCACCATGCCGAGAGCTTTAGTGTCCAGTGCGCTCATGAATTGCTCCGTTCAGTGCTTGACCTTGCCAGCGGATGCCGGCACGGTGCAAATGGGGTGGGCCTGCGCAGTTGCAAGCCCGCCCGATCGTGCAGTATCGGTCAGACCCGCGATCAGCCTTGTTGCTGCTGCGCCATCAGTTCGTCGAATGAGACGGCCTTGTCGCTGACTTGCGCCTTGCTCATGACGAAATCGGTCACGTTGTTCTCGATGACCACGGATTCGACTTCGGCCAGGCGGTTGTTGTCGCTGAAGTACCAGCGCACGACGTCTTGCGGCTTCTCGTAGCTGGCGGCCATTTCGTCGACGTGGGCCTTGATCTGCTCCGGCTTGGCTTGCAGGTTGTTGGCGCGCACGAGTTCGGCGACGACCAGGCCCAGGCGCACGCGGCGCTCAGCTTGGGCCGTGAAGATCTCTTCGGGGATCGGCGCCTTGTCGGCGTCCTTGATGCCGCGTTGCTTGAGTTCGGCGCGGGCGCCTTCGACCATGCGCTGGACTTCCTGCTGCACGCTGGCCTTGGGCAGGTCGAGTTCGGCATTGGCGATCAGCGCGTCCATGACGGCGGTCTTGTTCTTGGCCAGCAGGCGGAACTTCACTTCGCGCTCGAGGTTGCGCTTGATGTCGGCGCGCAGGCCTTCCACGGTGGCTTCGGCGATGCCGAGCGACTTGGCCAGCTGCTCGTTGACTTCGGGCAGGTTCGTCGATTCGATCTTCTTCACGGTGACCATGAAGTCGGCTTGCTTGCCGGCCACGTCCTTGCCGTGATAGTCGGCCGGGAAGGACAGCGGGAAGGTGCGGCTGTCGCCGTTCTTCAGGCCGCGCACGGCGTCTTCAAATTCCTTGAGCATCTGGCCTTCGCCGACGATGAACTGGAAGTCCTCGGCCTTGCCGCCCTGGAAGGTCTCGCCGTCGATCTTGCCTTCGAAGTCGACCGTCACGCGGTCGGTGTCCTGCGCTTGCGCGTCGAGCGCGCGTTGCGCGAAGGTGCGGCGCTGCTTGCGCAGGATGTCGAGGGTCTTGTCGATGGCTTCGTCGCTGACATCGGCGGTCAGGCGCTCGATGGTGGCGCCGGACAGGTCGTTGATCTTGACTTCAGGGAACACTTCGAAGACGGCGTCGAAAGCGAGCTGGCCTTCGGGCGCTTCTTCCTTTTCCGTGATGCGGGGCTGGCCGGCGACACGGAGCTTGGCCTCGTTGGCGGCTTGCGAGAAGGCTTCGCCGACCTTGTCGTTCATGACCTCGTAGTGCACCGAGTAGCCATAGCGCTGGGCCACGACGTTCATCGGCACCTTGCCCGGACGGAAGCCGTCCATCTTGACGGTGCGCGCGAGCTTCTTGAGGCGCGAATCGACTTCGTTCTGGATGGAGCCGACCGGCAGGGTCAGCGTGATCTTGCGCTCGAGCTTTTCGAGGGTCTCAACAGTCACGGTCATTTTTTGTTCCTCAAAAGGAGTTTGGAGCTGGTGCGCGGGGCCGGACTCGAACCGGCACGTTCTTGCGAACGTCAGGACCTAAACCTGGTGCGTCTACCAATTTCGCCACCCGCGCGGTCCGATGAAATCAACGAAAAACGGGCGGCCCTCTGTGGAGACCACCCGCTCGAAATCGGTCAACTGCGCATTTTAAACTGGAACGGAACCCGCTTTTGGTTCGCGCCTGATGCGAAACGCCGCGGCGTACATCGCGGGCAGCGCCAGCAGGGTCAATACGGTGGCCACGATGAGACCGCCCATGATCGCCACGGCCATCGGGCCCCAGAACACGCTGCGCGACAGGGGGATCATCGCCAGCACCGCGGCGGCGGCCGTCAGCACGATCGGGCGCAGGCGGCGCACGGCCGATTCCACGATCGCATCCCAGGCCGGCACGCCGGCGCGCCGGTCGCTTTCGATCTGGTCGATCAGGATCACCGAATTGCGCTGGATCATGCCCATGAGCGCGATCACACCCAGCAGCGCGACGAAGCCGAAGGGCCGGTCCAGCAGCAGCAGCGCACCGGCCACGCCCGCAATGCCCAGCGGACCGGTGATGAAGACCAGCAGCGAGCGGCTGAAGCTGTGCAGTTGCAGCATCAGCAGCGTGAAGACCAGGAACAGCATGATCGGCACGCCGGCCACGATCGACGAGGAGCCCTTGCTGCTCTCCTCCACCGCGCCGGCGACGGCGATGCGGTAGTTGACCTGGCCGTCGGCATGCCATTTGGCTTCGAGTTCGCGAAGTTTCGGCAGCACTTCATTGGTGACCGTTGCGCCTTGCAGGCCTTCAACGATGTCGCCCTGCACGGTGATGGCGTAGTCGCGGTTCTCGCGCCACATGACACCCGGCTCCCAGGTGAAGACTGGTTTGGCGATCTGCGTGAGCGGGATCGAGCGGCCCGAGGCGGTGGGCAGGTAGGCGTTGCCGATATCGGAGATGGCTTCGCGTTCGTCGGGCGACTGGCGCAGCACGATGTCGATGAGCTTGTCGCTCTCGCGGTACTGGCCGACGGGCGTGCCGGTGAACATGGTGCGCGAGGCCTGCGCGATGGCCTGGCTGGTGATGCCGAGTGCGCGCGCCTTGGCCTGGTCGACCTCGAGACGGATGACCTTGACCGACTCGTTCCAGTTGTCGTTGACGCCGCGCATGTGCGCGTTCGCGCGCAGGGCCGCCTTGACCTCGTCGGCGCGCAGGCGCAACTGGGTCGGGTCGGTACCGGTGACGCGGAACTGCACCGGATAGGTGACCGGCGGGCCGTTGGGCAGCAGCTTCACGCGGCCTCGCACCTCGGGGAATTCGCGGGCCAGCAGCGCGGGGACCTTCATGCGCAGCGCCTCGCGCTCCTTCAGGTCGCGGGCCAGCACGATGAACTGCGACACGTTGGTCTGCGGGAACACCTGGTCGAGCGGCAGGTAGAAGCGCGGCGCGCCGGAGCCGACCCAGGTGGCGACGGAACTCACACCGGTTTCTTCCATGAAGCGGCGCTCGACGCGCCTGGTGACTTCCTCGTTGGCCGCGAAGGAGGTGCCTTCGGGGAACCAGATCTCGACCATCAGTTCCGGCCGGCTCGAATCGGGGAAGAACTGCTGCTGCACCTTGCCCATGCCGAAGATGCCGAGGCCGAAGATCAGCACGGTCGCGCCGATGGTGATCCAGCGGTGCGTCACGCACCAGTTCACGGCGCGGCGGAAGCCGTTGTAGAAGGGCGTGTCGAAGAGTTCGTGCGGCGGCGCCTCGGGGTCGTGCGGCTTGATCTTGAGCAACACGGTGCCGAGGTAGGGCACGAAGTACACGGAGACGATCCACGACAGCACCAGCGCCACCACTGTCACGCCGAAGATCGCGAAGGTGTATTCGCCGACCTGCGACTTGGCCAGGCCGATCGGCAGGAAGCCGGCCGCGGTGATCAGCGTGCCGGTGAGCATGGGCATGGCCGTGACTTCATAGGCGAAGGTGGCGGCGCGAACCTTGTCGTAGCCCTCCTCCATCTTGCGCACCATCATCTCGACCGCAATGATCGCGTCGTCCACCAGCAGGCCCAGCGCGATGATCAGCGAGCCCAGCGAGATCTTGTGCAGGCCAATGCCGAAGTAGTTCATCGCAAGGAAGGTGACGGCGAGCACCAGCGGGATGGTGATCGCCACCACCAGGCCCGGGCGCAGGTCCACATACCAGCCGCCGGTGAAGCGCGTCCAGCCCTGCTTGCTGCCCTTGTGCAGGCCGAGCGAAATGAAGCTCACGCCCAGCACGATCACCACCGCCTCGATCAGCGTGCCGACGAACTCGTTGACCGAGCGCGACACGGCCACCGGCTGGTCCTGCACCTGGGCGAGTTGCACGCCGGCGGGCAGGCGCTTCTGGATGTCCGCCGTGGCAATGCGCAAGGCCTTGCCCAGCGCGATGATGTCGCCGCCCTTGGCCATCGAGATGCCGAGGCCTATCACCTCCTCGCCTTGGTAGTGCATCTTGACGGCCGGCGGGTCGACATAGCCGCGCTTGATCTCGGCGATGTCGCCCAGCTTGAGCAGGCTGCCGGAGCTGCCGCGGATCGGCATCGCGCGCAGTTGCTCGACGCTGGTGAACTGGCCGCCGACGCGCACCTGCAGCACGTCGTTGGGCGACTGGATGGTGCCGGCGCTTTCCACCGCGTTCTGCGCGCCAAGTTGGGCAAGCACTGCGTTGAAGTCGAGGCCCAGTTGCGCCAGGCGCTTCTGCGAGACCTCGATCCAGACCTTCTCGTCCTGCACGCCGAACTGGTCGACCTTGGCCACGTCCTTCACGCGCAACAGTTGCTGGCGCACGTCGTCGGCGAAGTCCTTGAGCTCGGCATAGCTGAAGCCGTCGCTTTCCAGCGCGTAGATCACGCCGTACACATCGCCGAACTCGTCATTGAAGAACGGGCCCTGGATGGTGCCGGGCAGCGTGTAGCGCATGTCGCCGATCTTCTTGCGCACCTGGTACCAGACGTTCGCCACCTCGGCGGGCTTCGACGAGTCCTTGATGGTGAGGATGATCTGGGACTCGCCGGGCTTGGAATAGCTTCGGATGCGGTCGGCAAACGGGACTTCCTGAAGCGTCTTCTCGAGCTTGTCCGTGACCTGCTCCGCCACTTGCTGCGCCGTGGCGCCGGGCCAGTAGGTGCGCACCACCATCGCACGGAAGGTGAAGGGAGGATCTTCGTCCTGGCCGAGCTGGAAGTACGAGGCGAAGCCCAGCAGCATCAGCACCAGCATCAGGTAGCGGGTGAGCGGGCCGTGGTCGAGGGCCCACTTTGAGAGGTTGAAGCCGGATTTGGGTTCGGTGGCGGGCGTGCTCGTTGCGCCTGCGCCCTGCACTTCATGCCCTCGCGGCCCGCCGGTAGAAGGCGAGCCTTGTTCGTTCACCGCGCTCATCGCGTGGCACCCGCTGCCGACGTGCCGAGCGCCCTCACCTCGCGCTGCGAAGGCGCCGCCGGCGCCGAGATCACCTTGGGCTCATAGAGCGTCACCTTCTGGTTCGGCTGCAGCACATGCACGCCCGCGACCACCACCAGCATGCCCGGCGCAAGGCCGCCCGCGACCACGGCTTCGTTGCCGTCGGCCGTGGCCAATTGCACTGGCTGCGAGCGCACGGTCATCGTGTTCTTGTCGAGCACCCAGACTGCGCTGGCCATGCCGTCCTGGCGCAGCGCGCTGGTCGGCAGTTTGATCACTGCCACGCCGCTGTGCGACAGCGACTTGGGTCGCGCATAGACAGTGCTGCCGAGCGGCGGAGATTTGGCGGCGTCGATCGCGACCTTGACCGTGTAGGTCCGCGTCACCGGGTCGGCGCTGGCAGCCACCTCGCGCACCGTGCCTTCGATCTCGCGCTCGTCCGACCAGCCGCGCACGGCGACAGGCGAGCCGACCTTGACCAATGCGGCGCGGTCTTCCGGCACGGAGAACACCACGTCGCGAGCGCCATCCTGCGCGATGCGCACCACCGGCATGCCGGCCGTGACCACCTGCCCCGGCTCGGCCTCGATGGCCGTGACCACGCCGGACACATCGGCCACCAACGTGGTGTAGCTCGCCTGGTTGCCTTGGGACGAAAGTTGCGCCTGCGCCTGTTCGAACTGGGCCTGCGCCGCCTTGAAGGTGTTCTCCCGGTTCTCCAGGTCGGCGCCGCTGATGAAGTTCTGATCGCGCAGTTCCTTGTAGCGCTTGAGATGCGCCGCCGCCAAGTCGCGGTTTGTGGTGGCGGCCGCCAGTTGGGCGCGGGCGGCTTCGGCGGCGAGGCGGTAGTCCTGCGGATCGAGCTGGGCCAGCACCTGGCCGGCCTTCACCTGCTGGCCGACTTCCGCCTGGCGCTTGGTGAGCTTGCCGGCCACGCGGAAGCCCAGGCGCGATTCGATGCGGGGCTTGACCTCGGCCGAGAACTCGGGCTCGGTGCCGAAGGCGCTGGCGCCGACGGTCATGACTTTGACGGAACGGATCGGCTCTTCGGTGGCGGCGGGCTTGTGACAAGCCACCAGCGCGGCAGCGGCCAGCAGCAAGGCGCTGGCGCGGATCGGGAGGGTGAATAAGCGGCGCGAAACGGTTTCGGTCATGGAACACCCTGGGGAAATGGAGCGGTCCAGTTACTGACCGAGCGGTTAGTAATCTAGGGTAAACGCGAATCCTTGTCAACAACAACGATCGCCAAAAGTCACGGGGCCGGACCAGCCGCCGTGAACCGGGGCTAGTTCCGTTGCCCCATCTCCACCAGGCGATTCCCCGGCAACTCGAAATAGTCCGACGCCCGGCCCGCGTTGCGCTGCAACCAGCTGAACAGCGCCTGCCGCACCGGGTTCATGCCCGGCAGCTGCTCGGCCGTGACCGACGCACGCGAGGTGAAGTACGAGGTGCTCATCGCCTCGCAGGCCAGTCCCTTCTGGTAGGCAAAGATGCGGATGAACTCCGGTACGTCGGGCCGCTCCATGAAGCCGTGGTTGGCCGTCACCGCCCAGATGCCGTGCCCCAGGTCGCGCGCCACGATCCGGTTGGCGGCATCGACGCGCGGCGTGGGGCTGGACTGCACCACCAGCACGATCACCTGCGCGTGGAGCACCTGGTTGTGCTTGAGGTTGTGCAGCAGGGCGTGAGGCACCGAAACCGCATCGCGGTTCAGGAAAACGGCCGTGCCACTGACCCTGTGCGGCATATCCCCCGCCAGCGATTCAATGAAGGGCTCCAGCGGCAACTGTTGCGCTTCGGCGGCCTTGAGTCCCAGCCGGCGCCCCTTGGACCAGGTCGTGAAGAGCACCATCACCAGCGCCGCCACGGCCAGCGTCAGCCAGCCGCCCTGCGCCACCTTGAGGCTGTTGGCGACGACGAAAGTCAGGTCGATCGCGGCAAAGACGCTCGCGCCGACGATCACCGCCACGCGGTTCCAGCGCCACAGCTTGTAGGCCACCACGCTCGCCAGCAGGGTCGTCGTGACCATCGTGATCGACACCGCGATGCCATAGGCCGCCGACAACGCACTGGAACTGCCGAAGCCGACCACCAGCAACAGCACGCCCACCATCAGCATCCAGTTGATGCCAGGGACGTAGATCTGCCCAATGGCAGTGCCGGAGGTCTGCACGATGCGCATGCGCGGCAGGTAGCCCATGCGCATGGCCTGCGCCGTGAGCGAGAAAGCGCCCGAGATCACCGCCTGCGACGCGATCACCGTGGCCATCGCGGCCAGCACCACCATCGGCAGCACGGCCCAGGACGGGAACATGCGGAAGAAGGGGTTGTCGATGGCGCCCGGATTGGCCAGCACCAGCGCGCCCTGGCCGAAGTAGTTGAGCACCAGCCCCGGCATCGCGACGAAGAGCCACGCAATACGGATCGGCCTGGCGCCGAAGTGGCCCATGTCGGCATAGAGCGCCTCGCCGCCGGTGAAGGCCAGGAACACGGCCCCGAGAACCGCCAGCGACTGCGCCCGGTGCGTGACCAGGAAGCCAACCGCCCGGCTCGGGTCCAGCGCCGCCAGCACCTGCGGTTGCTTCAGCACCTGCATCAGGCCGGCCAGGCCCAGCACCACGAACCACAGCAGCATGACCGGCCCGAACACCTTGCCGACCACATGCGTGCCATGGCGCTGCACCGCGAACAATGCCACCAGGATGGCCATGGTGATCGGTACCACGAAAGGCTTCAGTGCATGCGCCTCCACCTCCAGGCCCTCGACGGCGGACAGCACCGAGATGGCGGGCGTGATGAGGCTGTCGCCGTAGAACATCGCCGCGCCGATCAGGCCCAGCAGGCCGAGGAGGCGCCAGACCCAGTAAGGCGTCCGCGCCTCGTCCACCGAACGCCGCGCGAGTGCCTGCAAGGCCAGGATGCCGCCCTCGCCGTCGTAGTCGGCACGCAGCACGAAGGTCACGTACTTGAGCGTGACGACCACCATCAGGCCCCAGAAGATCAGCGACAGCAAGCCCAGCACGGCATCGGGTGTGAAGGCCACCCCGTGTTCCGGATTCAGAGTCTCCTTGAAGGCGTAGAGGGGCGAAGTGCCGATGTCGCCGAAGACCACGCCCAGGGCCGCCACCATCACCCCCACCGATCCGCCACCGTGGGCGGCGTGGCCGGATGGAGAAGGCGTGGCCGGGGAAGTCGAGGAGCTCATTGCGAAGGGATGGTACAGGCGTGCCCGACAATTCGCCGCGTGGCTGAACATTACGAAAACTTCCCTGTCGCCTCGCTGCTGTGTCCGCCGCGGTTGCGACCTCCCATCACGGCCATCTACGGCTTTGCGCGCACGGCGGACGACATCGCGGACGAAGGCGATGCCAGCGCGGACGAACGACTCGCGCAACTGAAGGCCTATCGCGCCGACCTTCGCGCCTTGGCAAAAAGCGGCAAGGTTTCGGCCCGCTGGCCCGAGGTGTTCGGCCCGCTGGCCAAGGCGATGCACGACTTCTCGCTGCCGGAGCCGCTGCTGGCCGCGCTGCTGTCGGCCTTCATGCAGGACATCGAGAAAACCCGCGACGGCACCGACTACATCGACCGCGCCCAACTGCTCGACTATTGCGCGCGCTCGGCCAACCCTGTCGGGCGGTTGATGCTGCACCTGTTCGACATCCATGAGCCCGAGTCGCAAGCACGCAGCGACGCGATCTGCACGGCCTTGCAGCTCATCAATTTCTGGCAGGACCCGAGCGTGGACCTGCCGCGCGGTCGCTTCTACTTTCCGCTGGCCGATTGCGCGGCGCATCGCGTGAAGCCCGGCAAGCTCAAGGCCTTCGCGCCATCGTCGTCCACGCCGCCCACGCAAGCCATGAAGAAGCTGATCGCCGCAGAGGTCGCCTGGGCCCGGGAACTGATGCAGGAAGGCGCGCCGCTGGTGCACCGCGTGCCGGGCCGCATGGGCTGGGAACTGCGGCTCGTGGTGCAGGGCGGGCTGCGCATCCTCGACAAGATCGAGGCGCTGGACTTCGACACGCTGCGCAATCGCCCGACCGTCGGCGCGACTGACGCGCCGCTGCTGGCCTGGCGCGCGATGATGATGTGAGCGACCGCGGGTCGTCGACAATCGGGGGCAATGATTCCGGATTCACGATGACCACGCCCGAGCAATACGTCCAGCAAAAAGCCGCCGCATCGGGCAGCAGCTTCTACTACGCCTTCCTGTTCCTGCCGAAGCCGCGCCGTGCGGCAATCACGGCTTTCTACGCCTTCTGCCGCGAGGTCGACGACGTGGTCGACGAGGTGCGCGACCCCGGCGTCGCCGCCACCAAGCTGGCCTGGTGGCGCACCGAGGTGGCCCAGGCCTTCGCCGGCCAGCCGAGCCATCCGGTGATGAAGGCCCTTATGCCCTGCACCGCCGAATTCGGCATCGAGGCCAGGCAGTTGCAGCAGATCATCGACGGCTGCCAGATGGACCTGGAGCAGACGCGGTACCTCGCCTTCCCCAACCTCGCGCAGTACTGCCATTTGGTGGCCGGCGTGGTCGGCGAGGTGGCGGCACGCATCTTCGGCCAGACCGAGCCGGCCACGACCGAGTACGCGCACAAGCTGGGCCTGGCGCTGCAATTGACCAACATCATTCGCGACGTGGGCGAGGACGCGATGCGCGGCCGCATCTACCTGCCTGTGAACGAACTGCAGCAGTTCGACGTGAAGGCGCATGAGCTGCTCAACCGCGTGCATTCGGAGCGCTTCGTCGCGCTGATGAAGTTCCAGGCGGCGCGGGCGCATGCAGCCTACGACGAGGCGCTGGCGCTGCTGCCGCCCGCCGACCGGCGCACGCAGAAGCCCGGCCTGATGATGGCCAGCATCTACCGCACGCTGCTGCGCGAGATCGAGGGCGACGACTTCCAGGTGCTGAACCAGCGCGTGAGCCTGACGCCCGTGCGCAAGCTGTGGCTCGCATGGCGAGTGCAGGCGTTGGGCCGCATGTGACTGCGGTCTTTCTCCCTCTCCCTCCGGGAGAGGGTTGGGGTGAGGGCACGTGCCGATGAGCAAGCGCATCGCCATCATCGGCGCCGGCTGGGCCGGCCTTGCAGCCGCGGTAGAGGCCACTTCGGCGGGCCACACCGTCACCGTCTTCGAAACCGCCCACACCCTCGGCGGCCGCGCACGCGCCGTGCAAGCCATGCGCGCCGACGGGACGCCCATCACTCTCGACAGCGGCCAGCACATCATGATCGGCGCCTATGCGCAGACCTTGCGGCTGATGCGGGAGGTGGGCATCGACATCGACCAGGCGTTGCTGCGCACGCCGCTGGCGATGGTGTTCCCCGATGGCAATGGCCTGCGCCTGCCAAAGCTGCCGGCGCCGATCGATGCGCTGGTCGGCATCCTCCGGGTGCGCGGCTGGTCGTGGCGAGACAAGTTCGCACTCCTTCGCGTGGCCATCGGCTGGCAGCGAACGGGCTTTCAATGCGATGCGGCCCTGTCCGTCGCGGAGCTGTGCGCCAGCCTCACGCCGCGCGTACGCGACGAGATGATCGATCCGCTGTGCGTGTCCGCGCTCAACACGCCCACGGCGCAGGCCAGCGGACAGGTCTTCCTGCGGGTGTTGCGCGACGCGATGTTCGGGACGAGCGGCGGCTCCAACCTGTTGCTGCCGCGACAGGACCTGGGCGCCTTGTTTCCCGATGCAGCAGCCCGCTGGATCGGCGAGCGCGGCGGTCGTATTGCCGTCGGCCATCGGGCGCAAGCGATCGCGCCGACCGCAGACGGTTGGCAGGTCGACGGCGAAGGCTTCGATGCGGTCCTCCTCGCCTGCCCACCCGGCGAGGCCGCACGGCTCGTGGAAGGCAGCGGTGTCGGCAATACCGCCTGGTGCGCCCAGGCCCGCGCGCTGCGCTTCGAAGCCATCGCGACGATCTACCTGGAAGGCGGACACCGCCTGCCGGAGCCCATGCTGGCGCTGCATTCGACACCGGACGCGCCCGCGCAGTTCGTATTCGACCGCTCGCAACTCTGCGGCGACGCGGGCGTGTGGGCGATGGTCGTGAGTGCCAGCGAGACCGAGCGCGCCAAGCTGGAGGCCCAGGTCTGCGCACAGGCCACCACGCAATTGGCGTGCGTCGAACCGCGCGTGCTGCAAACGGTCATCGACAAGCGGGCAACCTTCGCCTGCACCCCCGGCCTCCAGCGCCCGCCCATGGCCATCGCACCCGGCCTGATCGCATGCGGTGACTACGTCGAAGGGCCCTACCCTGCGACGCTGGAAGGTGCAGTACTTGCTGCCATCGCTGCTGTATCGGCTTCTTGATGCGCCGCATTTCAACTGCTCGCACGACGTAGCCGATGCTGGATCGAGGGCATCGGGTGTTCCCCGCAGCGAAATAAAGGAGGAGGCCGAAGGCCGGGGGACATTCGCGGAGGGGAATACCCGGTGTCCTCGGTCCTCGCGCCGCCCTGCCCGATTCAGTTCGGCCCGGGCTCCAGCGCCGCACACAGCGCCTGCAGGTTCGGCACGATCAGATGCGGATGCATGCCATGCACCCAGGGCCGCTCGTCGCGCACCAGCCAGGCCGCCTGCATGCCGGCATTTAGCGCACCGACCACGTCGAGCTCGGCGTCGTCGCCGACATGCAGGATGTCGCGCGGCAACAGCCCGATCGATGCGGCGGCGGCACGGAAGATCGGCGCCTGCGGCTTGCCGCTGCCGAAGGAGCGCGCACTGAACGCGGTGCGGAACCAGCGCCCCACGCCGGTGAGATGGATGTCGGCATTGCCGTTGGAGATGGCCACCAGCGGATAGCGTTCGCTGAGCCAGCGCAGTGCGGGCAAGGCATCGTCATAGAGCTTGACCCGCTGGCGCGCGGCGAAGAAAGCGTCGAAGGCCGGCTCGGCCAGCGCCGGGTCCTCGCCCGCGCGCTTCAAGGCCGCACGAATCGACTCCAGCCGCATCAAGCTCATGTCGTGCGCAAGGTCCGAGCGCTCCTTCTCCGTAGCCTCGCGCAATTCGCGCATCACGCCTGGCGTCAGCAGCATGGCCGCGGTCTTCGGCGCTTCGGCTTCCAGCCACTTGTGCAACGTGCGCTCGGCGTATTCGATGGTGGGCCAGATCGGCCAGAGGGTGTCGTCGAGGTCGAGGGTGATGCCCGCGATGCGCTTCACATCGAGCGGTGGGGCCAGGGCTGCGGAGGTCATGCGCCAGAATACCCCATGCCTTTTCGCCCCGAACCGCCTGCAGTTTCTCCTGCCGACGAGCGCGTTGCCGTGCTCTGGTGCAACCTTGGCTCGCCCGACGAGCCGACCGCCCGCGCCGTGCGCGCCTACCTTGCCGACTTCCTCGGCGACCCGCGCGTGGTCGAGATACCGAAGCTGCTGTGGTCGCTGATCCTGCACGGCATCATCCTGCGCACCCGGCCGGCCAAGTCGGCCGCCAAGTATGCGAGCGTGTGGACGCCGGAGGGTTCACCCCTGAAGGAGTGGACGCGGAAGCAGGCGGTGATGCTGACCGGCTGGCTCGGCGAGCGCGGCCATCGCGTGAAGGTGGTCGAGGCGATGCGCTATGCCAACCCATCGATCGCGTCGCAGCTCGATGCGCTCAAGGCCGAAGGCGTGACCCGCGTGCTGGTTCTGCAGGCCTATCCGCAATACTCCGCGACCACGACCGCCAGCATGATCGATGCGGTGAACGACTGGAGCCGCGAGGTGCGCCGCCTGCCCGAGTTCCGCTTCGTCAACCAGTACCACGACGATCCGCTCTACATCGAGGCGCTGGCCGCCAGCGTGGAGGCGCACTGGAAGCACCACGGCCGGCCCGACCAGCTGGTGATGAGCTTCCACGGCATTCCGGCGCGCAATGTGCAGCTGGGCGACCCGTACCAGGCACAGTGCCTGGAAACCGGGCGCCTGCTGGCCGAGCGCCTGCAACTGCCGATCGACCGGCACCGTGTGACTTTCCAGTCGCGCTTCGGCCGCGCCAAGTGGCTGGAACCCTACACCGAGCCGACCTTGCGCGCGCTGGGCGCGGCGGGCACGGGCCGTGTCGACGTGATGTGCCCCGGATTTCCGGCGGACTGCCTCGAGACGCTGGAGGAGATCGCGATGGAGGGACGGGACGCGTTCCTGCAATCGGGGGGCAAGGAGTTTCACTACATCCCCTGTCTCAACGACAGCCATGCCTGGATCACCGCGCTGGCCGGGATTGCGGAACGGAACCTGCTGGGTTGGCCGACCGGCGCGGAATGAGCGGCCGTCGCGCGCACTGGGGAAAACGCTTGTAGTGATCCGGCTATGCCGAAAGAGAGACGCCATCCGGCAACGGATTGCGCCAATCGGCACATTGACCCCATGCACTGGACGGGTGATTCTCGACACCCATGAAAACCGCATTCAGGCTCGCCGCCACCACCCTGTCGTTGATCGCTTGCATCGTCGCACTGGGCGCGGTGGCGACCCTGCTGTATGACGCGATCATGGGGACCCGGCAGAACTTCGGGACACTGGGCATCCTGATGCTCGTCGGCCTGCTCGTCGGTCAGCTCCGGATTCTCTGGGTGTTGCTGCAACCCGGGACGGCGGAGGAGCCGAAGGCGCCGTACACCCCCGCCATCTTCAAGACTCAGGCCCGGCCGAGATAGTCCCGCTTGCCGATTGGCACGCCCTTGTGGCGGAGGATGTCGTAGGCGGTCGTGACGTGGAAGAAGAAATTCGGCAGAGCGAAATGCAACAGGTAGCCTTGGCCGACGAAGTTCAGTTCCGTCGGGCCGGCCTTGAAGCTGACCGCGCGCTCCTCGCTGGCGGCAAAGGCCTCGCGTGACAAGCCCTGGAGCCACTCGCGTGTCTTCGCGATGCGGGCTTTCAACTCTTCAAAGGTGGATTCGTTGTCTTCGTAGCTCGGCGCGGTGAGGCCGGTCAGGCGCGCCGCGGCGAGCTTGGCGGTGTCGCTGGCGATCTGGACTTGCTTGGAGAGCGGCAGCATGTCCTCCGCGAGGCGCGCACCGATGAGCGCGGCCGGGTCGAGGCCGGCGGCTGTGGCATGCGCCTGGCCCTTGTCGAGCAGGTGCGAGAGCTGGTTCAGGTTGTGCAGGAAAACGGTGACGGAGGCGTCGTACATCGAGAGGGGCATGGCGGGTCTCAGTGTTGTGTGGATAGGCGCGCGATTGTGCCGCCAAAAATCACTCAACCCGCCGCGCGGATGAATGCCTCGATCGGCTCCAGGTGCGCCGGCACATTCAACGCTGGCGCATGGCCGCAGCCCGGCACTTCGATCACTTGCAACTTGCCCTTGGCCCCGGGCCCGCGCGTGTGCATCTCGGTGATCGTCTCGCGCCGCACCAGGTCGGAGTCCACGCCGCGCAGGCACAGCACAGGCGCCTCGATCTCGTCATAGTGCGTCCAGATCAGGTAGTCATCGGGATGCGCGATGAACTGCCGCACCATGGCCGGGTCGTAGTGCGGCGTGACGCGGCCATCGGGCAGACGGCGCGTGGAGGTCTCGGTGAGGCGGCGCCATTGCGTATCGCTGAGCCAACCGTAAGGCTTGTAGACGGTACGGAAGAAGGCCTCGAGTTCGAGCACACTTTCGAAGGCAGGCGGGCTGCCGGCATAGGAACGGATGCGCTCGATGGCAGAGGCCGCGACTTCGGGCGCGGTGTCGTTGATGACCAGGCTTTGGATCCGCTGCTTCATGCGGGGCTGCACCAAGCCGGACGCGCACACCATGCCGATCGCGCCGCCCATCGAGGTGCCGACCCAGTGCAGGCGATCCAGCTTCAGCGCATCACAGAAGGCATCGGCGAGTTGCGCATAGAAGGAGAGCTGGTATTCATCGTCCGGCACCGGGCTCCACTGGCTCAGGCCGCGGCCGATGGTGTCGGGGCAGAGCACCCGAAAGCCGCGTTCGGCGAAGTGCTGCGCCAGTTCGTCCATGTCACGGCCGGTGCGCGCCAGGCCGTGCCATGCGACGATGACCTCGCCATCGCGCGGCCCCCAGTCCATGTAGTGAACCTCGCGGCCGACGAGTTGGACATAGTTGGAAGTCGGTGCAGCAGCGTTCATCCCAAAGCCCTTGTGCGAAGCCGGCCGACGATGCCGGTCGGGAAGTAGTAGACCGAGAGCACGAACAACACGCCGAGCCACAGCAGCCAGCGGTCCGGCGACAGCAAGGCCGACAGCCACGGCAGGTCGCTGGCGGCGCTGCTGCCCAGCTTGAGCAGGTCCTGCAGGTAGCTCTGCGCAATGACGAACAGCGTCGCGCCGATGACCGCGCCGTAAATGGTGCCCATGCCGCCGATCACCACGATGAGCAGCACGTCCACCATGATCTCGAAGCTCAGCGACGTATCCGGCCCGTTATATCGAAGCCAGATCGCCAGCATGGCGCCGGCCAGCGTGGCGAACAGCGCCGACAGCACGGCCGCCGTGGTGCGGTAGACCACCACGCGATAGCCGATCGCCTCGGCACGGAATTCGTTCTCGCGAATCGCCTGGAGCACCCGGCCGAAGGGTGAGTTGACGATGCGCAGCATGGCCAGCACCAGCACCACCGCGGCGACGAACAGAAAGTAGTAGCAGAGCAGGCGCCCATCGAGCGAGACGCCGAGGAAGGGTTCGTCGGAAAATTCGAAGCTCGGCGAGATCAGTTCCGGCAGCTTGAAGGTCAGCCCGTCTTCACCACCCGTGATGTCGGACAGTTGGGAGGCGAGTGTCTGGAAGGCCGAGGCCACGGCCAGCGTGATCATCGCGAAGAAGATCGCCCGCACGCGCAGCGAGAAGAGTCCGACCGCGAAGGACAGGACCAGTGACACAACGAGCGCGCCGCCGAGCCCGACCAGCATCGCGCCCCACCCTGCCCCGAGCCGCGTGGCCGCGATCGCGATGCCATAGGCGCCAATGCCGAAGAACATCGTGTGCGCAAAGCTCACGATGCCGGTGTAGCCCAGCAGCAGGTCGAAGCTCGCAACCAGCACGATGAACACCAGCACCTTGGCCGCCACGCTGAGCGCCTTGACGCCGGGAAAGATGAAGGGCGCGAAGGCCAGGCCGAGCACAACCGTGATGAGCAACATCGCGAGCAGGTGGCTGCGCGGCGAGTCGTGGGAGAGGAGTCTTTTCAGCATGGGGTGACGCCTGAAAGCGGAAGTGGGAACGGGTTCATCGATTCGCCACCGGATACACGCCCTGCGGGCGCCACAACAGGATGCCGACCATCAGCAGGATGTTCGAGAACAGCGCCAGCTTGGGCAGCAGGAAGCCGCTGTAGTTCGCCATCAGTCCGACCAGCAAGGCGCCGATCAATGCGCCGCCCGTGGAGCCCAGCCCGCCGATGATGATGACGATGAACAGCAGCACGTTCACCTGCGCGCCGATCTGCGGCACCACGCTCTGCTGGAACAGGCCCCACATCACGCCGCCGAGGCCGGCCAGCGCGCTACCGACCACGAAGATGCCGATGAACAGCCTGCGAATGCGGTAGCCGAGCGACTCGACCATCTCGCGATCCTGCACGCCGGCGCGGATCAGCAGGCCGACCTTGGTGCGCGACAAGGTCCACGCCATGCCACCGAATACGACCAGCCCGACGGCCACCGCGAAGAGCCGGTACTTCTCGATCGCCGCACCGAGCCAGAACACCGTGCCCGCCATTGCCGTGGGCGGCAGCAGCGGCAATTGCGCCGGCCCCCAGATCACCTTGATGAGTT
This sequence comes from Variovorax robiniae, assembly GCF_037889955.1. Taxonomy (NCBI): domain Bacteria; kingdom Pseudomonadati; phylum Pseudomonadota; class Betaproteobacteria; order Burkholderiales; family Comamonadaceae; genus Variovorax; species Variovorax robiniae. Next base: position 158,135 of record NZ_JBBKZS010000007.1, read on the forward strand.
CCTCGCCGATGATCATGCCGCCCATCGTGATGAGGATCTGCTTCAGGTGCTGGCCGTACACCGGCCGCACGATGAAGCGCTCGAACAGCAGCCCCAGCGCCCCGGCCGCGACCATCGCGATGACGAGCGCCGGTACGAGCGCCATCAGGTTGCGGCCCAGCGCGTCGGCCGTCGACCAGTCGCTGAGCCCACCAAGCACCGTGGTCGCCATGTAGGCACCGAGCGCGATGAAGACGCCATGGCCAAAGTTCAGCACGTCCATGAGACCGAACACCAGCGTCAGGCCCGAGGCGATGATGAAGATGATCATGCCCATCGCCAGGCCGGCGATGGTGAGCGTGAGCCAGGTCGAGAAGGAGCCGGTGAGCGGCAACGCGATGAGCGCAAGCACGGGCACGAGCAGCAGCGGCTTCCAGTCGAAATCCATACCCTTCATACCGCCATCTCCCCGCTTCGCTCCCTCTCCCGCCGGGAGAGGGTTGGGGTGAGGGCACCGGCCCTTTGCAATCGCATGCACCCCCATCGACCGCCGCCTGCCCTCACCCTGCCCTCTCCCGGAGGGAGAGGGAAAAGACCATAAACCTTCATAGCGCCAACCCCAACAGCGATTGCTGCAACTGCGCATCCGCCGAGAACGCCGCCATGCTGCCGCTGTGCACCACGCGACCGTTGTCCATCACGGCCACGGTGTCCCCCAGACGCTGCGCGAAATTGATGTTCTGCTCCACCAGGAGAATCGTCACGCCGCTGCGCTTGAGTTCATCGAACGCATCGATCATGTTGTTGATGATGGCCGGCGCCAGCCCCTTGCTGGGCTCATCGATGATCAGCAGTTCACGCGGCTCGACGATCGCGCGCGCCACGGCCAGCATCTGCTTCTGCCCGCCGGAGAGCTTGCCGGCCGGGTGATTCCAGAACTTCTCTACCGCGGGGAACAGCTTGAAGATCCACTTCAGCCGTGCATCGTCCATCTGCGACGCATTCTTTGCGGAGCGCGCGGCCAGCACCATGTTCTCCTTCACCGTGAGGTCGGCGAAGATGCCCATGTTCTCGGGAACGTACGCGATGCCGAGCCCCGCAATCTGCGGCGTCTGCATCTGCGTGATGTCCTTGTCGGCGAAGCGCACCGAGCCTTGCGACGCATGCCACAGGCCCATCACCGTCCGCAGCGTCGTCGTCTTGCCCGCGCCGTTGCGCCCGAGCAGCATCGTGAGCTGCCCCTTCGGCACCGCGAGGTCCACGCCATGCAGGATGTGATACGCCCCGATGTGCGTGTGCACGCCGCTGAGTTCAAGCAGGTTCATGCGGCCTCCTTCGGCGCCACGCCCAGGTAGGCTTCCTGCACCACCGGCGAGGCGATCACCTCGGCTGGATCGCCATCGGCCACCAGCGTTCCGTTGTGCAGCACGATGATGCGGTCGGCCAGTTCGCGCACCACGTCCATCTTGTGCTCGACCAGCAGGATGGTCTTGCTCTTGTCCTTCTTCAACTGCCGGATCAGGTCGAGGATCACCGGCGCCTCGGCCGCGTTCATCCCGGCCGTCGGTTCGTCGAACATGAAGACCTTGGGTTCCAGCGCCATCAGCAACGCGACTTCGAGCTTGCGCTGGTCGCCGTGCGGCAGGCTGGCAACTGTTGCGTGTTCCTTGGCCTTCAGGTTGATCTGGGCCAGCAGTTCATCGGCCCGCCGGGTCAACGCCCTGTGGTCGCTCCAGATGCTCCAGAGGTTGAGCCCATGCCGGTGGGCACCGGCGCGCGTGGCCTGCACGGCCAGGCGCACGTTCTCCAACACCGTGAGATTCGGAAACAGGTTGGTGAGCTGGAACGCCCGCCCCAGCCCCGCATGCGTGCGCGCTGACGGCGACATGCCCGACAGCGACTTGCCATCGAGCGACACCGTGCCCGCACTCGCCTTGAGCTGGCCGGAGATGAGGTTGAAATACGTCGTCTTGCCGGCGCCGTTGGGGCCAACGATGGCGGTCAGCGTGCCGGGCGCAAAGGCGCACGAGACGGCATTCACCGCCACATGGCCGCCGAAGCGAATGGTCAGGTCTTTGGTTTCGAGCATTGGATTTGTCTGGCTCCCTCGCCCCTTTGGGGAGAGGGTTGGGGTGAGGGGCTTGCGTCGCAGGAAGCATGCCCCTCACCCTGCCCTCTCCCCGGCGGGGAGAGGGAAAGGCATCAACGCTTGTTGCGGATGGGAATGTTCATTTCCTCGGGCTTGATCTCGTGCACCAGCTCCGGCACGCCCCACGCGAACGCCGGGTCCACCTTGATCTTGAAGTGGTACATCGACTGCATCGCCTGATGGTCTTCCTTGCGGAAGGTCATCTTGCCCTTGGGCGTCTCGAAGCTCATGCCTTCCATGGTCGAGATGAGCTTGTTGGTCGTCGTGTCGCCGCCGGTCTTCTTGAGCGCGGTGACGATGGCCGTGGCTGCCGCGAAGCCACCGGCGGTGAAGAAGTCCGGCGGTGCCTTGTACTTCTTGTAGTGGTTCGACACGAGCCACTCGTTGACCGGGTTCTTCGGGATGCCGAAGTAGTAGTAGATCGAGCCTTCCATGCCCGGGAAGGGCTTGTAGTTGACCAGCGCCGGCAGGATGTTGCCGCCGCCCGCGATCTCGATGCCGTTGCTCTTCAGGCCCAGGTCCGACACCTTGAACGGATTGGCCGCGCCGGCCCAGACGATGTAGACCACCTTGCGGCCGCCCTGCCCCTTGAACTTGTCGAGGATGCGCTGTGCGGCGGCAGTGAAGTCGGTGGTCGCGGGCGGCAGGTATTCCTCGCCCACCACCTTCGCCTTCTTCAACGACTCCTTGAACGCCGTCATGCCGTCGCGGCCGAAGGCGTTGTCCTGCGCCAGCAGCACGATCGAGGTGCCGTCCTTGTCCTGCGCGACCGCATTGCTGATCGCATCCTGCGAGCTGTTGCGCGCGGTGCGGAAGATGTACTTGTTCCACTTGTCGCCGGTGATCGAATCGGCCACGGCGGGCTCGACGACCAGCAGCTTCTTGTACTCCTCGGCCACCGGCAGCATCGCCAGCGCGGCGCCGGACGACGAGGTGCCGACGGCCAGGTCGGCCTTGTCGTCGCTGTAGGCCGCGGCCAGCAGCGACTTGGCGACGTCCGGCTTGCCCTGGTCGTCCTTCTCCATCACGACGATCTTGCGACCGTTGACCGTCATGGTGCCCTCGGTCGCGTACTCCAGGCCCAGGTTGAAGCCGATCGCGGTCTGCTTGCCATAAGCCTCCAGCGGGCCGGTGTTGCTGTAGATGTGGGCGATGCGGATGTCCTTGCCGGACTGGGCAAGGGCGGGGGCGGAAGCGGCGGCTGCGATGGCGGCGAGGGCTGCGATCGCGACGAGGCTGCGACGGTTCATGGATCAGGTCTCCTGGTTGGAATGGCTAAATATTGCACAGTCCGTGCCAGCCTGGAGACGTTTGATTACAAAGGGGTTTCCCTTGTGACACGCAAGGTACTGCGCTCTTTCAGACAAAATTTGTGTTCGCGAAAAAGACAATTGTCTAATTCATGAACAGGGTTTTCCATCACTCACTGGCCGGTTGCGAACTTCTCAATTCCGCCGCCGTGCGCGCCCAGGTCTTTCGCAGCACCCGCGACAGGTACGACCCTGACTCCCACCCCACTTGCTGCGCAATCGACAGCACCGAATCGCTGGTCGTCTGCAACAGGTAGCGCGCCCGCTCGATGCGCCGTGCTTGCTGGAATTCCAGCGGCGACATGCCGAAGGCCGAGCGGAACTGACGCTCCACCTGCCGGCGCGACAGCCGGTGCTTGTCGGCAAAGGCATCGAGCGACAAGGGCCGGGCCAGGTCCGCGTCGATGAAGTCGGTCAGCAGCTGCGCCACCATCCGGGCCGGCGTGCCGCGCTCGTGCAGCACCGGGTTCGCGCTGAGCCGTGCGGCCTCCATGATCAACGCGCCGCAATAGACCGCATTGGCCTCGCTGTCGGCGCCGTCGAGTGAAGTCTGCAAGAGCTTCTGCGAAAGCATGTTCATCGCCACGCTCCCGGAGCGCATGCCTTGCACCGGTCGCTCGATGCCCTGCGCGCGCAGCACCAGCGACCAGAAATCGGGATCGACATAGATTGCCAGGTGCGTCTGCCGCAAGGTCTGCGCCGTGGTCGCATGCCCCTCGCCCGCCGCGAACCAACTGAACTCGCCGGGCCCCGACGTGAGCGGCTCACCGTCCGGCCCGACCACGTCGAAGCGGCCTGCCACCGGCACGAACAGCATGTCGCAATCGTGCGCATGCCAGGGCGTCTGGTAGCCCTCCCGCACGTTGACGACCGTCTTCGTGCGACCGCTGAGTTGTTCCGCGTACGGCGACAGCCGCGGCGCCGGCCCTTCGTCCTTGGGTTGCATGGCGTCGATTGTCGCGATTGTGGTTGTCCGCGTCGCGATCGGAGCCATCGGCTGGCGCGTGCTCGACAAAACTGCGGACACCCCAGCAAAGGATCCACCCATGACCCCCATCCGAATCCTCCGCCGCAGCCTGTTCCGGCTTGCCGCCGCCAGCGCCGTGCTTGCCACCGGCATCGCATCGGCCGCGCCTGAAGCCTGGCCCGCCAAGCCCATCACCATCGTCGTGCCCTTTCCTGCCGGCGGCGGCACCGATGTGATCTTCCGCGCGGTGCAGGTGCGCCTGCAGGCCGAACTCGGCGTGCCGGTCATCATCGACAACCGGGCCGGCGCCGGCGGCACCGTGGGCACCGGCTACGCGGCGAAGACCACGCCGGACGGCTACACGCTGGTGGCCGCCACCACGACGACGATCGCCTCGGCCCAAGCGGTCTATCCCAAGCTGCCCTACGACCCGGTGAAGGACCTGGTGCCGGTGGCGACGCTCGGGTCCACACCCTTCGTGCTGGTCGCGAGTCCGACGCTGCCGGCGCAGAACGTTCAGGAACTCATCCGCTACGCCAAGTCCAGGCTCGGCACGCTGAACTACGGCAGCATCGGCAACGGAAGCTCCAGCCATCTTGTTGCCGAGCTGTTCAGGCAACGCACCGGCATCGACATGACGCACATCCCCTACAAGGGCGCGGCGCCAGCACAGGCCGACCTGATGGGCGGCCAGATCCAGTTGCTGTTCGACAACCCGACGGCATTGGTCGCGCAGGTGCGTGCCGGGCGCATGCGCGCCCTCGCCATCAGCGAGGCATCGGCCGTGTTCCCGGAGGTGCCGACCTTCGAATCCGCGGGCGTCAAGGATTTCAAGCCCGAACTCTGGTACGGCCTGATGGCGCCGGCCGCAACGCCGAAGGACGCGCTCCAGCGACTGCGCGCCGCGATCGACAAGGTGATGCAGGACCGCGCCCTGCGCGCCGACATGCTGGCCAAGGGCGTGGCGCCGCTGTCGCTGGCGCCCGATGCCTTCGCGCAGAAGATCCGCGCGGACATCGCACTGTGGGGCGGCATCGCACGCGCCGTCAATGCCAAGGCGGATTGAACATGGCCACGATGCAGATGATCCGTGTCTTCGGCCTGCCGGGCCGCGAGGATGGCGGGAACCCCGCGCCCGTGTGGCTCGATGCCGACACGATGACCACCGATGAGATGCTGGCCCAGGCGCGCCGCAGCGGCCATGAGTCGGTGTTCGTGCTGAAGCCCGGCGACGCGGCGCATGCCCTTCGCCTGCGCTACTTTGTGCCACGGCACGAGATGGAAATGTGCGGGCACGCGACGGTGGCTGCGCTTTGGCTGCTGCACCGGCGCGGCGAATGGAACGGCAGCGCCACGACGATCGAGACACTGAGCGGCACCGTGTGCGGACGCTTCGTCGATGGCATGGTGGAGATCAGCCAGCCGCCCGCCGTTGTGCATCGTGTCGACAATGCGTTGGTCGCGGAGATCGCGGCTTGCCTGCGCATCCAGGTCGGCGACATCCGGGGGCCGGTGCTGAATTCATGCACCAGCCGCGTGAAGACCCTGATCCCGCTCGATGCGGCGATGCTCGCGGGTCTGCAGGTCGATCTCCCGCGGGTCGAGTCGCTCTGCGAGCGGCTCGGCTCCACCGGGCTCTATCCCTATGCCTTGGCCGGCAGCGAAGCGGCCACCGCGAGCGCCAGGCAGTTCCCGAAATCCTCGGGCTACCCGGAGGACCCCGCCACCGGCATCGCTGCCGCGGCCTTGGCCTGGGGCCTGCGCCAATGCGGCGCGGTGGGCGACGCCGAAGTGCTGGTGACCGTGCGGCAAGGCGAAGCCATGGGTTCGCCCTCGGAGATCTTTGTCCGCCTGCCAGCGGCCGATGCGGCGCCCGAAGGTTGCTGGCTGCGCGGAGACGCACGACCGATGCCGGTCGATTCGGATCGGCGATTGGACGTGGTGGCTCCAGGCGACGACACCTCCCGCGCACGGCCATCCGGCCACTACGCCAGCCTGGCGCGCGTGGGCGATCTGCTCCACACCAGCGGCGTCGTGGGCCGCGAAAACGGCCGCGTCATCACGGGCCGCCTCGAAGGCCCCGATGACGTACCCCGCGGGCAGCTTGCCGCCATGGCCGCAGTGCGGTCGCTTTTGCGCGCCGTGCAGCATGAACTGGGCAGCCTCGGCCAGGTGCGCCGTGTGGTCGCGTTGAATGGCTACCTCGCCGCCTCGGCCAGCTTCACGGATCATGTGCAGGTGATGGACGCTGCATCGAAGCTGTTGCGTGAGGTCTTCCCCGATGCGGCCCTGCCCGTGCGAACGACCGTGGGCGTGTCTTCGCTGCCAGGCGGAGGCGTGGTCGAGGTGTCGATGGTGTTGGAACTTCAAACGCCCTGACGCGCCTACTTCACTTGCGGATCGGTCATCCGGTCGTACAGCGTCGCGCGCGAGATGCCGAGCAGCCGAGATGCCGCGAGCTTGTTGCCACCGGTCTTCGCCATCGCAGCGGCGATTGCCCGCTGCTCCAGCTCCGCGATCTGCTCGGTGAGCGGACGCAGCAGGTGTTCACCTTCGGCGTCGCCATGCGCTTCGGCCATCGGCGCGGGCGTGGCGATCTGCTCCAGGCCGGTCTCCGCGAGCACGCGCTTGACTTCGGCCGCATCGATGCGCGTCGAGTCGCTGCGCATCGCGAGCTGCTCCAGCACGTTGCGCAACTCGCGCGTGTTGCCGCGCCAGTGCTGCGCTGCCAGCAGGGCCAGCGCATCGGGCATCAGCTCCGGCGGTGCCTCGCCGCTGCGCTGTGCCATGTCCTCACCCAGCGCCTCGACCAACGCGGGAATGTCGCCACGGCGCTCGCGCAGCGGCGGCACGCGCAGGGGCAGCACGTTGAGCCGATAGTAGAGGTCTTCGCGAAAGCGCCCGTCACGCACCAGCGCCGCCAGGTCGCGTGAGGTGGCCGCGATCACGCGCGCATCGAAGGCCACCAGTTTGTTGGATCCCAGCGGCTCGATCTCGCCCTCCTGCAGCGCCCGCAGCAGCTTGGCCTGCAGGCTCATCGGCATGTCGCCGATCTCGTCGAGGAACAGCGTGCCACCATCGGCCAGCTTGAACTTGCCTTCGCGGCCGCGGCGATCGGCACCGGTGAAGGCGCCGGGCGCAAAGCCGAAGAACTCCGCCTCCAGCAAGGTGTCCGGCACCGCTGCGATGTTCAGGCTGACGAAGGGCCCGTTGGCCCGCGCAGACGCCGTGTGAATTGCATGCGCCAGCAGTTCCTTGCCCGTGCCGGTCTCGCCGAGCAGCAGCACCGGGCTGGACGACTGCGCCGCGCGCCGCGCATGCCGCTTCACATCCACCGCAGCCGGGCTGCTGCCGATGAAGCTCGCGAAGGTGTACTTGGCGCGGCGCTGCCCGTCGCTCGATTGCCGCAGCAGCGGATTGGCACGCTGCGTGGCCAGCTCGCGCCGCGCGTCGTCCAGGTCGCGCTGCAGCATCGCGAACTTGCTGATGAGTGGCTGCAGTGTGGTCTCCGGATGGTCGAACAGCACGATGCCGATCGCGCCGATCACCTCGCCCAGCACGTATCCCTCGTCGCCTTCGCGCTCCGCATGCAGCGGAATGCGGCTGACCACGAAAGTACCCGCCTTGTTGGTCAGCAGGTCGATCAGGATCGGCTTGCCGGTCTCCAGCACCTGGCGCATCAGCGTGTTGGGGATCACGTCCTCGACCATGCGCCCCATGAACTGGTCCACCGAGGAGAAACCGAGCGCCGGCAGGAAGCGCTTGTAGCCCTCGTTGACCCAGACGATGCGCCCGCTGCGATCGACCAGGAACATGCCCTGGCTGATGCTGGAGAACAGGTGGAACATCGAACGGGCGGCCAGCGCGTGGATGGCGTTGGCATCGAGGGGAAGCGCGGGGCTGGCGGGAGATGGCATGGCGCGGATCGTAGCTGGCGCGTCCGTTGCGGGCCCGCGGGCGCCTCGCCGGACGCATGGCCCGCTCACAAACGGTCACCGCAACAGTGACCGCCAGCTACCAGGATGGTTGACGGCCCGCCGGAATTCATCAACCATGCAGGCCCATCCACCGGGGAGAACACCATGCAGAACATCGGTCGGCATCTGGTTTGGCTCGTCATCGCCGTGCTCGGGGCCTTTGCGCTCGGCACGGTGGCCCTCTCGCGCGGCGAGTCCATCAACGCACTCTGGATCGTGGTCGCGGCGATGTGCGTGTATCTCATCGCCTACCGCTACTACAGCCTGTTCATCGCCAACACGGTGCTGGCCGTGGACCCCAAGCGCAAGACGCCCGCGCACCGCCACAACGACGGGCTCGACTACGTGCCCACCGACCAGAAGGTGCTGTTCGGCCACCACTTCGCGGCCATCGCGGGCGCCGGTCCGCTGGTCGGCCCGGTGCTGGCGGCGCAGATGGGCTACCTGCCCGGCCTGCTGTGGATCCTGGCCGGCGTGGTGTTCGCCGGCGCGGTGCAGGATTTCATCATCCTGTTCATCTCGACCCGGCGCGACGGCCGCTCGCTCGGCGAGTTGATCAAGACCGAGATGGGCACGGTGCCCGGGATGATCGCGCTGTTCGGCACCTTCATGATCATGATCATCATCCTCGCGGTGCTGGCGCTGATCGTGGTGAAGGCGCTGGCCGAATCGCCGTGGGGCACCTTCACCGTGGCGGCGACGATTCCCGTGGCGATCTTCATGGGCATCTACCTGCGCTTCATCCGGCCGGGCAAGATCGGCGAGATCTCGGTGATCGGCTTCGTGCTGCTGATGGCGTCCATCTTCGGCGGGCAGGCGGTGAGCCACAGCGCCTATTGGGCGCCGCTCTTCACCTTCGACGGCACCCATCTGACCTGGATGCTGATCGGCTACGGCTTCATCGCCGCCACGCTGCCGGTGTGGCTCTTGCTGGCGCCGCGCGACTACCTGTCGACCTTCCTCAAGATCGGCACCATCGTCGCCTTGGCCATCGGCATCGTGTTCGTCGCGCCGACCCTGCAGATGCCCGCCATCACGCAGTTCGCGCAGGGCAACGGGCCGGTGTGGTCGGGCAACCTGTTCCCCTTCCTGTTCATCACCATCGCCTGTGGCGCGGTGTCAGGCTTCCATGCGCTGATCTCCTCGGGCACCACGCCCAAGATGGTCGACAACGAAAGCCACATGCGCCTGATCGGCTACGGCGGCATGCTGGCCGAGTCCTTCGTCGCGGTGATGGCGCTGGTGGCGGCCGCGTGCATCGAGCCCGGCGTGTACTTCGCGATGAACAGCCCGGCCGCGCTGGTCGGGACCACGCCGGAAGCGGTGGCGCAGGCGATCTCGGGCTGGGGCTTCGCGGTGACGCCGGAGATGCTGACGCAGACCGCCAAGGACGTGGGCGAGACAACGATCCTCGGCCGCGCCGGAGGCGCGCCCACCCTGGCCGTGGGCATGGCGCACATCCTCCAGCAGGCGGTCGGCGGCCCGGGGATGATGGCCTTCTGGTACCACTTCGCGATCCTGTTCGAGGCGCTGTTCATCCTCACCGCCGTCGACGCCGGCACACGCGCCGGGCGCTTCATGCTGCAAGACCTGCTCGGCAGCTTCGTGCCGGCGCTGGCAAAGACCGATTCACTGCCGGCCAACCTGGTGGCCACGGCCTTGACGGTGGCGGCCTGGGGCTACTTCCTCTACCAAGGTGTGGTCGACCCGCTCGGCGGCATCAACACCTTGTGGCCGTTGTTCGGTATCTCCAACCAGATGCTTGCGGCGGTGGCGCTGATGCTCGGGACCGTGGTGCTGTTCCGCATGAAGCGCGAGCGCTACGCATGGGTGGCGATGGTCCCGGCGACCTGGCTGTTGATCTGCACGCTGACGGCAGGCTGGCAGAAGATCTTCTCGTCGGACCCGAAGGTCGGCTTCCTGTCGCATGCCAGCAAGTACGCCGAGGCACTCGCGCAAGGCACCTTGCTTGCGCCCGCCAAGACGCCGGAGGCCATGTCGCGCATCATCTTCAACGACCGGCTCGACGCTGCCTTGTGCGGCGTGTTCATCTTCGTGGTGCTCAGCGTGCTGTTCTACAGCGTGAAGACCTCGCTGGCCGCGCGGGCAGAGAACCGCCCGACCACGCGCGAGACGCCGTTCGAGCCGGCGACCTCGGCTGGATGACCGGATGAGGCAGCGATGAACGCCTCGCTCCCCGAAGCCGGCCGCTACCTGGCCCGCACGCTGACGCGGACGCTGCGGCTGATGGTCGGGGTGCCGGACTACGACACCTACGTGGCACACATGAGGACGACGCATCCGGACCGGGAGCCGATGAGCTACGAGGCCTTCTTCCGGGAGCGGCAGCAGGCGCGCTATGGGACGGGTCGGGGGCGCTGCTGCTGATCGCGTCACTCGTCCACGACGACCTTCACCGACGCGCCCTGCTTCACGATCACGTTCAGCCCCACTTCGGCCTCGTCGACGTTGTCGAAAGGAGGGATGCGGACGGCGGAGAGTTTCTCGACCACGCAGTCGCCGAAGGGCGGCGCCTTCAGGATGCAAGAGCCGGAAGCGAAGTACACGTTGCGCACGCTGCCGTCGGGCTTGAAGCTGAAGACCAGGGGACACTCGCCCGCCAGGCTGCTTGCCGGCTTGCACTTGCCCGCTGCTTTCGTGGTGGCTGCCAGGGTGATGTCATGGGCCCGGCCTCGGTCGAAGGCGGCGGGCGCCGGCGGCGACTTCAACGCCAGCCAGGCCACGGACGCGGCCAGTGCGGTGAGAACGACCCCGCCTGCCACGACCCACCGCACCGGATACCGGGCCAGCCTGAGCGCGACCCGCAGTTCGCGCGCCAGGTGCGCCACGTCGTCCTGCCACCGATCGTCCCGGATGACCGTCGCCTGTCGATTCGCCAGGGCTTGCAGATCTGCTGGCAGTTGCGCGGCAGTGGGCAGGCTCGCCCCCTGCATCAGCACGGGCACCACCCGCACATCCGCCTGCGCGAGCGCCTGTGCCAGTTCGAATCGCACATAGTCCTGGCCCTCGCGCGGCGCCTCCAGGGCTTCACGCCACCGTGGGCCGATGACCGCGAGCACCGCGCCGCAAGAGGCCAGTTCGCGGTGCAGGGCGCGCTCGAAGTCCACACCCGGCGCGATGTCGGCGACATCCATGAACACCCGATCGCCCAGGATGCGGGTGAGATCGTCCTTCAAGCGGCCGGCGTGGCCGGCGGAGTCGGCGCGGCGGTAGCTGATGAAGATTCGCTCGCGCCGCGGCGGCTTGGCATCGGGCTCTGTCTTGCGCGTGTCCATGGTCCGATCTTCGCAGGGACGCGGGCGCTTTGCGCACATCGTCGTCCTGCGCCAAAGCCGCGGTTCCCGCGGAAGGCCACACGCTCGGTGTGGGTTAAGTTAATCAATCGATTGATTTATGGGTTCCAATACGGGCCCCATGTCCGTCTCCACCCTGCCACCCCATCCCACCCGCGCCGACGGCGTGGAGGCGCGCGGGCGCATCCTGCACGCCGCCCTCGCCCTGTTCGCGGAAAAGGGCTTCGCCAAGACCTCCACGCGCGAGATCGCGCAGGCGGCAGGCGCCAACATCGCCGCCATCAGCTACTACTTCGGCGACAAGGCCGGCCTCTATGCCGCAACCTTCACTGAGCCCATGGGCGGTGATTCCGGCGAACTGATTTCGCAGTTCACCGCCCCCGACCTGTCGTTGGAACAGGCATTGCGCACCTTCATGACGAGCTACGTCGCACCGCTGAAGGACAGCGAAACGGCACGCCAATGCATGCGCCTGCACATGCGCGAACTCATCGAGCCCACCAGCCAGTGGAAGATGGAGCTGGAGCGCGACGTCAAGGCGCCCCACCAGGCCCTCGTCGGCCTGCTGTGCCGGCACCTCGGCGTCCCCGCGAACAGGGCCGACGACGACATGCACCGCCTGGCATTCTCGGTGACCGGCCTGGCCATCCAGCTCTTCGTGATGCAGGACGTCATCGGTGAAATTCGGCCGCCGCTCCTACGCTCGCCATCGCATATCGATACATGGGCCGAGCGCCTCGTCCAGTACGCTCTCGCGCTGGTTGCCTCGGAGGCCCGGCGCCGCGGCGACATGCCCTCTTTCCAACCCCGGCGGGCGGCCATCGCCCGCAAGAAGAAGACCGACAAGATCCTATGAGCCTTCGCAGATCGAGACGGATCGGTCCGGCCGCCTGCCTGTCCCTCCTGGCGCTCGCCTTGGGCGGCTGCAGCCTGACGCGACCACCGTCCAGCGTCGACGCCCCGTTGCCCGCGCAATGGCACGCACCCTTGCCGGCGCCCGGCGCCTCGGCCGCCCTGCCCCACGGCGGCTCGGTGCGCGAGCTGACCGAATGGTGGCGTCAGATCGACGACCCCTTGCTGGTCGAGTTGATCGACGCCGCCGAGAACGCGAGCCCGACCCTGGCCAGCGCCGCGGCCCGCGTCAGCGAGGCGCGCGCCAGCAGCGTCGCGGCCGGTGCGGCCTTGCTGCCCAACCTGTCGGGCACGGCATCGGCGTCCCGCGGCAACTCGCAGTTCGCCGGCACCAGCGGCTTTGGCAGCGCGGCCACCACCACGGGCGGATCGACCGCCACGCCGATCGTCACCACCTACCAGGCCGGCTTGCAGGCAAGCTGGGAAATCGACCTGTTCGGCAAGCTGCGTGCGGGGCGTGACGCGAGCAGCCTGCGCCTTGCCGGGGCCGACGCGCGCTGGCACCAGGCCCGCGTGTCCGTGGCCGCCGACACGGCCAACCTCTACTTCAACGAACGCGCCTGCGAGCAGCTCGTGACGGTGGCCGAGAACGACGCCAAGTCCCGCGGCGAGACGGCCCGCCTGACCGAGCTCTCGATGCGCGCCGGCTTCACCGCCCCCGCAGATGCGGCCCTGGCCCGCGCCAGTGCGGCTGACGCATCGAACCGCCTGAAGCTGCAAAGCTCGCAGTGCGCCGTGGTGCGCGCGGGGCTGGTGGCCTTGACCGGCTTGGACGCCAAGGTGGTCGACCAGAAGCTGGCCGCGGCACCCGCCGATCGTCCGCTGCCGCGAACCCGCACCGTTCAAAGCGTGCCGGCCGAGGCGCTCGCGCAACGGCCCGACCTGTATTCGGCCGAACTCGATGTCGCAGCGGCCAGCGCCTCGGTCGGCGAAGCGCAGCGCGCGCGCTATCCGAGCCTGACGCTCACCGGCACCGTCGGCAAGCTGCAGCTTCGCACCCAGGGCTTCAAGGAAACGCTGGACACCTGGAACATCGGCCCGCTGCAGCTCACGGTGCCGATCTTCGACGGCGGCGCGCTGGCGGCCAACGTCGATGCCGCGACCGCACGCTATGACGAGGCGGCCTCGGTCTATCGCGGCAATGTGCGCCAGGCCGTGCGCGAAGTCGAGACGGCGCTGCTCAACCTCGACAGCACCACCCGCCGCGCCGACGATGCCGACGTCGCGGTGCAGAACTACCAAGCCTCGCTCGACGCGATGCTGGCCCGCTATCAAAGCGGCCTGGCCAGCCTGCTCGACCTGGAGACCTCGCGCCGCCTGCTGATCACCGCGCTCACCGCGCGCGTGCAATTGCAGCAGGAGCGCTCCGACGCCTGGGTGGCGCTGTATCGCGCCATGGGAGGCGGCTGGGTCCGGCCCGATGGCGCGACCGCCATCAGCCAGACCGCGCCCCAACAAGAAACGACATCCTCGAAGTCGCAATGAACATCAAACGTCCAACCCTCATCGTCGCCGCCGTGGTGCTGCTGGTCATCGCGGCTGCCGCCTTCTTCATGATGCGCAAGCCCGAGCCCGCACCGGGTGCCCCCAGCCCGGCTGCCGCCAAGCCCGGTGCACCGCCCGCTCGGCCGACACTCACGGTCACCGTCGCCAAGCCCGAGCCCGCCGAACTGACCGACACGCTCGCGGCCAACGGCAACGTGATGCCGTGGCAGGAGGCCAGCGTCGGTTCCGAATCGAACGGCCTGCGCCTGGCCGAAGTGCGCGTCAACGTCGGCGACGCCGTCAAGCGCGGCCAGGTGCTGGCCACTTTCGCGCCCGAGACGATCAATGCCGACGTGGCCCAGGCCAAGGCCTCGCTCGCCGAAGCCCGCGCCACCGCCGCCGACGCCGCCGGCACGGCCGAACGCGCACGCACGCTCGAGAAGACCGGCGCGCTGAGCCAGCAGCAGATCAACCAGTACACCACCGCTGCACAGACCGCCAAGGCCCGCGTCGAAGCCGCCGAGGCGGTGCTTGCCGCGCAGCAGGTCCGTGGCCGAAACACGCAGGTGCTGGCCCCCGACGACGGCGTGATCTCCGCGCGCACCGCCACCGTCGGCAGCGTGGTCGCCGCCGGCACCGAGCTGTTCAAGTTGATCCGCCAGGGCCGCCTCGAATGGCGTGCCGAAGTCACCTCCGCCGAGTTGGGCCGCGTGCCCGTCGGCACACCCGCCACCGTCATCAGCGCCAGCGGCGCACAGGTGCAAGGCAAGGTGCGCGCCGTATCGCCGATGGTCGACCCGCAGACCCGCGCCGCCATCGTCTACGTCGACATGCCCAACCTGCAGCAGAACAGCGCCATCAAGGCCGGCATGTTCGCGCGCGGCGATTTCCAGTTGGGCCGCAGCAATGCATTGACCGTGCCGCAAGCCTCCATCGTCCCGCGCGACGGCTTCAACTACCTGTTGCTGCTGCAACCCGACAACCGCGTGAGCCAACTCAAGATCGAGACCGGCCGCCGCGTCGGCGAGCGCGTCGAGATCACGACCAAACTGCCGCCCGATGCGCAGGTGGTGGTGCAAGGCGCGGGCTTCCTCAACGATGGCGACTTGGTGCGCGTCGTGGATGCTGCCAATCCGGCGCCCGCCGCGTCCAAGTAAAGGGGTCACCATGAACGTCTCCGCATGGTCCATCCGCAACCCGATCCCGGCGGTGATGCTGTTCGTGCTGCTCACCTTTGGCGGGCTGCTGTCCTTCAATGCGATGAAGGTACAGAACTTTCCGGACATCGACCTGCCCACGGTCACCGTCTCGGCCGCCTTGCCCGGCGCCGCACCCTCGCAGCTGGAAACCGACGTCGCGCGCAAGCTCGAAAATGCCATCGCCACCATCCAAGGCCTGAAGCACATCACGACCAAGGTGCAGGACGGCGCGGCCACGTTGATCGTCGAATTCCGCCTGGAAAAGCCGGTGCAGGAAGCCGTCGATGACGTGCGTTCCGCCGTTCAAAAGGTGCGCTCCGACCTGCCCGCCGACGTGCGCGATCCGGTCGTCACCAAGCTGGACTTTGCGGCGCAGCCGGTGCTCGCCTTCACCATCGCATCGAGCAAGCTCGACGCCGCCGCGCTGAGCTGGTTCGTCGACAACGACGTCACCAAGAAGCTGCTCGCGCTGCCGGGCGTCGGCGCGGTCAACCGCGTCGGCGGCGTCACGCGCGAAGTGCATGTGGACCTCGACCCGGCCAAGTTGCAGGCGCTCGGCGCGAGTGCGGCCGACATCTCGCGCCAGCTCCGCCAGGTGCAGACCGAAAGCGCCGGAGGCCGCACCGACCTCGGTGGCAGCGAGCAACCGGTGCGCACGCTCGCCACGGTGCAATCGGCCGACGAACTGGCCGACCTGCAGATCGCGCTGTCCGACGGCCGTCGCATCCGCCTCGACCAGGTCGCGCGCGTGAGCGACACCATTGCCCAACCGCGCGCCGCTGCCCTGTTGGATGGCAAGCCCGTGGTCGGCTTCGAAGTCGCGCGCAGCCGCGGCTCCAGCGAAGTCGAGGTCGGCGCCGCGATCCAGAAGGCGCTCGGCGAGATGCGCGCGGCACATCCCGACATCCAGCTCACCGAGGCCTTCAACTTCGTCAAGCCGGTCGAGGAAGAGTACGAGGGCTCGCTGCACCTGCTCTACGAAGGCGCCATCCTGGCCGTGCTCGTGGTGTGGCTGTTCCTGCGCGACTGGCGCGCGACCTTCGTCTCGGCCATCGCCTTGCCGATGTCGGTCATCCCCGCGTTCATCGGCATGTACCTGCTTGGCTTCTCGGTCAACGTGATCTCGCTGCTGGCGCTGTCGCTGGTGGTCGGCATCCTGGTGGACGATGCGATCGTCGAGGTCGAGAACATCGTGCGCCACCTGCGCATGGGCAAGACGCCCTACCAGGCGGCGATGGAGGCTGCCGACGAAATCGGCCTGGCCGTGATCGCCACCACCTTCACGCTGATCGCCGTGTTCCTGCCGACCGCCTTCATGAGCGGCGTGGCGGGCAAGTTCTTCAAGCAGTTCGGCTGGACCGCATCGCTCGCGGTGTTCGCCTCGCTGGTGGTCGCGCGCGTGCTCACGCCGATGATGGCGGCCTACATCCTCAAGCCCATCGTCACGCAGGAGAAGGAAGCCGGCTGGCTGAAGGTCTACATGCGCATGGTGGGCTGGTCCATGAAGCACCGCTTCTCGACCATGGTGCTGGCCACGCTGTTCTTCTTCGGCTCGCTGGCGATGATCCCGCTGCTCAAGACCGGCTTCATCCCGCCCGACGACAACTCGCAGACGCAGGTCTACATCTCGCTCGCACCCGGCGCCACGCTGGCACAGACCACGGCCACGGCCGAGGAGGCGCGGCGCCGCGTGATGGAGGTCAAGCATGTGCGCAGCGTCTACACCACCGTGGCCGGCGGCAGCGCGGGCGGCGATCCCTTCGCCAACTTCGGCACACCGGAAACGCGCAAGGCCACGCTCACGATCCAGCTCGACGAGCGCGGCGACCGGCCGCGCAAGCAGGTCATCGAGAACCAGATCCGCGCCGCACTGGAAAGCCTGCCCGGTGTGCGCAGCACCGTCGGCCTCGGTGGCTCGGGCGAGAAGTACATCCTGGCGTTGTCAGGCGATGACCCGAACGCGCTGACCACCGCCGCCCGCGCCGTCGAGCGCGACCTGCGCACCATCCCCGGCCTCGGCAACATCACCTCCACCGCGAGCCTGATCCGCCCCGAGATCGCTGTGCGCCCCGACTTCGCCCGCGCCGCCGACCTCGGCGTGACCAGCAGCGCCATCGCCGAGACCCTGCGCGTGGCCACGTTGGGCGACTACGACGTGTCGCTGCCCAAGCTCAACCTCGCACAGCGCCAGGTGCCGATCGTGGTCAAGCTCGAAGACTCCGCACGCACCGACCTGCCCCTGCTGGAACGCCTCAGCGTGCCGAGCGCACGCGGCCCCGTCATGCTCGGCCAGGTCGCCAAGCTCACGGTCGAAGGCGGCCCCGCCGTGATCGACCGCTACGATCGCTCGCGCAACGTCAACTTCGAAATCGAACTCTCGGGCGTGGGCCTGGGCGACGCGAAGGATGCGGTCATGAAGCTGCCCTCCATCACCAACCTGCCACCGGGCGTGCGCGTGGCTGAAGTGGGCGATGCGGAAGTGATGACCGAACTGTTCAACAGCTTCGGCCTGGCGATGCTGACCGGCGTGCTGTGCATCTACATCGTGCTGGTGCTGCTGTTCAAGGACTTCCTGCATCCGGTGACCATCCTCTGCGCACTGCCACTGGCATTGGGCGGCGCCTTCGTCGGCCTGCTGATCGGGCAGAAGGCGCTGTCGATGCCCTCGCTGATCGGGCTCATCATGCTCATGGGCGTGGCGACGAAGAACTCCATCCTGCTGGTGGAATACGCCATCGTCGCGCGGCGCGAGCAGCACATGAGCCGCTGGGACGCCTTGCGCGACGCCTGCCACAAGCGCGCACGGCCGATCATCATGACCACCATCGCGATGGGCGCC
The DNA here is from genome assembly GCF_037889955.1 of Variovorax robiniae. Classification (NCBI taxonomy): domain Bacteria; kingdom Pseudomonadati; phylum Pseudomonadota; class Betaproteobacteria; order Burkholderiales; family Comamonadaceae; genus Variovorax; species Variovorax robiniae. Next base: position 176,266 of record NZ_JBBKZS010000007.1, read on the forward strand.
GGCATGCTGCCGATCGCGGTGGGCTTCGGCGCGGCGGATTCGAGCTTCCGCTCGCCGATGGCCGTGGCCGTGATCGGCGGGCTCATCACCTCGACGGTGCTGAGCCTGCTGGTGGTGCCGGCCGTGTTCACCTACATCGACGACATCGAGCACTGGATCCGGCGTACCGTGCGCAAGGTGCGCGGCCAACCGGCCGATCCGCACATCGATGACGACCTGAAAGGCCCAGCCGAAGTACCGGCATGGGAAGCCGGAAAGGGTTAGTCTTGCGGGCACGTTCCGCGTCTGCGAAGAAGCGAGGTTCAACCATGCAACGCTTGCCCATTGCTATCCTCCTGGCCCTGCTCGCACTCGCCGTGTCGACGGCAAGCGCACAACCCTCCGAGGCCGCCCGCCAGCGCTACGAGCAGACGATCGCGCAGTGCAACAGTGGGAACCTGCCCCGGCCCGAGCGCAATGCCTGCATCCGCGATGCCGGTGAGGCGCTGGCCCGTGCGGGCGGCGGCCAGGTCACGAACCCGGACACCATCCCCGACAGCCGCTCCACGGTGATCGGCCCGGACGGCACGCCCAGGCCCGCTGACGACAGCGATTCGACCTACACCACCCGGGACGGCCGCGCCGTCGTCGTGCCACCCGCTGGCAGGTGAACGCCGTGCCGCCGTTCAGAGGCGCAGCACGCTGCGCACCTCCTGCGGCCAGCGATCCGGATCCATCCCGTGGGTCTTGAAAAGCGCCAGCACTGATCGATCCAGCCCCAGCCCGATGCAGGCCGTGTGCGCGACCGCACTGTCGGACTGCCGGATGCCGAACTTGCCGGTGAAGTGCTCCTGGTGCCAGTTGAACGAACAGATCGCCGTCGGCCTTTCGAGTGACACCACCGGCACCACGATCTCGAACTTGAGCGCCATCTCCCGCTGGCTCTCGGCCAGCAAGCGTCCGGTCTTGCCGAAGAAGGGGTCGTTCGCGACCTCGCTGTGCACCGGCAATCCGAGGCTGCGGAACATCGCCATCCCGCGCGCCAGCCAATCGTCGCGCCACTGCTGCACGGCCTCGGGCGCACCCACGCGCACCAGCTCCCGCATGCGAAACGACTGCATCCGTGTCGGTTCATGGGAGGGCTCATGCCGGAAGCACCATCCCACCACGCTGACCAGGCGTCCGCCTTGCGGAAGCAGGCCGCCGAACAGCGGATAGACCGGATAGCAGGCGGCAGGCAACAGCATCACCTCGGCGATGTCGAGCATGTCTTCCCAGCGCTCGCCTTCGGCCGCCCGGGCCGCCATCTCGCGCGCCTGCGCATCGCTGCCGAAGAAGCTGTGCACGCTGCCGATCAACTGCGGGAAGTTGCCGAGGTAGCCCATCTTCTCGATCAGCTCGCGTGCCACGATCGGGGGAAACATCATCGGCCTCGCGTCAGGCGCATCACCGGTGCGCATGAACAACGCGTCGAAGCACTGGAGGATGTGCTCGAAGACTTCTCCCCGGCCATGCACTCCCCTCACGCCTGATGGATGGAGCAAGCCGTGCGCGACGAGCTCTTCGTGGAACTTGCGGGGGTCATAGCGGTCGGCGGCTTGCGCTGCCGGCGGCGACTGGTTCATGAATGTCGAAGCCTCTCTTGTCATCAGAAAAACCAGGGCGCTGGCAGCGCCCAGGACGCCCATTGGAAACCATGCGAGAGCCCGGCAATGTGCCTCAAGCCGCCTGCCCTGCGCTGAAACGGACAGTCGTCACAGTACCCTGCAAATGCCGACCTCTTTCAGCGAATCGCGGCCCTCGTCAACCAGTGACGGAGTGGTGTCAATCATTTCCTTGAAGCAACGATCGTCATCGAAATGCACAGCACGAATGCAGCCTCTTTGGTTGTCGTGCATTGCCAACACCGGCACATTTGAAGCGCAACATTCCGCAAGCGCACAAGCCACGTCACCAGGCCTCCGCATGCGCATTCCGATCACCCCGCAACTCATCCTGCAATGGGTCCGGCAACAGGCGCGCCATGTTCCGCGCGACACGTCCATTGCTTGCAAAGCGCAGCGCTCATTCACCGCCGAAGCGTGCACGGCTGCGGAGTTCGGGACGACGGGGCCAGCCGCAAGCACCGCGACCGAGCCGGCCCCACGGCATTGGGCAACAAAGGCAAACGGACCCATGACGATGTTCGTGACGCGAGCCTCCGCAGTTTCGCTCCGACGTCTGCCTCATGGCCGGTACCGACGGAGGTAGTCGAGATGACTATGTACAACTTTTGGCCGAATCGTTAGGCTCCCTGTCGTCGGATTCACGTCAACACCCAGTCAGCATGCCCAGCCCCCGTCGTCAAGACCCCACCTCCAATCTCCGCCTCGGCGTGGATCTGGTGGACGTCCATGCGATCGAGGATTCGCTGGCGGAATTCGGCGACCGATTCGTCCATCGCATCTTTTCGACGCACGAGGTCGAGGTTTCAAGCGGATCGCCCAAGCGCCTCGCCGCGCGCTTCGCCGCCAAGGAGGCCCTCATCAAGGCGCTCGACCTGGCCGAGATCGGTGTCGACTGGCGCAACATCGAGGTCCGCGGTGATGCCGCTGGCCGCCCGGGCATGCGCCTGGCCGGCAACGTGGCGGCACGTGCGCGCGAACTCGGTGCACACGACATCCTGCTCTCGATGAGCCATGAAGGTAGCCTCGCGATGGCCACGGTCATCGCGCAGATCAGGCCGATGGAGCCGGCCGCAACGGGATAGGAGCATGGCGCCCGCAAGGCGGGTGGGGTACGCAGAGTCGATAAAAAAATGAGTTCGTTTTAGCTGTCACACACATGAATACAACAACCGACATTCACAACGTCGAGGCCGTGGTACGGGAGGTACTCGGCAAGCATGGACGCCTGGTCCATGACGTCTACAGACTCCCCAAGGATGCAAGCCTCGGTGATGCCGGCCTGACCTCGCTCGCCAGCGTCAACGTGATGCTGGCGCTCGAGGCGGAGTTCGGCGAGATCCCGGAAGCGCTGCTCACGCGCAGCGTGTTCCGGAGCATCTCTTCCATCACCCGGGCCATGCAGTCGCTCACGGCCTGAAGGCCGCCGCTTCCGTTCGTCCGGCCGGTTCCGGCCCTCTACAGATCACTCCCTGCTTCGGCGACCTTCGCCAGCCTCGATGCGTGCGTGACGAGCAGCACCTCCCCTTCGTTCGATCGCCTCCTATGAAGTCCAACATGTCCATCTCCACGACCCCGTCGAAATCCATCGCCATCATGGGAATTCGAGGCATTCCCGCCAATCACGGTGGCTTCGAGACCTTCGCGGAGCAACTCGCGCCCTACCTGCTTTCCGCTGGCTGGGCGGTCACCGTCTACTGCCAGGAAGACGGAAAGATGCCGACCCGGGAAAGCATGTTCCACGGCATCCGGCGCGTGCACATCGGCGTCGGGCGCGACACCGCCCTCAACTCGATCCGCTTCGACTGGGCCTGCATCTCGCACGCGCTGAAAGACCGGCCCTCGCTGGTGCTCACGCTCGGCTACAACACCGCGCTGTTCGGCCTGCGCCTGCGCGCGGCCGGCATTCCCAACGTGATGAACATGGACGGCATCGAATGGTCGCGCCAGAAGTGGGGTCCGATGGCGCGTGCCTGGCTCTACCTCAACGACTGGGCCGGGTGCCTCGGCGCGACCCACCTCGTGGCGGACCATCCGGAGATCGCACGCCACCTGTCCTCGCGCGTACGAGCCCGCAAGATCACCACGATTCCCTATGGCACCACGGCCATCGAGGACGTGGATGCCGCGCCGCTGAAGGACCTGGGCGTGCAGCCGGGCAAGTTCGTCACCGTGATCGCACGGCCCGAGCCGGAGAACTCGATCCTGGAGATCGTGCAGGCCTTCTCCGCGAAGAAGCGGGGCGTCGACCTGGTGGTGCTCGGCAACTACCGGTCCGAGGTCGCCTACCACGCCCAGGTGCAGGCCGCGGCCAGCAGCGAGGTGCGCTTCCCGGGCGCGATCTACGACAGCAGCATCGTTCATTCGCTGCGCAAGCACTCCATGCTGTACGTGCACGGCCATCGCGTGGGTGGAACCAATCCCTCCCTGCTGGAAGCCATGGGCGCCGGCAATGCGGTGCTGGCCCACGACAACCAGTTCAACCGCTGGGTGGCCGGCGACGGCGCGGGCTACTTCAAGGACACCAGCAGCTGCCGCGACGCGCTCGACAAGCTGCTGGACGACGCCGCGCAGCGCAGCGAGATGAGCGCCGCGACGCTGAATCGCGCGCGCGTCACCTTCGCTTGGCGCGACGTGCTCGCAGCCTATGCATTCCTGCTCTCCGATGTGCACTCCTGGGCCCACGGCCGCCCCTCGTCCTGGCAACGCCTGCCCACATCGCTCCCCCAAGAACCTGAAAGCACATAGATGATTTCCTTCCGACCGATGGTCGCGGCTCTTCTGGCATGCGCGCTCGCAGCTTGTTCGAGCCCACCCCGTCAAAAAGAAGCAAGCACCCTGCCGCCGCCCGTCATGGCGATGGCGACGACAGCCGCCGGCGCGCCGCAACCCGATGCCGGCTACACCTTCGAGCCCGGCGACGAATTCGACCTGCGCGTGCCGGACGCGCCGCAACTCGACCAGTCGCTGCGCGTGCTGCCCGACGGCAACGTGAGCCTGCCGCTCATGGGCGTGGTGCGCTTCCAGGACCGCACCGTCGACGAGGTGCAGAAGGACTTGCGCGCGCGACTCGACAAGCTTGCTGGCGAAGCGCCGAACCGCGAATACCTGTTGCGCCCGAACGATGAACTCGAGATCAAGTTCCCCTTCGCCAAGGTGCTCAACGACGTGGTGCGCCTGCGGCCCGACGGCAAGATCCAGCTTCAATTGGTGGGCATGGTGCGCGCCGAAGGCCGCTCGCCCGAAGAGCTCGCGCAAGACCTGCGCGCCCGTTATGCCACCTATGTGCGCAACCCCGACGTCGCGGTGATCGTGCGCACGGTCAACTCGCAAAGCGTGCGCACGGCCAATGGCGTGGGCCGCGCCGGCTTGTTCGGGCTGAAGCCGACCATCGTGATCCGCAGCTACCAGGCACCGCAGGTCTTCGTCGGCGGCGAGGTGGCCAAGCCCGGCACGCTGCCGTTCCGGCCCGGCCTGTCGCTGGTCCAGGCGATGGTCGAGGCGGGCGGCCAACTGCCCAGCGGCGACCCATCGGCCTTGATGCTGTTGCGCCGCCGCCAGGACAACACCCTCGAAGTCGTCAGCACCGGCTTCACCGCCGACGCGCTGCGCTCGCCCGATCGCGACATCCTGCTGCGCCCCTTCGACGTGGTGATGCTGCCCAAGTCCGGCGTTGCCATCGCGGCCGACAAGCTGAACCAGTACGTCTACAACCTCGTGCCCTTCCTGAAGAACGGCTCGATCGCCCTGAACTACGACAACGTCGGCAGGCGCTGAACACAAGAACACACGCTCAAATGCCCGGTACCACTCCCCTGTTCCCAGACCGTCCTTCCGCTTCCTCGACCCTCATCTCGCCCGGCGAAATCGCGGGCATGCTTTGGCGCAACTGCCGGTTGATCGCGACCTGCGTCGTGCTGGTCTCGGCACTCGCGCTGGGCCTGTATTTCGCGCAAGTGCCCGTCTACACGTCCACTGCGCGGATGTTGGTGCAGATCGACCAGATCGGCACGCCGTCGTTCCTGTCGGGCATCGCGGCTTATCGCGAATCCCAGTTGGCCGAGCCGGTCAGCCGCAAGATCGAGACCGAGATGGCGCTGGTGCTCAACCGCACCAACGCCATCGAAGTGGTCGACAAGCTCGGCGTCCAGGCTTCGCAACTCCCGATCTCGCCCATCGCCAGCGCCCGGTCGATCGTCATGGAGATCTTTCCCGCGTTGGGTACCCCGGAGAAGACCGACGCCGCCACCCGGCAGGGCCGGATCGCCGACGACATGCTGGCCAGCATGAGCATCGAGCCGGTGCGTTCCAAGACGGCGGAGACCACGTCCAACGTGCTCGAAGTCAGCCTCGCCAGCACCGACCCCGAACTCGCCCAGCGCGCGCTCGCCGGAATGCTCGACGCCTACCTGCGCGTCAGCACGCAACAGAACCGGCGCCTCGGCACGGCCACGACCAACCTGCTGAAGTCGCAGATCGAATCGGCGCAGGCGGAACTCAAGAGCGCAGAGGACGCGATGGTGCAGTTGGCCATCCGCGAGAGCCACGACAACGACCTCACCGCATCGGCCACGTTGGCTGGCGCGGCCACAGGCGCCGTGGGCACGCGTCGCGAAAGCGGCCGCGGTGCCAATGAAACAGCGAACGCGCAACTGGTCACGCAGTACCTCGAACTGCAGGGCCAACTCGACGAACTCCGCCAGACCTTCACCGACGAGGCTGACGGCGTCAAGAAGCTGAAGCAGCGCGTCGCCGACATCCGCGCCCGCCTCGCCTCGCAGGTGCGCTCGACCGCCACCAACGCGGCCGCCTTCAACCGGCTGGAGCGGCAGCGCTCGCTGGCATTGGACCGTTATGTGGAACTGCGCCGCAAGCTCGACCAGATCGACATCTACATGCAGCTCACGCCGGCGGCACTCGACGGCCGCATCGTGGTCGACCCGCCGAGCGCGCCCGACACGCGCGACGCGCGTCGGAAGAAGCTCATCGCGCTGGCCGGCCCATTCGCCGGTCTGCTGCTGGGCCTGTTCCTGGCCACCTTGAAGCAGTTCCTTCGCCCGCGCATGCGCGGCCGCCGCGAGGTCGAGCGCCTGCTGGGCACGCCCATGCTGGGCGCCCTGCCCACCTTCACCGACAAGCCTGCCAGCACCACCCCGTAAGACGCCGCCGGACGCGCCCCTCGAATGAAAAATCCTGATTCGTTACTGGCAGCCCGCCTCACGCTGGCCATGCTGGAAAAACTGCCGCCGCGCAATCACGGCGGGAACGTCGTGCTGGTGACCAGCGCAACGGCTGGTGAAGGCAAGAGTTTCGTGTCACGCATGCTCGCCCATGAATCGGCCCAGTCCACCCTCGGCGACATCGGCCTGGTCTCCACCGGCTTCGTCGATGCGACCATGGGTACCAAGCTGGTCGACACATCGGTCCATGCCACCCGGACGCCGCACCTGTTCTACATCCCCGTCTCGCAGGAGCAGCGGCCCGACGAGCTCTACAACGCAGCCGCAGTGACGGCGGGCATCACGGCGCTGCGTACGCGCTTCCAGCTCAGCCTGATCGACGGTCCGGTGCTCGCGAATTGCGGCGCGCTCTTGACGCGCGTCGACGCTGTGCTGCTGGTGGTCGACTCGGCCCGGACCTCGCCGCAGAAGGTCCGGCGCGCATTGAGCGATGCAGCCATCGCGCCCAGCGATATCACTGGCGTGGTGCTGAATCGCGCGCCGCAACCGCTTCCTTCGTGGATCGGCGGCGATTGAACACCTGGCAGGTCCGCGCCACATCGAGCTTCGAGTGCATCCTCCTCGCGGCCGGCGTGTTGCTGGGCGGGATCGGCATGGCGGTGTTGCTGGGCGCACCCTCGACGGGCGTGCAGGTGGCTGGACTGGGCGTCATGGCGGCGGCCGTCTACGCGCTGGCCACGCGGCAGGTGCGGCGTCCGCTGCTGGCCGCGGTGTTCTTCCTGGCGCCCGTCGACATCAGCAAGGCGGTCATCTCGCCGCTGACGTCGCTGTATTACCCCGCCGGCCCCTATTTCTCGCCGGGCCTGTACCTGACGCTTTCGCACATGGCGCTGCTGGTGCTTCTGGTCGCCTGGCTGGGCCGTCGGGCGCTGCTGGAGCGGCGCTGGCCGCCCATGACAGGGCTCGACTGGCTGGCCATGGGCTTCATGGTGTACATCTGGATCCGCAGCTTCGGCGCGGCGCAAGGGCTGCTGTCGCTGGGCAGCGCCGCGTCCTATTCGCTCGCGGTGATCGGCTTCTACGTCGCCTCGCACGCCATCCAGGACACCGCGGACCTGCGGCTGGTGGTCAAGGCCTCTCTCGCGGTGCTGTTCCTGACGATCCTCTTCGTCTCTCTGCAAACCATCACCCAGTTGCCCCTGACGCTGCCTGGCTCCAAGGGGCTTTCCTTTGGCGCGACCGTCGACTTCGGCAAGGGCGTGACGACGTATCGGCCTTCGGGGTTCATGAACCACCCCAATTCGCTCGCGCACTACCTGGTTGTCGTGCTGCCGCCGGCCATCGCGTTGTGCCTGCTCGGGCCGGCGCGCATTCCCCTGGCGGCCTGGTGGCTGGCCATCGTGGCGACCGCGGGCGGGATCATGACCTTGCTGGTGACCCTGTCGCGCGGCGGATGGGCCAGCACCGCGCTCGCCACCTGCGTCATCGTCGCGGTGTATGTCCGCAAGGGGCTGATCAGCCGCTCGCGGCTCGGGCTCATCCTGTTGGCCGTCGTCGTGTGCGCATTCGTGGCGGTGACCGTCTACCCAACGATCCTGCTGCGCCTCACTGCGCCTGACAACCGCGCGCTCGAATCTCGCGTGCTGCTGGCGGACATGGCCTTCACCATCATCAAGGCCAATCCATTCGCGGGCGTGGGATTCGGCGACTACAACCGCGCGGCGTTCGAATACGCGACGCCGCTGTTCGCCACCGTCACTGCCGACTACCAACACGCGTTGCACCAGCTGGTCGTACACAACCATTTCCTGCTCGTCGCAGCGGAACTGGGCATCCCGGCGATGCTGCTGTTCGTGTACCTGCTGTGGCGCTTCGTGCGCCTGCCCTGGCCGCTGTCGCGCTGGCAGGACCATGGCACCTTCGCCATCGCAATCGGCCTGTCGGCGGCGGTCGTCGGCGAGGCGCTGTTCTTCAACTCCGACAATTACTACGCCGACATCAGGGTCTACCTGTTCTGGCTGGCCGCCGGCGTATTGCAGGCGCTGACCCTGCTCGCCAAACGGGAGCGCGCGGCGTGAAACGCGGCAAGTTCCTGGTGGCGCTGGGCTCGGCCATGGGTTCGCGGCTCGCGACGGCTGCCCTCAACTACGGGCTGTTCTGGGCGCTGTCGCGGCTGCTCGGCACCGAGGCGCTGGGCGGCTTCTCGCTGCTGATGAACGTCTTCCTGATGGTGCAGTTGTTGCCCTTGCTGGGCCTGACGGTGCCGCTGATGCGGCGGGTCGCGACCACGCCGGACAGCCTGCCGGTGGAGACTACCAACGCCTTCGCCTTTGCCGCGCCCGTCAGCGTGGTGCTGGCGCTGGTGGTCGCGGCATGGGGCCATGTCTCGTACAGCGGCGACATCGCGCTGTCCTTCGGCCTGGTCGCGCTGTCGCTGCTGCCAACTGCCTGGACCATCGTGGCCGAAGCCGGGCTGCTTGCGCAGGAGCGCGTGGCCGACGTGGCGCGGCTTTATTTCATCGAGGCGCTGCTGCGGACCGTACTCGCGATCGTGTGCGTCTGGCTCGGTTATGGGCTGGTCGGCGTGTTCACCGTCTTCCTGGTGCTGCGCTTCGTGGCGGCACTGCTCTATGCCCTGCATTCGATGATGCCCTTTCCGCGTGTCGGCGCGTGGACCTGGCAACTGCAGAAGCGCAATTGGTCCGAGGTGCCGGTGTTCTTCAGCATCGCGGTGGTCGCGGCGCTGGTGTCACGGCTCGACGTGCTGACGCTGTCGCACCTGCGCGGGCTGCATGACGTGGCCACCTATTCGGCCGGCTCGCGGCTCTACGACGCGGCGCAGATGCTGCCGACGGTCACCGCGCTGGTGGTGCTGCCCACGCTGTCGCGGCAGTTCGTGTCGGCGCGCGAGCAGTTCCGCACCACGCTCGGCCTGTCGGTGCACATCGGGCTGCTGCTGGGCCTCGGCATCGCGCTGGTGGGCGCGGCGTTCGCGCAGCCGGTGATCGACCTGCTCTACCGCCCCGACATGGCCAGCGCCGCGGCCGGCCTGCGTTGGCTGATCTTTGCCGCGGCCATCATGATGGTGGACGTGATCCTGTCGTCCACGATGCTGGCGGCGAGCGCGCAGAAGCATGACTTGCGCGCGCTGACTTTCGGACTCGTGGCGCTGGTGCTGGCACTGGTTGCGCTGGTGCCCAGCTTCGGACCTACGGGAGCGGCGGCTTCCGTGGTCATCGGCCTGACCGTCCGCGTGATGTGGCGCCTGCGCTGGGCGGTGCGGGAACTCGGCATGCCCGCGCCCTGGCTTCATATCGCACGCCTGGTGGTCGGCTGCGCGGCCGGCGTGGCCGCCATGGCTTTCACGCTCCCGCATGGCGCGCTCGCGGCCGCGATGGCCGCGCCCGCCGCCTACGCAGCGACGGTCATCCTGCTGGGCACCTTGGGCCGTCATCCGTGGCGCACGCTGCGCGCCGACCTCGTGCTGCTGACCAGCCGCAACCCGACCTGAAGAACCCCTCCCCTCATGCGAATCCTCCACCTCGATCCGGACGACATGGGCAACCCGTTGTCGGGCGGCGGTCCCATCCGGACCTACGAGATCTACAAGCGCCTCGCGCTGCGGCACGAGATCACCGTGCTCACGCCGACCTTCGCGGGCTCGACGCCCGAGATGCACCGCAGCGGCATCCGCTACGTGCGGCTGGGCCGCAAGATCCGCAACCACGGCTCGTCGCACCACATCACCTACCTCGCCTCGCTGCCCCGCGCCGTGCGGCGCTTCGACCACGACCTGCTGGTGGAAGACTTCATGCCGCCGTCGTCGGCCACGTACACGCCGCTGTTCCGTCACCGCGACCGCCCGCTGATTGCCTCGGTTCAGTGGTTCTTCGCGCGCGCCTACACGCGCCGGCTCAAGCTGCCGTTCCACTGGGGCGAGGAGTACGGCGTGCGGCTCTACGACAACTTCGTCGTGCTGACCGAGGCGATGCGGACCTTCATCGAGACCCGGCATCCCAAGGCCAACTGCCGCGTGATCGCGAACGGCGTGGACGATGCCCTGTTCGAGACCGATCCGCTGCCGGGCATGGGCATCCTGTTCCTCGGCCGCATCGAGATCCGGGCCAAGGGCATCGACCTGCTGCTCGCCGCCTACGCGCAGATCCCCGAATCCGAACGCGAAGTCCTCACGCTGGCCGGCACTGTGCAGGAACCGCAGGAACTGCAGCAACTCATCGACCGCCATGACCTGCGGCGCTGGGTCCGCATCACCGGGCCCTTCAATGCGGCCGAGCGATTACTGCTGCTGGAGGGATGCCGGTTCGTGGTGATGCCCTCGCGGACCGAGACCTTCGGCATGACCATCGCGGAGGCCAACGCCGCCGCGCGGCAAACGGTGATCTGGGACATCGCGCCGATGAACGAGGTGGCCTCGCCGTTCAGCCCCCGCGTGAAGGCCTTCGATGTCGACGCCTATGCGGCGGCGATGCGCGTGCTGCTTCATGCGCCCTTGGCCAACCTCGCCGGGCTCGGCGAAGGCTCGCGCGAGTTCGCGCGGCGATGGGACTGGAGCGCGGTGGCCGACGCGCAGGAGCGCTTCTACCTCGACGTGATGGACCGGCATCGGCACCAGCGCGCCAGGGCGCGCGCCTGAACGTCACGACAGGCCTGACTTCGCGATGAATCACTCTACTGCCATGCCGCCGAAAGACGCTCCGATGCGCTGGGCCGAGACGCGCGCGTGCATCCGGCTGGACTTCGCTCGCTTCACGCCACTGATGGGTCACAACGTGACGCTGCCAAAGAAGGCGTTCCTGTTCCTGCTGCCGTCCTTCCAGGGCATCTTCCTCTACCGCCTCTACCGCCATGCCTACCTGCGCGGCTGGCGCACCCTGGCCAACCTGATGTACCTGTTCAGCCAGTACGTCACGCGAGTGGACATCGCGCCCGCCACGTCGATCGGCCCCGGCTGCCTGATCGGGCACTTCCCGATCGTGCTCTGCGGGCGCATCGGCCGCAACTTCACGCTGATGGGCGATGGCGGCACGGGCGGCGGCTTCGACAGCCAGGACATCGGCGGCGGACCTGGCCTGCCGGTGATTGGCGACAACGTGGTCATGGCCATCAAGTCGATGGTGCTCGGGCCGGTCCATGTCGGCGATGGTGCGCGGCTCGGCCCTGGCGCCGCGGTCATGCGCGACATCCCGGCTGGCGCCTTCGTGGCCGCGCCGCTGTCGCGCGTCACGCTCGCCACGCGCGGGGATGAGACATCGGGGGCAAACCCATGAGCGCAGCAACGGGCCTGGTCTCGCTCGCCCCCGAACGCCTCGGCTGGCGCGAAACGCGCCGGCTCATCGGCACCGACCTGGATCGCATCGCGCAACACCTGCAAGTCCCCAACTCGTGGGCGCATCGCCTCTACTTCTTCTGCCTGCCGGGCTTCCAGGCGCTGCTGTTCCATCGCATCTCGCGCTGCCTCTACCTCAAGGGATGGACCAGCCTGCCGCGCATGGTGTCGCTGTTCGCCCTGTACCTCACGCGCGCCGAGATTCCGCCCACCACTTCCATCGGCCCCTCGGCGCTCATCGCGCACGCCACCTGCGTGAACGTGTTCGGCAAGCTCGGAGCGCGCGTCACCATCAATGGCTGCAGCGCCATCGGCGGCGGCATGGCCATGGACGACATCGGCGGCGGCCCGGGCTATCCGGTCATCGGCGACGACGTCGTGCTGGCCTACGGCGCGAACGTGCTCGGCCCGGTGCGCATCGGCGACGGCGTGCACGTCGGCCCGGGCGCGCTGGTCACCTTCGACGTGCCCGATGGCGGGCTCGTCCTCTGGGACCGGCCCCGCGTCATCCGCGGCGGCGCCAGCCCCACCCCTCCCATGCATCAGGACAAGACATGAACCCACCGCTGGTCAGCATCATCATCGTCAACTGGAACGTGCGCGAACTGCTGCATGCATGCCTCCAGTCGGTCTACGAACAGGGAGGCCTCGCGGCCGACGCGATGCAGGTGATCGTCGTCGACAACGCCTCGGCCGACGGCAGCACCGCGATGGTCCGCGACAGCTTCCCGCAAGTGCAGTTGGTGGCCAACGTCGACAACGTCGGCTTCGGCCGCGCCAACAACCAGGTGCTGGAGGACTGCGTCGCACCCTATGTGCTGCTGCTGAACCCCGACACGGTGGTGGAACCCAATGCCATCGCCGACCTGGTCAAGGCCATGGACACCCAGCCCGACGTGGCGGTGATCGGCTGCCGCCTGCTCAATGCCGACGGCACGCTGCAACGCTGGACCGGCGGCGCCTATCCGCGCCTGCTGAACCTGATGACGCACAACTTCTTCCTCGACCGCCTGCTGCCCGCCGCATGGCGGCCGCTGCCGCTCTACCTGGACCATGACGTGGGCGAAGACATCGACGTGGATTGGGTCTCCGGCGCCTGCATGATGCTGCGCGCCAGCAAGCTTGGCGGGCGCCTGTTCAACACCGAGTACTTCATGTACGGCGAGGACATGGAGCTCTGCCACCGCCTCAAGCTCGCGGGCGGCCGGGTGGTCTACAGCCCGAAGGTGTCGATCATCCACTACCAGGGCGCGAGCATGAAGAAGCAGCAAGGCGACGTGCTGCTGTCCTCGCTCAAGGGGCCGCGCCAGTTCTACCGGCAGATGCGCGGCGGCCGGGGCCTGCGCGTGTACGACCTCATCACCGTCTGCGGCTTCGGCTTGCGATGGCTGATGTACCACCTGGCCAACCTGTTGCGGCCCGATGGTGACTTCGACCGCAGGGCCCGGTCGAGCCAGGACATGATGCGGCGCGCATGGGCCATCCTGCGCACCAACTGACGCGGCGCGCGTGGCTCGCGGGGTCGACGCTGGCGGTCGGCGCTGGCGGCTTGCTGCTGCAGTCGTCGTGCCGGGCGGAGCCTGGCCCCGGGGGCTCGGAAAGGGCGACGTTTACCGCCGGCGGCGAACCGCATGCCTTCAACGTGACGATCGATGCGCGGGCGGCGGGCACGCCGGTGAATCGCCGCGTGCTCGGCAGCAACGTCGGCTGGGTCTATGGCGGCGACAACATGGTGAAGGACGACGGCGCCTTCGCCCCCGAGATGCTCGCGATGGCGCGCCGACTCGGCCCGACCGTGCTGCGCTATCCGGGCGGCACCTTCTCGGACCTGTTCCATTGGGAAGCGCCGGTCAACGAACACGTCTTCAGTCGCGAGCGCCAGCGCATGCTGATGGACACGCAGCGCTTCCTCGAACTATGCGAGGCGGTCGACGCGCAGGCGCTGATCACCGTCAACATCGTCACCGGCACGCCCGAGGAAGCCGCGCGCTGGGTGAGCGCCACCAACGTGGCGCGCATGACTTCGCGCGTCACCGGCCGCAAGCTGCCGCGCGTCGTGTACTGGGAGCTCGGCAACGAGCCCTACCTCAAGGAAGAGTCGCGCAACGACGTCAACCTGCCGCCGCCGGAATTCGCAAGGCGCGTCAACGCCTTCATCCGGGCCATGCGCGCCTTCGACCCCGACATCGTCATCGGCCTGCCGCTGACCACCGACCAGCGCGCCGGCCTGCCGGTCACGCCCTACCCAGGCTTCACACGCACTGTGCTGGGCATCGTGACCGAGCGCTTCGACTACGTGTGCCTGCACAACGCCTACATGCCCTTCGGCTACAAGCGCGGCATGTCGCCGGCCGAGTTGTACTGGGGCGCCGCCGCGGGCGCACTCACCGTGAAACGCGACTTCGGCATCATGCGGCAACTCCTCGGCGAACTGCGGCCGAAGCAGAAGCTGCCGTTGGCCGTGACCGAGTACAGCGCGCTGTTCAGCCTGGGCCGGGGCCCGTCGGACAAGTGGACCAGCGCGCCCGCAGGCGCCATCTTCCTGGCCGATGTGTTGCGTGTGTTCGCCGAGACGCCCGACTTCCTGCTGGCGAACTACTGGTCGCTGTCGGCCAACGGGCTGTTCGGCGCGATCCATGCGGGCGCGTTTCCGAGGCCTGCCTTCCAGGTGCTGCAATTGATGCGCGAGGCGCTCCAGGGGCAGCGCATCCCGGCCGTCGTGCAGGCGGAAACCGTGCGCGTCGCGAGCATCGGGCAGGTGGAAGCGGTCGATGCCATGCCGCTGGTCGAAGTGCTGGCCACGCGCTCCGACGCGAGCGGCAGCCGCACGGCCTTGCGCCTGCTCGTCATCAACAAGGACCCCCGGCGCGCGGCCCAGGGCCAGTTCGCATTCGGCAACGTGCGTGCCGTGCAAGCGCGCATGAGCCTCCTGTCCACCACCGACGTCTTTGATGCCGGCGACAAGCCGGACATGCTCGCGCGCAGCGAGTCGGTGCTCGAAGGCTCCGCCAACCAGAAACTCGGCGCCCGCCTGCCCCCGCACAGCGTGGCGCTCATCACCGTGGACCTCCGCAGCTCATGACTCCCACTTCTCCCCGCCCGCGCGTCGGCGTGGACTTCCACACCTTCGACGGCATCTTCCAGGGCAGCCGCAGCCACATCCTCGGCGTCTACCAGGAAGCGATCGTGCAGGCGCCCGAGATCGACTTCGTCTTCCTGCTGGGCAACGCCGCGCGGCTGCGTGCGGAATACCCGGTGTTCCATGCGCCGAATGTCGAACTGATCGAGGTGCCGCACGCCGGCGGCATGGTGCGGCTCGGCTGGCAACTCGCGCTGCTGCAACGCAAGCACCGGATCGACCTGCTGCACATGCAGTACCGCCTGCCCTTCCTGCGGCTCGGCCCCTGCGCCTGCACCATCCACGACACGCTGTTCGAGACGCATCCGCAGTATTTCACGCCCAACTTCGTGCGCATGTCGCGGGTGACCAGCATGATCGCCGTGCGCCATGCCAGCCTGCTCTTCACCGTGAGCGAGTTCTCGCGCGGCGAGATCGCGCGGCTCTACGACATCGACCCGGCGCGCATCGCCATCACCACCAATGGCATCGACACCGCGCGCTTCCATCCGGGGGCCGAGGGCGCCGACTATGTGCGGAGTGCAGGACTGGAACCCGGCGGCTACCTCTGCACCGTCGGCCGGCTGGAGCCGCGCAAGAACCACCTGAACCTGCTGCGCGCCTACGCCCTGCTCCCCGGGCCGAGGATGCCGCTGGTGATCATCGGACAGCGCGACTTCCACAGTGAACCCATCTTCGACGCGGTGCGGACGCTGGGACTGGAGCAGGATGTGCGCTTCATGGAGAAGGTGCCGGACCACGGCCTGCCCGCGCTGCTGCGCCATGCGGCGGTGTTCGTCTACCCGACCTTCGCCGAAGGCTTCGGCATGCCGGTCGCGGAGGCGATGGCCAGCGGGGTGCCGGTGGTGACGTCGAGCACCACTTCGCTGCCGGAGGTCGCCGGTGATGCCGCACTGACCGCCGACCCCAACTTTCCCACCGCCATCGCAGCGGCCATATCAACGCTGCTGTCGAACCAGGTGGCGCGATCACGCGCCATCGAACGAGGCATTTCGCAGGCGGCGAAATTCAACTGGCATGCGTCGGCGCAGGTGATGGTGGCGGCCTATCGGGCGCACTTCGCGAAGGACTTGCGATGACCCTGGCGGCTCCGGCGCCCCCGCGATCCGACAGCCTCCTGCAACTCTCGAGGGGCCGCGACAACAACCTCAACCAATGACGCGCCCCGGCTCGGGGCGATGTTCTTCTCCGGCGCGGCCTGCTGGGTTTACCGTGACCGGTTGCGGATCCAGGGCCGCTGGGCCTTGATGGCCTGCGTCGCGATGGCTGTCGGCGCGGCCGTCGCGCCACAGGCTTTCGAGGTGGTCTATCGACTCGCCCATCCCTACGTCCTGATGTACCTGGCCTTTGTCCCTGGCAGTGCCAACAGGCCCGGCGGCACGCGCGGCATTCGCGCCTACAACCGGGTCGGCGACTATTCCTACGGCATGTATGTCTATGCATTCCCGGTCCAGCAATGCACTGCCGCCTTGCTTCCAGAGGTTTCGACGTGGACATTGACCGGTATAGCCATCATCGTGACGCTGGTGCTCGCGATGCTGTCGTGGCACCTCATCGAAAAGCCGGCCATGGCGCTCAGGCGCACTGCATCGGCCCGCAACGAAAACTGAATGAAATTCTTCGCCAAACTGGCCGTGGTGATCGGCCTCGCCACCTGCCAGGGGCTCTCATCCACCAGCGGCACCGCACAGGCCGCACCGCCCGCTGCACCCACGGCCAAGGCCACGCGCATCACGTTCATCGGCAACAGCCTGACGCTCCACCCCGCGAGCAAGGAACTGGAATGGCCGAACCACTGGGGCATGGCGGCATCCGCACAGGCCCGTGACTACGCGCACCTTACTGGCGCGGCGCTGAAGCTGCCGGTGTCGATCTTGAGCTTTTCCAGCCTTGAGCTTGACCCCGTGGCCAATGCGGGGCGCATTGCCGAGGTGGGTCCACTCGTCGACGCCTCGACTTTGGTGGTCGTCGAGTTGGGGGACAACGTGCAGGCTGCCAAGCTGGGGGCCTTCACCGAAGCCTATGGGAAGCTGCTGGCGTCGGCAGGGCGTGGGCTTCGTCTGGTGTGCCTCTCGACCTGGTGGCGCAATCCCGCGACCGACGCCGTGATCCGGCAGCAATGCACCTCACGCGGTGGCCGCTACATCGACATCGGCGACATCCATGCCGATCCGTCCAGCCAGGACCGCCAGGGACCCCAGTTCGCCAACCCTGCGGTCAATGCGCATCCGCATGACTGGGGCATGGCCCGCATCGCGGAACGCATTGCGGCGGCGCTGCGATAGCGCCGCCGCAAATTCGCCGAATCGCGCTTAGGAGGAAGCCAGCGCCGCCCGCGCCTTGCGCTCGCCGAGACGCTTGGCCAGGCGAGGCAGGATCAGCACGGCAAGCACGATGATGACCAGCGCAATCGACATCGGCCGCTGGAAGAACACCACCGCGCTGCCCTCGCCGATCGACATCGCGTTGCGCAGTT
This sequence comes from Variovorax robiniae, assembly GCF_037889955.1. Lineage (NCBI taxonomy): Bacteria > Pseudomonadati > Pseudomonadota > Betaproteobacteria > Burkholderiales > Comamonadaceae > Variovorax > Variovorax robiniae. The sequence goes on from NZ_JBBKZS010000007.1 coordinate 194,051, forward strand.
GCGCCTCGGCCAGCGGGCCCAGGATCATGCCGACCACCACCGGTGCGGTCGGGAAGTCGAAGCGCCGCATCAACACGCCCAGGATGCCGATGCCGTAGAGCAGGAACAGGTCGAAGGAGCTCTGGCGCATGCCGTAGGCGCCCACCGTCGCGAAGATCAGGATGCCGGCATAGAGCTGCGGCTTGGGGATCTTCAGCAGCTTGACCCACAGGCCCACCATTGGCAGGTTCAGCACCAGCAGCATCACGTTGCCGATGTAGAGCGAGGCGATCAGCGCCCAGACCAGTGCGGCCGAGGTGGTGAACAGTTGCGGCCCCGGCTGGATGCCGTAGTTCTGGAAGGCGCCGAGCAGGATGGCCGTGGTGTTGCTGGTCGGGATGCCGAGCGTGAGCAAGGGGATCAGCGCTGCCGTCACCGTGGCGTTGTTCGCGGCCTCGGGACCGGCCACGCCTTCGATGGCGCCGGTGGTGCCGAAGTCCTTCTTGTGCTCCGGCTTGGCGAGCTTCTTTTCCGTGGCATAGCTCAGGAAGGTCGGGATCTCGGTACCGCCCGCCGGGATGCAGCCGAAGGGCGTGCCGATGGCCGTGCCGCGCAGCCAGGCCGGGATCGATCGCTTCCAGTCACTCCCGCTCATGTGCACGCGGCTCAGCTTGTTCTGCCCTTCGACGAGCTTGCCTTCGTAGAGCACGGCATAGAGCACTTCCGCCACGGCGAACAGGCCGACTGCGACCAGCACGATCTCGATGCCGTCCAGCAGTTCCGGCACGCCGCCGGTGTAGCGGCCCTGGCCGGAGATCTGGTCGAGGCCGACGCAACCCGCCGCCAGGCCGAGGAACAGCGCCGTCATGCCGCGCAAGGTGCTCTTGCCGAGCACCGCGCTCACCGTGGTGAAGGCCAGCAGCATCAGCAGGAAATATTCCGGCGGCCCGAGCTTGACCGCGAACTCCGCGACGAAGGGCGCGAACAGGGTGACGATGACGGTGGCGATGGAACCCGCCACGAAGGAACCGATGGCCGCGGTGGCGAGCGCCGCGCCCGCCCTCCCGCTCTTGGCCATCTTGTTGCCCTCCATGGCCGTCACCATGCTGGCCGTTTCCCCGGGCGTGTTGAGCAGGATGGAGGTGGTCGAGCCGCCGTACATCGCGCCGTAGTAGATGCCGGAGAAGAAGATCATCGAGGCCGTGACCTCGACCTTGGCCGTGATCGGCAGCAGCATGGCCACCGCGACCGCCGGGCCGATGCCGGGCAGCACGCCGACGGCCGTACCGAGCGCACAACCGACCAGGCACCAGAGCAGGTTGGCAGGGGTGATCGCCAGCGCGAACCCGTGCATGAGGGCGTTGAAGATGTCCATGTTCAGATCCAGCCGGTGTTGGTGAGTCCGGGCAGGTTGATGGCCAGGAACTTGGTGAAGGCCCAGTACACCGGCGCCGAGATCAGGAAACCTGTCAGGGCATCGATGAGCCACATCCGCGGCTGGTTGGCCGCCGCCTGCCCGTTGGCGCGGCGCAGGCCCTGCACGGCCAGCACATAGGTCATCGTGCAGCTCAGGATGAAGCCCAGCGTGGTGATGAGCGCGGCGTTGAGCAGCAGGCCGGCCGACACCCAGACGAAGCCGGGCCAATAGGCCGGCGCGTCATCCGAAGAAGGGGCGTCCAGCTCGCGAAAGCCGCCGGTGCGTGCCTCCCAGATGATCCAGGCGCCGCAGATCGTGAGCATGATCGACACCAGCCACGGCAGGAAGTTGGGACCGACGCCGCCATAGCCGGCCTCGGACGAGATATCGACCGCGCCCATCGCGAGCAGCAGGCCCGTCAACAACACGCCGACCCCGACCAGGGTCTGCGGCCAAAGGGCCGCGGATGGCGTTTCCACCGCGTTATCCGATGTAGTCATTTTTCTGTTCCAAGAATCCCGAATTCAGGGCGTGCGCGCCCCGTCCAGAAACACGCTGGGGCGGGTAGAAGGCGTGAAGATTCCGTAGCGAGGGCGCCGAGGTCGGGTCGAGGAGCGGAACTGCACTCCCGTGCAGTGAGCACCGCAGGCCCGAGATCGGCGTCCGCAGTAGGAATATTCGCGCCTTCTACACCATGCCGGATTTGGTCATGATGGCCCGCAGGCTCGCGAAGTCGTCGTCCACGAACTTCGCGAACGCATCTCCGGAGATGACGGCCGGCGTCCAGTCGTTCTTCTTGAGCGCATCGGCCCACGACGGCGTCTTCAGTGCGGCCAGCACCAGGTCGGTCAGCGCCTTGCGCTGCTCCGGCGTGATGCCCGGCGCGCCGTACACGCCGCGCCAGTTGCCGATCTCGACATCGATGCCCTGTTCCTTCAGCGTGGGCACGTTGATGCCGGGCAGGCGCTGCGCCGAGGTGACGGCGATGGCCTTCATCTTGCCGTCGGCGATGTAGGGCGCGAACTCGCTGTAGCCGCTGCCGCCCACCGTGACGTTGCCGCCCAGGATGGCCGCAGTCGCTTCGCCGCCGCCACGGAAGGCGACATAGTTGATCTTGGAAGGATCGGCGCCGACCTTCTGCGCGATCATGGCCGCGGCGATGTGTTCGGTGGAGCCGCGCGAACCGCCGCCCCACTTGACGCTGCCCGGGTCCTTCTTGAGCTGCGCGACCACGTCGGCCATGGACTTCAGCGGCGAGTTGGCCGGCAGCACGAACACGTTGTATTCGGTGGTCAGGCGTGCCAGCGGCGTGGCCTGCTCCAGCTTGACCGGCGGCTTGCCGGTGATGATGCCGCCGAGCATGACGGAGCCCATCACCATCAGCGCGTTCGGGTCGCCCTTTGAGCCGTTGACGAACTGGGCCAGGCCCAGTGCGCCGGCAGCGCCGCCCTTGTTGTCATAAGTGACGGTGTCGGCCAGCTTTCCATCCGACATGGCCTTGCCGAGCGCACGGCCGGTGGTGTCCCAGCCGCCGCCGGGGTTGGCGGGGATCATCATCTTGACGTTGGCCGCAGCCCAGGCCGACAAGGGCAAGGCACCGGTGGCGGCCAGTGCTGCAAGGGATTTCAGAAAGGTATCGCGACGCATATGAGGAAGTCTCCTGTGGCTGTGGTTCTGACGGGTAGCTGACTGGCTATCATGCGCCGCCTTGCTGTCAGTTTGCTGTCCGGCACCTTGGGGAAAACACTGAACCTCGGCAGGGCATCTGATCGCGCCCAATGCTGGCATGAAACTCCTTCTGGTCGAGGATGACCCATCGATGCAAGCCACGCTGCAGCGCGCGCTGGCCCGGCGCCGCATCGACGTGCGTCTCTGCGGGGACGGCGCACTGGCAGTCGCGCAGTGGCGCGAACTGGAGCCCGACGTGGTCGCGCTGGACCTCAGCCTGCCCAACCTGGACGGCCTGCAAGTGCTGGCACAGGCGCGCGCGGCGGGGCTTCGCACCCCCGTGCTGCTGCTGACCGCGCGCGGCACCGTGGGCGACCGCATCATGGGTCTGAACTCGGGCGCCGACGACTATCTGCCCAAACCCTTCGACCTGGATGAGCTGGAGGCCCGCCTGCGCGCGCTGCGCCGCCGCAACCAGGGAATGGGCGCAGACGACGGGGTGCGTTCGCAACAGGTGGGCGCGCTGCGCTTCGAGGCCGACAGCGGCGCCATCTACAACCGAAGCGAGGTGATGGAACTCACCCCGCGCGAACTGGCGTTGCTCACTGCGCTGATGGCCAAGCCCGGCCATGCCGTGACCAAGGAGCGCCTTTTCGAACTGGTCTTCCCCGGCGAGACCGAAGTGCAGTACGAGGCCATCGAAGTCGTGGTCTATCGCCTGCGCAAGAAGCTGGCCGGCACCGGCACGGCGCTGATGACCTTGCGCGGCCTCGGCTACCTGCTGCGCGAAGAAGGATGAAACGCGCCACCTCGCTGCGCCGCACCTTGCTGATCGGCATCCTCGCGCCGATCGGCCTGTTCATCGTCATCAACTCGATCAGTCTCTACAAGCAGAGCCTGGCCGCCGCCACGCTGGCCTACGACCGCACGCTGCTGGCATCGGCCAAGACCATCGGCGAGCAACTCGACGTCGAAGGCTACGACGACAAGGCCGAGTTGCGCGCGAAGGTGCCCTACTCCGCGCTGGAAGCCTTCGAGGCCGACAACCAGAGCCGCATCTTCTATCGGGTGTCGCACCTGTCGGGCGCGATGGTGTCGGGCTTCGACGACCTGCCGTTCTGGCACGGCAAGATTCCGCCGCGCCCGGCCTATGCAGCGCTGGTCGACTTCTACGATGCCACCGTGCACGGCGAGCCTGTGCGCGTGGCCGTGCTGCTGAACCCGGTGGCCAGCGAACGTGGCCGAGGCATGGCCGTCGTCCAGGTGGCCGAGACGCTGGAGCTGCGCCAGACGTTGGCGCGGCGCATCCTGCTCGACACGCTCTGGCGGCAACTGTTGCTGATGGCGGTGATCGCGGCCGTGGTGGTGCTGGTGGTGCAGCGCGCGACGCGCCCGGTGCGCCGGCTCAGCGCGGAACTGGAGGCACGATCGGAAAGCGACCTGTCGCCCATCGATGCGCCCGATGCACCGCGCGAACTGCGTCCGCTGATCGATGCCACCACCGAGGTCATGGGGCGGCTGCAACGGCTGCTCGACCACCAGAAGCGATTCGTGCGCGACAGCGCGCATCAACTGCGTACCCCGCTCGCGGTGCTGAAGGCGCAGGTGCAATCGGCCCGTCGCGGCGACATGCCGCCCGACGAGGCCTTGCGCGAGATCAACGAGACTGTCGAGCGTGCGACCGCGCTGGCCAACCAGATGCTTTCGCTGGCCAAGGTCGAGCAACTGCGCCAGCAACCGGAGTCGACGCGCATCGACTGGGCCGACATGGCGCGCGAAGTGGCATTGGATGTGTCGCCGTTGATCGCCGACAAGGCGCTGGATTTCGAATTCGAGGAGGTGCCGTCGCCGGTGCGCGCGCACCTCTGGATGCTGCAGGAGCTTACGCGCAACCTGCTGCACAACGCCATCAAGCACAGCCCGCGCGGCGGGCGGCTGCTGGTCGCGCTGCGGCACGAGGATGCGGGCGTCTGCCTGCGGGTGCAGGACGACGGCCCGGGCATCTCGGCGGAACTGCGGCAGCGCCTGTTCGCACCCTTTGCAGCGGGCGACGTGACGCGCGGCTCCGGGCTCGGGCTGGCGATCTGCCGCGAGATCGTGCTGGCGCTGGGCGGGCGGATTTCACTGGACAACAGGGAAATCAATGAACAGGTCGTCGGTTTGACGGCATGGGCCTGGCTTCCGCTGGACAATCCGTCCTGATGGACAGACTCCGCATCGACAAATGGCTCTGGGCCGCACGCTTCTACAAGACGCGCTCGCTGGCTGCGGACGAAATCGGCAAGCACCGCGTGCAGGTGAATGGCGACATTGCCAAGGCCTCGCGCGAGGTGAAGGTCGGCGACCTGGTCACGCTGCGCCAGGGGGCAGTCACGCGGGTGGTGAATGTGCTCGGCCTCAGCGGGATGCGTGGGCCGGCGCCGGTCGCGCAGAAGCTCTATGAAGAGACGCCGGAGAGCATCGCCGCCCAGGCCGCGGCGCGGGAGTTGCGGCGCATGGGCACCGAGCCCGCACACAGCCTGGAGCAAGGACGGCCCACGAAGCGGGATCGGCGGCAACTCGACGACGCCAAGGGCGGGGGCTGGGGAACGCGCTGGAGCGCAAGCATCGACGACGAGAAGGACGACGAAAGTTGATCCGCCGGCACGTGCCGGCATCCGAGGGCGGTCAGCCCATGAAAATCGCCAGGTTCAGCGCATAGGACTTGCCCAGCCAGATCGCGCGGTCCCGATGGTCGCGCAACTCGTCGCCGGTGTTCGGATGTACGAACACGTCCAGCGCGCCGTGGTTCAGCGCAAGCCAGCCGATGACATGGGGAAAGTCGGCCGCGGGGATGGCCAACTGGTAGCTCCACATCGGATGCGGGCCCACCGGCTTCTCATGGAAACGGCCCATCTCCATGCGCCCGGCCAGTTCCTTCTCGATGGTCTCGCGCAACGCCCATGCAGCATCACGCGACTGCCCATCGAAGTAGACATGCGCATGCCAGCTCTCGATGGTGGTGGGGTTCAGTGGGTTCATGAAAGCGGAGTCTAGGCGCGTGCATCCAAAACGTCTTGCGTGACGTACTCGCCAGGCAGATTCACAATGTCCCGCAGAAAGGATCGCCATGAACCCCATCTCCTGGAAGCGCCGCGTGGTCCTGTTCTTCCAGCGCTTCTGGCAGCCCACCAGCGCCTGCATGACCTGCATGCCGGGAAGCCTCGGCAATCTCCTGAGCCTGCCGCATTGGGCGACCGCATTGCAGACGGGCCTGATCACCGGCATTCTCGCCTTGCTGCTGACCTTTACGCCCGTGGGCAGGCTCTATGGCAACCGATACGGCACCGCGCTGCTCGTGGGCCTGCTGACGACGCTCGGCGACACCTTTGCGCACGAGAACCACTATGGCGGCTTTCACCTTGAAGCCGTGCTCACGGGCATCGTGTCGGGGCTGCTCTCGCTCGTGGGCTCGTACCTCTTCGAGGATCGCGCGCGACGGCTGCGTGCGCTGTGGGCGCGGGTGACCGGCCGGGTCAGCGCCTAGCCCCACCTCCGCACACGGCCATCGCCTGCTGCCGGCGACTCAACGCTCCAGCGTCTTGCTGCGCGTCTCCGGCAAGGCCAGCATCGCCAGCACGCAGACGATGCTGGTGCCGGTCACATACCAGGCCGGCGCCGCGGGGTTGCCAGTCGCGCCGATCAGCCAGGTGATGATGAACTGCGTGGTGCCGCCGAACAGCGACACGCCCACTGCGTAGGCAATCGACATGCCCAGCGCACGCAGGTGGTTGGGCAACAGTTCCGGGACGATCACGAGCGATGCCGCACCGCTGATGGCCGTCATGCCGCCCAGCAGCGTGGTCACGAGCAGCAGGTTGGTGAAGCTGGTGTGCTCGATCAGCAGCATGAAGGCCGGGTAGGTCAGCAGCGCCAGCGCCACGCGCGGGATCACCATGATCCAGCGGCGGCCGTAGCGATCGGCCAGCCAGCCGCCCACCAGCGAAAAGACGAAGGTCGCGAGCCCGAACACGACGGTCGCGGTCATGCCGATCACGGGCGACAGCTTCAGCGTCGAGATCGCATAGGTCGTCATGTAGTTGCCGACGTAGGTGGACACGGTGCCGCCCATCACGACCAGGATGCCGAGCAGGATGAGCTTCGTGTAGCTGCCAAGGCCCTCGCGCTTCGCGCCGGCGGTCGTTTCAACGGGGCCATGCTCCAGCGTCTCCGGCATGCGGCGGCGCAAGTAGATGGCGATCGGGATCAGCAGCAGGCCCAGGATGAAAGGCACGCGCCAGCCCCAGGCCAGCATCTGCTCCTGTGACAACGAAAGCGTCAATGCCACGCCGATGGTCCCGGCGACCAGCGCGGCGAGGCCCTGGCTGGCGAGTTGCCAGCTGCCATAGAGGCCGCGCTGGCCCTTGGGCGCGATCTCGATGAGGAAGGCCGTGGACGGTCCGACCTCGCCCCCAAGCGCAAGCCCCTGCACCAGCCGGCACAGCACCACGATGATCGGTGCGGCCATGCCGATGCTTGCATAGGACGGTGTCAGCGCCAGGCCCAACGTGCCGATCGTGATGAGCGCGATGGTCAGCAGCATCGCGGGCTTGCGGCCGGCGCGGTCGGCAAAGGCTCCAATCAGCACACCGCCGATCGGCCGCGTGACGAAGCCGACGCCGAACACCGCCACCGACAGCAGCAGACTCATCAGCGGCGTGGACGCGGGGAAGAAGGTCTTGCCGATGTAGACCGCGAAGAAGGCATAGGTGGTGAAGTCGTAGAACTCCATCGCGTTGCCGGCGACCGTCGCGGCGACGATGCTGCGCGAGACGCGCTCGGTGCGCGGGGCGGCACCGCCGCTGTACACGTCGGTGGCGGCGTGTCGCCAGACCGCTGTTTCCTGTGGTGTGGTGCTCATGTCGCCCTCTTTCTGTTGTAGTGGACGTTGCCCTCGCGGGGCCGGAAGAACCGTTCAGGCGGCCAGCGGCGCATTGCTCAGGTAGCGCTCGGCCAGGCGGGTCCAGTAGGCCGCGCCGATCACGACGTTGTCGTCGTTGAAGTCGTAGGCCGGGTTGTGCACCATGCAGGCGCCGGCACTGTCGCCGTCACCGTTGCCGATCAGCAGGTAGCAGCCCGGGCGCTTCTCGAGCATGAAGGCGAAGTCTTCGCTGCCGGTGAGCGCCGGGCCATGCAGCGTGACGTGCTCTGCCCCCACCAGTTCGATGCCGACGCGCCGCGCGAACTCGGTTTCGGCGAGCGTGTTGACCAGCGCCGAGTAGCCGCGCTGGTAGTCGATCTCCGCCGTGACGCCGAAGCTCTGCGCCTGCGCCTGGGTGAGTTCGGTGATCCGCTTCTGCAGCAGGTCGCGCACGCTCTGCTCCAGCGCGCGCACGCTCAGGGCCAGCCGCGCGCTTTGCGGGATCACGTTGTTGGCGATGCCCGACTGCAGCATGCCCACGGTGACGACCGCGGTCTGCTGCGGATCGACGTTGCGCGAGACCACGGTCTGCAAAGCCATCACCAGGCTGGCCGCGGCCACCAGCGGATCGGCCGCGCGGTGCGGCATCGCGGCATGGCCGCCGCGGCCGTTCAGCGTGATGAAGACCTTGTCGGACGAGGCCATCATCGGGCCGTCGCGGAACACCAGCTTGCCCTGCGGATGTCCGGGCATGTTGTGCATGGCGAAGATGGCGTCGCAAGGGTACTTCTCGAACAGGCCGTCGTCCATCATGCGCATGGCGCCGCTCTCGCGGGTGCCGTATTCCTCGGCAGGCTGGAAGATCAGGTTCAGCGTGCCATTGAACTGCGCGCGCTCCGCCAGCGACCTCGCGGCACCGAGCAGCATGGCGGTGTGGCCATCGTGGCCGCAGGCATGCATCACGCCGGCATTGCGGCTCGCGTACTTGAGGCCGGTCTCTTCCTTGATCGGCAGCGCATCCATGTCGGCGCGCAGGCCGATCGAGCGGGTGCCGCTGCCGCGTTTCAACTGGCCCACCAGGCCCGTGCCGCCGAGGCCGCGCTCCACGCTGTAGCCCCATGCCTCCAGGCGCTCGGCGACCAGGTCGCTGGTGCGCTGTTCCTTGAAGGACAGCTCGGGATGATGGTGGATGTCGCGCCGGATGGCGATGAATTCATCGGCATGGGGCCGCAGCGCTTCCAACGTGGCTTCAGTGCTCATGGGGTTCATCCTTTGGAGTGAACTTGAGGGATCTTCGGCGCGGGAACTTCGAGAGCCTAGCCACTTCGGGCAACGCTTTCAATGCACGCAGACCCCGAAATGCGTCGCGCCTTCCTGACCAATTCGTCAGGTTTGCTGCGCCTCGCACCGGCCCGGCCCGGCCGCGATGAGGTTCAACGAAGGTCTCGACCACCCGCCCGGGTACTTTCCCCGATGTGCAGGTACTGGGCCCGCTTTGGTATGTCGTATACGATATTCCACGTACAAAGGACTTCCCCATGATGCCCTGGCTCTCCGCTCCGGCGGCCGACCACCTCTCCACGGTGCGCGACATCCCGCTGGCCAAGCTGGTGCGCGACGACATGCTGGCGATGATCCTGCGCGGCGAATTGCAGCCGGGCCAGCGCATCAACGAGCCCGACGTCGCGGCGCGCCTGGGCATCTCGCGCGTGCCGGTGCGCGAGGCATTGCGTGAACTGGAGAGCACCGGCCTGGTGGTCGCGCGCAAGCATGCAGGCGTGTTCGTGCGCGAGCCGGACGAGGAGGAAGTGCGCGAGCTGTACGAGATGCGCGGGCTGCTCGACGGCTATGCCGGCCGGCGCGCGGCGCGGCTGGAGACTGCCGCGCGCATCGCGTTGGCCGATGCGCTCGACGCGTCGATCGTCGTCATGAACGAAGCCTTCGCGGCGCACGACGTGCAGCGCTACTACCGCGAGAACCTGCACTTCCACTGGGCCATCGTCGAGGCCGCCGGCAACCATGCGCTGGCCGCCACCTACCAGGGCATCGTGCAGAAGCTGCACCTGTCGCGGCTGAAGAACCTGTCCCAGGACACCGGCATGCGCGCCTCCATCGCGGATCACACGAAGATCGCGCGGGCCCTGCGCAAGGGCGACATCGCACGCTGCGAGGAACTGATGGCGCGCCATGTCGGCGACGCTTACGACCGGCTGCAACGCACCCGCAACTGAACGCCGGACCCGCCGCATTCGTCGAGCCAAGGAGACATTCCATGCAACGCCGTGCCTTCAACTTCGCACTGCCCTCAGCCCTGCTCGGGCTCCATGGCCTCGCCCGCGCCCAGCCTTTCCCGGCCCGGCCCATCCGCTACATCGTGCCGGTCTCGGCCGGCGGCGGCAGCGACATGGTGGGCCGCACGGTGACGGAGCGCTGGGGCAAGCTGCTGAACCAGCCCTTCGTGGTGGACAACCAGGGCGGTGGCGGCGGGGTGATCGCATCGCAGACCACGGCGCGCGCGCCGGCGGACGGCTACACGCTCATGCAGGGCTACGTCGCCACGCATGGCACGAGCCCGGCCACGCGAAAGGTGCCCTACGACCCGGTCAAGGACTTCACGCCCATCGGCATGATCGGCGGGACGCCCAACGTGCTGGTCATCAACGTGGACGTGCCGGCGAAGGACTTCTCGCAGTTCATCGCGCATGCCAAGGCCAACCCCGGCAAGCTCAGCTACGGCTCGGCCGGCCAGGGCTCGCTCACGCACCTGACAATGGAACTGTTCAAGGGGCAGACCGGCCTGGAGATGACGCACGTGCCTTACCGCGGCATCGCGCCGGCCTTCACCGACCTGCTCGGCGGACAGACGCAGGCGATGTTCCCTGGCCTGGCCGCGGCCATGCAGTACATCAAGTCGGGCCGCGTGCGCGCGCTGGCGGTGACCGGCAAGGAGCGGCATCCGCAGATCAAGGACGTGCCGACACTGGAGGAACTCGGCCTGCCCGGCTTCGACGCGATGCAGTGGTATGGCGTGGTCGGCCCGGCTGGCATTCCGGCCGACGTGGTGGGCCAATTGAACGACACGCTCAATGCTGTGCTCAAGGCGCCCGACCTGGCCGACAAGCTGGCCGTCGAGGCGGTGCAACCGATGCCGATGACCTCGAAGGAATTCGGCGAATACATCCGCGCCGACCTCGCGCGCTGGACCCAACTGGCACGCGAACGCAACATCGTGCTCGAGAACTGAAGGGACCCTTCACACATGGCACGCAACACGCAGGTCGCTGCAGACCACAACGCCCCGCCCATCACGCGCATCCTGGCCGAGTTCGCCGCCAACCATCCCTCACGCGGCTGGAGCGATGCGGTCGACCACGAAGCGCATCGCACCTTCCTCAACTGGCTGGGCTGCGCGGTCGGCGCCGCGAAGCATGAAGCGGTCGAGGCCGCACTGGCCGCGGTGCGCGAGCTTCAACCCGCGCCGCAAGCCACCCTGCTCGGCCGCGCGGACAAGGTCGACATGGCCAGCGCTGCCATGCTCAACGGCATCAGCTCGCACACCTTCGACTTCGACGACACGCACCTCAAGACCATCATCCATCCGGCCGGGCCGGTGGCCTCGGCGTTGCTGGCCTTGGCGGAACACACGGGCGCGAGCGGACGCGCGGTGATCGACGCGCTGGTGCTGGGCATCGACGTGGCTTGCCGCCTCGGCAACACGGTCTACCCGGACCACTACGACCGCGGCTGGCACATCACGGGCACCACCGGCATGCTCGGCGCGGCGGCCGGTTGCGCGCGCCTGCTCGGCCTTGACGCGGAGCGCACCGCCATGGCGCTGGGTATCGCGGCATCGCAACCGGTCGGGCTGCGGGAACAGTTCGGCACCATGACCAAGCCCTTCCATCCGGGCGGGGCGGCGCGTGCCGGCCTGATGGCCGCGTTGATGGCGAAGCACGGCTACACCGCCAGCCCGAAGGCGCTCGAAGCACCGCGCGGCTGGGCACAGGTGGTGTCGCCGAAGCATGCGTGGAACGAAGTGACCGATGAACTGGGCGAGCGCTTCGAGATTTCGTTCAACAGCTACAAGCCCTTTGCCTGCGGCATCGTGATCCATCCCAGCATCGATGCTTGCGTGCAGTTACGCGAGCGCGGCATCGCACCCGGGCAGGTCGAGCGCATCGAGCTCAAGGTGCATTCGCTGGTGCTGGAACTCACCGGCAAGAAGGAGCCGGCCGATGGCTTGCAGGGCAAGTTCAGCGTCTACCACGGCTGCGCGGCGGGCCTGATCTTCGGCCGCGCGGCGGAGGAGGAGTTTGCGGATGACATCGTGACTCGCGCCGACGTGGTCGCATTGCGCCGCAAGGTGGTGGCCACGGTGGACGACGGCATCGACGAGGCGAGTGCGGATGTGACGGCGGTGCTTGTCGATGGGCGTCGCGAGCATGTGTTCGTGGAGCATGCCATCGGCTCCCTGCAACGACCGATGAGCGATGCGGACCTGGAGCGCAAGTTCCACGGCTTGTCCGATGCGCTCCTGGGTGCGCAGAGGAGCAATGAATTGTTGAAGGCCTGCTGGACGCTGGGTGATGCGCAGGATGTGCACGGCTTGACCACACTGGCGAGGCCGTAGCGCCATGGAAACAGGAATGACGAAACGCCACGACTCGCCTGACGGCTTCATCGGCAGCCGCCGCACTTTCTGCGCCGCAACCGCACTCGTGCTGGCCGGCTGTGCGGCCACGCAACCCGACCCGCGCGCAGGCGCCATCGCCGAACTCGGCAGCACAGGCAAGCTGCGCGCGGCCATCAACTTCGGCAACCCGATCCTCGCCAACCGCGGCGCGGACGGCGAGCCGCGCGGCGTGTCGGTGGACCTCGCGCGCGAGGCCGCGCGGCGGCTCGGCCTGCCTGTCGAGCTGGTGCAGTTCAACTCCGCAGGCAACGTCGTCGACGCGGTCAAGTCACGCACGGTCGACCTGGCCTTCGTCGCGATCGACCCGGTCCGCGGTGCCGACATGGACTACACCGCGCCCTACGTGATCATCGAAGGCGCCTACCTGGTGCGCAACGAATCCTCGCTGCGCCGCAACGAGGATGTGGACCGCGCCGGCACGCGCATCGCCGTGGGCCGGGGCAGCGCCTACGACCTGTTCCTCACGCGCGAGATCAAGTCCGCCACGCTGGTGCGCGCGGCGACCTCGCCTGCCGTCACCGACCTCTTCATCGCGCAGAACCTGGATGTCGCTGCCGGCGTGAAGCAACAGTTGGAAGCCGACGCGAAGCGCGTGGGCAATGTGCGCCTGCTGCCGGGCCGCTTCATGGTGATCGAACAGGCCATGGGTGTGCCCAAGGGCCGCACCGCCGCGCAGGCGTGGCTCAGCGGATTCATCGAGGAGATGAAGGCCTCCGGCTTCGTCGCAGACGCCTTGCGGCGGCATGGCATCGAAGGCGCTGCAGTGGCGCCGCCGCGTGCCCGCACCTGATTCCGATCCCTACGGATGCACCTCATGACCTTTTCACGCCGCACGGCCATCGCCGCCCTCGCCTCCACCGCCACGGTTCCGCTTCGCGCATGGGCGCAAGGCGCATGGCCGACCAAGCCGATCCGCCTGGTCATCCCGCTCGCACCCGGCAGCGCCGTCGACAACGCGGCCCGCGTGGTGATGCAGAAGATGTCGGAAGGCCTCGGCCAGGCCTTCGTGATCGAGAACATCCCCGGCTCGGCCGGACTGATCGGCGCCGAAAAGGTGGCGCGCGCCGCGCCCGATGGCTACACGCTGGGCGGCTTCAACGACAGCGTGCTGACCATGGTGCCCAACATGCAGGCGCACATGACGTGGAACGCGCTCACCGACTTCGAGCCGGTGTCGCTGGTCGGCACCGTCGAATGGGGCCTGGTCGTGAAGGCCGATTCGCCCTGGCGCACGCTGGCCGACTTCATCGCGGCAGCCAAGGCCGCGCCCGGCAAGCTGACCTATGGCTCGGGCGGCAACGGCAGCCCGCAGCACATCGGCATGGCGTTGCTCTCCGGCCGGGTCGGCATCGACCTGCTGCATGTGCCGTACAAGGGTGCGACGCCAGCGGCGGTCGCGGCTGCGGCGGGCGAGGTCGACGTGTGCATGCAAGGACTGGGCACGGTGGTGTCGCTGATCCAAGCGGGCAAGCTGCGATTGCTGGCCGTGTCGTCGGCGACGCGTCAGCCGCAGTTTCCGGACGTGCCGACCTTCGCCGAGGCCGGCACGCCCGGCTTCACCTTCAACTCATGGTTTGCGCTGGTGGCGCCAGCGGGTACGCCGAAGGAGATCGTGGCCCGGCTCAATGCCGAGATCGCAAGGACGCTGGCCGACCCCGCGATGAAGGAGAAGCTGTCGTCCATCGGCGTGACGCCGCGCGGCATGCCCGCCGCCGAATTCGGCCAGGCCTTGAAGACGCAGTACGCGCTCTATCGCAAGCTGATCATCGAGCAGGGCATCAAAGCCGAATGAAAGGCCTCGCGCTATCCACATGAATGCATATCGAGTTTCACAAGACGCGCTTCGGCGCTTCATCGAGGCGGTCTTCATCAACGAGTGCTTGCCACCGGCGGATGCCGCCACGGTCGCCGCCCTGATGGCCGAGGCCGACCTGCAGGGCAGCGATGGGCACGGCGTGATCCGCCTGCTGCCCTATCTCAAGCGCCTGCGCGCGGGCGGCATCAACAAGCATCCGAAGATCCGCGTGGTGCATGAGCGCGCGGCCATGGCGGTGGTCGACGGCGACAACGGCATGGGGCACCTGGTCGTCACGCGGGCCGTGGACATTGCCATCGAGAAGGCGCGCAGCGCCGGTGTCGCATGGGTCGGCACGCGCTTCAGCAACCATGCGGGGCCTGCGTCGCTGTATGCGCGCCGGCCGTTGCAGCACGACATGCTCGGGCTCTACTTCGCGGTGGGCAATGCCAACCACCTGCCGCCGTGGGGAGGCACCGAGGCGCTGTTGTCTACCAACCCCATCGCGGCCGGCATCCCGGCCGGCGACGAGCCGCCCGTGGTGCTGGACATGGCGACGACCGTAGCGGCCTACGGCAAGGTCAAGGCGCTGGCCAAGCGTGGCGAGCCGATGCCGACGGGCTGGATGGTCGACCGGCAGGGCGAGCCACTGCTGGACCCCAAGCGATCGAACGAAGGCTTCCTGCTGCCCATCGGCGGCTACAAGGGCTACGGGCTCGCGCTCATCGTCGGCCTGCTGTCCGGCACGCTGGGCGGCGCGGCAATGGGTCGGGACGTCATCGACTTCAATGCGGACCATGTCTCGGTCACCAACACGGGGCAGGCGATCCTGGTCATCGACCTGGCGGCCTTCGGCGACCCTGCGGTGTTCAAGCAGGCGGTCGACACGCTGGTGCGCGACATCCGCGGCAGCGAGCGCATGCCCCATGTCGAGCGCATCTGGTTGCCCGGCGAACAGAGCTTCGACAAGCGCCGCAAGCATGCGCAGAACGGCATCCCGCTGGCGCCTGCGCTGCTCGATGAACTCGACGCGCTTGCTGCCGAGACCGGCGTCACTCCGCTGGCGCGGCTGGCACCAACTTGAGCATCAACTTCCCTTCGACATCAACCAAGAGGACTCCATGAAACGCTCGATCAAGTTCACCGCCATCGCCCTAATCTCCACGTTGGCGGCCCTTCCCGCCTTGGCCCAGAACGTGAAGGTGACACCGCTCGGCGGCATCGACGGCGAGTTCTGCCCGCAGGACCGCGCACTCGTCTTCGAGGACCCGAACGGCACTCGCATCCTCTACGACCCGGGCCGCACCGTGGCCGGCGCGAACGATCCGCGCCTGGGCAAGATCGACATCATCCTGGTCAGCCACATGCACGGCGACCACGTCGGCAATGCGCACAACAAGGAGCCGAACTCGGGCACCTGCGCAAGCCCCGACGTGTCCGTTTCGGCGCTGCCCAACACCAGCGCCGTGGAGATCGCGCTGGCCAAGAAATCGAAGATCGTCACCGGCAGCGAGATGCCGCCCTTCTTCGCGGCCAAGCTCAAGGCCAATGGCGGCGATCCGGCGAACTCCGTGCTGGCCCGCTTCGGCGGCAGCGTGGTGGTCGGCGGCGTGCGCATCGCGACGGTGTTGGCGCTGCACAGCAACGGCGTGGACCCGGACTACGTCGGCGGCGACCTCGGCAAGGCGATGAAGGACGCGGGCATCGCGGGCAATGTGGGCGACGCGACGGGCTACGTGCTGACCTTCAGCAACGGCCTGGTGGCCTACCTCTCCGGCGACACCGGCATCCTGGCCGACCAGGAACGCGTGGTGCGCGACCACTACAAGGCGAAGCTGGCCGTCATGAACATCGGCGACGGTTTCACCACCGGGCCGGCCGAGGCAGCCTACGTGATGAACGAACTCGTTAAGCCCGCCTCCGTGATCGTGTCGCATGCGAACGAGGTCGGCACCGTCGGCGGCAAGGTCCGGCCGGGCAGCAAGACGGAGGCCTTCCTGAAGGCGGCGAAGATGCCGGCGTTGGTGCCGCTCTCGGGGAAGACGATGGTGTTCGATGCGGCGGGGAAGGCTGTGGCGACGGATTGAATCCGGCGGGAGTTCCTCCCCCTTTTTGGGGAGGAAAAGACCACATGAATCGGTTCCACGGGTTGACAATGGCCGTCGCTCGTCCCTGGAGTTTGCCCACCCGCAATCCACCATGCAGACCGACATCCGTCATCGACTGTTGGCCATCCTGGCAGCGGACGCGGCGGGTTATTCGCGGTCGATGGCGCGCGATGCGATGGGTACGCTGGCCGCACTCGACGAGGCCCGCCAGGTCTTTCGGACACAAGTCGCGCTGATGGGCGGGCGTGTCGTGGACACCGCCGGCGATTCGGTGCTGGCAGTCTTCGACACGGCGGTGGGCGCGGTCCGGGCAGCGGTCGCGACCCAGGATGAACTCGCTTCCCGATCGAGCCAGCCGCCCGCGCAGCTCCGCTTGCAGTTCCGCATCGGCATCCACGTCGGCGACGTGATCGAGAAGCCCGACGGCACGGTCTACGGCGACGGCGTCAACATCGCGTCGCGGTTGCAGGCACTGGCGGAGCCCGGCGGCCTGGTCGTGTCGCACGCCGTCGAGGAACTGTCCTCCGAACAGGCGCACGCCAACTTCGAGGACATTGGCCCGCAGCAGGTGAAGAACATCGCCAAGCCCGTGGGCGCCTTCAGGCTGGTGCCTGTCGCCACGCCGAACTCGACCGCGCCCGTGGCGCCCGTCGCCGCGGCGCCGGCCATGGTGCTGCCGCACGCGTCCCGCCGCTGGCACTGGGTGATCGCGAGCATCGTGGTGGCCTGCGTCATCGGCGGCGCAACGGCGACCTGGCGATGGCAATCGCTGCGGCATGCCACACCGCCGGTGAACATCGACGAAGAGGTCATCAACCGGCGCGCGCTTGCCGTGCTGGCCTTCAGCGATCGGCGCGGCAAGACCGCGGGCTCCACGCTGGCCGACGACATGGCGGATGCCATCGGCGCCCAACTGGAGCGCACAGGCGTGCGGGTCATCGAACGCGGCGCCACCATGCAGCAGGATCCCGCCGCGCCGGAGTTCGAGCGCATCGGCCGGGAGCAGGCGGTGCGTTTCGTGCTGGGCGGCCGCGTGGTCCGCGACGGCAGCACCGTCCGGGTGGCAGCCAACCTGACCGAAATCGCCACGGGAGCCGTCTACCGCCTGCACGAGGCCGAATTCAAGAGCGACGAGGAAGCCGTGCGTTCCGCCTATGGACGCGACGTGGCCAGCGCCCTGAAGGCCCGCTACTACGAGATCGAAGGCGTGCGGGCCCGGCTGCCCGGCCGGGACAAGGATCCGGTCGACGCCATCGTCCTGGCCTGGCGCGACCTCGACCGCGGCAACACGCAGGAAGATCTGGAACGGGCGCGCCAGCGCTTCGAGTTCGCCGCGGAGGTCGACCCGAATTCCGTAGATGCGTCGATCGGCCTCGGCGTGACACACCTCGTGGCGTTCTACAACTACTTCAGCAAGTCGCCGCGCGATGAACTCGACATCACCGAGAAGGTGCTGAAGCGTGCCCTGGAGCTCGGCCCGGCCAATGCGCAGAACCTGTCGGCCTGGGCCGAGTTGCTGTTCTTGCGGCAGCGCCCCGACGAGGCGTTCTGGGTCTGGCAACGCAGCCTGGAGATCAGCCCCGACGACCAGGCCAGCCACCTGCGCATGGCGATCGCGCTGGTGCGGCAAGGCCGCTTCGCTGATGCCCAGCAACACATGACCAGGGCATCGGGCTTGCAGCCCCACCAGACGCGGGCGAAGCAATGGCTCATCCAGTGCCGGGCCGAGGCGGCCTTCGCGCAACAGCGCGACGAAGAAGCCTACGAGATCCTGCGCAACTGGACGGCCGAGTTCCCGAACAACGGTCGGCCCTACCTCATGCTCGCGGCCATCGACGCATTGCATGGCCGCAAGGCAGCCGCCGCGGCCAACATGGCACGGCACCGCCAGTTGCAACCACTGAGCAATATCGCCTACGTGGTTCTCACCCACCCGTCGACGGACCCCGGCTTTCTTGCGCAACGCGAGCGGCTGGTGGAGGGACTTCGAATGGCGGGACTTCCGGAGGGCAGCAAATGACTCGGCTCCAATCGACGCTTCACCGTGCGGCAGCGCTGGCCATCGCAGTGCTTTGCAGCGTTGCGGTCCGGGCGCAACAAGACCCGCTGGTGTGGTCGCCGAGCCGGCCCGCGCACCCGTGGATGCAAGTTCCAATGACCTATGCGCAGCCCCAGGGCGGTACCCTCGTCAGCTTCAAGTCCCCGCGTGAAGGCGCACCGGAACTGGAGATCAAGGCCGTGGTGTTCAAGCCGCCCGGTGATGCCAAGGCGGCAGTGGTCATCGTCAATGCCGCCGACGGCTGGAGCGACATGCGCGAGGGCCACTACGCCCGGTCCATCAGTTCCGCCGGCTACACGGTGCTGGTGATCGACACCTACGGCGCGCGGCGCGTGACGTCCGCGTCGACCGACAACACGGCCATCAGCCTCTATGAACAGATGCGCGACACCTTCGCCGCAAAGCGCTACCTCGTCTCCCTCGGCTACCCCGCCGACCGGATGGCGCTCATGGGCTCCGGACGCGGCGGCACCGTGGCCTTGCTGGTCGCCGACCGGACATTCCTGCCTGCGGAAAAAAGCGACCGGTTCGCGCTCGTCATGGCGGTGGGCGCCACTTGCTTCCTGCACCCGCGGCAGCCCAAGCCGACCGCACAGATGTTCGTCGCGATTGGCGGCAAGGACGAAGTGACGGGCGTCAAGCCCTGCGAGGCGCTCGCGAGCGAGTACGCGGCGGCGGGCGGCAAGATCCAGGTCAAGATCTACTCCGGGGCAACCACCGCGTTCGACGGCGATCCGAAGGACCGCATCATGTTTCGCAGCACGAACATGGAAGGCCTGGCCAAATGCAACGTGGTGGTCGAGCCCGATGGGCGCTTCAGCTACGACGGCAAGACCTTTCCGGAGACCGACCCGGCCGCGTTGTTTCCGGAAATGCGAAAGAGCTGCATCAGTCGCGGCGCATCCATCTACACCAATGTCACCCAGAAGGCCAACGTCACGCTCGACTTGATCGACTTCCTGGACACCAATTTCCGCCACTGAATCCCTGCGTCGGACGACGCGCCCGACCATTACGTTCCATCTTGTTTCAAGTGCAACGTGCCACGCCAAAGCCGTGTCACTAAACTGAGACAGGGCCCGTGACATCGATCCGGCCCAGCCCTCCTCCACACCACAAGACAGGGACACATCCATGAAACTCCACACCTTCCGGCTGTCGCTCGTCATCAGCGCCGCCGTGCTTTCCAGCGTCGCCGCGCAGGCCGCATCCCAGGCCCCCGTCGCCGCGGAAAACGGCATGGTCGTGAGTGCGCAGCACCTGGCCACCCGGGTCGGCGTCGACGTGCTCAAGCGCGGCGGCAATGCGGTCGATGCGGCGGTGGCTGTCGGCTATGCGCTGGCGGTGGTGTACCCGGCCGCCGGCAACCTGGGCGGCGGCGGCTTCATGACCGTGCAACTGGCCGACGGTCGCAAGACCTTCCTCGACTTCCGCGAGAAGGCTCCGCTGGGCGCCACGGCCAATATGTACCTCGACAAGGACGGCAATGTCATCAAGGGCCTGAGCACCAAGGGCCACCTCGCGGTCGGCGTGCCGGGCAGCGTCTCCGGCATGGAGTACGCGCGCGAGAAGTACGGCACCCTGAAGCGCGCCGAGTTGATCGCGCCGTCCATCCAGCTGGCCGAGAAAGGCTTCGTGCTGCAGCAGGGTGACGTCGACCTGCTCAACACCTCCACCGCCGATTTCAAGGAGGATCCTGTGAGCGGCGCCATCTTCCTGAACAAGGGCCAGCCCTTCGTGGCCGGCCAGAAGCTGGTGCAGAAAGACCTCGGGAAGACCTTGCGAACCATCAGCGCCAAGGGCACCGACGGCTTCTACAAGGGTTGGGTCGGCGATGCCATCGTGGCGTCGAGCAAGGCCGGCAAGGGCCTGATCACGCAGGCCGACCTCGACCAGTACAAGACCCGCGAGATGGCGCCCGTCGAATGCGACTACCGCGGCTACCACGTCGTGTCGGCGCCCCCGCCCAGCTCGGGCGGCGTGATCATCTGCGAGATGCTCAACATCCTCGAGGGCTATCCGCTCAAGGACTTGGGCTATGGCGCGGCCCAGGGCATCCACTACCAGATCGAGGCCATGCGCCACGCCTACGTGGACCGCAACAGCCACCTGGGCGACCCGGACTTCGTGAAGAACCCGCTCGACCGCCTGCTCGACAAGGGCTATGCCGAGAAGATCCGCGCCGTCATCGACCCGAAGAAGGCCGGTGTCTCCAAGGACATCAAGCCGGGCGTCCCGCCGCATGAAGGCAGCAACACCACGCATTACTCCATCGCCGACAAGTGGGGCAACGCGGTAGCGGTCACCTACACGCTGAACGACTGGTTCGGCGCCAAGGTCACGGCGGCGAAGACCGGTGTGCTGCTGAACGACGAGATGGACGACTTCACCTCGAAGGTCGGCGTGCCGAACCTGTACGGCCTGGTGCAGGGAGAGGCCAACGCGATCGCCCCCGGCAAGCGTCCGCTGAGTTCGATGAGCCCGACCATCGTCACCAAGGACGGCAAGCCCGTCATGGTGGTCGGCACGCCGGGCGGCAGCCGCATCATCACGGCCGTGATGCTGACGATGATCAACGCCATCGACTACGGCATGAACGTGCAGGAGGCGGTCGACGCGCCGCGCTTCCACCAGCAGTGGCTGCCCGACGTGACCAACGTCGAGACCTATGCGTTCAGTCCCGACACCCGCAAGATCCTGGTCGACATGGGCCACAACCTCGGCGAGCCGCAACCGGCCAATCACCTCGCGGCGATCATCGTTGGTGCTCCGTCGCTTGGGGGCAAGCCGGTGGCGAACAACCGGTTCTACGGCGCGAATGATCCGCGGCGGAATACGGGGCTGGCGGCGGGGTATTGATGCACTGATCCAGCACCCAGAACAGCAGCGCTCGCACGAGCGCTGTCGCGGTCGGGTGCGTGCAGGTCTACCAGCCCCAACTCTCATCGCTCGATTCGCGGTGCGCTTCAAACCGCTTCAGCATGAAGTCGACGAACACGCGCGTCTTGGCGGACATGTTGCCCTTGTTCGGGAATACCAGGTAGATGTCGGCCTTGGGCAACGACCACTCCGGCAGCACAGGTCGCAGGCGGCCTGATCGCAGGTAGGGCGCGGCATCCCACAGCGAGCGCATCAGGATGCCATGCCCTTCCAGCGCCCATGACAGCGCGCAGTCGCCATCGTTGCTGCTGAGCGGGCCGCGGACCTTGACGGTCTCCTGCCGGGTGCCGGAGCGCAGGTGCCAGGTTCCGTAGGTGTCGTCGCTCTCGCGGATGAACAGGCAATGGTGCCGCTGCAGTTCGCCCGGCAGCGACGGCTCGCCGGCACGGCGCAGATAGGACGGCGCGGCGCAGAGGATGCGCTTGTTCGGCGCCAGCAGGCGCGCGGTCAGGCGTGCATCGGGGAGTTCGCCGAAACGGATCGAGGCGTCGAAGCCCTGCTCGACCAGGTTCACCGGCTTTTCCGTCAGGCTCAACTGGACCTCGACCTCCGGGTAGGCACGCGCGAATTTCGACAGCGCGGGCGCCACATGCCGGCGACCGAAACCCAGGGTCGCACTCAGCTTGATCTGACCGCGCGGAACGGCCTTGGCGCCCGCCACTCGCCGTTCCAGTTCATCCATGTCCGCGAGCACGCGGGCGCCTTCGCTCACGTAGGTCTCGCCCTCCGGCGTCAGGCTGATGCGCCGCGTGGTGCGGTTGAGCAATCGCACGCCCAGACGCGCCTCCAGGGCCGCCAGGCGCTTGCTGACCGAAGGCGCTGTAACGCCCATCTGCTGGGCAGCGGCGGCAAGCGTTCCGAGCTTGATGACCAGCGTGAAGAACGCGAGATCTGAAAAGGTATCCATCAGCCGATTCATTCCTTGAAGGCAACTATGAAGTGTCCCATGAGCTATTTATGTTGTCACGGCTCATCAATAGACTTCGCTTCATTGGCACAGGGCCACTGATGAAGGCCCGCAGATTTCAAGACCCACCCACGACCAAGGACAGGCCATGCCGTCTCGAACCCTCTATCAGAAGCTCGTCGACTCCCACACGGTCACACGACTCGACGACCAGAACGTCCTGCTGTTCTGTGACTTGCATCTGATGAATGAATACACCAGTCCGCAGGCCTTCGCCGGACTGCACGAACAGGGTCGCGAAGTGCTGATGCCCGCGCAGAACGTCTCGACGGTGAGCCACGTCATCCCGACGCACCCGGTCGCGAATCGCATCATCCAGAACCCCGCCGCTGCGCTGCAGGCAAGCAACCTGAAGCGCAACTGCGTTCGCCATGGGATTCCGCTGTTCGATACGAACGATGCGCTCCAGGGCATCGAGCACATCATCGCGCCCGAGCATGGAATGATCCGGCCCGGCATGGTGGTGATCTGCGGCGACAGTCACACCACGACCTACGGTGCATTGGGCGCGCTGGGCTTCGGCATCGGCACGTCGGAGGTAGAGCATGTGCTGGCGACGCAGACGCTGGTCTATCGCACCGCGGATGACATGCGGATTCGGGTCGACGGACGACTGCCGATCGGCACGACCTCCAAGGACCTGATCCTCATGGTCATCAGCCGAATCAGCGCGCAAGGTGCGCGCGGCCATGCGGTCGAGTTCTGCGGCAGCGCAATCGACGCGCTTTCGATCGAAGCCCGATTCACGCTGTGCAACATGACCGTCGAGGCAGGTGCACGCGGCGCGCTCATCGCGCCGGACCAGGCAGCCATCGACTATGTGCTGGCACGCGCCCCCGACATCAACGGCGACATCCGGGATCGCGCGCTGGCCCATTGGGCGACCCTGTTCAGCGACGACGACGCCGTGTTCCATATCGAGCATCGCTTCGACGCCAGTGACGTGGCGCCCCATGTGACCTGGGGCACCAGCCCTGACCAGGCGATCCCTATCAACGGCAACGTGCCGGCGCCGGGAGGCTCGCAGCGGCTCAGCACGGAGCAGGCGCTGCGCTACACCGGCCTGCAAGCGGGCATGACCCTCGAAGGGCTGAAGGTGGACCACGTCTTCATCGGGTCCTGCACCAACGCACGGATCGAGGACTTGCGCGCCGTGGCGAAGGTCGTCGAGGGCCGGCATGTGTCACCGACGCTCAGGGCCATGGTGGTTCCCGGCTCGGGCGCGGTCAAGGTCCAGGCCGAAGCGGAGGGGATCGCCCAGATCCTCATCGACGCCGGCCTTGAGTGGCGACAGCCAGGCTGCTCCATGTGCCTTGCGATGAACGACGACATTCTTTCCCCGGGCCAACGCTGCGCATCGACCACCAATCGCAACTT
This sequence comes from Variovorax robiniae, assembly GCF_037889955.1. Lineage (NCBI taxonomy): Bacteria > Pseudomonadati > Pseudomonadota > Betaproteobacteria > Burkholderiales > Comamonadaceae > Variovorax > Variovorax robiniae. Next base: position 217,954 of record NZ_JBBKZS010000007.1, read on the forward strand.
CGAAGGTCGCCAGGGGCGCGGCGCAGTCACGCACCTGATGAGCCCCGCCATGGCCGCCGCAGCCGCGATCACCGGCCACATCACCGACGTCCGTCACATGGACCTTGCAACTTCTGAAAGCATCGCATGACCGAGCTTGCCAACCGTATCGAAGGTATCGCAGCGCCCATCGAGATTGCCAACCTCGACACCGACCAGATCATGCCGAAGCAGTTCCTGCACGGCATCGACAAGGCCGGTCTGGACCGGGGCCTGCTTTGGGATCACCGCTTCACCGGTGACGGAGACATCAAGCCGGACTTCGTCCTGAACCGGCCCGCGTACGCCGATGCCCGCATCCTCATCGCCGGCCCGAACTTCGGCTGCGGCTCGAGCCGGGAACATGCCGTGTGGGGGCTGCAGCAGTTCGGCATCCAGGCAGTGATTGCTTCCGCCTACGGCGAGATCTTCTATTCGAACGCCATGAACAACCGCCTGTTGGCCGTCATCCTCCCCGAGGACGAAGTGCAGGCATTGCTCGACGAATCTCGGCAGGGCACAACGCCGCTGCACGTCGCCATCGACGTGGAGGCCATGACGGTCAAGTCCGCGCAGCACACCTTCGCGTTCGCGATGAGCGCGCGCCACCGCACCATGTTCATGCAGGGCCTGGACATGATCGGCGCCTCCTTGAGCCACAAGGCCGAGATCGAGGCATTCGCTTCCCGGCATTGGGCCGCCCAGCCGTGGGTGAAGGACGTGGCCGGACGTACCAAGGCGCGTCTCGACGCGCAGTGATCCCCTCGAATTCAAGCAACCCCAGGAGACAAACCATGCATCGCCGTCACGCACTTCTTTCGCTGGCCCTTTCCATCAGCGCGTCATTCGGCGCCCAGGCCCAAGGCCAGGATTGGCCGCAACGCCCGATCAAACTCATCGTTCCCTACGCCCCCGGCGGCAGCGCCGACATTGCGGCGCGCCTTGTCACCGACGAGTGGGCGAAGAAGCTCGGCGGCGTCATGGTGGTCGACAACCGGGCCGGTGCGGGCGGCAACCTGGGCGTTGATGCCGTGGCGAAATCCGCCCCCGACGGCTACACCATCGGCCTGCAGACCGTCTCGCTGGCGATCAATCCTTCGCTGACGCCCAAGATGCCCTACGACACGCTGAAGGACCTGGCGCCGATCGGCATGGTCGCGAGTTCACAGCACGTGCTCGTCGTGACCAACAACCTGCCGGCGAAGGATGTGAAGTCGCTGATCGCGCTGTTGAAGGCCGAACCCGGCAAGCACAACTATGCCTCTGCTGGCGGCGGCAGCACCTTTCACATGGCGGCTGAATTGTTCAAGGCCAATGCGGAGGTTCCACTGGTTCACATTCCCTATCGCGGCGGCGGCCCGGCACTCGTCGACACCATCGGCGGGCAGGTCAGCTTGAGCTTTCCCGTGCTGTCGGCGGCGCTGCCGCAGGTGCAAGGCGGCAAGTTGCGTGCGCTGGGCGTCACCGGCACCAAGCGCTCGCCCTTGATGCCCGACGTTCCGACGCTCGCTGAAGCCGGCTTGCCCAACTACAACTTCGAGACGTGGTTCATGGTGTTCGCCCCCGCCGCCACGCCCAAGGCCGTCATCGACAAGCTGAACGCGAGCCTGAACGAGGCGCTCAAGTCTCCCGCAGTTGCTGCGCGCATGACCAAGGAAGGGTTCGACCCGATTCCGTCGACGCCCGCGCAAGCGCGCGCCCGACTCGAGAAGGAACTGCCGCAGTGGGGCAAGCTCATCAAGGACCGCGGGATCAAGGCGGACTGAGTGAGCCGCGAGCGGTCGCCTGTCACATCACTTCGCCACCCGACACCGAGATCGACTGCCCCGTGACCGACGCCGCCGCCTCCCCGCAAAGCCAGCGAACCGCATTCGCCACCTCGCCCGGTTGCACGATCCGCTGCTGCGGGTTCACGGACGCGAATTCGGCCAGGGCTTCGTCGGCGCTGCGGCCTGTCTTGGCGACCACGTTGGCGACGCTGTCGCGCAGGATGTCGGTGTCGGTGTAGCCGGGGCACACGGCGTTGACCGTGATGCCCTTGCGCGCCACTTCGAGCGCGAGCGAGCGCGTGAGGCCGACCACGCCGTGCTTGGCGGCCGTGTAGGCGCTGACGTAGGCATAGCCGCGCTGGCCGGCCGTGCTCGCGATGTTGACGATGCGGCCCCAACGGGCCTCCAGCATGTCGGGCAACGCGGCCTGCGCGCAGAGGAAGCTGCCGGTGAGATTCACGGCGAGCATGCGCTGCCAGAGTTCCAGCGATGTCTTGTGGAAAGGCGCGCTTTCGGCCTGGCCGGCGTTGTTGACGAGGATGGCCACGGGGCCGAGCGCGGCGCGTGCCTCGGCGAAGGCGGCGGTGACCGAGGCCTGGTCGGCCACGTCGGCCACCGCGATGAAATGGCCGCCGCCGGGGAGTTGGTCGGCCAGGCGTTGCAGGGTCTCGCGCTGGCGGCCGAGCAAGGTGAGCCGGGCGCCGTCGGCGGCGAGCGTGCGCGCGATCTCGGCGCCGATACCGCGTGCCGCGCCTGTGACCACAGCGTGGCGGTTGTCGAGTGATGGCATGGTGCTATTTCTTTCGGGTGGGGGCGCGATCCCAGGTTGTCGCCGTCACGCCGCGTTCGCGCAGCTTGAATTTCTGGACCTTGCCGTTCTCGGTGCGCGGCAGGTCGTCGACGATGTCGATGTAGCGCGGGATGGCGAAGTACGGCAAGCGGCCTTCGCAGAACGCTGCGAGTACGGTGAGGTCGACACGGGTGCCGGGCTGCACGATCAGGGAGGCCATGACTTCGTCTTCGGCCAGCTCGGATTGCACGGGATAGACCGCGACAGTCGCGACCGAAGGATGGCTCAGCAGCACCTGCTCCACTTCATACGAGGAGATGTTCTCGCCGCGGCGGCGGATCGCGTCCTTCATGCGGTCGATGAAGCGGAACGCGCCATCGGACTCCCGCACCACGCGGTCGCCGGTGTGGAACCAGAGATTGCGCCAGGCTTCCAAGGTCTTGTCGGGCATGCCGAAGTAGCCGGTGGCGAAGGCGAAGGGCTCGTCGGCACGCAGCAGCAGTTCACCGGCCTGGCCATCGGGCAAGGCCGCGTCCGATGTGTCGGCGACGCGCGCATCGAAGCCGGGTTGCAGCCAGCCCATGACGCCCGTGCGTGGCGCATCGGGGCGGGTGGCGATGACGAAGTTGGTCTCGGTCGAGCCGTAGCCTTCCAGCAGTTGCACGCCGGTGCGGCGGCGGAACTCCGCGCCGGCCTGCGCGGGAACGCCGGGCCCGAGGCCGATGCGCACGCGGTGCACACGCTCGCCCTCGCCTTCCGGCTGCGCGAGCAGGATCGGCACCATCGCACCGAGCAGGTAGACCACCGTGGCGCCGCAGGCCTGCATCGCGGGCCAGAAGCCAGAGGCGGAAAAACGCGGTGCAAAGACCACCTCGGCGCCGGTGAGCGCGGCTTGCGCGAAGGTGTTCAGCGCGTTGATGTGGAAGAGCGGCAACGTGGTGCACAGCACGTCGTCGGCGCCCACGCCGAGGATGCGGGCGGTGTTGGCGCCCCACCAGTGGAACTGCGCATGCGGGCAGGTCACGCCCTTGGCCGGGCCGGTGGTGCCCGAGGTGTAGAGGATGGCGAGGGTGTCGCCGGGTTGCACGTCGGCGGCTTCGGCGGCTTCGCCGTCTTCCGGCATCTGTATGCACGGGACGGTGCCGATCCGCGATTCGCCCGCGTTGTTACCGCCGACGATCCAGATCGCGGCAAGGTCGGTCTGCGACAAGTCTGCCGTCTGCAGTCGTTCGGCCAGCGCATCCTCGATGACCAGCAGGCGCGCGCCGCTGTTGGCCAGGAAGTACTGGATCTGCGGGCCCATCGACGCGGTGTTGATCGGCACGGAGATGGCGCCGATCCAGCCACAGGCCAGGAACACTTCAAGGCATTCGACGCGGTTGCCGCACATGAGTGCGACGCGGTCGCCACGTTGGACGCCGGCGCGTTGCAGCGCACCGGCGCGGCGGGCGACGATCTCGGCGGCCTGTGCATGCGTCCAGCGTGTGCCGGCGATCGAGAGCAGGGGCTTGTCGCCGAAGCGCGCGGCCAGGCGTTGCAGCATGGCCGGCAGGGTTCGCACGGGAGAGGCTTCAGCTTGTGTCATGCACGCGTCTCCTGCGGGCGATCAATCCTCATCGTGCGTGCCGCCACCGAGGTAGGTCGCCTGCACGCGCGGGTCGCTGGAGAGCGCTGCCGACGCGCCGTGCAAGGCAATCTCCCCGGTCTCCAGCACATAGCCTTCGTCCGAACTCTCCAGCGCCGCACGCGCGTTCTGCTCCACCAGCAGGATCGACACGCCGTCATCGCGCAGCTTGCGCACGATCGTCAGGATGTCGCGCACCACCAGCGGCGCGAGGCCGAGGCTGGGCTCGTCGAGCATCAGCAGGCGGGGCGCGGACATCAGCGCGCGGCCCACGGCCAGCATCTGCCGCTCGCCACCGGAGAGCGTGTTGGCGCGCTGCGACTTGCGCTCCGCCAAGCGCGGAAAGCGGTCGTAGACCGACTGCAGCCGCTTCTTCAGCGCATCGCTGCGCAGGCGCTTGGTGTAGGCGCCGAGTTGCAGGTTGTCGAGCACCGTGAGTTCGCCGAACAGCTCGCGCTTCTCCGGAACGAGGCAGAGGCCGCGCTCGACGCGCGATTCCACGTCCAGGCCATGCATGTCCTCGCCTTCGAACTTGAGGATGCCCTTGGAAGGCAGCAGGCCCATCGCCGCGGCGAGCAAAGTCGTCTTGCCTGCGCCGTTCGGTCCGATGACCGAGATGATCTGGCCCTTCTCCAGCGAGAGCGACACGCCACGCACCGCATCGACCTGGCCATACGAGACATGCAGGTCGCCGATCTCCAACATGGAACTCATACGACGCTCCCCAGGTACGCCGCCTGCACACGCTCATCCGCGCGCACCGCCGAGGGCACGCCCTCGACCAGCTTGGAGCCGAAGTTCATCACGACCAGTCGGTCCACCAGTTTCATCACGAAGTCCATGTCATGTTCGACGATCAGGATCGTCACGCCTTCCTCGCGGAGCTTGCGCAGCAGGTCGCCGAGCGCCATCTTTTCCTTGCGGCGCAGGCCGGCGGCGGGTTCGTCGAGCACCAGCAGCACCGGGTCGGCCGCGAGTGCACGGGCGATCTCCAGGATGCGTTGCGTGCCCAGCGGCAGGCTGCCGGCGAGTTCATGGGCGCGGTCGCCCAGGCCGATGCGATCAAGCTGACGCTTGGCCTCCTGCAGGATCTGCCGCTCTTCCGTGCGGTCGAGCCGCAAGCCCGCCTTGAGCACGCCCGCCTTCGTACGCGAATGGGCACCGAGCGCGACGTTGTCGAGCAGGCTCATCTGCGGCCGCAGCTTCACGTGCTGGAAGGTGCGCGCCAAGCCCAGCCGCGCGACTTCGCGCTGCGGCATGCCGGCGATGTCGCGGTCAAGAAAGCGCACCTGCCCGGCCGTCATCGGCAGCGTACAGGTCAGCAGGTTGAACATGGTCGACTTGCCGGCGCCGTTCGGGCCGATGAGCCCGATGATCTCGCCCGCGTTCACGTCGAAGCTGACCTCGTTCACCGCCACCAGGCCGCCGAAGCGCTTGACCGCGCCATTGACCGACAGGATGCGCGTGCCGCGCGCGGGCAGCTTGCGATGCGGCAGCGGTTCGACCGGTGCGGCCAGCTTTTCATCCGAGCGCGGCGCGGCGAAGCGGCCGTGCGTCATCTTGCGCAGGAAGCCCATCAGCCCGCCGCGCGCAAAGTGCACCAGCAGGATGAACAGCGCCGCAAAGGTGATCGCTTCCAGTTGGCCGGCACGTTGCGTCAGCATCGGCAACACGTCCTGCAGCGCGTTCTTCAGCACCAGCACCAGGCCCGAACCGACCAGCGCGCCGGCCAGTTGCCCTAGCCCACCGGACACCGCCATCAGCAGGTACTCGATGCTGGCCCGCACGTCGAAGGGCGCAGGGCTCACGAAGCGGTTCATGTGCGCGTAGAGCCAGCCCGCCAGCGCGGCGAACAACGCAGCCAGCACGAACAACGTCAGGCGCACGCGGTAAGCATCCGCCCCCACGCTGGCCAACAAGGTCGCACCACCGCGCAGGCTGCGGATTGCGCGGCCCGGCCGCGATGCCAGCAGGTTGTAGCTGAACAGGATCGCCAGCCCGACGATGAACCAGATCAGGTAGTAGATGGCACGCGGATCGACCAGCGACCAGCCCGCGATCTTCAAGGCCGGGATGTTCGACAGCCCGGTATGACGGCCCAGCGCATCGACATTGCCGAACAGCATCGCGATCGAAAGGCCCCAAGCGATGGTCGACAGCGGCAGGAAGTGCCCGCCGAGTCGCAGCGTGAGCATGCCGATGGCCAGCGCCGACAAGCCCGTCAGCAGCAGCGCGAACAGCAGACCGATCCATGGTGACATGCCTTGCGCCGTGGTGAGCCATGCGGTCGCATAGGCCGCAATGCCGACGAAGGCCGCCTGCCCGAAGGAGGTCGCGCCGCCCACGCCAGTGAGCAGCACCAGGCCCAGCGCCACCAGTGCACCGATGCCGATGTCGTTCATCAGCGAGACGGTGAAGTTGCCGAGGACCAGGGGCGCGAACAGGATCGCGACGACCACCACGCCGATCAGGATGCGAAAGTTGGAACGGTGGTTCATTGGTCCAACTCCTCTTCATCCTCTTCCACATGCGCCGCGAGGAAGGAGCGCAGCATCAGCACCGGAATCAGCAGGCTGAACACGATCACATCCTTCAGCGCCCCGCTCCAGAAGGAGGCGAAGCTCTCGACCAGGCCAACAGCCAGCGCGCCGACAGCCGTCATCGGATAGCTCACCAGCCCGCCGATGATGGCGGCCACGAAAGCCTTCAATCCGATGATGAAGCCCGAGTCGTAGTACATCGTGGTCACAGGCGCGATCAGGATGCCGATCAATCCGGCAAGCAGCGAAGCACAGCCATAGGCCAGCATGGCCGTGCGCGCGGGCCGGATACCGACGAGCCGCGCGCCCACGCGGTTGACGGCGGTGGCGCGCAGGGCCTTGCCGGCCACCGTGCGCTCGAACACCAGGAAGAACAATCCGCTCAGCACCAGCGCCGAAGTCACCATCAGGATCACCTGCCCGCTCACCGTGAAGCCATCGCCCAGCGTCAGCATGCCGGAGGCCAGCGGCTGCGTGCGCGAGCCTTCGGGCCCGAAGAACAGCAGTCCCAGCCCCGAGAGCAGGAAGTGCAGCGCCAGCGACACGATCAGCAACACCAGCACCGACGCATCCGCGATGGGCTGGAACACCACGCGCGCCAACAGCGGTGCGATCGGCACCACCAGCAGCACCGAGGCCGCGATTTGCAGCACCGCCGGCATGCCCGCGCGCGCAGCCAGCCAGGCCAGCAGGCAGGGCACGGCGGGCACAAGTCCCCAGGCCAGGACGGCCTTAGGAATGCGCGCATATTCACCGCGCCGGACGAGGCTGCCAACTTCGGTCAACGTGGCCAGCAAGGCGAGCGTCAGCACCAGACCGATGGTCGGCGGCGTGCGGCCGGTCTCGAAGGCCGCCAGCGTCAGCGCCGCGAAGGCGGCCACGTCGCCGAAAGGCACGAAGACCACCCGCGTCACCGAGAAGATCAGCACCAGGCCCAGGCCGGCGAGCAGATAAACGGCACCGTTGGCCAGACCGTCGATGCCCAGGATGAGTGCCACGTCCCACGTCATTGAAGCGCTCCCTTTTGTTTCATGTCAGCAGCTGGCATTCAGGGCGCCAGCTTCCACTTGCCGTCTTCCAGCTTCACGATCACGCGGGCACGTTCATCCACACCGGAGATGTCGCCCGGCTTGAAGGTGTAGACACCATGCGTGCCCACCACTTCCTTGGTGCTGAAGATCGCGTCGCGCAAGGCCACGCGGAACTCCGGCGTGCCCGGCTCGCCCTTGGCACGCGCGGCGGCATCGGCGAACACCAGCCAGCCGTCGAAGGAATAGGCCGAGAAGGCATCGGTGGTCGGTGCGTTGTTCGTCTTCTGGAAGACCGCACGGAAATCGAGGCCGATCTTCTTGGTCGGATAGTTGTCCGGCAGTTGCTCGGCCACGATGATCGGGCCGGTGGGCATCAGCGCGCCCTGCCCGGCTGCGCCAACCACGCGAACGAAGTCGGGATTGATCAGGCCATGCTGGCCATACACGCCGCCCTTGTAGCCGCGCTCCTGCAAGGCCAGGAAAGGCAACGCGCCGGGCGTGCCTGCGCCGCCCGTCATCACCGCATCGGGCTTGAGCGCGACGATCTTCAGCACCTGGCCGGTGACCGATGCGTCCGCGCGCGCATAGCGCTCGTTGCTCACCACCGTGATGCCGGCCTTGGGCGCGGCCTTCATCATCGCGGTGTAGACCAGGTCGCCCCACGCGTCGGAGAAACCGATGTAGCCGACCGTCTTGACGTTGTTGCGCTTCATGCGCTCGACCACCGCGTCGATCATGAGCTGCGTCGGCTGCGCGACCGTCATGACCCACGGGTTGTCCGCGGCGTCGAGCAGGATCGGCGTGAGGCCGATCATCGGCGTCTTCGTTTCCTTGGCCACCTGCGCCATCGCGATGGCGGCCGGCACACCCGAGGTACCCATGATCACGTCGACCTTTTCCTCCTCGATCAGCTTGCGCGCATTGCGGCCGGCGGTGGTCGGGTCGGAGCCGTCGTCCAGCACGATGAGCTGCACCTTGCGCCCGTTGATCTCGCCCTTGTAGGCCTGTGCGGCCGCCATGCCCTTGGAGTACGGCACGCCGAGCGAGGAATTGGGACCGGACAGCGAAACGCTCAGCCCGACCTTGAGATCGGCCGCCAATGCGCTCGCGACGCATGCGGTCATCACGGCGATCGCCACCGTGCTGCGGGTCAGGGTCTGCATCAAGCGATTCATGGAAGAACTCCTCGTGGTGTTGTGGTTCGGGAAATGGAAAGAATCAGATGAAGAGTTGCACGGCCGGCAAGGCGCGCTCGGCGCCCAGCAGGTTCACGCGCTTCTGCCGGATGCGCAGCCCGTCGGCGGTGCGCACCAGCGTGTGTTGGTAGCTGCCGGCAAGCATCAGTTGCTGCTCGCCGCGCGACTCGATATAGAGAAAGGGCGTGCGCAGCACGGCCGTGCCCACGTGCGCGTCGCTGTGCTCCAGGCTCGCCGCCTGCAGCACATGCTGGCAATGGCTTGTCGGATGCTGCGAATGCGCACGCGGATCCTTCAGGCGCTCGATGCGCAGGCGCAGCAGCAGCTTGTCTTCATAGGCGATCGAGTTGTGCGAATACGGGTCGGCCTGCATGCGGCCCAGCAGCGGCACCCAGTAGCGGCCGTCGTCGGCGAACAGGTCCAGCCAATCGTCGAAGCGGCGCTCGTCGAGCAAGGCGGCCTCGTCCGCGACGAAACGGCATAGCGCGGCTTCGTCGAGGCGATGATGCGCAGCGGTGGTCAAGCTGTCGCCTCCCTGCCCAGCGTCATGAAGTGCGACCACGCACGAAACTGGTTGCGCATCAGCAGTTCATTGGTGCCGTTGGTGTCCTGCGTCGACACGTCGAACTCGCCGGCCTTGAAGTCGCGATGCAGGCTCACCCATTCATTGCCCTCGGCGCGCAAGCCCTGCTGCATGCTCTCGAACAGATGCACGTCGTCATGCGCCACCATCGACATCGGCGAGAACACGAGCCGGTTGTAGCTCATGGCCCGCTCGAACAGGATGTCCGGCGCACCGGCCGCGCGGAACGCGTAGGCCTCCACCAGGGTGCGGTTCGCAGCCAACGGCCGGATCACGCGGATCGCTTGCGGCGAGCCCTTCACCGACAGGCTCGGAAACAGCACCGAGTTCTGCGGCGAGCGTTGCAGGATCTCCGTCGCACGCTCCGCCCCGTGGGCCTCGCGCATCGCTGCCTCGTAGTCCGGAACCTGCGCATAGTTGGAGTGGATGCTGAAGTTGATCCCCAGCACGCTGTGTCCGTTCGCGAACACCCGCCCGCCCATCTTGTCGAAGAACTCGTAGCCGGCGCCAAAAGGCAGGATCTGCTCCATCGCCATCGGCTTGGGTTCGTCCGCCGCATGGCCTGCCCACACCGTGTTGGCCGCCCGCGTCGCCGACTCGTGCGTCGACATCGGATGCACCGTGTCGTTGATGTTCTCCAGGTACATCTTCCAGTTGCAGTGGATGATGTTGCGCATCGCGCCACCGGCGAGCGTGAGCTTGCCTTCCGGCGAACGGTCGACCATGTTGTCGATGGCGCGCAGCACCTCGCCGAAGTAGTCCTCGAAGCCCGGGCCTTGATCGCTGAGCCGCACGAACACGAACTCGCGGTACACGGCCACGTGCTTCAGGTCCGTGAGCCCCTGCCCCGACGCGCACTCGCGAAGCTGCGTGCCTTCGTAACCCGCCTTGATCGGAATCGCGAGCGGCGAGCCATCGAGCTTGTAGGTCCAGGCGTGGTACGGGCAGCGAAAGAACTTACCGGTGTTGCCGCAGGCATCGCTGACAAGTTGCGTGCCCTTGTGCGCGCAGCGGTTGTAGAACACGCGAATGCCGCCGTCGGCTTGGCGCACCATCAGCAACGGCTTGCCCGCGATGTCCTGCGCCAGAAAGTCGCCCGCATTCGGCACCTGGCTCGCATGGCCGAGGTAGTTCCAGGTATTCGAGAAGAAGTGCTCCTGCTCCAGCGCGAACAGTTCGTCGCTCAGGTACAGGTCGCGATGCACGCGGTCGTCCTGCACCAGTGCCCGTATCGCGTCAGGGCGGTCGCGGTAGTTCATGCGCACCCTGCCTTCGCAGCGACGGAAGAGCCTGCTGCCGTCGAACACCCTGAGCCCGGCGTGCGGTGCGGGACGGGAGCCGCCTCTGTGCCGCCGAAGCGCGCAGCGATCCGCGGATCAGGGCCACGTGCTGTTTGAGCCGAAGGCGAGTTCACGTGGACCCCGCGGATCGTGAGCACTGCAGGGGAGCCCCGCAGGGGCCGGCACAGTGAAGGCGCCCGGCGCGCACCGCATGCCGGGCGCCCTGTCCAACGACAACGAACAAGAAGGAACGACATAAAAAACGGTCAGGGGACCAGCTTCCACTGCCCCTTCTCCATCCGCACGATCACAACAGCACGCTGGTCCGACCCATACCGGTTGTCCGGCTTGAAGTTGTAGACCCCATGCGTCCCTACCAGCTCCTTCGTATTCACGATCGCATCGCGCAACGCAGTGCGGTACTGCGGCGTCCCCGGCTCCACCTTCACGCGCGACGCGGCATCCGCCAACAACAGATACGCGTCATAGGTGTACGAGGAAAACGCATCCGTCGGCACCACCCCGTTCGTCTTCTGGTAGGCCGCCCGGAACCCCATCGACACCTTCTTGATCGGGTTGGCGTCAGGCAACTGGTCCGCCACCAGCACCGGCCCGCTCGGCACCTGCAAGCCCTCGATCGAAGCACCACCCACGCGCACAAAATCCGCATTGATCAGCCCGTGCGTCCCATAGATCTGCCCCTTGTACCCCCGCTCGGCCAACGCCAGATACGGCAGCGCACCCGGCGTCCCCGAGTTCCCCGCAAACACAGCATCCGGCTTCTGCGCCACGATCTTCAGCACCTGCCCCGCTACCGACGAGTCCGAGCGCGCATAACGCTCGTTCGCCACGATCTTGATGCCGGCCGGCTCCGCGCTCTTCACCAGCGAGTCATACGCCAGGTCGCCCAGCGCATCGGAGAAGCCGATGAAAGCGACCGTCTTCACGCCCTGCTTCTTCATCCGGTCCACCACCGCCGCCACCATCAGCGGAAAGGGCTGCGACACCGTGACCGTCCACGCACCCTCAGGCCCCGGAATCACCACCGGCGTCGGCGAGATCAACGGCGTGTTCAGCTCATTGGCCACCGCCGCGATCGCCATCGCACCTGGCACGCCCGAGGTGCCGATCAGCACATCCACCTTGTCGTCCACCACCAGCTTGCGCGCATTGCGCCCGGCCGTCGTCGGGTCCGAGGCATCGTCCAGCACGATCAGTTCGACCTTGCGCCCGCCGATCGTTGGATGCTCCGCAATCGCCGCGCGGATGCCCTTCTCATACGGAATACCCAGCGCCGCAACCGGCCCGGACAAGGAACTGACCAGCCCGATCTTCAGGTCCGCCGCGAGTGCGCTCGACATGCCGGCGACCAGGGCCGCGGCGAGAAGAATCCGGTTGAGTTTTGGCATGGACGCTTTCAAGGAAAAGGATCGATTTCAGGATGGCCGCGTTGCCGGATTCGCCGGCCCGCTGGCATGCAAGACAGTGGGCCACGCAAGGAAGGCGCGCGCAGCCCGGGCACGGTTCAGGGCACCAGTTTCCACTGGCCTTTTTCAAGCTTCACGATCACGCGCGAACGGTCATCGGAGCCATAGCGGTTGTCCGGCTTGAAGTTGTAGACGCTGTGCGTGCCCACCAGCTCCTTCGTGTTCACGATCGCATCGCGCAGCGCCACGCGGTACTGCGGCGTGCCCGGCTCGCCCTTGGTGCGCGAAGCCGCATCCAGCATCAGCAGCCAGCCGTCGAACGAGTAGGCCGAGAACGCATCCGTCGGCGGCGTCCCGTTGGCCTTCTGGTAGGCCGCGCGGAAGTCCATCGCCACCTTGCGCATCGGATTGCCTTCCGGCAGCTGCTCGGCCACGATCACCGGCCCGGTCGGGGCCAGCAGCCCTTCGACCGATGCACCACCCACGCGCACGAAGTCCGGATTGATCAGCGCATGCGTGCCGTAGATCTGGCCCTTGTAGCCACGGTCGGTCAGCGCCAGGTAGGGCAGCGCACCCGGCGTGCCCGAAGTGCCGGTGATGACCGCGTCGGGCCGCAGCGCGACGATCTTCAGCACCTGCCCGGCCACCGACGTGTCGGCGCGGGCATAGCGCTCGTTGCTCACCACCTTGATGCCAGCCGGCTCGGCCGCCTTGTTCAGCGCGTCGTACACCAGGTCGCCCCAGGCGTCCGAGAAGCCGATGTAGCCGACCGTCTTCACGCCCGACTTCTTCATCTTGTCGACCACCGCGCTCACCATCAGCGGCGCCGGCTGCGGCAACGTGACCATCCATGCGCCCTCCTCGCCCGGCAGGTTGGCATTGGCGATCGAGATCAGCGGCGTCTTGGTCTCGCGCGCCACGGCCGCGATGGCCAGGGCGCCAGGCGAGCCAGCCGTGCCGATGATCAGGTCGACCTTGTCTTCCTCGATCATCTTGCGGGCGTTGCGCGCGGCGGTGGTCGGGTCGGATGCGTCGTCCAACTGAACCATCGTGATCTTGTGGCCCGCCACTTCGGACTTGTAGGCCATGCCGGCCTTGATGCCCTTTTCATAGGGGATGCCGAGCGAGGACACCGGCCCCGAGAGCGAGGTGATGAAGCCGACCTTGAGGTCGGCGGCAAATGCGCTGGCAACGGCCAACGCGCTGAGACCCAGCGCGAGGCCGGTGCGGATGCAAAGACGGGTCGAGACTTTCATGGCTTTTCCTCAGGTGACAGACAGAGTTGATCGTGACAACAACATGATTTGTGAAATGTTTAGCTCTAAACAATATTAGCGAGACGAGGTTTGGGCAACAAGAGGAATTCCCTAGGGTCTTGCTAGCAATTACAGAGCCAGGCTGCCCACACTCGTTCCACCGCAGACGTACAGCACCTGCCCGGTCACGAAGCTGTTGGCCGGATCGGCAAAGAAGCTCACGGCGCGCGCCACGTCGGCCGATTCGCCGAGCCGCTTGACCGGCACCGAAGCGGCCAGCGCGCGCTCCTTGTCGCTGCCCTCCTGCACCACGTCGTAGAACATGTCGGTCTTGATCGGACCGGGCGCAACGACGTTGACGGTGATGCCTTCCGGCGCCAGTTCCAGCGCCCAGGTGCGCGCCATGCCCAGCATGCCGGCCTTGGTCGCGGAATAGCTGGTGCGCGTGGCCAGGCCGACCGCGGCGCGCGACGACAGCAGCACGATGCGGCCGAACTTCTGCGCACGCATCGCCGGCAACGTCGCCTGCACCAGTTGAATCGCGCAGCCCAGGTGCAGGTCGACCAGCGCGTCCAGGTCGTCGAGCTTCACGTCGGCCAGCAAGGCGGCGCGAATCACGCCGGCGTTGTGCACCACCGTGTTCACGTCGAACTGGTGCGCCAGCTGGTGCACGGCCTGCCCGGTGGCCACGCGGTCCATCAGGTCGACCTCGATGCTGTGCATGTGGGGATGCACGATGTCGCTCTTGCGGCGCGCGAGCGAAATCACTTCATAGCCCTTGGCCAGCAGGTCCTCGCAGATGGCCTTGCCGATGCCGGCGCTGCCGCCGGTGACTGCTGCAACTTTGCGGATCGTCATGGTTCAGCCCTCCACCAGTGCAAGGACTCGCAAGGGGCTGCCGCTGCCCTTCTGGATCTTCAGCGGCGGGCAGATCAGCACTGCACCGGCCGGCGGCAACTGGTCGAGGTTGCACAGGCATTGCAGGCCGTAACGGCCGGCGCCGTGCATGTAGTAGTGGCAGGGGTACGGCGGGCGCAGGTGGTAGCCCTGGCCTGCGTCGGTGCCGATGGCCTCGGAGCCGAAGCCCAAGACGTCGCGCTGCTCGACCAGGAAGCGCACGGCTTCCGAACTCGGGCCGGGCGTGTGCTGGCCGGTCTCATCGAAGTTCTGGTAGGCCTCTGGGTCTTGGCGTTGCGACCAGTCGGTGCGCATCAGCACCCAGGCGCCCTTGGGAATGCGACCGTGCGCGGCTTCGTAGCGTTCGATGTCCTCGACAGTCATGAGGTAGTCATGGTTGGCCTTCACCTGTTCCGAGCAGTCGATGACGCAGGCCGGCGCGACAAAGTGCTGCGCGGGGATGGTGTCGACCGAGTTGTTCGGCAGGTCCTTGCCGGAGATCCAGTGGATGGGCGCGTCGAAGTGCGTGCCGGTGTGTTCGCCGCAGGAGAAGTTGTTCCAGTACCAGCCGGGGCCGCGCTCGTCGTAGTGCGAGACCTCCTCGATGCGGAAGGGCCAGCATTGGCCCATCTCGGGCGGCAGCGCGATCTGCGGGAACTCGGGCGTGAGCGTCTGCGTGAGGTCGACCACGCGGATCTGCCCCGTGGCCATGGCGCTCACCAGGCCGCCCAGCAGTTGGGCGGTGGATGTGAGGGTGCTTGTTGTCATTGCTTCGAGTCCTTGTTCTTCAGCTTCCGCCGGCGGCGAGTTCGCGTTCCAGCACCTTCGGGTTGTCGCGCCAGCGCTCCAGCCATTCCTGTGCCACATCGCCGGGGTACACGTCCTCCACGCCGTCGCGCAGCGCCTTCACGATGGCATTGGCGAGCGTGCCCGACAGCAGCTTCGGCGGCGGCACATGCTGGTTCCATTCGTCGTCGATCGGGCCGGGGAACACGTTGATCACGCGGATGCCGGCCGGCCGCATCTCGGCGCGCAGGCATTGCGCGAGCGAATGCGCCGCGGCCTTGGAGGCGCTGAAGGTGCCGTGTGCCGGGAAGTTGCTGAGCGCATAGACCGACAGCAGGTTGACCCAGGCCGTCGCACCGGTCTCGCCATCGGCGGAGCGGCCCTTCAACGCCGGGCCGAACTCCTGCGCCAGCCGCAGCAGGCCGAAGTAGTTGATGTCCATCTCGGCCTTGGCCACGTCGGTGCCGCGCCGTGCGCCGATGCCGAAGGTGCGGTGCACCTCCGCGTTGTTGATCACGATGTCGACCTTGCCGCCGATCTCGCCGGCCAGCTCGGTCACCGAGCGGCCGTTGGTCAGGTCCAGCGGCACCAGCGTCACCTGCGGCAGCGCCGTGATGTCCTCGAGGCCGCCGGTCTTCTTCCACGGCTCGGCATGGCCGACCCAGACGATGTCGGCGCCAGCCTTGACCAGCGCACGGACCAGGGCCTGGCCCACTTCGGTCTTGCCGTCGGTGACCAGCACCTTGCGGAATTTGGGGTCGCTGGTCATTTCACGCAGCATCTTGTCGTCGGCCATATGGGCGCTCCCTTCGTTCGGAAATCCAATCAATACCGCTTGTCCGGCCCGGTCCAGCCGCGCGCCCACCTTGACGCGCGATGGGGCATCGCCCACCTCGCCATGCATGTGGACCATCAGCGTCGGGCCGGCGTCCAGGTGCACCAGGCCCAGGCGCCAGGGCAGGCGCTCGCGGAAGTACATGTCGTTGCTGTGGTGCAGCGTGGTGGTGGCGAGCAGGTTGCCTTCGCCCGACTGCTCGCGCCAGCGCAGGGACGCCGAGAGGCACTTGTGGCAGGCCTCGCGCGGCGGGTACTGCACCGTGCCGCACTCTTCGCACTCCTGCAATTCGAAGCGACCTTCGGCTGCGGCTGCCGTGATGCCCAAGGCGACGCGGCCGCGTGCCCACGGGGGCAGGTTCAGCTGCCGGGTGCGAAGGACCGGGTTCTTCTTCTTGGGGCGCATCAAGGGCATCGTCATGATGGCCTCCCGAGGATGACGGCGCCTGTGCACAGGCATCTGTCGTAAGTCACCATGCCGAAGCCGGCGACCAGGCCCAGTTGCGCATCCTTCACCGACCGCGCGCCGGCGGCATCGGTGAGTTGACGGATCGTCTCGGTCATGCCAAGGAAGCCTCCGGCCGCCCCCGCCTGCCCCGCCGACAACTGCCCGCCGCTCGTGTTGTTGGGAAAGCTGCCTGCTTGGGTCATGTCGTGCGATTGCACGAAGGCCGGGCCCTCGCCCTTCTCGCAGAAACCCAAGTCTTCGAATTGCATCATCACGATCACCGGATAGTCGTCGTAGGTCTGCACGAAATCGAGCGCCTGCGGCTGGATGCCGGCTTGCGCGTAGAGGTCGTCACGATCGACGCGCCAGCCGCCGCGCACCATCACCGGATCTTCGGCAAAGGCGTTGTGGCGCTCGATGGCGCCGCGGATCAACGCATGCGGCAGGCCCAGGTCGCGCGCACGTTCCTCGCTCATCACGAGGAAGGCCTCGGCGCCTGCACAGGGCATGACGCAGTCGAACAGGTGGATCGGGTCCGAGATCGGCCGCGCGGCCATGTACTCGTCCAAAGTCAGCGCCTTCTTGAACATCGCATGCGGATTGCCGAGCGCGTTGGTGCGCTGGTCCACGGCGATGCGGCCGAAGTCCTCGCGCTTCGCGCCATAGGTGCGCATGTAGTTCGCCGTGATGAAGGCGAACACCGAGTTGGGTCCACCGGCGCCATAGGGATAGGTCGCATCGCGCGCGAAGTTGCTGAACGCGCCGAGCGTCTGGCGGAAGGAGTCCACATGGTTGGTGTCGGCCGCCACGCAGGCCACGACATCCGCATCGCCCGACTGCACCGCACGCGCCGCGCGGCGCAGGCACATCACGCCGGAAGCGCCGCCCGTGGGCACATGGTCGAGCCAGCGCGGCGACAGGCCGATGTGCTGCGTCACGCCGACGGCCGTGTCCGGCACCAGCGAAAAGCTGCTGAGGCACAGGCCGTCGATCTGCTCCTTCTTCAGGCCGCTGGCCTTGACCAGCGCATCGACGGCGTGGCCGATGAACCAGTGGGCCGTGCGGGTCGAGTAGCGGACATAGGGGACTGTGACCGGCACGGCCACCGCGACACCCTCGTAAGACATCCGCCTGGTCATGGCTGCCCCCACGCTCGGCACTTCGTGTCCTCGCTGCCCCCCGAGGGGGCTTTCACATCTTGGAGCGGTCCTGCGATGTTCATGGCTGCCTCTTCTTCATCGACCGCGTATCGATGCAATTGGCCTGCCCGGGCAAGGCATGCGCAAGCTCTTTCAGTTGCCCGCGCTGGATCTTCTGCGACGGCGTCAGCGGCAACGCATCGACAAAAGCGACGTATCCCGGCGCCTTGTAGTACGCCAGTTGCGACAACGCATGCGCGACGATGCTGGCGGCGAGTTCCGCTGATGACGTAGTGTTTTCGCGCATCACGATGCAGGCCAGCACTTCGTCGCCGCGCACCGGATCGGGCGTCGCCGCCACGGCCGAGGTCTTCACGGCCGGGTGCTGGTTCAGCACGCTCTCCACCTCCACCGCCGAAATGTTCTCGCCGCTGCGGCGGATCACGTTCTTCTTGCGGTCGACGAAGAAGAAGTTGCCGTCAGCATCGCGGCGCACCAGGTCGCCCGTGTGGAACCAGCCATCGGCCCAGGCTTCGCGCGTGGCTTCTTCATCCTTCAGGTAGCCGGAGAAGAAGTAGCGGCGCGGATCGTCGCCGGCCGAACGCACGAGCAACTCTCCCGGCGCATCGACGGCGGCGTCGCGCCCCTCTTCATCTACCAGCCGCACTTCCAGGAAATCGGGCTGGCGGCCGAAGCAACTGCTGCCCACCAGCCGGGGCTCGCGGTTCGCCATCACGCAGGCGCCGGCACCGGTCTCGGTCATGGCCCAAGCCTCGACCAGCGGGAAGCCGAAGCGCTCCTCGAAAGGTGCGTGGTTCTTGCGATCGACGCCGGCACCGAAGCCCCAGCGGATCGCGTGGTCGCGGTCCGCGGAAGAGGCCGGCGCGCTCAACAGCATCGCCGGCATCACGCCCAGGTAGTGCACGATGGTCGCGCCACTCTCGCGCGCGCTTTGCAGCCAGCTCTTCGGATGGAAGCGATCGAGTTGAACCAGGCAGCCGCCAGCCAGCAGCACCACCATGGTCGAGAACGCCATCGCGTTCATGTGGTTCAGCGGCAGCGGCGTGATGACGCGCTCGGTATCGCGGCGGATGCTGCACACGCCATCCAGCGCCGCATACCACTCGCCGGCACGCAGGAAGTAGCTGTTGTCGAGGATGCAACCCTTGGGCCGACCGGTGGTGCCTGAGGTGTAGAGCAAGCCGCATTCGGTGTTCGCACCGACGGGGTCGCCCATGCGCGGGGGCGCCGTGCGGGCGCGCGGCACTTCGTCGTCGGCCAACATGGTGTCGAAGGCGACGCCAGCCTGCGCCGCAGCGGAACGCAAGTCTTCCGCGCGCTCAGGCAGCGTCACGGCCAGGCCGATCTCGCTGTGGCCGATCAGGTAGGTCAGTTCGGCCGAGCGCATCTCCGCATTGATCGGCACCACGCTCACGCCCAGCGCGTTGAGCGCGAACCAGTGGAAGAGGAAGGCCGGCCGGTTCTCCAACAGCAGCCCGACACGATGGCCATGGCCCCAGCCGGCGCCACGGTAGGCCGCGCGCAGGCGCTCTACCTCGGCCGCAGCGGTGCCCCAGCGAATGGCGCCCGCATCGATGCCGTAAGCGGCAGCCGTCACCGATTCGGTGAACAGGAAATCCGCATCGGGCGTGCGCGCCGCCGTGGCGCGAAAGACGTCGTAGACAGTGGTGTGCATTGAATGAATCAGATGAACAGCTGCACCGCGGGCAAGGCCGCGTCGCAGTTGAGCAGGTTCACGCGCTTGAGCGTCATGCGCAGCGCGCCATCGCTCAGGGTCAGGTGATGGAAGAAGGTGCCGACGTAGAACTGCAACTCGTCGCCTTGCGACTCCGTGTAGTGGAACTCGGTGCGCACGACGAACTGGTTGCCGGCCTCGTCGAAGGACTCCACGGTGGGCGTCTGCAACAGGTGATGGCAACGGCTCGGCGGCTGCTGCGAGAAGGCGCGCGGGCTCTTCAGGCGCTCGATGCGCAGCTCGCGCAGCAGCTTGTCCTCGTACATGTGCGAGGTGTGCTGGTAGCCGTCTTCCTGGTCCGGGACCAAGGGCAGCCAGTAGAAGGCATCGTCGGTGAAGAGCTGGTTCCACTCCTCGTAGCGCTTGGCATCGAGCAGGCGGCATTCGTGGACGACGAAGTCGATGAGGTCCTGGCGGGTCAAGGTCATTTCTATCGTCCTCTCACATCGACGACGTCATGTGGCGTTCCCAGGCGCGGTACTGGTTGCGCATGGAAATCTCGCTGGTGCCGATGGAGGTCACGTCCTTCTGGCCGACCTCCGCCGCATCGAAGTTGCGATGCAGGCTGACCCATTCATTGCCGCCGGCATGCAGCCCGGCCTGGATGCCGCGATAGGCCTGCAGGTCGTCATGGCCCACCACCGAGAAAGGCGAGTTGATGAGCCGGTTGTACATCGTCGTGCGATGCAGCAGCTCCGGTGGCGCACCCTTCAAGCGGAAGGTCCAGCTCTCGACCAGCGTCTTGTCGACGGCGATCGGCTTGACCACGCGGATCGACTGGATCGCGCCCTTGATCGTCAGGTTCGGGTAGTACACCGTGTTGTGCCGCGCCAGGCCCAGGATCTGCTGGGTGCGCTCGGGGCCGTACTTGGCCTGCATCGCCGCGTCATAGGCCGGGATGGCCGAATACTTGCTGTGGATGCTGTAGTGCACGCCCGAGAAGCTGTGGCCGTTGTCGAACACTCGCACGCCCATGTCCTCGAAGAACTTGTAGTCCGACATGAAGGGCACGAACTGCTCGATCGCCATCGGCTTGGGCTCGTCCGCCGGCTTGCCGGACCACATGGTCTTGGCGGTGCCGGCCGAGGACTCGTGCGCCACCATCGGGTGCATGGTGTCGTTGAGGTTCTCGATGAACATCTTCCAGTTGCACTGGTGCATGAAGCGCAGGCAGCCGCCGGCAATCTCCAGTTCGCCTTCGGGCGAGCGGTCGGCCATGTTGTCGATGGAGCTGAGCGAATCGCCGAAGAACTCCTCGAAGTCCGGCCCGGTGTCATTGAGCTTGACGAAGATGAAGCCGCGGTAAAGCCGCACGTTCTTCACCTGCGTGAGGCCCTTGGACGATTCGCACTCGCTGAGTTGCGTGCCTTCGTAGCCGTTCTTCAGCGGGATCGACAGCAGCGAGCCGTCGGTCTTGAAGGTCCACGCGTGGTACGGGCAGCGAAAGAACTTGCCGGTGTTGCCGCAGGGCGCGCTGACGAGGCGCGATCCCTTGTGGGCGCAGCGGTTCATCATCACGCGCACGGTGCCGTCGGTGTGGCGCACCACGATCAGCGGACGGCCGCCGATCTCGTTGCTGATGTAGTCGCCGGGCTTGGGCAACTGGCTGTCGTGGCCGACGTAGTTCCAGGTGTTGGCGAAGAAGTGTTCCTGCTCCAGGTCGAACAACTCTTGGTTGATGTAGAGGTCGCGGTGCACGCGGTCCGGTTGCACCAGCGCGCGGATCGCTTCGGGGTTGCCGCGGTAGCTTGTCATGTGGGGTCTCCTGAATCTTCTTGGCTCAGACGTCCAGCACCAGGCGCGCACCCTTGGCGCGCGAGATGCAGATCTGGATCACGTTGCCAGCGGCCTTTTCGCTGGCCATCAGCACGTAGTCGCGATGGTCGATCTCGCCTTCCATCACCGGCGTCGCGCACACGCCGCATTCGCCGCGCTTGCAGTCGTACATGGGGTCGCAGCCTTCGTCGATCATGCAGTCGAGGATGGTCTTGTCGGCCGGCACCGTGAAGGTCTTGCCGGACATCGCGAGCACCACTTCGAAGGGATGGTCGCCCTCTTCCACCACTGGCGTGGTGAAGAGCTCGAAGTGCACGCGGTCGTGCGTCCAACCGCGCTTCTGCGTCGCGGCGAGCACCGCGTCGAGCATGACCTTGGGGCCGCAGACGTAGAGCTGGTCTTGCGCTTCGCAACCGTCGAGCAGGGCCTCGATGTTCAACGGGGCGCCGGCTTCGACGTCGGTGTGAACGACCAGGTCATCGGCCAGCAGCGTTTGCAGTTCCGGCAGGAAGGCCATCAGGTCGCGGCTGCGGCCGGCGTAGTGCATGCGCACCGGGGCGCCCTCGGCCTTGCGGCGCGCGGCCATGCTGATCATGGGCGTGATGCCGATGCCGCCCGCGATCAGTACCGCGCGCGGTCCGCCCTCATGCACCGGGAAGTCGTTCTTCGGGGCTTCGATGGTCAGCGCATCGCCTTCCTTCAGGGTCTGGTGCATGAAGCGCGAGCCGCCGCGGCCCTCGTCCTCGATGCGCACTGCGATTGCGTACTCGGTCGGCGCGTCGGTCACGCCTTGCTGCGCGGCGGGGTTGATCAGCGAGTAATGGCGCCAGTCTTCCTTGCCATCGGGCAGCGTGACTTTCACACGGATGTGCGCCCCGGCGGTGAAGCCGGGCAACGCGCGCCCATCGTCCGCTCGCAGGCGGAACGTGCGGATCAGCGGATTGAGCTGGCGCGCCTCCGCGACGCGCAAGGTCAGCGTGGGCAGTGGTTCATGTGACATGGTGTGTTGTCTCCCTTCAGTTTCAGGCGAGTGCGTAGCGGGCCAGCACGTCGCGCAGCTTGTTGCCATGCTCATCGGCCAGCGCGGCGTCGCGCAACTCGCGCAAGGTGGCGGGCGCCAGCGCGCTGCCTGCGCGCTGGGCGGCGCCCATCACCAGTTCGTAGTTGCGCAGGCCGCGGACATGCGTGTCGCTGTAGCCCTTGACGAGGCGCTGGCATTCGGCGATTTCCAGCGCCAACGCCGGGTTGATGGCGGCTGTCTGCGCGATGCGCTCCAGCCACTGCTCGATGAAACGGTTCTCTTCCGCGAAGCGTGTGGTGGACCGGCGCCAACGCGCGGCGGCCGCCACGCAACGCAGCAGCAGGTAGCCATGCACCGAACTCGTCTGGACGACGCGCCCCTTCTGCGTCATGCGCTCGACGATGCGCCGCGGCACGCCCGAGTTCATCAACCACCGGCCGATGCCACCGGGCAGCGTCTCGCAAATCTCTTGCAGGCGCGGATGCATGTATTCGTTGATCGCCACGACCTGGTCCGCCTTGGCGGACGACTCGCTGCGCACGCGCTCGAATCGTGTGGAACGCGTCTTCAGCGCTGCAACCCGGGCGGTGTCTTCGTAGGACATCCAGAGCGCCAGGTGACGCGCGGTGCTCTCGACGAGCCGGCCGCCATCGTTGAGTTGCAACGCATGGACCTTCGCCATCCGGTCGAGGTAGATGCCAGCATAGGCCACGTCCTGGTAGTCGATCAGGCGGCGCACGCCTTCGAGCAGCAGGAAGTGCGCGAATTCAGGAAACTCGCGCTGCACACGCTCCACCAGCGCACGCACTTGCGGATCCTTCGGTGCCGGCGCCGCACGTGCAGGCAAGGCCGCTGTTGGTGCGTCCGCTTCAGACCCCGACTGCACCCACTCAAAGGCACCGCCAAAGGCCTTGAGACTGGGCTTCACACCCACGCCCCCACGCTCCACCGTCGCCTCGAACTGCGCGCGGCTGAACGGCAGCACACCCGATCCGGCCAGCGCGCCGAACAACACCGCACTGATCACACTGCCCGCCTGTTCTGCAGCCTGCGCCATGTCGAAGCGGATGAAGCGCTTGGCCGCCTTGTTTGCATGGTTGACAAGCTGCTGGCTGTCGACACGCCCATCGCCCATCGCCGACTTCTCGGCAATCGAATAGACCCGATGCGTGGACGCGATCAGCGTGGTGCGGTCCTGCGTGACCAACCCGCGCTGCACCGCACGCCCGGCTTCCATCAGTTCCGAAGCCAGCACCAGGTCGACATCGCCCGGCAGCGGCATCAGCGCCAGCACCGGCTTGCCGCCATCGGCCTTGGCACGCGCCTCAGGGTACAGCTCGACGTAGTAGATGGTCGCGCCGGTGCGTTGCGCCACGCCGGGTACGGAAGTGGTCTGCGCGATGTAGCCGTTGTGCTCGCCGAGGTCGACGATCCAGTCGGCCAGCACGCCGCCGCCCTCGCCGCCCATGGCCAGGATCGCGATCTTGATAGGTTGTGTAGCGTTCATGAAATCTCAGAAAGCGAAGCGTTCACGACGCTTGGCATCACCGCGTTGCATCCAGCCGATAACGGCGCCGCGCACGCGTTCCAGCAACTTGTCCCAACCGCTCGGGTTGCTCACCACCTGCGCCTTGTAGAAGGACGGACACAGCACGGCCGCATGCGACACATCGCCGCAATTGCCGCAGCCGACGCAGCTGTCGAGCACGGTCGCGATCGGGTCGGTGCGAAGCGGATCGGGATTGGGCTTGATCGACAGCGACGGGCAGCCAGACAAGCGGATGCAAGAGTGGTCGCCCGTGCAGGTGTCCGAGTCGATGCCGAACTTCTCGCGCACAACCCGCTGGCCCTCGGCCACCGCCTTGCGCACCAGTGGCTTCTCGCGGCGCTGCTTGTTCAGCATGCATTCCGACTGCGCGATCAACACCTTCGGGCCCTTCTCCTTGGTCGTCAGCGCGTCGCGCAGCAGGTCGCGCATGCCGGCCACGTCGTAGGTGCGACGCATCGTCTTCACCCACTTCACGCCCACGCCGCGCACGGCCTGCTCGATCTCATGGCCGGTACTGCGCGTCGGGTTGTTCGCCTTGGACGACAGGATGTCCTGGCCGCCCGTGGCCGAGGTGTAGTTGTTGTCGACCACGATGGTCAGGTTGTCGCTGCGGTTGAACACCGCGTTGGCGATGCCGCTGGTCAGCCCGTTGTGCCAGAAGCCGCCGTCACCCATCATCGAGATGGCGCGCTTGCCCGCGGGCACGTTGAGCGCCGCAGCGCCTGCCGCACCCAGGCCATAGCCCATCGTGGTGTTGCCGAGGTGGAAGGGCGGGAGGATCGAGAACAGGTGGCAGCCGATGTCGGCGCTGATGTGGTGCGGGCCGAGTTCGCGCTCGACCAGCTTCATCGCACTGAAGATCGGCCGCTCCGGGCAGCCGGTGCAGAAGCCCGGCGGTCGTGCATGCACGCTGTCCTCCAGCGGCGGCAACGGCAACTCGGCGGCAACCGGTGCGGCCGGCACCTCGATCAGCGGAATGACCTTGCGCACCGGCGCAGGGACCGCCAGGGACGCCACGCGACCATAGCGCTCGAAGAACTCGCGTGCGCCCTTCAACAGCACCGCGGCCGTGTACTCGCCCGCCACCGGCAGCATGTCCTTGCCGTGCAATGCAGCTGTCACGCCGGCTTGCCGCAGGATGGTCGCAATGTTCTGCTCGATGAAGTTGGGCTGCCCCTCCTCCACCAGCAGCACCGCGCGCTTGCCTTCGCAGAAGCGCAGCACCTCGCTGTCGATCACCGGGTAGGCCACGTTCATCACATAGAGCGGCACCTTCGAATTGCCGTACACGTCGGCCAGGCCCAGGCGCTCCAGCGCACGCATCATCGTGTTGTAGCTGCCGCCCTGCACGATCACGCCGACATCGTCCGTGCCGTCGCCGAAGAACTCGTTGAGCTTGCGCTCCTCGATGAATCGCACCGCCGCGGGCCAACGGTCCTTCACCTTCTCCTGCTCATGCACGAAGCTGGCAGGCGGCAGCACGATGCGGCTCACGTCGCGCTGCGGCGACTCCATCGCATCCTTGAGCGTGAACTTCGGCGGCACGTTGTCGGAGGCGACGAACTGGCCGTGCACGTGGCAGGCACGGATGCGCAGTTGCAGCATCACCGGCGTGCTGCTGGCCTCCGACAAATCGAAGCCCTGCTTCACGGCATCCACGATCGACGGCAGGTTGGGCCGCGGATCGAGCAGCCACATCTGCGACTTCATCGCAAACGCATGGCTGCGCTCCTGCATGATGGAAGAGCCTTCGCCGTAATCCTCGCCCACGATGATCAGCGCACCGCCGGTCACACCGCCGGAGGCGAGGTTGGCCAGCGCATCGGAGGCCACATTGGTGCCCACCGTCGCCTTGAAGGTCACGGCGCCACGCAGCGGATAGTTGACCGACGCGGCCAGCGTCGCCGCCGCCGTCGCCTCGCTCGCGCTGTTCTCGAAGCGGATGCCCTGCTCGGTGAGGATGTCCTGCGCGTCGGCCAGCACATCCATCAGGTGCGAGATCGGCGCACCCTGGTAGCCGGCGACATAGGCCACGCCGGACTCCAGCAAACCCTTGGTCACAGCCAGGATGCCCTCGCCGCTGAAAATATCTCCGGCGCCGAGTCGCAACTTCTTCACTTCCTCGACAAAAGACCGCTCAGCCATGGTGCTCCTAGTAAACCCTCGAACCGTGGGTGTCCGATGTGCGTATATTCTTTAGATCTGAATGTATGCACAATCATGAATAACCCTAGACTCGCAAGCGCTGTGCCAGCTTCCAAGCGACCCAAGCAGGCGGTTTCAGCCCCGCTGCCCGAGCCCCGGCACTTTGTCGATGACTACCTGCCGGCGCTGCTGGCCCAGGCCAGCCACCTGATCTCCTCGGAGTTCCACAAGGTGGCGCGGCAGCACGGTTTCTCCGTGTCGGAATGGCGCGTGATGGCCACGCTGGCGGGCGGTGACGCGATCAGCATCGGGCGGCTGGCGCAGGTCGCGGTGATGAAGCAACCGACCGTCACGCGCATGCTCGACCGCATGGCCAGCAAGGGCCACGTGGAGCGCCTGCCCCATGACAGTGACCGGCGCATCACCTTGGTGCGCATCACCGACGCCGGTGAGCGCACCGTCAAGCACCTGATGGAACTGGCGCGCGAGCACGAGCACCGGGTGCTGGAGCCTTTTGGGTTGCAGAGTGCGGAGGCGCTGAAGAACACCCTGCGCCGGATGATCGAGTTGCACGAGGATCCGGGCGCGACGGTCGAAGACGACGAAGAGTGATCCCGCCCGGGCGGCCGGGCGATTGAAGGCTGCGGCTCAGCCGCGCGGCATCGCGTGGCGCGCGTGGTACCAGCCCAGCAGCTTGCGCTCGACGCGCAGCATGCAGGCATTGATGGCCGGCGACACCAGCGCAATCACCACGATCGCCGCCAAGCCGCCCGCGATCTGGAACTGCTCTTGGGCGCGCATCAGGTAGTTGCCCATCCCGTCGGTGGACAGCAGCATCTCGGAGCTGACGCTGATCAGCAGCGCCATCGCCACGGCCAGGCGCACGCCGATCATGATGCGCGGCAGCGCGGCCGGGAGGTCGATGCTACGCATGATCTCGGCCCGCGACAGCCCGATCGATCGGCCGACCTGTACCAGCAGCGGATGGTTCGAGCGCGTCGCGTCGATGGCGTTGATCAGCAGCGGAAAGGCGGCGCTGTAGAAGATCACGCTGATCTTGGCGGCGCTGCCGGTGCCGGCGAACAGCATCGCCACCGGCACGATGGCCAGCGGCGGCAGGGGTCGCAGCAGGTCGATGGCCGGCTCCACATATTGGCCGAAGCGCGGCGTGCGGCCGATGAAGATGCCCAGTGGCAGCATCGTCACCAAGGCCAGTGCAAACCCGGCAGCGGCCCGCAGCAGCGTGATGCCGATCTGCTCGACGAACACCGGCGCGTCCGCCACCAGCTTTTCCAGGACCATCAGCAGGCTCGGATAGCTCGGCGAAGCCACGGCGCGGGCCGACACTTCCCAGGCCAGCAGCAGCGCCAAGGTGAAGACGATGCCGGGCACGTTGATGCGCGAAGAATTCATGTGAGCATCCTTCAGGCTTGCGCCATTGCGGCGAGCTTGTCGTGCCAGCCCGCGAGCGCCCGGCGCAGGCGGACGATCAACGCGTTCACCAGCACGCCATTGAGGCCGGCCACGGCCAGCAACGCGAACATCTCCGGAATGCGCAGCGCGAAGGCGGTGTCGTAGAGCATGAAGCCCAGCCCGTCCTTGCCGGCCAGCATCTCGGCCGCCACGGTCGCCATCAGGCTGCCGGCCGCGGCGACGCGGATGCCGGTGAAGATCTCCGGCAACGCCGCCGGCAGGCGCACCCGCCACAGGGTGTCCCACCCGCCGTAGCCCAGCGTCCTGGCCACATGCAACTGCACGGGCTCGCTCGCGGCCAGGGCGCTCTGCGCGTTGACGTAGATGTTCCAGACCGCCGCGAACCAGATGATGAAGGCGAACAGCTTGGCCCCGAGTCCCAGGCCGAAGATCGCCAGCGGCACCAGCGCCGCCGGCGGCAGCGACAGCATCACCTGGACCAGCGGCGACAGGGCGCGGTCGATCACGCGGTAGCGCGCGCCGAGCAACGCGGCGCCGACGCCGGTCAGCGTGGCCAGCAGCAGTCCGCCCACGGCGCGGACCAGCGTCAGCCCTTCGCTGGTCCAGAAGTCGCGGTCCGTCAGTTGCACCCACAAGGCCTGGGCGACGGCAGGCACGCCGGGGAGATACTCCTCCGAAATGCCTCCCACCAGCACGACCGCCTGCCACAGCAGCAGGAAGCCGGACAGCCCGATGAGGGGTTTGCTCCACGCAGGCACGGCCATGCCCTGGGATCGCAGCGCGGTCATTGGAGGTCCAGCCTTCAGTCCAGCGACATCACGAAGTCTTCCGCCTTCGCATCCGCCTTGAGCATGCCGTTGCGCTGCATCGCAGTGATCAGGGGCTGCACATCGCGCGGCTGCGCGGCGATGTCGCCGAAATCGAAGTAGATCGCGATCTGGTTCGCCACCTCGGGCTTGAGCTTGAACTCCGCCACCATCTGGTTGCGGTAGGCGGCCGGATCCTTCTTGAAGTCATCCGTGGCCTGCGTGACGGCCTTCACCAGCTTGCGCAGCACCTCCTTGTTGGCCTTGCCCCAGTCCTCGCGGACGAACATGCCGTCCTGCGCGATGCGCGTCTTCGCATCCATGTCGGCAATCATGCCGGCGGCCACGGCACGCGCCTTGACGTTCGGCGCGATCTTCGCGGCGGCGAAGAAGGGCTCGGTCAGGCAGGCCGCATCGGCATTGCCGGTTTCGAGCGCGGCCTGCATCTGCGGGAACGGCAGCACGACGACCTTGACCGCATCGAAGCGCACGCCGGCCTTCGCCAGGTGATCGCGCACCAGCAATTCGCAAAGCGCGCCCGAGGCGTTGATGGCCACCGTCTTGCCCGCGAGATCCTTGGGCTCCTTCACCGCGCTGGCGCCCTTCACCGCGATCCAGGTGCCCTGGTGCCCGGCCTCGCCGGTCTCGGTCGCCATGGTCATGAACATCTTGTAGGGCTGGTTGTTGGCCCGCGCGAAGATCCCCGGCACGATGGCCGAATAGCCGACGTCGACCGAGCCGCTGACCACCGCCGAAGCCACCGCCGGGCCGGAGCCCAGCATGGTGAACTCCGGCTTGAGGCCTTCCTTGGCCAGGTAGCCGGCGCGCTGGGCGTGGTAGAGGCGGATCATCGAATCGGCGCGCAGTCCGCCGATGCGGACCACCTTCAGCTCATCGGCCGCGGCCGGCGCGGAGAGGCAGGACAGCGCCGCCGCAACCACGGCGCCGCAAATTGAGAAACGCGAAAGAAAACGCATGGACAACACTCCCTGTGGACAAAATTCGGTTCAGGCGGCCTGCCGCATCGATCGGATCATCGTGATCACCTCGTGGCGCAGGTCGAGGTAGGCGCGCTCCTCGCGCGTGGCAAGCTGGTCGCGCGGCTTGGGCAGGTCGACGGGGATGTCGGCCACCACGCGCGTCGGGCGGCGCGACAGCACGATGATCCGGTCCGCCATGTAGACCGCCTCGTCGACGTCATGGGTCACAAGCACGCAGGACTGGTTGAAGCGCCGCGCCAGGTCCAGCAGCAGGTCCTGCAACTCGGCGCGCGTCTGTGCATCGACCGCCGCGAGCGGCTCGTCCAGCAGCAGCAACCTCGACTGCGCCGCCAGCCCGCGCGCGATGGCCACGCGCTGCTGCATGCCGCCGGAGACCTGCCACGGATAGTGCTTGTCGAATCCACCCAGTCCGACCGCCGCCAGCAGTTCGCCGGCGCGCTGCCGCTTCTCGGCCTCCCCCCAGCGTCGTCCGCTTCATGCCGAACATGACGTTGTCCAGGTTGTTCTTCCACGGCAGCAGCGAGCGGCTGTAGTCCTGGAACACGACCGACAGCCCCGGCGGCGGCGCGCTCACGGCCTGCTGTTCGAAGCGCACGCTGCCGCTGTCCGAGCCGTAGAGGCCGGCGAGGCACATCAGCAGCGTCGTCTTGCCGCAGCCGCTCGGGCCGACCACGGAGAGGAACTCGCCCGGCCGCGCTTCGAAGCTGAGGTCGCCGATGATGACCTGGCGCGCGGCGCCTTCGCCGAGCGACTTGCGCAAGTTGCGGACTTCGAGGATGGCTGTGTCTTGCATGTTGGACTCCCTTCTGGCTTGTTCAGGTGCGGCCGGCCGCATCGATCGCGGCGTGCAGGATGCGCACCGTTTCATCGACGTCGGCGCGGCTAAAGACCAGCGGCGGAGACAGGATCAGGCGGTTGCCCTGCACCCGCACGATGGCGCCTTCCTGGCGCGCGGCGGCCACGAGCTTCTGGATGAAGGGATCGGGCACGGCCAGCGGCGTCTTCGTCTCGCGGTCGACCACGAACTCGATCGCCGCCATCAGCCCCTTGCCGCGCACGTCACCGACGTTGGGGTAGCGCATGAATTCCTGCAAGCGCTCGCCAAGGTAGCCGCCGACCTCCAGCGCACGACCCGGCAGGTCTTCCGCCTCCACGATCGCCAGGTTGGCATTGGCTGCCGCGCAGGCCAGCGCATGGCCGCTGTAGGTGTAGCCGTGCATCAGCGCGGCCGGCGCCTCGGGCTTGTGGAAGGCACTCGCCACGCGCTCGTTGATCAGCGTCGCGCCCAGCGGCACATAGCCCGAGTTGATGCCCTTCGCCATGGCCATGATGTCGGGCGCCACGCCCCAGGCACGCGCGCCGCACATCGCGCCGATGCGGCCGAAGCCGGTGACGATCTCGTCGGAGATCAGCAGCACGCCGTACTTGTCGCACACCGCGCGCACCAGTGGCCAGAAAGACTCGTGCGGCACGATCACGCCGCCAGCGCCCAGCACCGGCTCGGCAATGAAGGCGGCCACGGTGTCCGGGCCCTGGTAGACGATGGTGCGCTCCAGATCGTCGGCACAGAGCCTGGCGAGCCGGGCCGGGTCCGTCTCGTTCCAGGGGTTGCGATAGGGATAGGGACAGTTGACCTGGAAGCAGCCCGGCAGCGCTGGCTCGTAGGCGGCGCGGAAGGCCGGGTTGCCGTTGACCGATGCGCCGCCGATGTGGACGCCGTGGTAGCCGAGTTGCAGCGAGATGAACTTGGTGCGACCGGCCTGGCCTTCGAGCTTCCAGTACTGGCGCGAGATCTTCAATGCGCTCTCGACCGCATCCGAGCCGCCAGAGCTGAAGAAGACCTGCTTCATCTTCTCCGGCGCGAAGATCTTCATGAGCCGCGCCGACAGCTCGATCGCCGGCGGATTGCTGGTGTTCTGGAAGGTGGAGTAATAGGCCAGCCTGTCCAGCTGCTCGACGATGGCCTTCTTGATCTCCGGCCGGTTGTGACCAACGTTGACATTCCAAAGGGAAGCCACCGTGTCGAGGTAGCGCTTGCCGTCGATGTCCCACACATGCACGCCATCGGCCCGCTCGACGATCAGCGGCGGGTTCGCCAGCGCCGCCTTCGGGTCGATCATCGGGTGCAGCTTGTGGCGGGCGTTGGCCTCGCGAAGGGCTTCGACGGTGGGGGATGTGCGGGCTTCCATGCCCTGAAGGTAGGGCACCGACCATCAGTGTCAAAAATCAACTATTCTTGGGACAAACCCGAGTCCCCACGCCCCATGCCCGAGAGAGTGCCCCGCTGGATGGTCGATGAAGTCGGCCCTCCGACGCTGCGGGAGCCACGCAGCATCCTCGACCTGGTCAACTACCAGATCCACATGATCGAGAGTTGCAGCGCTTCCGCCGTGACGCGGATGTGCGAGGGCGAGTTCGGCATCACGCGGCGCGAATGGCGCTTCATACGCGTTGCTCGCGGCACTCGGTCCGATGGCGCCATCGGACATCGCCGTGCGCGCCGGCCTCGACCGCTCGCGCACTTCCAAGGCCTTGATGGCATTGCTGGCCAAGAAGCTGGTCGAGCGCCAGGAGCTGGCAGGGGATCGGCGACGCGCGACGGTGAACCTCACGGCGGACGGGCAAGCCCTCTACGCGCGCATCTTCCCGAGGGTCGTCGAGATCAACACCTCGTTGCTGTCGGTCCTGTCCAGCGAAGACGTGGCCACGATGGAGCGCGTGCTGCCGTTGTTGCGCCGGCAGGCCATCGGCATCGCGAATTCTGACCTCGTCGAAGCGCAGGCCCATCGCCGCCGGGGCGGAAGCCTGAAGATCTGGAAGGGCGGCCGGTAGAAGCCGAGGCGGCCCTTGCTCCTTGCTCCTTGCCTATTCCAGGCCGTCCAGGAAGTCCAGCACCGCCTCGGCGAAAGCGTCCGGCAACTGGTCCGGCAGCGGCACCATCCCGCCTTCGATGTCGACGATGCGCGCGTCCTGCAAATGCGCCGCCAGCTCGGCCGCATGCGGTGACGCAAAAGGATCGTCCGGCGCGCGCAGCACCAGCACCGGCTGCGTGACGCGCCCGATGCGTTCTTCCATCCGATACGACGCCACTGCGCGATGGCCGCCTTCCAGGTCGCCGCGCACCTTCAGCGCATCGAGCACGAAGGCCTCCAGAAGATCGGGCCGTTCCGCCGGATAGAAGCCCTGCCGGTTGCGCCACATCTGCAGGAGATGCGCGCCGTCGCCGCTGCGCTCGACCGCGTCAATGGGCTTGCTCCCCGCACGCGCCGCGCGGAAGGCCGCATCCGTGAAAGGCGTGGAAGACAGAACCAGCGAACCCACATGCTCCGGAAACGCCGCGGCCAACTCGACGGCGATCACGCCGCCCGTGTGATGCCCCACCACATGCGCCTTGCCGATGCCAAGCGCCGCCAGCAACTCCGCCGCGACAGACGCCCAGTGCTCGATGCTCGGCACCCAGGGCGCGGGCGCCGAATCACCGAAGCCGACCGTGTCCATCGCCACCGCGAAATAGCGCTGCCCGACGAGCGGCAGGACCGCGCGGTATTCGGTCCAGCTGCGCGGCGTCTGGTGCAGGAACAGCACGGCCGGCGCACTCGGCTCGCCGGCGCAGGCATAGTGAACCTGCCCGACGGAAAGGTCCGCGAACGCGCGGCGAATGTCGGGCCCGTTCACGCGCTTATTCCTGCGTCGCCGTCGCCGGCGGCCGCCACAACCCGGCATGCTTCAACATGCCCAGCGTGCGCAGCAGCACGTCGCTGCGGTAGGCGCCGACGTCGCGGCCGGTGTAGTCGTAGAAGCCGCTGCCGCTCTTCAGCCCGAGCCGCCCCTCGCTCATCATCGTGTCGAGAATCGCCGGCGCCTTGTAGCGATTGGCATCTATGGAAGCCGACATCTCGCGGCTCGCATGGTGCAGGATGTCGCTGCCGCCGAAGTCGATGAACTCCACCACGCCCAGTGCCGCGAAGCGCAGGCCCAGCCCATAGCGCGTGGCCTTGTCGATCTCCTCGGCCCTGGCCGCGCCCTCCTCGATCATCCGCGCCGCCTCGTTCATGATCAGCGCCTGCAAGCGCGGCACGATGTAGCCCGGCGTCGGCCCGCACACCACGGGCAGCTTGCCGATCTCTTCCATCAAGGCCTTGGCGCGCGCCAGCACGGCTGGGTCGGTACCCGCGTGGCAGCTCAGTTCCACCACCGGAATCACATAGGCCGGGTTGAGCCAGTGGATGTTGAGGAAGCGCTCCGGCCGCTTCACGAACTCGGCGATCTGCGTGACCAGGATGCTGCTCGTGGTCGAGGTGAGGATGGCGTCGGCGCTGCAATGCATGTTGATGTGCTGGAAGGCCTCGCGCTTGGCTTGCAGCGTCTCCGGCACGCCTTCGAACACCAGCTCCGCCGCGGCCAGCGCACGTGGCGCTTCGTCCGCCCGCACCACGTCGATGCGGGCCACGATCTCCGGCACGCGTTCGCTCGCCATCACGCCCAGCGACGCCAGGCCGCCCAGGCTGGTTTCGATCTCCGCGCGCACTTCGGCATGCAGCTTCTGCCAGGCCTCGTCGCTGCGCTCGCGCAGGTCGACCAGCGACACGCGATGGCCCGCATACGCAAAGGCGATCGCGATGCCGCGCCCCATGCGCCCGGCGCCCACCGCGGCCACGCGCGGTCCGGCCATCACCGCGGCATCAGACGCCGTCATGCAGCCGCTCCTTCAGCGCATCGCGGCTCAGGTCGTTGAGCCCGAGCGCGTCGAAGGTGCGCGGTCCCTTGCGCAGGTCGCGACCGAGGAAACCGCCCACGATCGCCAGCAGCCCGTGCGCAATCGGCGCGTCCACGCCGGCATGGCGTGCGGCCGAGGCCAGGAAGGCCAGGCCCAGTTCCGTGTCCTCGGTGATGTAGCGATGCCCGTAGAGGTCGATGTTCTCGCGCCAGTCGCCCGACTTCACCAGCTTCTTGTGCGCGTCGCCGTACATCCACT
This sequence comes from Variovorax robiniae, assembly GCF_037889955.1. NCBI lineage: Bacteria > Pseudomonadati > Pseudomonadota > Betaproteobacteria > Burkholderiales > Comamonadaceae > Variovorax > Variovorax robiniae. The sequence continues at coordinate 252,035 of NZ_JBBKZS010000007.1, forward strand.
TGTCGTTGTTGTAGTGGTCGGCCAGCGGATAGTGCGGCCCGGCATGGCCGAAGGCCTCGCGTACCGCGATGCGTTCGTTGTCGAGCTGGTCGGTGACGGCGCGCACGGCCTTCTGGGTGCCTTCGTTGTGGATGTCCCAGCGCTCGAAGTGCTGCAGCGGCGCGGCGTTCATCACCATCAGAGGCGGATGGATGACCGGGCCGGCATTCATCAGCGCGCCCGAGAGCGCATCGCCGCAGCCGTGCACGCTCGGGTAGGCCTGCCGGATCACCTCGATCGCCTGCTTCTCCTTGCGCGCCGGGTAGACACCGGTCGGCAAGTGGATCGCGCGGATCGTCACGTTGACTTCGCGCTCGCCGTGCTTGCGCGCCAGGTAGGGCAGCGTGCCCGTTTCGGCCCAGGCGACGTCGGCCTTGCTGCCAGCCTCGCGGGCGATGTGCGCCATCACGTAGCTGCCGAAGGTGCCCGGCGGCAGGAACACCACCTGCCCATCGACCAGGTGCGGCGCCATGGCGCGCGCGATGTCGGCCTGCGCGATGGCGGGCGACGGGATCAGGATGAGCTCGGCGCCGCGCATGGCCTCGCCGATGTCGGCCGTGGCCTTGGCGATCGGCACGTCGCGCGCGCCCTCGGCGTCCTTCAGGCGGATGGAACCTGCCGCGATGACGGCCCCCAGCGCCGCCGCGTCGCGCCGCCAGAGACTGATCTCATGGCCGGCCTCGGACAGGTCGGCGGCGGCGGCGTAGCAGCCGTGGCCTCCGCCCAGGATTGCAATTTTCATGAAGCTTCACTCCGCAGGATTCGTGATGGGATGGATGGCCGGCGCCGTCGGCGTCGCGCACAGGTACATTACTTTTCACATATTCATATGTCAATCGGTTTCAGCCCGAGAGCGAAAACCCTGCAGGACGGGCCATGCATTGCCGCTCCACGTCGCTTACGCTCGCGCTTTGCATTTGCGTTTGCAAAGGGGAATTTGCGCATGGCCAGCTTCAAGAAGTACCGCGTCGGCAAGTCGTTCCACCTCGCCGACATCCAGCCGGGCGCGACGCCCTTCTCGGAAGGTTCACGCAGCGAGCAGATCGAGTTGCTCGACACGCTGGCGCTGGACCTCGACAAGTTGCAGAACCTGCTGCATGCCGAAGGCAGCCGCAAGATCCTGCTGGTGCTCCAGGGCATGGACACCAGCGGCAAGGACGGCACCATCCGCTGGGTGTTCTCGCGCACCTCCCCGCTGGGGGTGCGCGTGGCCGCCTTCAAGGCGCCGTCGCTCGAGGAGAAGGCACGCGACTTCCTCTGGCGCTGCCATGCCGTCGTGCCCCGCAGCGGCGAGATCATGGTGTGGAACCGCAGCCACTACGAAGACGTGCTGGTGCCGGTCGTCGAAGGCTGGATCGACAAGAAAGAGCTTGAGCGCCGCTACGCCCAGATCAACGACTTCGAACGCCTGCTCAGCGAGACCGGCACGGTCGTCATCAAGTGCATGCTGCACATCAGCAAGGAGACCCAGCGCGAGCGCTTGCAAGACCGCATCGACACGCCCGGCAAGCACTGGAAGTTCGACATGAGCGATCTCGATGCACGCAAGAAGTGGGGCGACTATCAGCATGCCTACGAGAGGCTGCTGGTCGCCACCTCCACCCGGCATGCGCCCTGGTACGTGATCCCCTCCGACAGCAAGACGCATCGCAACCTGATGATCGCGCGCCTGCTGATCCGGACGCTCGAGGACATGAAGCTGAAGGAGCGGCCGGACGACCCGGCGCTCAAGGGCCTGATCGTCGAATAGCCCGCCTGCCGCCGACCCGCCCCGCCAGCGCGTTGCGCCGGGCACAACGGCGCGCCTGAAACGTCTGTACAAACTGTCGGTCTCGCGTCATATTCCGGACACGTTGCCTGTAGGACAGATCCTTACAACCGCCCCTTTTTCATCCCGCGCAGCCCGGCGCAAGACCCAAGGAATATTTTCGGATGCCAAAGCTCATCGTGATGACCCAACCGGGCAAGACCAAGCTGGTGCCTTTGGCGGCCGAAACCCAGATCGGACGGGCCACCGGCAACGACCTCGTCATCGACTCGGAGCGTGTGAGCCGCTTCCATGCGCTGGTGACCGTCGAGAATGGCGCCGTCTGGATCCGTGACCTCAAGAGCAGCAATGGCACCTTCGTCAACGGCCACCGCATCGTGTCGCGCGCACTGTCCAACGGCGACGGCATCCTCATCGGGGATTGCCAGATGCGCTTCCTGGCCGGCGAGCAGGATGTCGCACCCGCCGAAGCGCTGCGGCTCGTGACGATTCCGGGTGTGTTGACGGAACTGGACCTGGACAAGCTGCGCAAGCCGGGGCCACGCTAGAACCGCCAATCCTTTCACCCGAACAATCGGAGACCGCATGACAGCGACCCAACGCATGACCGAGCCCTACGTGCGCATGGTGGCGCGCGACGCCTACTTCTGGGCGTGGCCGATGATCAACGTCTACAACCGGCGCCTGGCGTTCAAGGACGTGCCCGTGCCAGGCCTGATGGGCGGTGTTGCACCGGCGGCGCCAGTCAACCACCTGTCGATGCTGTCGAACTACATCGAGCCCCAGGAGCGTGTCGTGGCCTGCCCGAACCAGGACGTGGTCTATGGCGGCTGCGCCCTCGGGCTTGACGAAAGTCCGGTCATCATCCAGGTGCCCGATTTCGGCAAGCGCTTCTGGGTCTACCAGATCGTGGACCTGCGCACCGACTCCTTCGCGGAACTCGGCGCGATGTACGGCACGCCCCCCGGTTTCTATCTGCTGGTCGGGCCTGACTGGAAAGGCGACGCGCCACAGGGCATTGCGAAGGTGTTCCGCGCCACCACGCAAACCGGCTTCGTGGTGCCCCGCGTGTTCCAGGAAGACACCCCGCAAGACAATACCGCCGTGCGCTCAATCATCAGCGGCATCGACCTCTATCCGCTGGCGATGTACGACGGCCAGATGAAGCGCCGCGACTGGTCGAAGATCCCGAACTTTCCCACCGATACGTCGAGCGAAAGCGAAACGAAGTGGGTCGTGCCCGAAAGGTTCGTGGACGAGTTGCCGCTAGTCATGAAAGATGCCCCGCCGCTGCCCGGCGAAGAGGCACGCTACGCCCGCATCCGCGCCGTGCTGGCCGCCGCGCAGTCCGACCCGGCGTTGAAGCAGGTGATGACCGACGAAGCGGCCAAGGCCGAGCAGGAACTGGTGGCGCCGCTCTTCGAGTTCCGCAACTACGGCATCGTGCTGCCGCATCACTGGAGCAAGCAGGACAACGGCGCGATGTTCGGCACGGACTACCTCACGCGGACCGCGGTGGCCAAGTCGAACATCCTGGTCAACAAGCCGAGCGAGACAACCTACTTCTACCAGGACCTCGATGCCTCGGGCGACCGGCTCGATGGCGCCAACCGATACACCGTGACCTTCCCCATGGACGGACTGCCGCCAGTGCGCGGCTTCTGGTCGCTCACGCTGTACAACGAGAACCACTTCTTCGCACCGAACGACCTGAAGCGCTATTCGCTTGGGACCAAGAACAAGGGGCTCCAAGCCAACGCCGACGGTTCGCTCACCCTCTACGTCCAGGCCGACTCGCCGGGCGCCGGCAAGGAGGCGAACTGGCTGCCCGCGCCGAAGGGGCCGTTCTCTTTGTACGTGCGAGCCTACTGGCCGACGGAGGCGATCACGTCGGGGAACTGGACGCCCCCGGCCGTGACGCGGGCGTAGCCGACGAATCCGCCCGCAACTTCCTATTGAGGGCTGTCCGGTTGCGCGACCGGGAAGCTCCAGCGCCCCTCCAGGATCTCGGCCCGCGGGCGATAGAGCCGCACGGTGTAGTTCCAGCCCGCCATGATGGGCAGGCAGTTGGCAGCCTGCGCGTCGCAGCCGCCGAACTGGATCGCGATCGAACCGTCTGCACTCTTGCGCGCGGTGAGGTTGTTGAGCGTGTAGGCGTTGGCGGCGTTCTTCTCGTAGTAACCGTCCGCGTTGTAGACGCTCACCGACCAGAAGCCATCCACCGGCACGTCCTTGACGGTCAGGCGGTACACCGTCGTGCCGTCGTTCCTGGCGGGGGTAACGTTCAGGTAGCTCGCGTTCTTCTCGGGGATGCCGCCCCAGGCCGCGGCCGACCCGAAGAGGCGGCGCACCGGGTCCACTTCCTCCTTGGTGCCGAAGGCCTTGTTGAAGTCGGGCGCGGTGCCGGCCAGCACGAGCAGCGCGTCGCGGACCTTCTTGTGGCTGACCGGATCCCAGTCGGGAAGCACGAGCTTGCCCGGTGAGGCCTGCGTGACTTCGACCGCATCCTGCAAGGCATACGCAGCCCGGAGGTCGGCCGGATCGGCCGGGTCCGCGAGCGTGCGAATGCCGACGGCGGCATAGCGCGTGCCGACGCCGGCTCTCGTCAATGTGTACGTGCCCGCGGTGTCGACCATGTACGGCACATAGTGGTCCTGGCTGATGACCTGCATGGACATGTAGCGCTTGCCGGCGTCCGGCATGCGGATCGTCACCGGCCCTGCGTCCAGGTCGAACACGCCCGACGAATAGAGCGTGTCGCGGTTCAGGCGAATGATCGGCTGGCGCTCGATCGAGGCCAGTGTGCGGCGGTGCATCAGTTTGCCGACCCCGCCGCCTTGCGTGGCCAGCGTCTTGAGGTACCTGTCGGATTCCGAGCGCACGAAGTTGTCGATGGTGACGGGGACGGTCGCGCCGGAAGTCGCGGTGGCCGCCGGTTGGGCATGGGCGAGGTTTGTCATGGCGAACAGGGAGACGATCGCGGGGATCGCAAGCAGCTTCTGGAATGGGGGCATGGCATCGTGTCCTTGGGTCTTTGTCGCGCCCCGCACGCACACCTTGCGTGCGGGGCAGTTGCTTTATTGCGGGCCGCCCGCCACAGCGATGGTCTGGCCTGTGATGTAGTTCGATTCGGGCGAGCAGAACAGGTACACCGAACCTGCGGCCTCTTCCGGCGTGCCGCCACGACCCAACGGCGTCACTTGCGCGTGCGCCTTGATGATTTCCGGGTTCACGCCGACGCGGATGTCGCGCCCTTCGATCTTGATCGTCGCGCCGGCCTTGGCGTCGGCAGTGGTCATGCGCGTGTGGATCAGGCCGAAGGCGACTGCATTCACGTTGACCTTCAGGCGACCCCACTCGCGGCTCAGCGTGCGCGTCATGCCGATCACACCGGCCTTCGCAGTCGAGTAGTTCATCTGGCCGGGGTTGCCGTTGAGCGCCGACACCGACGAGATGTTGACCACCTTGCGGAACACCTCGCGGCCTTCCGCGGCCTCGGCTTGCGCCTTGGCCTTGATGACCGGATAGGCCGCGCGCAGGATGCGGAACGGTGCGCCGAGGTGGCAGTCGATGATGGCGTGCCACTGCTCGTCCGTCATCTTCTGGAGCACGTCGTCCCAGGTGTAGCCGGCGTTGTTCACGACGATGTCGATGCCGCCGTAGTTGTCGACCGCGGTCTTGATGAAGCGCTCGGCGAAGTCGGGTGCCGTCACGCTGCCGACGCAGGCCACCGCGTCGGCGCCTTGCTTCTTCAGCGTCTCGACCGTCTCGTGCGCCGGATCGGCGTCGAGGTCGTTCACGACCAGCCGCGCGCCTTCGCTGGCGAGCTTCATCGCAATGGCCTGGCCGATGCCGCGGCCGGAACCGGTGACCAGTGCCACCTTGCCGTCAAGTTTTCCCATGATGTGTTTCTCCGTGTGGGTTGATGAGTTGGATTTAGAGAGCGACGACGGCGTCGCCGAGGATCCGGGTGTCGCCGTACTGGTTGGTGGTCTGGATCTCGAGCCGCGCGCGGCGCTCGCCGTCGTGCGCGAAGGTCTCCGTGACCTTGCCGGTGCAGGTCACGATGTGGCCCAGGTGCGTGATGCCGGTGAAGCGCACGCCGAAGTTGCGGATCTGGCGCTGGTCGACCCACTGCGTGAGCAGGCGGCCCAGGTAGGCCATCGACAGCATGCCGTGGGCGAACACATCGGGCATGCCGGCCTTGCGGGCGTAGTCGGTGTCGATGTGGATCTGGTTGTGGTCGCCGGATGCGCCTGCGAACAACGCGAGCGTGGTGCGATTGATGGCGGGCAGCGTCAGCGGCGGCAAAGCATCGCCGACTTGCACGTCCTTCAGATGGGTGTTGGTCATGTAGCTGTCCCTTTCAGCCGTTGCGTTGCACGAGCACGCTGTGCAGGTCGGCCACGTGTTCGCCCTTGCCGTTGGTCACGCGCGTCTCGCGCACCACGAACTGCAGCGCGCCACCCTTCTTGTCGTAGATGTCCGCGATGCGGCTCTCGTAGGTCAGCGCGTCGCCGGCATGGGCCGTGCGGTGGTAGGTGAACTGCTGTTCGCCGTGCAGCATGCGCGGCACTTCCACGCCGATCTCGTCGATCCACGCGTTCGAGCCGCTCGTGAGTTCGATCGAGAACAGGAAGGTCGGTGGCAGCGGCAGGCTCGGGTGACCTGCTGCGCGCGCGGCGGACTCGTCGAAGTAGACCGGGTTCGTCTCGCCGATCGCCTTGGCGAAGAAGCGAAGCTGCCCCGCCTCGGCCACCGCCGTGAACGACGGCAACACCTTGCCGATGTGCTTCTTGTCGATCATCAGGCGGCCTTCTTGTAGATCGTGACGACGCCCGCGCCGCCGAGGCCGAGGTTGTGCTGCAAGGCGATGCGTGCGTCCGACACCTGGCGTGCCTCGGCCGTGCCGCGCAACTGGTGCGTGAGCTCGTAGCACTGCGCGAGTCCGCTGGCGCCCAGCGGATGGCCCTTGGACAGCAGGCCGCCCGAGGGATTGACCACCCACTTGCCGCCATAGGTGTTGTCGCCGTCGTTGACCAGCTTCTCGCCCTCGCCTTCCTTGCACAGGCCCAGGCCTTCGTAGGTGATGAGTTCGTTCTGCGCGAAGCAGTCGTGCAGCTCGACGACGTCCACGTCTTCCGGGCCGACGCCGGCTTGTTCATAGGCTTGCTGCGCACCCGAACGCGTGATGTCGAAGCCGACGACGCGGATCATGTCGCGCGTTTCAAAGCTGCTGGGGGTGTCGGTGGTGAGGGCCTGTCCGGCGATCAGCACGTCGGTGCGCAGGCCGCGCTTGCGGGCGAACTCTTCCGAGACCACGATGGCCGCCGCGCCACCGCAGGTCGGCGGGCAGGCCATCAAGCGCGTGAGCACGCCGTCCCACAGCATGGGCGCATTCATGACGTCCTCGGTCGTCACGACGTTTTTGAACACGGCCAGCGGGTTGTTGGCGGCGTGGCGGCTGGCCTTGGCGCGGATCTTCGCGAAGGTCTCCAGCTTCGTGCCGTACTTCTGCATGTGCGACAGGCCGGCGCCCGCGAACTGGCGGATGGCATCGGGGATCTCGGGATGGCCGACCAGGTCGTCGGTGAGATCCAGTGCACGCTCCAAAGCGGATTCACGGTCGGGCCACATCGATCGCAGCGCGCCCGGGCTCATCTGCTCGAAGCCCACGGCCAGCGCGCAATCCACCGCGCCGCTCATCACGGCCTGGCGCGCCAGGTAGAGCGCGGTCGAACCGGTGGAGCAGTTGTTGTTGACGTTGACGATCGGGATGCCCGTCATGCCCACGTGGTACAGCGCCTTCTGGCCGCTGGTGGAGTCGCCGTAGACGAAGCCCGCATAGGCCTGCTGCACGTCGGTGTACGACAGGCCGGCGTCCTCCAGCGCCTGGCGGATCGCCTGCGCGCCCATCTGGTCGTAAGGGGCGCTCGCGCCCGGCTTCGTGAACTGGATCATGCCGACGCCGGCGACCAACACATTGCGTGTCATTGCTTCTTCCTTGGGTGGTTGGAGTGGGAAATCAGAGCTTTCGCGAGATGAGGTCGCGCTGCACTTCGCTGGTGCCGCCGTAGATGCGCGTCACGCGCGCATCGGCAAAGGCCTGGGCGATGGGGTACTCCAGCATGTAGCCGTAGCCACCGTGGAGTTGCACCATCTCGTCCAGCGCCCGGCCCAGCGTCTCGGTGGAATACAGCTTGGCGATGGCGGCCTCTTCCAGCGTGAGGCGGCGGCGCATGTGCTCGCCCAGGTAGTGGTCGGTCATGGTGCGCACCGCGACGGCCTGTGCCTTGATGTCGGCCAGCTTGAACTTGGTGTTCTGGAAGTCCCACACCGTGCCGCCGAAGGCCTTGCGGTCCTTGACGTAGTCGAGCGTGTGCTGCAGGCAGGTTTCCAGTTGCGTGGCGGCGCCAAGGGCGATCAGGAAGCGCTCCTGCGGCAGTTCGTGCATCAGCGCGTACATGCCCTTGCCTTCCTCGCCCAACAGGTTGCTGACGGGAACGCGCACGTTGTCGAAGAACAGCTCGGCGGTGTCCTGCGCCGGCTGGCCCACCTTGTGCAGCTTGCGACCGCGGCGGAAGCCCGGGCGGTCGCATTCCACCAGGATCAGGCTCATGGCCTTGGAGCCGGTGCCCTTGGGATCGGTCTTGCAGACCAGCACGATCAGGTCGGCCAGCAGGCCGTTGCTGATGAAGGTCTTGCTGCCGTTGATGACGTACTCGTCGCCTTCGCGCGCGGCGGTCGTGCGGATGCCCTTGAGGTCGCTGCCCGTGCCCGGCTCGGTCATGCCGATGGCCAGCACCACGTCGCCGCTGGCACAGCCAGGCAGCCACTTGCGCTTCTGCTCTTCGGTGCCAAGGCGCTCGATGTAGGGCGCGATGATGTCCGAGTGCATGCCGAAGGCCGGGCCGGTCACGCCGGCGCGAGCCATCTCCTCGCCCAGCACGGCCGCATGGCCGAAGTCGCCACCACCGCCGCCATACTCTTCCGACAGCATCGGGCACAGCAGGCCTTCGCGGCCGGCCTTGCGCCAGACCTCGCGATCGACCTTGCCGGCCTTGGCCCACGCCTCGTTGTGCGGGACGCATTCGCGCTCGATGAAGCGGCGCACCGTGGTGCGGAACATTTCGTGGTCGTCACGAAAGACAGTGCGTTCAATTTGCACGGGTAACTCCAGTTGGTTCAGGAAGAAAGAGGGATGGAAAAGGAGGTCAACCGACCTGGCGCGCGTGGCCTTCCCAGAAGGGCTTGCGCAGTTCGGTCTTGAGCACCTTTCCGGTGGCCGACAGCGGGAGCGTCTCGGTGCGGAAGGTGTAGGAGCGCGGGCGCTTGTAGTTGGCGATGAGCTGGCTGCAATGCGCGGCGAGTGCTTCCTCGTCAACCTGATGGCCGTCGCGCAGGCGGAGCACGGCATGCACTTCTTCGCCCCATTGTTCGCTGGGGATGCCGATCACCGCGCACTCCAGCACGGCGGGGTGTTGCGCCAGCGCGTTCTCGACTTCGGCCGAGTACACGTTCTCGCCACCAGAGACGATCATGTCCTTGAGGCGGTCGACCAGGAAGATGAAACCCTGCGCGTCCATGTAGCCTGCATCGCCGCTGCGCAGCCAGCCGTCGACGATGGCGGCCTGGGTCTGCTCGGGCTTGCGCCAGTAGCCCAGCATCACGCTGGGGCCGCGGGCCACGATCTCGCCGATGGTGCCGCGCGGGACTTCCTTCATCTCGTCATCGACGATGCGGATGTCCAGCGTCGGGTTGGGCCGGCCCGCCGCGCGCAGCAGGCGTGCATTCGGTCCTTCCACGGCGTGGAACTCCGCGCCGAGCACGACCACGCCGCCCGCCATCTCGGTCTGTCCATAGCCTTGGTAGAAAGCGACGTTGGGCAGGGTCTTCATGGCGCGGCGCAACAGCGCTTCGGAAATCGGGGAGGCGCCGTAGAGCAGCTTGCGCAGCGACCCCATGTCGGCGGGATGCGCCTGCAGGTAGCGGTCGACGAAGTCCACCATCGTGGGCACCAGCAGCGCAGTGTTGACCTGCTCGGAAACCACCGCCTCCACCACGAGGGCCGGGTCGAAGCGCGGCAGGATCACGTGAGTCGCGCCGACTCCCGTGTACGAGAGCACCGAACACATCGCGGCCAGGTGGAACATGGGCGCGGAGTGCAGGAACACGGCGTCCGCCTCGTAGGGCATGACCAGGCTGAAGCTCATGAACGCGAAGGTGATGTTCGCGTGCGAGAGCATCACACCCTTGGGCCAGCCGGTGGTGCCGCCCGTGTACATGATGATGGCCATCTCGTGGCCATGCGTCGAACGGTCTTCGAGCGGCTCGTTGCCCTCGATCAGCTTTTCGAAGGACACGAGGTCGGCCGGCGCATCGTCGCCCATGAAGACCGTGCGCGCCGGATCGAAGCCGGGCAGGGTGCGTGCCATGGCGGCGAAGTCCTGGTCGAGGATGAGCAGCGACGGTTCGCTGTCCTTCAATGCGTACGCATGCTCGGCCGGTGCCCAGCGCGTGTTGCCCGGCACGGCCACGCAGCCCGCCCAGAGAATCGCGTAGGTCGCTTCGAGGTAGCGGTCGCTGTTGGAACCAAGGATGGCGATGCGCTCACCCGGCTTGACGCCCAGGGTGGCGAGGCCTGCCGCCAATCGGGTCACGCGGTCGAAGGTTTCGGCCCAGGTGCGCCGGCGCTGGCCGAACACGGTCGAGGTCCGCTCCGGAAAATACTGCGCCGCACGGCGCAAGCCCTGCGTGAGGGTGATGTGAAGTTCGTGGTTCGTCGTCATGGTGCTCGTCTCTGTTTCTTGGGGCAAAGGAAGGGCCACCCGGGCCACCAGCAGGTGCTTTGGCCAAGGGGTCCGGGGATGTGGATATGGGTTAGGTGTTCAGGGCTTCCGCGACGCCATAGGCCTGCATGCGCGCCTGCACGGCGGCCACGTCATGGCTCAGCACGGCGAGGTCATGGCTGCTGCCGTCGCGGTCCTTCACGTGGTCACGCAGGACGGCCTCGGCGCTGAAGCCAAGCTCTTCGAAGACGGCGATGGCCGCCTGCTGGTCCACCGTCATCTGCACCATGAGCTTGTCGAGCCCGAGACCCAGCGCGAGCATGAAGCTCTGCTGGATCAACTCGCGGCCCAGGCCGCGGCCACGCCACGACGGCGCCACGATCACGCGCAGCTCGCCCACATGGCGCGACCACGATTGCGCATCGGTGACGATGGCCGTGCAGCCCACGACCTCGTCGCCGTCGCGGGCGACCAGGCTCGTGATGCTGCCTTCCGCGATCGACCGCAGCCATGCGGCGGTGACCTTGGGATGGCTCAGGTCGCGGCGCGTGAACAGCAGGTCGTGCGTCGGCAGCGTCTTCACGAAGGCGTCGAGTGCGACGGCGTCATCGGCGCCCATCACGCGGATGTCCACCTTCGTGCCGCCGAGGGATACGGTGCGCGGATAGCCGCGCGATACGGTTTTCTTGTTGCTCATACGGATCTCTTTCCAAGCCATTGATCGAGTGCAGGCCACATGCGCTTGACGGCGTTCGGGCCAGCCACCAGGCTGACGTGTCCGCCGGGCAGCACCACTTCCTGCTTGTCGCGGGAACCCACGCCTTCCAGCAGCGGACGCGCGCATTCAGGTGGCACCAGCGTGTCGTGCTCGCCGATCACGTGGAGGATCGGCACGGTGATGTTCTTCAGGTCGACCAGTCGTCCGCCGATGCGCAGCGTGCCTTCGCACAGGCTGTTCTTCCACATCAGTTCCTTGACGATCTGGCGGTAGTACTCGCCGGCCTGCGGCAGGGTTTCGGAACCCCAGCGGTTCATCATCCGGTGGCCCTTGACGTACTCGTCGTTCCACATGTTGTCGAGCAGGCGGATCTGGCCCGCGATGCGGCCGGCGGGGCGCTGGATGTCGAAGGCGTTGATGACGAAGTCGGCGGGGATGTTGCCCACCGCATCCACCATGCGGTCGACCTCGAAATGCCGCTGGTCGCTCATGGCCTGGAACAGGGGCATCTTCTTCCAGTCGACCGGCGTGGTGAAGCACACGAGGTTCTTCACCGGGCCATCGGGATTCAGGGCGGTATAGATGGTCGAGAGCACGCCGGCCATGCAGTAGCCGATGAGCGTCACGTCCTGCTCGCCGGAGTCCTGCTGCACGCGTCGCAGGCAGTCGGGGATGAAGTCGAGCGCGTAGTCCTCGATCTTCAGCCGGCTCTCTTCGCGCGTCGGCGCGTTCCAGTCGATCACGTAGACGTCGTAGCCGCGCGCGAGCAGGTACTCGATCATGCTTTGGCGCTTGGCGAGGTCGAAGATGTACGCCTTGTTGGTCGGCGCCATCACGAACAGGATCGGCACGCGGTAGACCTCTTCGGTGGTCGCGTGGTAGTGATAGAGGCTCAGCGTGCCGCGGCGGTGCAGCAGGGTCTTGGCGCTCGGGCCGACGGCGGGGGACGGCGAGCCGAGGTAGCGCAGGCCCTTGAGGCTGCGCTGGATGGTGCGCTCGACCTCGGTGCGCAGGCGTTGCGTGATCGCGCTGTCGGCGGGCTTCCTTGCGGACTGCGCGGAGGCTGGCTTGGCGACGGGCTTGGCAACGGCGGTCATGCCCTCGCCCCCTTGCGTTTGCGCGCGACGGCGAGCTCGGTCACGGGTGCAACAGATGCGACGGGCGCCACCGGTGCAACAGGCGTGACGGCCGCATGCGCCTCTTCCGGCGGACGGCGCGTGCGCGCAGGCCGCGGTGCGCTCGACGGACGGGCCGCAGCAGGCAGCAGCATGTCGATCTTGTCCTCGAGACGCTGCACCGCCGCCGCGAGCGCGGCGAACTCGGTGCGACTCGGCATGTCGAGCCGCTTCTGCGTGCGCGCCAGCACCTGGCTGTACGCATGCTGCATGCCGAGCGAAACCTGCGAGAACTGGTTCAGCACTTGCGAGAACTCTTCGCTCTCCATGCGGCGGGCGCCGAGCGTGTTGACACTGTTCTCGAGCTGGTCGAAGGCAGTGCGCCACCACTGCATGAGGTCGGGTATCTTGGGTAGGGTTGGATTGGCCATGATTGGCTCTCGGTCAGGTACCGGCTGTGGGATAGGTCTGGCGCGCCGCAAGCCGGCCGAGGCGCGTGACTGCTTCATTTCGTGCAAGGGTTGCCGGTGCCAGCGCGGGCTTCAACAACATGCGGGTGGCGCCGGCCGCCGCGGGTGACAGCAGGCGCAGCAAGGCGGCCAGCCAGCGCTCGGCCCCCACCCAGGCGGTCAGCGTCGTGCTGGCCACCTCGACGGAGCTGTCGAGCGCGCTGCAGTGGGCTGTATCCGACGCTTCGTCGGCGATCTCGATCGTGCGGTTGACGGGCTCGGCATCGCCGAACGCGTGGGCCAGCGCCGCGCCAATGCGTTGCAAGGCATCGCGGCCGGCACCCATGACGGCATCAAAGTTCAGGAAGCCGTGGAACTGGCCGGCGTAGTGCAGCAGGTCCACCGGCACGCCCGCGGCGCGCAGCCGGCCGGCATAGTGCAGGCCGTCGTCGCGGATCGGGTCGAAGCCGGCGCTGATGACCACCGCGGGCGCCAGGCCGCGCAGGTCCGTGCTGCGGGCGGGCGACAGCCACGGATCCGTTGCGTTGGCGGGGACGCCTACCAGGCTCTGGACATGTGCCAGCGTCTCGGCCGTCACCATGTAGCCGCGTGCGTTCTCGGTCGCCGACGGAAAGGCCTGGACCAGGTCGGTGGCCGGATAGGCCAGCACCTGCAGGCGCAAGGCCTGCCGGCCACGGCGCACCATCTCCTGCGCCACCGCCGCGGCGATGTTGCCCCCGGCCGAGTCGCCGCCGACCGCGAGCCGGGTGGTGTCGATGCCCAGCGCCTCGCCTTCGTCGGCCACCCATTCCAGCGCCGCCAGGAAGTCCTCGCGGCCCGCATTCAGGTCATGCTCCGGCGCAAGGCGATAGCGCACCGCGATCACGATGCAGCCCGCCTCGCTGGCGATGTTGCGGCAGATCGAGTCCGCCGAATCCAGTCCGCCGACGACGAAGCCGCCGCCATGGCACCACAGGAAGGCAGGCGCCGGCTTGGCACCCGGACGCGGGCTGTAGACCCGCATTTCGATCGGGCCCGCGGGACCGTCGATGACGCGCTCGATCACCGAGGTAACGGGCACGCGGCGACCCAGCGCCAGGGCCATCAGCTTCCACAGCAGGCGCAGCTGCGCCATGGAATAGGCCTTGGGCGGCCGCCGCGATGCCAGGTTGAACCAGCGCAGGAAGGCACGCGCCTCGCGATCCGGCCGGCCGGCGCGCCGCTCCTGGGGCATGCCGGCGGCGATGGCGGTCGATGCTGAGACCAGGCTGATTTGCTTGTGCTTCATTTCTTCTTCTGGGGAGTGGGTGGATTCAAAGACCGGAAACCAGGTGACCGCCATCGACGGCGATGAGCGAGCCCGTCATCCATGACGACGCCGGGGTGGCCAGCAGCAGCAGCGCGCCGTCGAGTTCCTCGGGCTTGCCCAGGCGTTGCATGGGGATGCGCTGGATCAGCTCTTGGCCGAGGGGCGTGTCCCACGCGGCTTCCGTCATCTCGGTACGGATGTAGCCGGGCATCAGTCCGTTCACGCGGATACCGAAGCGTGCCCATTCCAGCGCCAGGCTCTTCGTCAGGTGGATCACCGCGGCCTTCGAGGCCGAGTACGCGGCCACGCCGGCCATCACGCGCTCGCCCTGGATGGACGCGATGTTCACGATCGCGCCACCGCGCTTCGCCGCCTTCCAGCGCCGCGCCGCCTCGGTCGCGACCAGCCAGACGCCGCGCAGGTTGGTCGCGATCACGTCATCGAAGGACGCGATGGATTGCTTCATCGCCAAGCCTTCGGAGGCGATGCCAGCGTTGTTGATCACCACGTCGGGCAGTTCGCCGGTGGCGGCCATCGTGTCGAAGGCGCTGACGACGGAGGCCTCGGAGCTCACATCGAGCTCGATCACCGTCACCTGCTGCGCGCCGAGCGCGGGCAGGTCGGCGGCCAGCGCTTCGAGCCGCGCCTTGCGACGCGCGGCGATGACGACCTTCGCGCCGCAACGGGCCGCGAGTCGCGCGAAGTGGTCGCCCAGTCCCGACGATGCGCCGGTGATGAGGATGCGCTGACCTTGCAGCATGGCACCTGTGTTCATGTCTTGATTTACCTCGTTGAACAGGCGCTGTGTGTGCTTGCGCCCGGATGCCTCAACGATAGGTTTCAAGCCCTCCCCGCCTCCTCCCCGTGCTCGGGGGGAGGGTTTCTACCAAGAGGTTCTGAGCAAGTCCACGCGCCGGCGCGCTGGCTCAAGGCGTTGACACCGAAGACGACCTGCAGTCGGCTGTCGAGGTGCGCATATCGGCTCCATGCCTGGACTCGCAGGTGTGCGATGCAGCATGTCCAGCGCCGGACACGGCCCACCCCTGGCCCGGCGCCACCCCGGGGCCGGATGGCAGTTCGGCAGCGCTCGCGGCCGTAGCCTTGGCGTTGGCGACCGATTCAGCATCGGCCAGGAGCCGACCTTCGCGACACAGTCGGCTGCAGGCGAAGAGGCCGGCGGTCAAAGCGCCCCGCAGCCTCTCAACGTACGACCTCGTCGGTGCGCAACAAGAGGCTGCTGGGCACCGCGACACCGACCGCAAGGGCAGTCTTCAGGTTAGCCCGCGCCGCGGGCGGTGACGCGCCAGATGACGTCGCCCACGTCGTCCGCCACCAGCAACGCGCCGTCGGGCCCGATCGCGACGCCGACCGGGCGCCCGTACGACTCGCTTTCATCGGGCGACAGGAAGCCGCTCAGGATGTCGCGCGGCAGGCCTGCCGGGAGGCCGTTCTCGAACGGGACGAACACGACCCGGTAGCCACTGAGCTTGCTCCGGTTCCACGAGCCATGCTGGCCGATCGCCATGCCCGCGGGCCAGCCAGGCAATGTGCCAGCGGGCAGCCAGCACAGGCCGAGCGACGCAGTGTGCCCGCCGAGCGCGTAGTCAGGTGTCAGCGCGCGCGCGACCGCAGCCTGGTCCTGCGGCACGCGGTCGTCGACCGTGCGGCCCCAGTAGCAGTACGGCCAGCCATAGAAGCCGCCGTCGCGCACCGAGGTCAGGTAGTCGGGCGGCGTCTCGTCACCGAGCCCGTCGCGCTCGTTGACCACGGTCCACAACTGACCGGTGGTCGGTTCCCAGGCGAGGCCGACCGGGTTGCGCAGGCCGCCGGCGTAGAGCCGGGTATGGCCGCTGGCGAGGTCGATCTCGTAGATGCAGGCGCGCCCGGTTTCGACCTCGAAGCCGTGTTCGGCGATGTTGCTGAGCGAACCGACGCCAGCATAGAGCTTGCTGCCGTCGGGGCTCGCGAGCAGGCTGCGCGTCCAGTGGCCGCCCGGCTTGAATTCGTTCAAGCGGCGGCCCGGCGCGTCGATGCGCGTGGTGCCGGGGGTGTACGGGAACGCCACCACGCCGTCGGTGTTGCCGACATAGAACGTGTCGCCGACCAGCGCCATGCCGAAGGGCTGGCTCAAGCCCTCGAGCAGCGCCGAACGGACCTCGGCGACGCCGTCGCGGTCGGCATCGCGCAGCAGCGTGATGCGGTTCGGGCTGGGGCCGATCGCGGCGGCGCGCCGCATGGTGCTGACCATCGCGTAGTCGAACACCGTCTTGCTCGGGCCCGGCTCGAACAGTGCCTCGGCCACCGTCACGTCGCCATTGGGCAGCACGTGGATCCAGCGCGGATGCTTCAGTCCGGTGGCGAACGCGTTGACCTCGAGCCCGGGCGCAGGCGTCGGCTTGTGCCCGTTGGACCAGCCGCGCGCAGTCGGCATCTTCAGTGTCGGGATGCGGCCCTGAGGGCGTGCGTCGGGGATCGTCGGCGCGGCTCCGACCGCCTGCGTGGGATCACCGGTCTGCAACCGGCGCCACTGCAGCGCCGCGTTCCCGGCCACCGCAACCATCTGCGCGAAAACGCTCGACATGCTCATCAAGGTTCCTCTCGTCCCAGGTCGATGTTAGGCCGCGTCGCCGCTTCGTACACTCGCTCGCGATGATCTCAGCGCTGCTCATCGCTCAAGCGAAGCGCAGGCGCTTGCCGTGTCGCTGACAACCTCGACGCCCGACACGGTGGCCAGATGATCAGTATCCGCATTTGCAAGATGACCGGCAACGCCGCGCAACCCGTCGTCGATGCCACCGAGGTGCTGCTGGTACGCGAAGTGAAGTATTCGGAAGGAGCCATGACTCCCAGCCATACCTCGACCGTCACGTCAGCCGCATCGCCGGATGGGTTCAATCACGTCCGTTCGGCGTGATCACGATGCGGCCTTCGACCTTCCCGTCTTCCAGCAGGCGATACGCCTCGGCAGTGTCCTCGATGTCGAAGTACTGGACGTTCGTGCGGATGCGCCCCGCCTGCGCCAAAGCAACAACCTCGCGCAGTTCGCTCGGGCTGCCCCAGTAGCTCGAGCCGATGCTGGCCTCGGCCGGCATGTCGAACAGGTTCCACTTCAGCGAGCCGCCGCCGACGCCGAGCACGTCGATGCGCCCGCCGATGGCCACGGACTTGGCCGCCAGCTTCAGCGTGGCGTCGACGCCCACGATGTCGAGCACCAGCGCAGCGCCGCGGCCCTGGGTCGCCTCGCGAATCACCTTGGCCGCGTCGTCGTCGGCCGGCACGGTCACGCGTGCGCCCAGCGACTTCGCGAGTGCCAGCTTTTCAGGGCTGCGGTCCACGGCGATGACCTGTGCGGGCGTCAGGGCCGTGAGCAGTTGCAGCGCCATCTGGCCCAGCCCACCCACACCGATGACGACCACGCTGCTGTTCGGCCGCAGCCGTTCCAGGTTGCGTCGGATGCTGCGGTACGGCGAGAGCGCCGCATCGGTCAACGGCGCAGCGCTGCGGGGGTTCAGGTCGCCGATGGGAATGATCTGGCGGGCCGATTTCACAAGCATGTACTTGGCGATAGCGCCGTCCGCGCCGAGGCCCAGCGCGGGGTTGGTCATCGCATGGGTCTCGCAGAGATGGTCCTGGCCGTCATGGCAGGCGACACAGCGCCCGCAAGACAGCGACGGATAGACGATGACCGGCATGCCCTTCTCCAGCCCCGGGATGTCGGAGCCGAGCGCTTCGATCCATCCTGCCGCCTCGTGACCGAGCGTGAACGGCGGCTTGCGCGTCAGGTACGGCAAGGGCGGAAAGCCGGCATGCATGCAGTGCAGGTCGGAGTGGCACAAGCCCGCGCCGCCGATCTTGACCAGGATCTCGCCCGCCTTGGGCATCGGCACGTCGACATCGCGCAACTCGCCCATCTGGCCGGCCCGCAGCAGCTGGAAAGCTTTCATGGCGCTGCCTCGGCGGAGGTCGCGACCTTCATCGCGGGACGCTTCCACCGGCCATCGATGGCTTCGGCCTTCGGCGCGTACAGGCGCAGTGCCGTGAAGAACGCGCCCTCGGGTGCAGGCAGCCAGTTCGCTTCCTTGTCCTTGCCGGGCGGGTCGTGCTGCACGTACAGCGTGATCCCGCCGTCGGCATCGCGCTGCAGCGAGGGCAGCATCGGCGAATTGACGAGGTAGCGCTTCAGCGGATTCGCCACCAGCATGCGCGACGGGAACTCGTACATCGTGAGCGACCAGAACGAGTCGACCGGTGGCAACTGGCCCGGCGCGAAGCGCAGCGCATAGCGGTTCTTCGCCGCGTCCAGGCGCGCGCCGCCGGCGTCGGTGAAGTAGGACAGGTACACCGCCTCTTCCTGCGAGAGGCCGTAGATGCCGCGCTCCGCGCCGAACATGCGGTACAGGTAGTTGTTCTTCAGGTGCTCGCGGCTGCCAAAGACTTCGCCACTCTTCACCTGCCCTGCGTTGACGCGCTTCTCAAGCCCTGCGAATTCGACCCAGGCCTCGGCCATGCCGCGCTCCATCGCGGCGCGGGTTTCCGCTGGCAACGTCTTGGCGTCGAAGCCTGCGCGGCCGTCGATACCCAGCCTGGCCAGCCGCGCCCGGAGTTCAGTCTCCGAAGGATGCACCGGGCAGAAGCGCAAGACGAAGTTCAGCACGTTGAAGAACTCGATCGACGTGCGCTCCTGTCCGGCCGCGAGCGGCTTCGCGAAATCGACGGCGGGCACCGTGGCGGTCACGGCCTGTCCGAGGTACTCGGCCAGCGTCTGGACCTTGTAGCCCGCCTGCACCGCCTTGACGTTCTCGATGTCGGCGGCGTCGAACAACTGCGTGCGATAGAACACGAACGCAAATTCGGTCTCCGAGCGGATCACACCGTCGATGCCCTCCGGCACCTTGCCGTTCCAGCCCGGGCCGGCCAGCAGGAAGCGACCGGCCTTGCGGCCCGTCGCACGATTGCCGGCGTAGGCAAAGTTGTGGGTGTAGAGGTCGACGAACTGCGCCGAGAAGTAGCGGCCCTCCGCCACCGCCGGCATGCTGATGACCAGCGGGCCGGCGCGCAGGTCGGCACCGAGCTGGGAATAAGGCGTGTCGGAATTCGGCGTCTGGATCGCCTTGTCATCCGGCGTGTAGACGCGGGCCTCGTTGGCAATCCTGTTCCAGGGCGCCTTGAACTCGGGGCTGCTGCGATCGACGAAATAGGTGTGCAGGACGCGGTAGTTGTCGACCAGCGGAAAGCCGTAGATGGTTGCTTCCTTGGCAATGGCCTGCGCCTCTGCGGCCGAGACGGTCTGGGCGATCGTGCGTCCAGGCATCACGGCCGCCACCAGCAGGCTGGCGGCAAGCATGACTGCCTTGACGGCCGAGCGCTGCGGGAGGGTTTTCATGTCGATTCCTGATCGTTGGGGCGGTTGCGAAACCAGGCGCTTGCGTGCTTGCGCCTGGGTGCCTCAACGATAGGAGCCGAGCCCTCCCCGCCTCCTCCCCGTGCCGGGGGGGAGGTTTTTGCCTACCCCTCACCCCATTGCAGGTCCCGGACCCTCGCTACCGCTTCGTCGCGGCCCGCAACGCCGAGCTTGAGATAGATGTTCTTCAGGTGCCACTTCACCGTCTCCGGCGACACCCCCAGCGTGCGCGCGATCTTCTTGTTGGGCATGGTTTGCGCGAGCAGCCGCACCACGTCGCGCTCCCGCTCGCTCAAGGCTTCCTGGCCGGCAATGGGTGCAACCGATGGCGCGGCCGTTCCCGCCGGCACCTGCGACGCACGAGAGGCTGAAACCAGCCGCTCGGCATAGAAGGCCAGCACCGGGTCCAGCGCCGGGTCTTCACCCAGCTCGCGGATCAGGTCCTGCGCGACAGGGTCCGCATCGACCAGCGTGCGCATGAGGCCCACCCGGTGCCCGCCGCGCAAGGCATCGAGCGCACATTCGACCGCCAGCGTGTGACGGCCGCGGCGCAACTCGATGACCGCGCGCAGCAGCTGGAGTTGCGCATTCAGCCGATAGCGGTTGCGTGACTCCACGAACGCAATCAAGGGCTCGATGCGCATCGCCGCATGTTCGAAATCACCCTGTGCCATCAGCAGGCGGACCCGCGCCCGTTCGGCCATCACGAAGATCTCGTCGCGGATCATTCCCCCGACGTCTCGGTGCCGGGCCTCCAAGTCATCGAGTCGCTTGACGAGACCCTCCGCCGCCAGCAGATCACCCATCAGGATGCGGTAATGAACCTGCATGCCCAGGCTGTGCGCCAGCAGGCGGTCGAGGTCCACGCCCGTCGCGAAATCCTCGAGGCGCTCCAGGTACGCCATGCTTTCGAGTTGCCTGCCGGACGTCCAGTGCGCGATCGACAACATCAGCAGCAGCCGCAGCACCGAGTCCGGAATGGAGGCCCGCTCCAGCACGTCCACGCGGTCTTCCAGCAGTCGCAGCGCCGCGTCGATCTCGTCGATTTCAACCAGTACCTCCCCGAGCAGCGCCGTGGCCAGCAACGCCGGCTCGACGCACGCGGGCCCGCCAGACTCCGCCTCCCGCAGCACCTCGCGGTAGATGCGCTCGGCCTGCGTCATGCGGCCCTCGAGCGCAAAGCTGAGGCCGATGAGGCAGCGCCCCTGCAAGGTGCCCGACGAGGTACCGAGCAAGGGCACGCCGTCGACCAGTCGCAGCGGGTTGTCGAACTGCACCTGGCGCGCGCGCTCGTACTCGCCACGGTACATGTAGAGCCACGACAGGATGTTGTCGCGGCCGCCCACCAGCATGGCGTCGGCTTCCGGCGGTGTTTGCAGCAGGCGCGGCAGCACGGCCATCGCCGCATCGGGGTCGTCGCGCTGCACCGCGAGCGTGGCCTGCAGGATCGCGAGGTAGAAGCGGTTCGGCGCATCGCCCTCCGGGATGTCGGCCGCGAGCCGCGTGATGCTTGCCGCACATCCGTCGAAATCGCGGCTGTAGAGCGCCAGGCGGATCATCCACAACCGCAATTCCACGCGCGCCTGCACCTGCACCGGCGGCAACTGGCGCACCAGTCCGATCAGCTTGCGCAGGTCGCCCCGCTTTTCCAGGGCCCGCGCCGTACGCTCCACCAGGTCGGCCGCCGCGTCGGCTTCGCCAGCCAGCACGCCATGGCGCACCGCCTCGTCGAGCAGGCCATTTTCCCGGAACCAGTTCCATGCGGCCAGATGGATGTCGCGCCCGTGCTGCGCACTGCGCCGGCCCAGCCGCTCGTGCAAGGTCTCGCGCAACAGCGGATGCAGGCGATACCAGGTGTCCCGCTCATGGCTCTCGACCTGGATGATGAACAGGTTGTCGGCCTCCAGGCGCGTGAGCAGCACGACCATGCTGGCAACTGTTGCGTCCCGGCCGACCAGCACCGCGCACAGCGGCGCGCAGAAGCGGTTGCAGATCGAGACGTTGATCAGCAACTCCAGCTCCGCCGGCGCCAGGCGCGACAGCACTTCACGCTCGAAGTAGGCGCTGAAGGCCTGGTCGTTCTGCACCTGCGCACGCACGAAGTCCGCCGGTGCGATCGCCTCACCGCCGGCCTGCCGCCACCGCTGCTTCCAATCGACCGCAAGAAGCTGCAGCCCCGCGACCCAGCCATCCGACAACTCGTGCACGCGCATCGCATCGCGATGGCTGATCGCGCCGACCCGGCTGCGCAGAAAGCGCTCGGATTCCGCGGGAGAGAAACGCAGGTCGCGCAAGTCCAGTTCGAGCACCAGCCCGCGCGAACGCAGCCGCGTCAGCGACACCGCCACGGCGCCACGCGAAGCCAGCACCAGGTGCAGGTTGGCCGGGGCATAGTCGATGAGCCACTGCAGCGCCTCGTGGATGCGCGGATCGGCCAGGTGCTGGAGATCGTCGAGCATCAGCGTGATCTCGCCCCCGTGGCGCGCCATGCCCCGCACCAGCGCGATGACGAGGCGCTCCACCGCTTCGCCATCGACACCGTGGCCCGCCAGCTCGGTGGCCTCGCGGACAATGTCCTTGTCCACCTGCGCGATGCTGGCCACCAGGTAGTCGAGAAAGCGCGTGAGTTCGTTGTCCTCGGGCGCCAGCGTGAGCCACGCCACGTGGAAGCCCAGCGGCAGCAAGGCCTGCCGCCAGGCCACCAGCGTCATCGTCTTGCCGCAGCCCGCCGGCCCCTGCAACACGAAGCAGCGCAGGCGGCGCGCCTCCAGCAGTTGCGTGATCAGCTTGTCGCGCTCGACCATGCGCCCGGCACTGCGCGGCGGGACCAGCTTGGTCTTGACCAGCGATTGCAGCGCGACGGTTGCGGGTGCTTTGGCTTTGGGTGGCATCGCGGCATCCTGCCATGGCATTCCTGAACCGGGCTCACCCAGGAACGCATGGCGAACAGGCATAAAAAAACGCCCCGTGAGGGGCGTTTTTACTTGGCTTTTGGCGGAACCGGAGGGATTCGAACCCTCGATGAGGCTCTACACCCCATACTCCCTTAGCAGGGGAGCACCTTCGGCCACTCGGTCACAGTTCCTGAGCCATCGATTATGCCATCTTTGGCGACGTTTTACGCCGGAGGTTGATCCAGGTCAAACGCCTTGTGCAAAGCGCGCACGGCCAGCTCCATGTACTTCTCGTCGATCACGACGGAAGTCTTGATCTCGCTGGTCGAAATCATCTGGATGTTGATGCCCTCTTCGCTCAGCACGCGGAACATCTTGCTGGCCACGCCGACGTGGCTGCGCATGCCGATGCCCACGATGCTGACCTTGCAGATCTTGGCGTCGCCCACCACTTCGGCGGCGCCCAGCTTCGGCAGGACCTTTTCCTTGAGCAGGTCGATGCACTTGGCGAAATCGTTGCGATGCACCGTGAAGCTGAAGTCGGTCTTTCCACCCTTGCTCAGGTTCTGGATGATCACGTCGACTTCGATGTTGGCATCGGCCACTGCACCCAGGATGTGGTACGCGATGCCCGGCGTGTCGGGCACACCGAGCACCGAGACCTTGGCCTCGTCGCGGTTGAATGCAATGCCGGATACGACGGCTTGTTCCATGTTTTCGTCTTCCTCGAAAGTGATCAGCGTGCCGGACTTGGCTTCTTCGTTGATGTCGATGTCCCACGGCGTGAAGCTCGACAGCACGCGCAGGGGCACCTTGTACTTGCCCGCGAATTCGACCGAGCGGATCTGCAGCACCTTGGAGCCGAGGCTCGCCATCTCGAGCATCTCCTCGAAGCTCACCGTGTGCAGGCGGCGTGCATCGGGCTCGACGCGCGGGTCGGTCGTGTAGACGCCGTCGACGTCGGTGTAGATCAGGCATTCATGCGCCTTCATCGCCGCGGCAATGGCCACCGCCGAGGTGTCGCTGCCGCCACGGCCGAGCGTCGTGATGTTGCCCGCGTCGTCCACGCCCTGGAAGCCGGTGATGACCACCACCTTGCCGGCCTCGAGGTCCGCGCGCACGCGCTCGTCCTCGATGCTTTCGATGCGTGCCTTGGTGAAGGAACTGTCGGTGCGCACCGAGACCTGCCAGCCCGCATAGCTGACCGAAGGCATGCCCTCGGCTTGCAACGCGATCGCCAGCAGCGCCGACGAGGCCTGCTCGCCGGTCGAGGCGAGCATGTCGAGTTCGCGGTTGTAGTCGTCGCTGGTGCGGCCGGGCGCAAGCTCCTTGGCCAGGCTGAGCAGGCGATTGGTCTCGCCGCTCATCGCGCTCGGAACCACCACCATCTGGTGGCCGGCGCGTGCCCACTTGGCAACGCGCTTGGCAACATTGCGGATGCGCTCGGTCGAGCCCATCGACGTGCCGCCGTATTTGTGAACGATCAATGCCATGGGTGAAGTATGGGAAAGAAGGAAAACCGGCCCCGGGGCGACTTGCCCTGCGGCGGTACACCCTTGACGATCAGCGCGAAGCCTCTGTCGGGGGCGAGGGATTGTACCAATGGAGCAATACCCCGCGCCGCTCGGCGAAGCCGGTGCCGATCTTGATGTGCAGCCGGTGGCCGCGCGTGGTGCAGGTTTCGAGCTGGTCCAGCAGTTCGTCGAGCTGTGCCGTGCTGGGCGTGCAGCCGTGGGCTTGCAGCAGCCAGTGGCGCAGGACGTTGGCCTGACGAGCGCGCGAAAGCTGGCGCAACGCGGCGATGGCCGGTGGCGTGCCGATGGCTGCGAGATCCTGCTGCGCCAGCTCCACCAGCAGGCCATGCGCCTGCGCCGCATGCCGCGCACTGCGGGCGAAGGTCGAGCGGAATTGGGGGAAGGCACGATCGAGCGCTGGCAGCAGTTCGGTGCGAATGCGGTTGCGCGTGAAGCGCGCATCGGCATTGCTCGGGTCTTCGATCCACGGCAGGTCGCGTGCTTGCAGCCACGCGCGGATCTCCTCGGCCGGCACGCTGAGCAAGGGGCGGTGGAACACCAGGCCGTCGCGCTGTGCGATCTCCGGCATGGCCGCCAATCCGGCCAGCCCGGCACCGCGCGACAGCGCCAGCAGCACGGTCTCCACCTGATCGTCCGCATGCTGGCCAAGCGCAATCGATTGAATCCCTGCACGCGTGCCCTCGGCACTGGCCAACGTCGCCAACGACGCATAGCGCGCCCGTCGCGCCGCGTCTTCCGGACTCTCCCCCGGTGCATGCCGCGCATCGACGCGATGCACGCGGAGCGTCACGCCTAATCGCTCGCAAACCGCCGCGCAATGCCGCTCGAATTCATCGGCCGCGGCTTGCAGCCCGTGATGCACATGAAAGGCCTCGACCTGCCCCGGCCAGCGCGCGGCACAGGCCACCAGCAACGCGGTCGAATCCGCGCCGCCGCTGTAGGCCACGGCAAGCGGAAGCGCCGGCTCGAAAGCCGCAATGGCCTCATCGAAATTCATCGGGGGATTGTGCGACGCGTGGCCCGCGCATGCGGGCCGTCGCCAGTGTCCGAGCAAGGCGCCCACGCGTGGCGCCGCAGCGACTACTTGTCGGCCTTGAGGTCGTTGAAGCGGCCGTAGCTCTGCAGCCGTTCGTAGCGACGGTCCAGCAGTTCCTTGACCTTCATGTCGCTGACCTGCCGGAACGCATCGCCCAACGCGCGCTTCAGGAAGGCGGCCATCTGCCGATGATCGCGGTGCGAACCACCCACCGGCTCGCTCACGATCTTGTCGACCAGGCCCAGCGCCTTCAGCCGATGGGCCGTGATGCCCAGCGCATCCGCCGCTTCCTTCGCCTTCTCGGAAGTCTTCCAGAGAATCGAGGCGCAGCCTTCCGGACTGATCACCGAATAGATCGAGTACTGCAACATCAGCAACTGGTCGCCCACCGAGATCGCCAGCGCGCCGCCCGAGCCGCCCTCGCCGATGATGGTGACGATGATCGGCACCTCCAGTTGCGCCATCTCGAAGATGTTGCGGCCGATCGCCTCGGACTGCCCGCGCTCTTCCGCATCGATGCCCGGGTACGCGCCCGGCGTGTCGACAAAGGTGAAGACCGGCAGCTTGAACTTCTCCGCCGTCTTCATGAGGCGCAGCGCCTTGCGATAGCCCTCGGGCTTGCTCATGCCGAAGTTGCGCGCCGTGCGCTCCTTCGTGTCGCGGCCCTTCTGATGGCCGATAACCATGCACGGCGTGCCATTGAAGCGCGCGAGTCCACCCACGATCGACAGGTCGTCCGAGAAATGCCGGTCGCCATGCAACTCCACGAAATCCGTGAAGATCTCGTTCACATAGTCGAGCGTGTAGGGGCGTTCCGGATGCCGCGCGATCTTGGTGATCTGCCAGGGCGTCAGGTCGCTGTAGATGTCCTTGGTGAGTTGCTGGCTCTTCTTGCCGAGCTGGTCGATCTCTTCGGAGATGTCGACCGCCGATTCGGTCTGCACATAGCGCAGTTCTTCAATCTTGCTTTCGAGCTCCGCGATGGGCTGCTCGAAGTCGAGGAAGGTTCGTTTCGCCAACGTCTTCTCCTTGTTGTTCAGTACGCGACCGGTGCCGGGTCGAGCGAGCGCCAAATATACCAAGTTGCCACGCTGCAATAAGGTGCCCAGGCGACAGCCACCTCGCGCGCATCGCTGCGGCTGACCGGGTCGCCGGAGAAGTAGTTGTGGCTGATGCCGGTGATGAGTCCAACGTCGTCCAACGGGAGCACATTGGGCCGCATCAGGTGAAAAATCAGGAACATTTCGGCCGTCCAGCGGCCGATGCCACGGATCGCGACGAGCTCTTCGATGATCAGCTCGTCCGCCATGTGCTTCCACGCATTGACATGCACCGCCTGCGTGTCGAAATGGATCGCCAGGTCGACCAGGTACTCGACCTTGCGCGCCGACAGGCCGCAGGCGCGCATGTCGTCGACCTTGAGCTTCAGCACGTTGGCCGGCGTCATCTTGCGCGGCAGCAGGGCCTCGAACTTGTCCCACACCGTTTGCGCGGCCTTCACCGAAACCTGCTGGCCCACGATGCTGCGTGCCAGCGTGGTGAAGGCGTCACCGCGCGATTCGAGCCGCACATCGCCGAACTGCGGGATGAGCCGCTTCATCACGCGGTCCTTCCTGGCCAGGTGCTTGCACGCTTCTTCCCAGTAATCGGGCGTGAAGATCTCGACGGTTGCTTTCTTGACAGGCGCCACGCTGATCCTCAATTCACTGCGCCGAAGCCCAAGTGGTTCCGGTGGGTGAATCCTTCAGCACGATGCCCTGCTCCAGGAGATGCTTGCGGATGCGGTCGGCCTCCGCGAAATTCTTTGCGGCCTTGGCGGCGGCTCGTTCGGCGATCAACACCTGGATGGCCGAATCGTCGAGCGCGCTGCCGGCTTGCAGGAACGCCTGCGGGTCGCCCTGCAACACACCCAGCGTGCCGCCGAGCGCCTTCAACAAACCCGCAAGTTCGGGCGAGCGCGTGCGATTGACTTCGCTCGCCAGATCGAACAGCACCGCGATCGCTTCCGGCGTCCCGAAGTCTTCGTCCATCGCCGCCTTGAAGCGTGCCGCATGCGGCTGCGACCAGTCGATCGCAACGTCGGCAGCAGCCACGCCATCCAGCGCCGTGTACAAGCGCTTGAGCGAGTTGCGCGCGTCGTCCAAATGCGCATCGCTGTAGTTCAACGCGCTGCGGTAGTGCGTGCGCACCAGGAAGAAGCGCAGGCTCTCCGCGTCGTACTTCTGCAGCACCTCGCGGATGGTGAAGAAGTTGCCCAGGCTCTTGGACATCTTCTCGTTGTCCACGCGCACAAAGCCGTTGTGCACCCAGAAGCGCGCCAGCGGCTTGCCGGTGGCGCCTTCGCTCTGCGCGATCTCGTTCTCGTGGTGCGGGAACTGAAGGTCCGCGCCACCGCCGTGGATGTCGAAGGTCTCGCCGAGCGTCGCGCCGCACATGGCCGAGCACTCGATGTGCCAACCCGGCCGGCCCACGCCGAAGGGGCTGTCCCATTTGGCATCTTCGGGTTCAGTCGGCTTCGCGGACTTCCACAGCACGAAGTCCAACGGATCCTCCTTGCCGTCCAGCACCGCCACGCGCTCGCCCGCATGCAACTCATCCAGTGACTTGCCGGACAGCTTGCCGTAGCCCGGGAACTTGCGCACCGCATAGTTCACGTCGCCGTTGGTCGAGCGATAGGCCAGGCCCTTCTGCTCGAGCTTCTCGATGATGCCGAGCATCTGCGGCACGTACTCGGTCGCGCGCGGCTCGATGGTCGGCGGCTCGATGCCCAGCGCGCCGATGTCCTGGTGCATGGCCGCCACCACTTCCTCGGTCAACGCGCGGATCGTGATTCCGCGCGCCAGCGCGCGCGCAATGATCTTGTCGTCGATGTCGGTGATGTTGCGCACGTAGGTCACGTCGAAGCCGCTCGCGCGCAACCAGCGCTGCACCACGTCGAAGGCCATCATCATGCGGGCATGACCGATGTGGCACAGGTCGTACACCGTCATGCCGCAGACGTACATGCCCACACGGCCGGGTTGCAGTGGAGAAAAGTCCTCCAGTTCACGCGAAAGCGTGTTGTAGATGCGCAGACTCATGGAATTTGGAAGGCCGCCATTGGGTGCTCGTGCGTCGCTGAAGCAATGCCGAAAAATGGCCGCGTATTTCTGGGTGTTGGGGTTGTAGCGGCAAGGGCTGCCGAGCGGGCCCTCAGCTACAATTCATTTCAAGTATAAACGGCCGGCAGCGGGCATTTTTTCGGGTGTTTGTCGAGCCCCCATCCGCCCATTTTCCAGAGGCTTCATGAAGCACGCCGCACCTTCCATGCACACCATTCCCCGCATTGTCTCCGCCCTCGCCTTCGCGCTGCTGCTGGGTGCGGCCCATGCGGACGAATATGCCGACGTCAACCTGCTCTTGCGGCAGGGCAAGCAGGCCGAAGCCCTCAACAAGGCAGAGACCTACATCGTCAGCAAGCCGCGCGACCCGCAAATGCGATTCCTGCGCGGCGTGATCCTCAGCGAGCAAGGCAAGGTGCCCGAGGCCACCGTCGCCTTCACCCAGCTCACGCAAGACTTCCCCGAGCTGCCCGAGCCCTACAACAACCTGGCCGCGCTTTATGCATCGCAGAGCCAGTTCGACAAGGCCCGCACCGCGCTCGAGATGGCGGTCAAGCTGAACCCCTCCTATGCCACCGCGCATGAGAACCTCGGCGACGTGTACGCAAGGCTCGCCGCGCAGTCCTACACCCGTGCGCAACAACTCGAACCCGCCAACGCCGGCATCGCACCCAAGCTGACGTTGATCAAGCAGATCTTCACGCCGGCCAGCGAGCGCGCTGCGGGTACATTGCCGGCAGCAGTGCCGGCCGTCACCAAACCGGCTCTTCGCAAGTAACCCCCGCCGATGGCGCTGCTCCGGCGGTGCCGGTGGCACAGCCATGAAAGGGAGACTCTCTTGAACATTTCGCAACTGACCCGCCGCGCCGCCTTGACCTTGGGCGTCGCAACCTTGCTGACCCATGCCGCGTGGGCGCAGGACGCGTCCGCACCGCGCGTGAAGCTCGCCACCTCGATGGGCGACATCGTGGTGCAACTCGACCCGGCCAAGGCGCCGAAGACGGTGGCCAACTTCCTGCAGTACGTCAACGAGAAGCACTACGACGGCACCGTGTTCCATCGCGTGATCGATGGCTTCATGATCCAGGGCGGCGGCTTCACGCCTGAACTCAAGCAGAAGCCCACGCGTGCGCCGATTCCGCTCGAAGCCAGCAACGGCCTGAAGAACGACAAGTACACCATCGCCATGGCCCGCACCGGCGACCCGAACTCCGCCACCTCTCAGTTCTTCATCAACGTGAAGGACAACGCGATGCTGAATGCGCCCAGCCCCGACGGGCATGGCTACACCGTGTTCGGAAAGGTCGTCTCCGGCACCGAGGTCGTCGACAAGATCCGCGCCACGCGCACCGGCGTCAAGGGCGGCATGTCCGACGTGCCGGCCGAACCCGTCATCATCCAGTCCGCCACCGTCGTGGCGAAGTAAACACAGGACCACACCATGAGCAATCCGCAAGTCGAACTCCACATCAAGAACCTCGGCGTCATCACGCTTGAACTCGACCGTGCCAAGGCACCCAAGTCGGTCGAGAACTTCCTGGCCTACGTCAAGAACGGCCACTACGACAACACCGTGTTCCACCGCGTCATCCCCGGCTTCATGGTCCAGGGTGGCGGCTTCGAACCCGGCATGAAGCAGAAGCCGACCGCGGCCGAGATCGAGAACGAAGCCAACAACGGCCTCAAGAACGACAAGTACACCGTGGCGATGGCGCGCACCAACGCACCGCACTCGGCCACCGCGCAGTTCTTCATCAACGCATCGAACAACAGCTTCCTCAACCACACCGCACCGTCGGCCCAGGGCTGGGGCTATGCCGTGTTCGGCAAGGCCATCTCGGGCACCGACGTGGTCGACAAGATCGAAGGCGTGAAGACCGGCCGCAAGGGCTTCCATGACGACGTGCCGCTGGAAGACGTCGTGATCGAGAAGGCCGTCGTCACCGCCGAGTAACCCGGCCAATCAAGCGATGGTGCAAAGGCCCGCATGACGATCCATGACGCGGCTTTTGCCGAATGCGTTGCGCCGCCCGGGTGGCGCACCGTCGACCTGATTTCCGACCTGCACCTGCATGTCGACGAACCCGCCACCTTCGAGGCCTGGTGCGGCTATTTCGAGACCACGCCGGCCGACGCGATCTTCATCCTCGGCGACCTGCTCGAAGTCTGGCCCGGCGACGACGTGGCCGACCAACCCGGCTTCGAGGCGGAGTGCGTCGAGGTGCTGCGCCAGGCTGCGCAGCGCCGGCCGATCTTCGTGATGCACGGCAACCGCGACTTCCTGATGGGCGCGGACTTCGCCGCCCGCAGTGGCGTCACCATGCTGGACGACCCGACCGTGCTCGTGCTGCATGGCGAACGCTGGCTGCTGAGCCACGGCGATGCGTTGTGCCTCGACGATCACGAGTACCTCCAGTTCCGCGCCCAGGTGCGATCTCCCGAATGGCAGCAGGCCGTGTTGGCGCGGCCACTGGAAGAACGGCGCGCGCTGGCCCGGTCCGTGCGAACCCAGAGCGAAGACCGCAAGCGCAGCCCCGGCATGGTTTGGGCCGACGTCGACGCCGATGCGGCACGCGAATGGCTGCGCCGCGCCAATGCCCGCACGCTGATCCACGGCCACACGCATCGGCCTGCTGAACACGACCTCGGCAATGGCCTGCGGCGCATTGTGCTGAGCGATTGGGATGCCGCCGCGCATCCGCCGCGGGCCCAGGTCCTGTGCCTCTCCGTCGCTGGCGCGCAACGCGTGGATCTTCGATAGATGCTGGGTTGGTTACGCAGCCTGCGCTCAGGTCCGCAGATCCCCGACGCGGCCTGGCAAGCAACGCTCGACCGCTATCCGTTCCTGTCAGACCTGCCGCCGTCTGACGCCGTGCGCCTGCGTGAACTCAGCACCTTGTTCCTGCGCGACAAGCGCTTCCACGGCGCCAAGGGCTTCGAGATCACCGACGAGGTCGTGTTGGCCATTGCCGCACAGGCCGTGCTGCCGGTGCTCCACCTGAAAGGCGGCCTCGACTGGTATGACGATTTCGTCGGCATCGTGGTTCATGCCGATGAGATGGTCGCGCGTCGCCGCGTCATCGATCCGACGCAAGTGGTGCACGAGTACGACGAGGTGATCGCCGGCGAGGCGATGGAGAACGGCCCGGTGACGCTGAGCTGGAAGGCCGTGCTGGACAGCAGCAACACCACGGGCACG
The DNA here is from genome assembly GCF_037889955.1 of Variovorax robiniae. Taxonomy (NCBI): domain Bacteria; kingdom Pseudomonadati; phylum Pseudomonadota; class Betaproteobacteria; order Burkholderiales; family Comamonadaceae; genus Variovorax; species Variovorax robiniae. Next base: position 283,388 of record NZ_JBBKZS010000007.1, read on the forward strand.
GGTTACAACGTCGTCATCCACGAGTTCGCCCACAAGATCGACATGCGCGACGGCGCGGTCGACGGCTGCCCGCCCCTGCCCGCTGGCTTTGCGGGCGCGCCGACCGCGAATGCCGCCCGCGCCGCATGGCTCGCGGTGCTGAAGCCCGCCTACGACGACTTCCGCGAAAAGACCATCATGGCCGACCGCTTCGGCGCCGAACCGCCGTGGCTCGACGACTACGGCGCCGTCAACATCGGCGAGTTCTTCGCGGTGGCCTGCGAGGCCTACTTTGTGAATCGCGAGCGCTTCGGCGCTGAATTCGCAGCGCTTCTCGTGTTGTTCGACGAGTTCTTCAGACCTAGGCGGCGATAGGCCTATCGACTGCGCTGCCCCAGCGTCAACGTATCAAGCTGGAAGTTGCCACTCTTGTCCCACAGCCAGGTCTCGACGTAGGTGTGCGCGCCGACCTTCGCGGGTGGCGGCGGCAGCGGCGAGGCCTTGTTGATCAACTCGGCGATCTGAAGGCTGACCTCCGGCGCATGTTCCGGCGTCCGCATGAAGGTCACGGCTTCGACTTCACCGTTGGCGCCCAGATGCGTCTCCACCGTGACCACCGCATAGACCAGCGGCGGAATCTTGCCCTTGTAGATCCGCGCCTTGTAGACCGTGTAGATGTGGCGGGCGCCAGTCTTGCGGTAGGCCCGCACCTCCGGCGTCTGCGCGGTGATCTTGCGCACCGGCGCGGGCAACGCGGCCTTCGCCGCTTCCTGCTCAGGGGTCAACGGGGGCGCACCCGCCTCGCCGGCCTGCTTCGGCGCCATCAGTTCACAGCCACTCAGCCCCGCCGCCAGCACGATCGCCGGGAGCAAGAGGCCGTAGCGGCTGCGTTGCATGTCTACCCCTTGAGCAATGCCTTGAGCACGTTCTGCAAGCGACGCGCGGTGTTGGCGTCGTGGTTGCCGGCCAGCACCTTGGCGGCATCCAGGCCCCAGGTCTGCGCGGGCGTGGGCTCGTTGCGCTTGGTCAGCAGTTGAAGCTGCATGGCACGGCGCGCATCCACATGCTCCGCGGGCGTCGGCACTTCAGCCGCGATTTCGAGGCGCAGGAGCGCATCTTGCGAATTGCCCGTCGGCGTCGAGCCGAGGGCCTGCGACCAGGCGCCACGCACGGCCGGCGAGACCGCACGACCGAGTTCCTGCACGGAAGGCAAGGCCGCGGCGTCGCGCTTTTCCCAGGCACCGAGCAATTGCGTCAAGGCTTCGCCATGCGCTTGCGCGGCGAGCTTGCGCAGGGCCGCCTGTGCATGCTCGACCGCATCGCGTTGTGCGCGGAAAGCGGCGTCGCCCAGGCGTGGGCCGCGATCTTCGAAACGGGGCGATGCGCCACGGTCGCCGAAGCGGCCGCCGCGATCGCCACCCGGCGCGCCTGCGCGGTCCGGACGGCCACCCGGGCCGCCAGGGCCGCGGCTGTCGCGCCGGTCGCCGCCACGATCTCCGGGACGGCCGCCACGGCCGGCCATCGCCGGCTCGGGCTTGCGCATGCCGGGACGGTCATCGGCGCGGCGCATCGCAACCACGGGCTTGGGCGCAGCCACGGGTGCCGGAGCGGGCGTGGGTGCCGCATCGCCTGCGCTGTCGCCGCTGGCCGCGGCATCGGCGCTGCCCTCCGGCGCGACGAGGTCAGGTGCCGGGGCGGCGGCGGGTGCAGAAGCCTGGTCGGCTTCACCCGACGCTTGCGCCTGGCCCGCGCTCTCCGCGAATTCGGCCTCGGCTGCCTGCGCGGCTTGCGCGGGCGGCGCCGACTCGGCCGTGTTGACGTGCGAGGTGGCCGCAGCCTTGGCCGGCGCCTCCGCGATCTGCACCTTCTCGCCCCGCATCGCAGCTTCGAGCTGGTTCATCGCGGCGCGGATCTTCTGCGCATCCCCGGTGGCATTGGCCGCCTCCAGCGCCTTCGACGCCAGCAGCACGTTGCGGTCGTGCTCGTTCATCGCCGACGACACCTTTTCGCGCTCGGCCGTCTTGCGGTTGAAAGCCTCGTCGATCGGGGCGCGGAAGGCGTCCCACATCTTCTGTTCCTGGCGGCGGTCCAGCGGCACACCCTGGGCTTCCTGTTGCCAGCGTTGCTGCAACGCCTTGACCGCATCGATGCGCAGGACGGGCGCGGCGCCGAGCTCCACCGCCTCGGCGATCATGGCCTGGCGCCGCTCGACGCTGGCCTTTTGGGCCGTTTCGAAAGGCGCACGCGCCGCACCGAAGGCCTCGTTCCATTGCGGCTGCAATTCGGCGAACACCTTCTCGCCCACATGGCCGGCATCGCGCCAGCGGTCGGCGAATTGGTGCAAGGCACGGTTGTGCGCCTTGAGGTCGGCCGCATCGGCATGGGCCGCGGCCCAGGTCTTGACCTCCTCGATCAGCGCGAGGCGCTGCGCACGATGCTCTGCAGCATCGGCACGGACCTTCTCGAGCCACGCCTCGACCACCTTGTGCGCCTCGTTGCAGGCTTCGTCGAAGCGCTTCCACAGCGCATGGTTGGGCACGCCGCCCTGGTCGGACTGCTTCCACTGGTCGCGCAGGGCGCGCAGGGTCTCCTGCATCTTGCGTCCGCCGAGGGCCTGGCCTTCGGGGCGCTTGAGCAGACCTTCGGCCTTGGCCACCAGGTCTTCACGCACCTTGTCGGCGCTCCAGCGCTGCCAACCTTCGAGTTCACCGGCGGCGACCAGCGCCGCATGCACGCGCGACTCCAGTTCCGACTCGACCAGCTTGCCGTGTTCCTTGAGCACCGCGCGCAGCGCAGCGGCGGCACCGGCGCTGCCCTTGCCGTGGCCTTCGGCGGTTTCCTGCTCCAGCTTGGTCAATGCGGCCTGCACGGCTTCCTGCGCGGCGGCACGCACGGACGGATCGACTGGCGGACGGGCCGGCTTGGCGGGCGCAGCCTTCGGTGCGACCACCTCGCCACGCGCGGCGCGCAGTTCGTCGGCCCACACGGGCACCGGCGGCAGCGCGGCGGCGGCGTCATTCGCTGCGGCCACGGCCTGCGCCAGCGCGGCATGGAAGGCATCCGACACGCTCAGCAACTGGGCTCGCGAGGCTTCCAGTTGCGGGGCGAACTTGCCATCCAGGCTGGTCCAGTTGGCATCCGCAGCGATCTCGTCGGCCTGTTGCGTCCAGTGCGTGACGTCGCCGCGCAGCGCCTCCTCGGCCGCCTGCGCGTCCTTCCAGCCCTTGGTCGACAGCACCTCGAAGCGCTGCGCCAGCAGCACGGCGGCCTCGCGATGCACTTGCGCCCGGTGCTGCAAGTCCTCGATGCCCTTCACGCGGTCGGCGAGGCGGGCCTTGAAGCCGGCCAGCGGTTCGCGCGACAGCGGCGCGCCGGCCTTGGCTGCGTCGCGTTGCCAAGCGAGCGCGTCGGCGATGTTGAGCTTGGGCTGGGCGAGCAGCGCCTCGGCCTTGTGCGCCCATTCGGCTGCAATGACCTCCTGGCCCTTGGCGCGACGGATCTCGTCGAGCTTCTCGCGCACGGGGCGCGCCGCGCCCTTGTCGCGACCGCTGAGTTCCTTGAACACATCCTGCAATTGCTCGGTCGTGGGCTGCCCGGCCAGCCAGTCGCGGATTCGCTGCGCGCGCTCGCCCGAAGTCGGAGCGGTGAAGGCGCCGCCGGTGAGCGTGTCGAGGGCCTGGAGGTCGAGGGATTTGGTGGAACTTGAGGTCACGGGAACGGGTGTCTTTGTCTTGAAAGAAGGGTGCGCGGAAACGCACCCCGCAAAGGGCGCCCGAATTCCGGCGAACCCCGCATTTTCACAGACCCGAGGGAGCCTGTCTGCGAGCAACTGTTTACGCAAGTTCTATCGCATGTCGAGTTTGAGTTCAGCGCCCGGTTTGGACTCGCCACCGGCGGCCTGCACATGGACCGCGCCGAGGAAAAGTCGCTCCGACGGCACTTTCTGCGCGAGCAGGTAATCGCGCACCTCGCCCCCGCGCTCCACGGCCAGTTGGCGGATCACTTCCTCGTCGACCGGGATGTTGGCGATCATCAGGTTTTCCATGTCGGCAACGGGGAGGTCCTTGGCCAGGCCGACCATGTTGCGCGGCTTGGTGATGTCGGCCCGCTTGTAGATGGCCGTGAGCAAGTCGGGGTACTCCGCGTCGGTGACCGGCTCCACCTCGGCGGCGTCCTTGCCCGCACGCACGGCGACGCGGCGCTTCTCGGCCTGGGTCAACTGGCGCAGGCGCGCCTTCTGATATGGAATGCGCTCCTGCTCCAGGCTGGCCGAGCCGCTCACGGTGAGGCGCAGGCCCGGCTTGTCGACCATGGCCTTGGCGATCTTGTCGAGGTTCTCCTTTGCCGCGGCATTCAAGGTCGCGCTGCCGGGGTCGAACACAATGGCGCTGGCGTCCCCGCCGCTGCCACCGCCGCCGGTGAGCAGTGCGAACGGTGCCGTTGCGGCCTTGACGATCAGGTTGACGATGGCCTTCCAGATCAGCGGGCCGATGCTGAACTGCGGGTCGTTCAGCGATCCCCGCAGCGGCAGGTCCACGTCGATCACGCCGTTGCGGTCGGCCAGCAGGGCCACGGCCAGGCGAACCGGCAAGGTACGCTCCGCGCCGGGCACCTCGTCACCGAACTGGAGCTGGTTCAGGATCAGCTTGTTGGTGGCGACCAACTGGCCGTCGGGCGCAATCTTGTAGTTGACGTCCATGCTCATCTTGCCGCGCTCGATGCCATGGCCCGCGTACTTGGCCGAATAGGGCGAGAGCGGCGCCAGGTCCAGCTCGCGCATCTTCGCGGTGATGTCGAGTTCCAGCGGCTTGGCCAAAGGGTTCAGCTTGCCTGTGATCTCGAGAGTGGCGGTCTGCTGCGCCTTGCCACGAAGTTCCAGGTCGGCGAGCTCAGGCGAGCCGTTGCTGCCCTTGGGCGGATTGGACGAGAAGGCGCTGAGCTTGCCGGTGAGTTCGCTGAGGTCGGCCGAATAGTTGGGCTTGACGAACAGGTCGGTGAAGTCGATCTTGCCGTTGACAAGGCTCATCGGACCGAAATTGATGACCGGCTTCATGCCGGTGTCTTCCGGCTGCGCCGCGGCCACGGGTGCGGGCTTCGCCGCTGTCGGCGCTGGCGTACCGCCGCCGACCATCAGTTCGGCCGGCGGCGGCTCGCCCGTCGTGCGGCTTGGCGGCGCCTTGGACGTGACACGCGCGCCGCCGAACTTGCGCTGGGTCGTGGTCGGCGGCTGCGGCGCGGCGGCCGCTTTGGCGATCCCTTCCTGCTCGCCCTTCTTCGTCAGGTCCTGAAGATTGAGCCGCCCGGTCGGGTCGACGATCACCCGTGCGAAGAAGTCCGTCAGCGAGGTTTCACGCACGTCGACGCGGGGCGGCGCGCTGGGCGCCAGCGTCACCTGCAGGCCACGCAGGCCCAGTGTCTTCCAGCCGAGCAACTGGTTGTTCGAGCGGTCGAAGCCGGGCGATTGGGTCAACTGGACGCTGTTGACGCGCAGGTCGTCCACGGCCAGGTCACCGGCCACCTTTGCATTCATCCCGGCCGGCGCCTGGGCATACTGAACCGTGCCCCGGTAGCTGGCAAAGGCCCGGCGCACGTCCACATTGAGCGCATCCGAGTAGTAGGCCTTGAACGCATGCACCGGAAAGCTGCCAACCTCCAGGCGGCCTTCCGCCGACACCGGCTTCAGCACCACGTTGCCCTTGTAGAGGAACTTGCCGGGATCCGAACGCCCGGCGCCGATGCGGCCGGTCACCTCCAGCGGAGACACCGCGGCAGTGTTGGGCGCCAGTTTCTGCGCATTGAGCTTGAGCGCGGTGATCTCCACTGCCACAGGCGTGCTCGCGGCATCGTCCGCATAGGAAACGGCGCCGCCGTCGACCAACAGGTTGCCGATGGTCAGGGCCCAGGGCTTGGTGTTCGGATTCGCCTTCGCCGATCCGGCATCCGGCGGCTTGGGTGCGGCGACCTTGGCCGCCTCCCCTTCAGGCTGTCCATTGCCGGTCGGCGTCTTGAGCCAGCGCTCGTACATCCAGCGCTTCTCCTTGTCGCGCTCCACACGGATCTTGGGCTGGTTGGCGCTGAAGGTGCCGATCGCGAGCGTGTGCTCGGTCATGTCCACGACGGCATCGGTCAGCTCGAAACGCCCGACGCTGGCCAGCGCCGTCTTGTCCTTCGACAGCGCCAGGCCGTCGATCGAAACTTTGTTCGCCTTCAGCTTGAGATTTGGCGCCGTCCAGGCGATTTCGACCTCGCCGCCAAGCTTGCCGTCGAGCGTGGGTTCCAGGCTCTGCGCCAGGTACGGCGCCGCCAGCGACAGGGGCAAGGCTTCGACCTGCGCCTTGACCGTCGCCGCCTTGTCGGTGCCCTGGCCCTCGAACTTGAGCCCCGCCCCGCCGATGGCCAGGCCGCCGCTGAATTCCGCAGGCTTTTCCATGGGCCACTGGATGCCGGTGGCATGGACGCCGAGTCCGGTCATCTCGACCACCGCGGCCGGCTTGACCGTCTCGTCGTGCCAGCCAACGTTACCGTCGCTCAGCGCGAACTTGTCGACTTCGATCTTCCAGGGCGTGGCGGCGGGCGCCTTGGGCGCGGCGGCCTTGTCGTCCTCGGCGGCTTTGGGCGCCGGCTTCTCCGCGGCACCGGTCGCTGGATTCTTCGGCAACAGGTTCAGCTTGCCGGCCGCATCGCGCGCCACCGCCAGGTTGGGGGCCACCAGGGCGATCTCACCGAGATGCACCACACGCTCCAGCGGCCGGACGTCGGCCAGGCCGACGCTCAGGCTGTCGAAGGCCAGCAACTCGCGCCCTTCCCCATCCGCCACACGAATCCCATGCGTCGCGACCGTGCCGGAAATCTTGAGGCCCGCTGTGGCGGCGCGCTCGAAGTCGATCTTGACGTCGGCGTCGAGCGAGCCCGCCTTCAACTGCACAGGCATCCCGGCCGGCACATAGCCCAGGTACGGCACCAGGTCGAGACCCTTGAACTGGATCTGCGCGTCGGTCTTGCGGCTCTCGGCAAAGGGTGTCGTTGCCGCCGCCGAGTCGAACTTGCTGCCATTGAAGGTGAAGGCGAGCTTCGGCTCCACCTTGGCCTCGCGCAGGGAGGCCAGGTTGCTGATGAACGGCACATTCAGCACCAGGTCGCGCAGATTGTGCTTGCGCTGGACGGTCTGGTCGTCGAAATCGATCGAGCCACCGTTGATCGCGATGTTGTAGATGGCGAAGCGCGTCGGCTCCCCTGGAGGCTTGTCGGGCGGCGTAGCCAGCTTGGCAAGGATGTCGTCGATGTCGTAGTGGCCATCGCCCAGGTGGGTCAGCGAGATCGCCGGCTGGTCGATGGTGACCGCATCGATGACCGGCGCCAGGCGCACGATCGACTGCATCTCGGCATCGACGTAGATGCGCCCGATCTGCAGCTGCGCGCCCTTGCCGTCGGCCGTAGCGATGCGCAGATCGTTCAGCGCCAGTTCCAGCGTCCAGGGTTTGAAATCGATCTTGCCGACCGTGACCTGGCGCCCCAGCTTGGCGCTGGCGATGGTCTGCAACTGACTCTTGAGCAGCGGCGGCACCACCAGCCATGCCACCAGCCAGATCACCAGAACCGTGAGCAGCGCGACGACCAACCGTCGCACCCATTTGTTTTTGATCAGGGCACCAGCATTCATCATGAAGAAGTGTGCCCCAAAGGCACTCGGGTTCCCAGAAACAAGAAAGCCCGGTGAGTCGACGCGGAGTCTCCTCACCGGGCCTGATGGCGAGTTCAAAACCCATGCCATCTTTTCGCTCGACCGGAAGTTGAATGGTTCCGGCCTCGCTGGCAGCAAGAGATTGCCACCGGGGGGTGCTTCCAACGTCGAACCGGGAGGAATCCCTCTGTTCTCGGCCTTTGGCGTGACGCCTGACGGTTCAGGCGCATTCACTTTACGCGGTGGAAAGGCCTTTGCAAATCGGTGTTTCAATCGCTTTCAGTGAGCCTTTTCGCACTACAGGTGCGAACTTTCCTCAGGTCTTTTTTAGAATAAGACTACTAGACGATATTCTTGACCGGGTATTAGGGCACCCATAGAATCCGCCCAACCTTGCTGCAAACTCGCAGCCTGTGATCTTTTGTACTCCGCCGCCGCGTGCTCCATAGCCACCGGCCCTATCAGGCGGCCGCGCTCCTTTCCCCCTCTCGCGCGGAACCTGATGCCAACCCCAGCGACGGCACCGTCGACCCGGCCCGCTTCATGCGTGTCCATGTCTCCGGTGCCGACGACGAAAGGAAAAGCGATGAAACAGGCGTTAGCCTCCACAGCCCGCGGGCTACGGACCTTCGGGTCCGATGTGGCAGACGGCTTCTTTGAAATCACCCACAACGGCTTTGCGTTGATTGGCCTCACGATCGTGTTCGCCGCCCTGGCGCTCGTCGCCCGGCCCGACCTGCGCGAATCCGGGGAAGCCCAGTTGATGGGCTGGCTGCAGTCGCGCAAGCCCGTCGTGCCGGCGCCGGAGCCGAGCGACCTGCAGCCGAATGCGATCGAACGCACGACGGCCGCGAGCCCGGGCGACCTGCCCAAGCAGCAGGCCGCCGTGGCCTATTGGCTCAGCAAGAAGTACCGCGTTGCAGCCGAACCCCTCAGCGTGCTGGTCGCCGAGGCTTATGACATCGGCAAGCGCACCAAGCTCGATCCCACCCTGATCCTGGCCATCATGGCCGTGGAATCCAGCTTCAACCCCTTCGCCCAGAGCAGCGTGGGCGCCCAGGGCCTGATGCAGGTGATGACCCGCGTCCATGGCGAAAAGTACGAAAGCGCCGGCGGCACGCTGACCGCCTTCGACCCGGTCACCAACATGCGCGTCGGCGTCAAGGTGTTGCAGGAATGCATTTCCCGCGCCGGCTCCGTCGCGGGCGGCTTGCGCTACTACGTCGGCGCAGCCAACCTGGAAGACGACGGCGGCTATGCCGCCAAGGTGCTGGCCGAGCATGAACGCCTGCGCCAAGTGGCCCAGGGCAAGGCGCCCTCCACCACCTCCACCCGCCTCCCGGGCCTGCCCGTGGCCGAGCGGAGCAAGTCGTCCGAACCCGGACAAAAGGTTGCCATGCTGGAAGGCGACTCCTGAGTTCTGGCCTCTCGGCTACACTGACGCAGTACGCGACTGGCGATAGGCGCGACCCTCCCGCAGGGTCCATGCGCTGACGTGGGATACCACTTGGGAGCGTACCGGCCGGCTTGCCGGACGTTCCGCCGTTCGCCTGGGCAGCCCTTGTTTGCATGAACAAGGAAATTTGTCTTCACAGGACTGCCAACATGTACCAACGCAACAATCTGGTCGAACAGACCGACCCCGAACTGTGGGCTGTCATCCAGGCCGAAAACGCACGCCAGGAACAGCACATCGAACTCATCGCGAGTGAAAACTACGCGTCGCCCGCCGTCATGGCGGCGCAGGGTTCGCAACTCACCAACAAGTACGCAGAAGGCTATCCCGGCAAGCGCTACTACGGTGGCTGCGAGCACGTCGACGTGGCCGAGCAACTCGCGATCGACCGCGTCAAGCAGCTCTTCGGCGCCGACGCGGCCAATGTGCAGCCGCACTGCGGCGCCTCCGCCAACGAAGCCGTGATGCTGGCCTTCCTCAAGCCCGGCGACACCATCATGGGGATGAGCCTGGCCGAAGGCGGTCACCTGACCCACGGCATGCCCCTCAACATGAGCGGCAAGTGGTTCAACGTGGTGAGCTACGGCCTGGACAAGAACGAGGCCATCGACTACGACGCGATGGAGCGCAAGGCGCATGAGCACATGCCCAAGCTCATCATCGCCGGCGCCTCGGCGTATTCGCTGCACATCGATTTCGAGCGCTTCGCCAAGGTCGCGAATGACGTCGGCGCGATCTTCATGGTCGACATCGCACACTACGCCGGCCTCGTGGTCGCGGGTTGCTACCCGAACCCCGTGCCGCATGCCGACATCGTCACCTCGACCACGCACAAGAGCCTGCGCGGCCCGCGCGGCGGCATCATCCTGATGAAGTCGCAGCACGAGAAGGTGATCAACAGCGCGATCTTCCCGGGCCTGCAAGGCGGTCCGCTGATGCACGTCATCGCCGCCAAGGCGGTGGCCTTCAAGGAAGCGCTGACGCCCGAGTTCAAGGCCTACCAGCAGCAGGTCATCAAGAACGCGCAGATCGTGGCCGAGACGCTGACCCAGCGCGGGCTGCGCATCGTGAGCGGCGGCACCCAGAGCCACCTGATGCTGGTCGACCTGCGGCCCAAGGGCATCACCGGCAAGGAAGCCGAGGCGGTGCTGGGCAGCGCGCACATGACCATCAACAAAAACGCGATCCCTAACGATCCGGAAAAGCCGATGGTCACCAGCGGCGTCCGCATCGGCACCCCGGCGATGACCACGCGCGGCTTCAAGGACGAGGAAGCCCGCGCCACGGCCCACCTGATCGCCGACGTGCTGGACAACCCGCGCGACGAAGCGAACCTGGCCGCCGTGCGCGCCAAGGTGGAAGCGCTGACGACGCGCTTTCCGGTCTACCGCTGAGCAGGACGACCGGTGGCCGCAGCATGAAATGCCCGTTCTGCGGCCACCTTGAAACGCAAGTCGTCGAGACCCGCGTGTCGGAAGACGGCGACTTCGTGCGCCGCCGTCGCCAATGCGGGTCTTGTGAGAAACGCTTCACGACCTACGAGCGGCCGGATGTGAACTTTCCGGTGGTCGTGAAAAAGGACGGCGGGCGCGCTGACTTCGAGCCGAGCAAGGTCCGCGCGTCGATGATGCTGGCCCTGCGCAAGCGGCCGGTGACCATCGAACAGATCGATAGCGCCTTGCTGCGCATCGAGCAGGAACTGCTGGCCCTTGGCTTGCGCGAGATCGAGTCGAACAAGGTGGGCGAGTTGGTCATGCGCGAGCTCAAGAAGCTCGACAAGGTGGCCTACGTGCGCTTTGCGTCTGTCTATCGGAGCTTCGAGGATGTGGACGAGTTTCGGCAGTTGCTGCGGGACATTTAGGGCCTCTTCCAGCGCGATATCTTTGTGAAATTGGCGGCACAAAGTTCCCAAATTGTCATAACTTCCGCGATCTGTTCCGTTCGTCGGCGACAGAGCGCCGTCGAGCCCTGCTAACTTTTTCACTACATTTGCGCCCGTAGCATCGCGGGCGTGAATTCGCTTCCCTACCCGCCCACCCGATTCCTTTGCGTCGCCCGCCGCTTGCCGGGCTTCACCGCGATCGAGTTGCTCATCGTCGTGATGGTCGTGGCAATACTGGCGACGCTGGCGCTGCCGAGCTTCAACTCGGTGGTGGCGCGCTACCGGGTTCGGACCGCGGTCGAGGACGTTACTGCCACGATCTACTTCGCGCGATCGGAGGCCATCAAGCGGGGCGGCGGCGTCGTGCTTCGCAAATCAACCCAAGCAGGTTGTTCTGCCCCCGAGGCGAAGAACTGGAGTTGTGGGTGGATGGTCTATGCCGACCTCAACGGCAACGGAACCTACGAACCGAATGCCGACCAACTCCTGCAGTCGACGCCCGCGCCTCGCGGCGTCGCGGTCTCGAACAACAACGGCACATCCTATTTGCGACTGAATCAATGGGGCGAGATCAGCGGCATGGGTGCGCTGGGTGTCGTCATCGGTCCTGCCGGCAACGCCGACGCTGCAAAGAAGACATTCCTGTGCCTGAGCGCAGGCGGCAGGCTGCAAACAGGCGCCGGAGATTGTTCCGGATGACGGCGCAACCCATTCGTCGGAGCCAAAAGGGCCGCCAGCGAGGTGTGACGCTCCTTGAGTCCCTGGTCTCGATCCTGATCCTCGCCGTGGGCGTGCTCGCGATCCTGTGGGTGCAGGTCCGCACGTTGGCAGAGACGCAAACCTCCGCACGACGCACGCAGGCAGTGCGGGCCATCGAAGACCTGGGCGAGCGCATCAAGTCCAATCCCGACGCCTTCGCGCAGTTGAACGCCTATGTGACCGACTGGGACATTGGCGATGCGCCTGGGGCCGATTGCAGGGCCCAGGCCTGCACCACGGCGCAGCTGGCGGCCCGCGACCTCTGGGAATGGAAGACCGAAGTTGCGCAGCGGCTCCCGCTGGGCAAGGCCGCCGTGTTTCTTTCCAGCGACGAGGAGGCCAACAACAAGCGGCAGCTGGGCGTCATGGTGGCCTGGCGGTCCAATGAGCGCTCCGACGACAAGGGCTACACCGCTCCACTGGCCCAACCCGCGCCCGCAAGCGCCGGCATCCCGAGCTGTCCCGCCGGCCTGATCTGCCATGTCGTGTATGTCCAGCCGTAGCGCGCTCATGCGGCGGGGAGCGAGGCGGCGGCAAGCGCGCGGCGTCACGCTCGTCGAATTGCTGGCCGCCCTCGTGATCGGACTGCTCGTCATTGGCGCCGCCATCGCCGCGATGCTGCTGTCGCGCAACAGCGCGGCGATGGTCACGGACGTTGCGCGCCTGCATCAACAGGGGTCTTTCGCCATGCGGGTCATCGGCATGCAGGCACGGCGGGCCGGCTCGCTCGATCTCGTGGTCCCGGCTGCAGCTGGGGGCATGGTTTCATTCAACGCAGAATTCACCGGTCTCGACGGGAAAGGCGCTTCGGTATCCGGACAGGAGGGTGAAAAGGGAGGCCCTGACAAGGTTTCTTTCACCAACCAATACATCGGACCCGTCAAGGCCGCGGGAATCTCGACCGCCAAGGCTGCGGAAATCCCCGATGCGGGCGTCGCGGTCGATCCGGAGCAGCGAGACTGCGTTGCCGACTCCGCGATCAATTCACGGCTGCAAAGCACATTTTGGGTCGAAAAGGGTGCATTGAAATGCACGGGCCTGAAGAGCAGCCAGCCCCTCGTCGCTGACGTCGCGGACTTCCAGGTCTGGTACCGCGTCAAGGCCTCGCCGACCAAGATCCGGCGCATGAACGCTGACGAAGTGAAGGCCGCCAATCTCTGGCGCTCGGTGAGTTCGGTCGAAATCTGCCTCGATCTGAAGGGCGCGGAGACCACCAGCGACCAACCCTCGAAGACCTACGTCGACTGCAACGGCAAGGAAGCGCCGCACAACGGCGTCCTTCACATGCTGTTTCGCAATGTGTTCGACCTGCGGACCCAGGGGGCGTCATGACAGGGCAGAGCAAGCATCAGCGCGGCGTGTCGATGTTCATCGTGCTGGTCATGGTGATGCTTTCCAGCCTGCTCGTGATCTGGGCCTCGCGCACCGCGCTCTTCAGCGAAATGATCACGGGCAATGACAGCGACTACCAGCGCGCGTTCGAAGCAGCGCAGGCCATGGTGCGCGACGCCGAGTTCGACATCATGGGCACCCTGGCCGATGGCAAGACCGAATGCAGGAGCGGCGCGGCATACGTGGGCTGCCGGGAACTTGCCGGCGGGGTCTTCTTTCCGGCCGACGAAGACGATTTCCAGACGCTTTCGGACAGCTTGCGCGCGGCGTCGCCATCCTGCATGCGTGGGATCTGCCTCGGCAACGATGGCACCTTCCTGAATTCGAAGACCGGTCTGGAGGCCATGCAGAAGGTTGCTGCCACCTATGGCACCTACACCGGCGCCAAGGCCACGGCCGCCAGCAATCCTCTACTGATGACCGGCGCCGGCCAGGCGCCGCGCGCCTGGTACTGGGTCGAGGTGCTGCCCTACGACGTCGGCGCGGCCACCACGGCCGGGCCGGCGCAGCGCTTCGCGCCCGACGCCGGCAATCCCTATGTCTTCCGCATCACGGCGGTCGCGAAAGGACTCAAGCCCAACAGCATGGCCGTCGTGCAGACAGTGTTCGTGCGGAAGCGGATCGACTCATGAAGAAAAAACACGCCCCCGCAAGGGCCGTTTGCGCGCTGCTGGCGTTCGCGCTGCTGTCGCCACAGGCAAGCGCGGCGCCCTTGCAATTCAGCACGGCACCCGCCGGCACGAGTTACAGGAAGCCGGCGCCGAACGTCATCGTGTCCGTGGACGATTCAGGGAGCATGGGGAAAGAAGGCATGGAGACCCTTCGCGCCGCCTTGCTCGACACCTTCTCGCAATCCAACGTGCCAGATGGCGCCATTCGCCTGGCTTGGCAATCCATGGCGCGCTGCTACACGATTCCGAGCGGCGGCGATTGCAGGGACCAGAACGAAATGCGTGTGCTGGACGCCCAGCACCGCGACAACTTCAAGACATGGGTCGGCACGCTCGGAGCCGTGGGCTACACGACGTCCCATCGCATGCTGTTCAATGCCGGTCAATACATGCGGATGCCCCCCGGCGTCAATAGCCCCTGGGCGAGCGTGCCGGGGCGCGTGCAAGAACCGATGCTGGGCTGCCGCAAGGCCTACAACCTGTTCATGACCGACGGGGGTTGGAACACGCCCTTTGGCAACAAGGATGACCCCGTCGCATGGGATGCGGCCAACCCGGAGGCGGGTGTGCTGATCCGGAACGCGGACGGCACTTCCCGCACGCTCGGAGACGGGACCCTTTACGACACGACGACCGGGCAAACGCGGATCTACCGCGACGACTTCGGCGCCAGCGTGTACACCGATGGCGATGGCTCTGGCGTCCTGCCCACCTTCTCGGACCTCGCCTTTTTCTATTGGGCGACCGACCTGCAACCAGCCCTGCCCAACAACGTGCCTCGACGCATCGCGCGCGAAGGCAGCGAGACTTTCACGGACGGTTCGCAGTCGCGCGACATCGCCGAATTCTGGAATCCACGCAACGATCCCGCCAACTGGCAACACCTCACGCTGTACACCGTTGGATTCAATGAGGCGGCCAAGTGGGGCAAGGATGTAGGCCCCGTGCTGGAAGGCAGCACCTGGGGCGGTGAGGATTACAACCGCTTGATGCTGGGCACGACGACCTGGCCCGATCCACTGGGCGAGCGTGCCACCAAGGACGACACGCGACGCATGCCCGAACTGTGGCACGCCGCCCTCAACTCGCGCGGCAAGTTCATTCCGGCGCCCACCGCCGCCTCGCTGGCTGAGGCCTTCAAGGACGTGCTGAATTCGATCGCCGCGGACACGGGACGTGCGCTCACGTCGGTGACCGGCTCTTCCGGGAGGGCCCGGGACGCATCGATGTCCTTCGAGGCTGGCTACTCCGCCGACGGATGGCAAGGGGCTGTCACCGCCTACACCGTGGCGGCGGGCACCGGCGCCGTATCGGCGAGCGGCGCGTGGGGCACGGCGGTGGCCGCCGTGGGCAATACCAATACGCCCGCGAAGCCGGTCTCCACGGCGACGCTGTTGGACGGCAGCAACTTCAACCTGGCGAACCGACTCGTGCTGTCCCACAACGGCACCGCTGGCATCACGTGGGCGTGGGACAACCTCTCCGACGCGCAGAAGGCCGCGCTCGACACGGGCGCCGCCGGCATCGACGGCAAGGGTCAGGACCGGCTCGCCTTCCTGCGCGGCGACCGCACACGGGAAGTCTCGAACGGCGGGAGCTTCCGCAACCGCAAGTCGCGCCACGGGGACATCGTCAATTCGGTGCCCTGGGTGGTGCCGGGCAAGCCCGCGGGCACATTCAGCGATTCGACCTACGCCACTTTCAGGAGCGCCAATGCGACGCGGTCCGCCATGCTCTACGTCGGCGCCAACGACGGCATGCTCCATGGCTTTCTTGCCGCCGATGGCTCCGAGAAGATTGCCTATGTCCCCGAGGGCCTGTACGGCAGGCTGTCGCACCTGACGTCGCCCGGCTACGAGCACCAGTACTTTGTCGATGGCTCGCCGCTCTCGGGCGATGTCAAGCTCGGCGACGGCACCTGGAAGACCTACCTCGCAGGCTTCCTGGGCGCCGGAGGCCAAGGCTTCTTCGTCCTGGACGTGACCGATCCTGCCGCCTTCGCGTCGACCTCGCCGGGCAGCCTGGTGGTGTTGGACAAGACCGGTGCCGATATCGACCCGGACATCGGCAGCATCTTCAGCCAGCCGGTCATGGGGCAGTCCGGCGCAAGCGCGGCGCAGCAGATCACCCAACTCAACGACGGTCGCTGGGCGCTGGTCACGGGCAACGGCTACAACAGCACGAACGAGCGGGCCGTGTTGCTGATCCAGTACCTCGATCGCGGCAAGGAACTGGTCCGGATCGTCGTCGGCCACGCGGGCGGCAACGGCCTCGGCGCGCCCCGACTCATCGACCTCAACGGCGACGGCAGGCCGGACATCGCCTATGCCGGCGACCTGCACGGCAAACTCTGGAAGTTCGACCTCTCTGGCAAGTCCTCGAGCGACTGGAAGCCTGCGTTCGACAACCTCCCGCTCTACATCGCCCACGACGCGACCGGCAAGGCCCAGCCCATCACCGCCGCGCCGGTGTGGCTGCCGCATCCCCAGGGCGGCCTCATGCTGGTGTTCGGCACCGGGCGCAATCTCACCAATGATGATCGGGGGGACACATCGCCACAGACGCTTTACGGCGTCCGCGACAGCACCGTCATCACGCGCGGCGAGGACAACGAGGTGGTCCTGTCGGGCGGCGAACCGGTCGCCAATGGCCGCCATTCGCTGGTCGCACAGACCATCGGCGCACAGGCCGGCACCTCGAGCGCCAGTGGCAACCGGCTCTGGCACCTCAGCGCCAACGACGTGGACTTCGCGTCTCGCAAGGGTTGGTACCTCGACCTGCCGCTTGGCGAACGCGTGGTGCAGAACCTCGATTGGTTCGACGGGCTGCTGGTCGACATCGCAAGCATCATCCCGGGCGCCGATGGCAACACGACGGAAGAGACCTGCGGCCCGACCATGGTGAACGGCCGCAGCTATCTCACCACGTTGAACGCGATCACCGGTGCCGCCCCGCGCTCGCAGATCTACGGGTACACGGCCAGCACCTCGACGGCTGATGTGCCCATGACCGCCTCTCGCATCGAGTCATCGCTGCGCCATGCCGTGAAGACGGACAAGAAGGTCATCAGCGTCTGCCCCTCGGGCCAGACCTGCGACGACCGGGATCGGCTGGGCAAGCTCAGCCTGCGGCCGAGTTGGAGGCAGTTGCGGTGAGGGCTGCTGCGAGGGGGCGTTCGCGCCGGCGCGGCTTCACGCTGATCGAAGCCATGATCGTGGTCGCGGTGATCGGCATCCTGAGCGCCATCGCACTGCCCAGCTACCGGGAGTACATCCGCCGGGCCAATCGCGCCGAGGCGCGCGCGGGCTTGCTTCAAGCCGCCCACTGGCTGGAGCGGGTGGCCACGGCCCGGGGCACCTACCTGACGACCGAGGAAGCCGCCACGAAGTTTCCCACGGCGTTGCAAGAGGTGCCGTCCAGGAGTTACACGATCAGCCTTGCGAACACGGACACGCAGGGAGCTGGCTACACTTTGGCGGCGACTCCGCAAAACGGCCAGGTCGGCGACAAGTGCGGCGAGTTCACGTTGACACATGATGGGAAGCGCGGCCTGTCCTCGGCGAGCGCTTCCGCCGAACTGGTGGCGGATTGCTGGAGTCGTTGAAAGCCCGGGTTGGCCGGCTCCAACTTCATCTCCCGATCACTCCTTCATGCCATTCGACGCGCAAAAGATGGATATGGCGCTCGCGCTGGCGAGTGCGGCACAAGCCAATGTTTCACCGAATCCCGCAGTGGGCTGCGTCATCACGAACAGCAAGGGCGAGGTCATCGGCCAGGGCCAGACCCAGCCGGTGGGCGGGCCGCATGGCGAAATCATGGCGATGCGCGATGCCGCGGCGCGTGGCCATTCGGTCGTCGGCGCGACGGCGTACGTCACGCTGGAGCCCTGCTCGCACCATGGACGCACCGGCCCCTGTTGCGATGCGCTGATCGCCGCGGGCATCCGCAAGGTGGTCGCTTCGATCGCGGACCCCAATCCGCTGGTGGCCGGCGAGGGCTTCGCCCGGCTGCGCGCGGCGGGCGTCGAGGTCCACGTCGGGCCGGGCGCCGCCGCATCGCGCGAAATCAACATGGGCTTCTTCAGCCGCATGGTCCGCAAGACACCCTGGCTGCGGATGAAGGTCGCGGCCTCGATCGACGGCAAGACCGCCCTCGACAACGGCGTGAGCCAGTGGATCACTGGCGCGGCCGCTCGCACCGACGGGCACGCCTGGCGGGCGCGCGCGAGTGCCGTGCTGACCGGCGTGGGCACGGTGCTGGAGGACAACCCCCTGCTCGACGTGCGCCTGGTCGAAACGGGGCGCCAGCCGCACCTGGTCATCGTCGACAGCCAGTTGCAGACGCCGCCCGATGCACGCCTGTTCATGCCCGGCCGCGCTGTCTGGATCTATGCCGGCGCGCGCTCCAGCCCCGAGAAGGAAGAAGCGCTCAAGGCCCGCGGCGCCACGGTGACGCACCTGCCCAATCCGCAAGGCAAGGTCGACCTGGCGGCGATGCTCGCCGATCTGGCGCGGCGCGAAATCAACGAACTGCACGTCGAGGCCGGCCACAAGCTCAATGGCTCTCTGATGCGCGAAGGGCTGGTCGATGAACTGCTGGTGTACCTGGCGCCAAAGTTCATCGGCAGCGGCATGGGAATGGCCAGCCACATTCACGCCGAGGGGCCGCTGACCGAGTTGGCCGGTGCGCTGCCGCTGGAATTCCGCTCCGTCGACATGCTGGGGCCTGACCTGCGCGTCATCGCCAGGGTCGTCGGGCGCGACGCCTTCTAGGCTGCAAAAGCGCTTTAAGCGGCGCAGCGCGAGGCGAGATACAGTGTTTCGGCCGCCTGTTGCGGCCTCGCCAGCAGGGATCGCCGAAGCGCACCAGGCGGGTGCAAGCCGGAGCCGGCCAAATACTCTGCGAAAATGCGCAGATGTTCACCGGAATCATCACCGGCGTGGGGCGCATCGCCGCCATCCACGACCTCGGCAGCTCTTCTTCCCACGGCAAGCGACTCAGCATCGCCACGCCCGACGGCTATCTCGACGACGTGGGTCTTGGTGACAGCATTGCGCTCAACGGCGCCTGCATGACCGTCACCACCCTAGACCCCGCCAACAAGCAGTTCACCATCGACATTTCCGCCGAGTCGCTCGACAAGACGGCCGGCCTCACCGAAACCTCGGCGCGGATCAACCTCGAAAAGGCCTTGCGCGCCAGCGATCGCCTGGGCGGCCACATCGTGTCCGGCCATGTCGATGGCATCGGCACGGTGAGCCGCTTCGCGCCGGTCGGCGAGAGCTGGGAGCTGCGCATCGTCGCGCCGCCCTCGCTCGCCCGCTTCCTGGCCTACAAGGGTTCGATCACCGTCAACGGCGTGAGCCTGACGGTCAACAGCGTGAGCGACGGCCCGCAGGGCAGCGAGATCAGCATCAACCTGATTCCGCACACCGTGGAGAACACGTCGCTGGGAGGGCTGGTCGAGGGCAGCCGCGTGAACCTCGAAATCGACACCGTCGCCCGTTATGTGGAGCGCATGCTCCAGGCCGGCGCCCTTCCCCTCCCCACCCAGACGAACAAGCCATGAACGCCTCCGTCACGCCGATTGGCACCCCAGTCAACGGGCGAACGCCCGCCCCCATTTCCTCCGTCGAAGACATCGTGGCCGACCTGCGCGCCGGCAAGATGGTCATCCTCGTCGACGAGGAGGACCGCGAGAACGAAGGCGACATCGTCATCGCGGCCGATCACGTCACGCCGGAGGCCATCAACTTCATGGCCCGCCATGCGCGCGGCCTGATCTGCCTGACCCTGTCGCGCGAAATGTGTGAACGCCTGAACCTGCCGCCGATGGTGGCGCGCAACGGCGCCAAGCACTCGACCGCCTTTACCGTCTCGATCGAGGCGGCCGAAGGCGTCACGACGGGCATTTCCGCCGCCGACCGCGCGCGCACCGTGCAGGCCGCCGTGGCGCGCGATGCCGTGGCCACGGACCTGGTGCAGCCGGGTCACATCTTCCCGTTGCAGGCGGTGGATGGCGGCGTGCTGATGCGCGCCGGTCACACCGAGGCGGGCTGCGACCTCTCGGCCATGGCGGGCTGCTCACCGGCCTCGGTCATTTGCGAGGTGATGAACGAGGACGGCACCATGGCCCGCCTGCCGGACTTGCAGGTGTTCGCCGCCGAGCATGGGCTCAAGATCGGCACCATCGCCGCGCTGATCGAGCACCGCGCCCAGACCGAAACGCTGATCGAGAAGGTCGGCAGTCGCGAAATCCAGACCACCTGGGGCGCGTTCACGGCGCATGCCTTCCGCGACAAGCCGAGCGGCGGCGTGCATCTGGCGCTGGTGCGCGGCGCCTGGGCGGCCGATGACGTCGTGCCGGTGCGCGTGCACGAGCCTCTATCGGTGCTCGACGCGCTCGAGATCAATCGCTCGCTGCATTCGTGGAGCCTCGACGCCAGCCTCGCGCACATCGCGGCCGAAGGTAAGGGCGTGGCGGTGCTTCTGAATTGCGGTGAGTCGGCCACCGAGTTGCTGGCCCAGTTCGAGGGCACCGCGCGCCCCGCGCAGGCACCCGAACGCGGACGCATGGACTTGCGAAACTATGGCGTGGGCGCGCAGATCCTGCGCGACTGCGGCGTGCACAAGATGAACCTCATGGCGAACCCGCGTCGCATGCCGAGCATGACGCCCGGCTATGGCCTCGAGATCGTCGGCTACACCCACAAGGACTGCTGAAATCATGCTGAATGCGAACAAGGGCGCCGCGGGTGCGCTCGATGGCAAGGGCTTGCGCATCGGCATCGTGCAGGCGCGCTTCAATGACGACATCACGGGCGCACTCGCCACGGCTTGCCTGGCCGAGTTGTCGGCACTGGGTGTGGCGGACGCCGACATCGACCACGTCTTCGTGCCCGGTGCGCTGGAGGTGCCGGTGGCGCTGCAAGCTTTCGCCGAGCGTGGGGGCTACCAGGCGCTGATCGCGCTGGGCTGCATCATCCGCGGCGAGACCTATCACTTCGAGCTGGTGGCCAACGAGTCCGGCGCAGGCGTGAGCCGCGTGGCGCTCGACTACCGCATCCCGATCGCCAACGCGATCATCACCACCGAGAACCTGGCGCAGGCCGTGGCCCGACAGACCGACAAGGGCCGCGACGCGGCGCGCGTGGCGGTCGAGATGGCGCAACTGCTGGCGCAAATGTCATGACCGCACAAACACCCAGCAAGACCGGCAAACCGCCGCGCAAGACCACCGGCGGGCTGACCAGCACCGGCGCACGCAAGGCCTCGGCCAAGTCCAACCGCAGCCGCGCACGCGAGTTCGCGTTGCAGGCGCTGTACCAGCACCTGGTCGGGCGCAATGACGCGACCGAGATCGACCACTTCACGCGCGACCTCGCGGGCTTCCACAAGGCCGACGCGGCGCACTATGACGCGCTGCTGCACGGCTCCATCGAGCAGGGCGCGGAGATGGATGCGCTGATCCTGCCGCTGCTGGATCGCAAGATGGAAGAGATCTCGCCGATCGAGCACGCGGTGCTGTGGATCGGCGTCTATGAATTCCAGCATTGCCTGGACGTGCCGTGGCGCGTGGTGCTCAACGAATGCGTGGAGCTCACCAAGGAGTTCGGCGGCACCGACGGGCACAAGTACGTGAATGCCGTGCTCAACGGGCTGGCGCCGAAGCTGCGTGCGGCGGAGGTCGAGGCGGATCGGGCGAAGGGCAACGCCCGATGAGGGTCGCGTCGCGGGCGGAGCGCATCGAACCGTTCTACGTGATGGAAGTGGCCAAGGCCGCCAGCAAGCTGGCGCGCGAGGTGGCCAACACCGACCGGCCGATGATCTTCCTGAACATCGGCGAGCCCGATTTCACCGCACCGCCGCTGGTGCAGGAAGCGGCCATGCGCGCCGTGCGCAGCGGCGCTACGCAGTACACGCATGCCGTCGGACTGGACGCGCTGCGCGAGCGCATCAGCGGCTGGTATGCGCAGCGCTTCGGCGTCGATGTGCCGGCGCGTCGCATTGTTGTGACAGCGGGCGCTTCGGCGGCGCTTCAACTGGCTTGCCTCGCGCTGATCGAGGCCGGCGAGATGCTGCTGCCCGACCCGAGCTATCCGTGCAACCGCCACTTCGTGAGCGCGGCGGAAGGCAAGGCGGTGCTGGTGCCGACGACCGCGGAAGAGCGCTTCCAGCTCAGCGCGGCCAAGGTCGAGGCGGCATGGACCGACAAGACGCGCGGTGTGCTGCTGGCCTCGCCTTCCAATCCGACGGGCACCTCGATCGCGCCGGATGAACTGCGCCGCATCCATGAGGTGGTGACGCGTCGGGGCGGCATCACGCTGATCGACGAGATCTACCTGGGGCTCTCCTACGACGACGCGTTCGGCCACACTGCCTTGGCCATCGACGACAACGTCATCAGCATCAACAGCTTCAGCAAGTACTTCAACATGACGGGCTGGCGGCTCGGCTGGCTGGTCGTGCCGGAAGCCTTGGTGCCGGTGATCGAACGCCTGGCGCAGAACCTGTTCATCTGCGCCAGCACAGTGGCGCAGTACGCGGCGCTGGCCTGCTTCGAGGCCGAGAGCATTGCCGAGTACGAACGCCGTCGCGCCGAGTTCAAGGCCCGGCGCGACTGGTTCATTCCGCAGTTGAACGCGCTGGGTCTCCATGTGCCGGTGGTGCCGGATGGGGCCTTCTACGCCTGGGCCGATTGCAGTTCGCTCGCTCACAAGCTGGGCATCGAGGGCAGTTGGGATTTCGCCTTCGAGGCGATGAAGCGCGCGCATGTCGCTGTCACGCCGGGACGCGACTTCGGAACGGCCGAGACGGCGAAGTTCATCCGCTTCTCGACGGCGAGTTCGATGGCGCATCTGCAAGAGGCCATCGAGCGGTTGAAGGCGATGGCGGCGTGAGGTTCGCATGAGCTTCCAATTCCCCATCCGCGTCTACTGGGAAGACACCGACGCCGGCGGCATCGTCTTCTACGCCAATTACCTGAAGTTCATGGAACGCGCGCGCACCGAATGGCTGCGCTCGCTCGGCATCGAACAGCGCCAGTTGCGCGACGAAACGGGCTGCCAGTTCGTCGTCAGCGAGACGCAGCTCAAGTACCACCTCCCCTCGCGCCTGGACGACGAACTGCTCGTGACTGCCGATGTGCAACAGATCGGCACGGCGTCATTGATAATCGGCCAGCGCGTGCTATCAAAAACGGAGCAGGGCAAGTTGCTGTGCGAAGGCACGATCCGCATCGGCTGGGTCAATGCCACCACACTGCGGCCTGCGCGCATTCCGGCCCGTGTGACGGGAACCCTCGGCGCGCCGGTGGCTCCATCACGCGACGAAGCGGCCAAGGGGCCCTCACCTCATTACAAGCCATGAACCAAGACCTCTCGATACTCTCCCTGCTGATCCATGCCAGCCTGCCCGTGCAGCTGGTGGTGTTGCTGCTGGTCGTGGTGTCGGTCGCCAGCTGGGCCGCCATCTTCCGCAAGTACTTTTCGCTGAAGCGCACGCGCGCACTCAACGATGAATTCGAACGCGAGTTCTGGTCGGGCACCAGCCTCAACGAACTGTTTGCCTCCGCCGCGCAGAACGCCAAGCTGGCCGGCCCGATGGAACGCATCTTCGCGAGCGGCATGCGCGAGTACCAGAAGCTGCGCGAGCGCAACATCGTCGATGCCGGCACCTTGCTCGACGGTGCACGCCGCGCGATGCGGGCGAGCTTCCAGCGCGAGCTGGATGCGGTGGAACAGAACCTGTCCTTCCTGGCAACTGTTGGCTCGGTGTCGCCCTACGTGGGCCTGTTCGGCACGGTGTGGGGGATCATGCATGCCTTCACCGGCCTGGCCGCGCTGGCGCAGGTGACGCTCTCCACAGTCGCGCCCGGCATCGCCGAGGCGCTGGTGGCCACGGCCATCGGGCTGTTCGCGGCAATTCCCGCCGTGGTGGCCTACAACCGCTTCGCCCGCGAGATCGACAAGATCGCGATCGCGCTGGAGACCTACATCGAAGAGTTCTCCAACATCCTGCAACGCAACCTGTCGGCCAACGTCGCTGCGGCGACCAACCGCTGAACGGAGGCGCACGCCATGCCCGCCATGTCCTCCCGCGGCCGCGGCCGCCGCACGATCAACGAGATCAACATGGTCCCGTTCATCGACGTGATGCTGGTGCTGCTGATCATCTTCATGGTCACGGCCCCGCTCATCACGCCGAGCGTGATCAACCTGCCGAGCGTCGACAAGGCCAACAAGCAACCGGACAAGCCGATCGAGATCGTCATCAAGAGCGATGACGAAGTGCAGTTCAAGAAGGATTCGTCGCAGGGTACCGGCGGCACCTCGATCCCCATGACGCAGATCGGCAAGGCCGCGAAGGACGCGCAAGGTGGCGACGACAACCGTCCAGTGGTCATCAGCGCCGACAAGTCGGTGAAATACGAAACCGTCGTCAAGGCGATGAACCAGTTGAAGCGGGGCGGCATCGAACGCGTCGGCCTCTCCGTGACCACCACGGGCGGCAAATAACGCATGTCACTGGCCGCAGACCGCCCCGAATTCGCGCCGCCGCCGCAGCGTGGCACCCCACGCGCCGTCGTCCTGGCGCTGATCGCGCACGCGCTGCTGATTGCCGCACTGACTTGGGGCGTGCATTGGAAGCGCGAAGCCGACGACGATGCGATCGAGGCGGAGCTCTGGTCGTCGACGGTGCAGCAGGCCGCGCCGCGTCCTGTGCCGCCGCCGACGCCCGTCCCACCTCCTCCGCCAGCGCCCACACCGGCCCCGCCGCCGCCCCCTCCTCCGCCACCGCCGCCCCAGGCCGTGAAGCCGCCGGAGCCGCCCGCGCCGCGCGCGCCGGACATCGCGCTCGAGCGCGAGAAGAAGCTGAAGGAGCAGCAGGAACGCGCCGAAGAAGAGCAGCAAGAACGGCTCCGGCAGCAGCAGATCGCCGCGAAGAAGGCGCAGGCCCAGAAGGAACGGGAAGCGCGTGAGCGCGCCGAGGACGAGGCGCAGCGCAAGAAGGAAGAGCAGCAGCAGAAGCTTGCGGAGCAGCGCAAGCGTGACGAAGCCGAGGCGAAGAAGGCCGAGGCTGCGAAGAAGGCGGAAGCGGTGAAGGCCGAGGCCGCCAAACAAGCTGAAGCGAAGAAGGCGGAAGCGGCCAAGCAGGCTGCGGCGGATGCGGCGAAGCAAGCGGCTGCCGATCGTGCGGCCACGCTCAAGCGCATGCAAGGTATGGCCGGCGCGTCCGGCGATCAGACCTCCGCACCGCGTTCAGGCAAGGGCTCTGGCAGCGGGATTTCCGGTGGCTACTTCGGACGCGTCGCTGCGCTCATCAAGCGCAACGTGGTCTTCGATCCAGAATCGGTCAGCGGCAACCCGGAAGTGGTGGTCCAGATCCAGACCTCGCCGGACGGAACCATCGTTGGAACGCCGCGGGTGGTGAAGTCCAGCGGCAATGCGGCATGGGACGAGGCCGCGTTGCGCGCCATCCAGAAAACCGAAGTGATGCCGCGTGACATCGATGGCCGGGTCCCATCGCCGTTTCCTGAAATCGTGCTGCGGCCGAAGGGCTGAGCTGAAACTCGCAGCGATGCTGCGACTTGCCAATCAGGTGCGAGATCCTGCAGTCAACGCGGCAGCGGCAGCAGCCCCTCATCCAGCATGGCCTGAACAATGTCCGCCTGACGCCGGTCCCGCCTCCGCTTGACCTCCGGCCTCTGCTTGGCCTTGTCCGCCATCCACCGCTTGAACTCCACGAAGGCCTCCGGCGCAATGGTTCGCATCATTGCCATTCGCCCCGTAACGGAAATCACGATGTGTTCAAAACGCGGAGCGCTGGTGAGGGTCGACGCGCGGATGGCTTGCACGGGCCACAGATCGCCCTCGTCGTCCGAAAAACGGAAGGGGTGCGGATCATCCCCCTCCGGTTGCCGGCGCAGGAAGTCAACCTCGAAACCGCTCGCGCTGATGGCCGTCTCGTTCTGATCTTCCTTCCGCTGGAAGGTCGGATCGGCACGCTGCAGGACGCACAGCACCGACGTCTCCAAGCGGGCCATGTCCGCAATGAAGCGAACGCGGCGCCGCGCATCCCACAACAGGTCGACGTCTTGCGTGGCAAGCGCGCCTTGCGCGATGCGCACGCCCGCAGCGCTTTCGTAGGCATAGAGAGCATGCGTGCCGACCACGGTGAAGTGCTCGCCCAACTCCGCGGCCTCTAGCGCCTGAAGGATCGAGATCACGATCGCTGGCACGCGCCCGACCTTGAGCGCCTTGTTCAAGCGCTCTGCTTCTTTCAACGCGTCTTTGAGACTGCTCAACCTGCCTTCGATGGCTTGCTTGCGCGAGCTGAAGTCGGCGTAGATCTTCTCGGTATCCGGCGAGCGCGGACCGATCCGCTGTTGCCTGTTGTCCAGCTGTGTCTTGACCAGGTATTCGTACTCGCCCTGCTGCTTCCAGTACATGCCGCCGACGTACTGGCGGGCCTGCGCCTGCACCCGGCTGAACTCGCCGAAGATGGTGCTGGAGTCAATGGCCTGGCGTGCCGCGTTGTCCGACAGGGGGATGTAGTTCATTGGCCGTATTATTTGCGAAATCGCATTTTATACGGCCAAAATGGCATGCTATCGATTTGATAGCAATCCGGCAGCGCTGCAAAGGCGCTCAGTCGTACACCACCACTGCATTCCCCGCCTCAGCCTGCGCCGTCCAACTGGCCAGCGCCGCATCCTCCGGAAAGAAGCGCGCCGCCTCGCCCAGCTGCAATTCCACCTTCGCCCCCGCGCGCGCCAATGACAGCCGCACCGGCAGGCCGATACGCGGCTCATCCGGCTCGCTGTTCTCCAGCTTGCGGGGCGGAAAGTCCTTTGCGATGCGCGCGATGTCCGGCGCCTTGCCGTTGACCGTGACGCGCAGGAACTTGCCGAAGCGGCAGCGCGCCGCGGCCAGGTCGTACACCTGCGATACCTTGAAGCGCGCCTCGAAGCCGCCGCGGCCCGGTTGCAGCACGCCGCTCACGACGACGAACTCGTCGTCCTTCAGCACATTGCGGTTCGCGTTGTAGGTGGCTTCGTCGCAGGTGGCGTCGATGGCGTCGCTCTTGTCGTCGAGCTTGAACAGGATCATCTTGCCGCGCAGACCGTTGATGATGCGCAGGTCGCTCACGATGCCGGCAATGACCTGCTGGTCGCGCGAGTCCATCAGGTCGGTGATCTCGCGCTTGCAGAAGCGGCGCACCTCGTGCTCGACCTCGTCGAACAGGTGGCCCGAGAGGTAGAAGCCGATGGCGGTCTTCTCGTAGGTCAGGCGTTCCTTCACGCCCCACGGCGTGGCCGGGATGAGGTCGGGTTCCGCCGAGGCCGAGCCGTGCTCGCTGTCGCCGAAGATGTCGACCTGGGCCGCATTGGCGGCGGTTGCGTTGGCGAACTCGTAGGCGCGGTCGATCGACGCGACCAGGCACGCGCGGTTCTGCTGGATCAGGTCGAAGGCGCCGGCCTTGATCAAGGCTTCCACGGTGCGCTTGTTGATGCGGGTGCGGTCCACGCGCACGCAGAAATCGAACAGGCTCGTGAACGGGCCGCCCTCCTCGCGCGCCGCCGCGATGGCGTCGATCGCGTGCTGGCCCGTGCCCTTGACGGCGCCGAGGCCGTAGCGGATGACCTTGTTGGTCACCGGCTCGAAGCGGTAGCGGCCGCGATTGACGTCGGGCGGCTCGAAGGTCAGGCCGAAGTTCTTGACCGCATCCTGGTACAGCACCTTGAGCTTGTCGGTGTCGTCCATTTCCACGGTCATGTTGGCGCAGAAGAACTCGGCGCAGTAATGGACCTTGAGCCAGCCGGTGTGGTACGCCAGCAGCGAGTACGCGGCGGCGTGCGACTTGTTGAAGCCGTAGCCCGCGAACTTCTCCATCAAGTCGAAGATTTCGTCGGCTTTTTCCTGCGCAATGCCGTGCGTCGCGAGCGCGCCCGCACGGAACTTCTCGCGGTGCTCGGCCATTTCCTCCAGCTTCTTCTTGCCCATCGCACGGCGCAGCAAGTCGGCGCCGCCGAGCGAGTAGCCGCCCAGGATCTGCGCGGTCTGCATCACCTGTTCCTGGTAGACCATGATCCCGTAGGTCTCGGACAGCATCGTGCCAACGGCCGGATGCGGATATTCCACCGGCTCGCGGCCGTGCTTGCGCGCGACGAAGCTGGGAATCAGGTCCATCGGGCCCGGACGGTACAGGGCGTTGAGCGCGATCAGGTCTTCAAGCCGCGTCGGCCGCGCGTCCTTCAACATGCCCTGCATGCCGCGCGATTCGAACTGGAACACCGCCTCGGTCAAGCCGTCGGAGAAGAGCTTGTAGGTGGGCCCGTCGTTCAACGGGATGTTCTCGAACGCGAAGTTCTCCTGGCCCTTGTGGCGGGCCACGATGAAGTCCTTGGCAATCTCCAGGATCGTCAGCGTGGCCAGACCCAGGAAGTCGAACTTGACGAGACCGATCGCTTCGACGTCGTCCTTGTCGTACTGGCTCACGGCCGAGTCACTGCCCGGCTGCTGGTACAGCGGACAGAAGTCGGTGAGCTTGCCCGGTGCGATCAGCACGCCGCCCGCGTGCATGCCGATGTTGCGGGTCATGCCTTCGAGCTTCTGCGCGAGCTCGACCAGCATCTTGACTTCTTCTTCCTTCTCGATGCGGACCGCGAGTTGCGGCTCCAGTTCGATGGCGTAGTTGTTCTTGTCGCCATCGACTTTGGGCACCGGCGGGTATTGCAGCGTGTACGACATGCCCGGCTTGTTCGGGATCAGCTTGCTGATGCCGTCGCAGAACATGTAGCTCATGTCGAGCACACGGCCCACGTCGCGGATCGCGGCGCGCGCAGCCATCGTTCCGAAGGTGGCGATCTGGCTCACGGCGTTGCGGCCGTACTTGTCCTTCACGTAGTCGATCACGCGGTCACGGTTGCCCTGGCAGAAGTCGATGTCGAAGTCGGGCATCGAGACGCGCTCAGGGTTCAGGAAACGTTCGAACAGCAGGTTGTATTCGAGCGGGTCGAGGTCGGTGATCTTCAGCGCATAGGCCACCAGTGAGCCCGCGCCCGAACCCCGGCCCGGACCGACCGGGCAGCCATTGTTCTTGGCCCACTTGATGAAGTCGCCCACGATCAGGAAGTAGCCCGGGAAGCCCATCTTCAGGATCGTGTTGATCTCGAACTCCAGGCGCTCGACGTAGCGCGGGCGCTGCGCATCGCGCTTGGCCACGTCGGGGAACAGGTGGGCGAGACGGACCTCCAGGCCCTCGAAGGATTCCTGGCGGAAGAAGTCGTTGATCGGCATCGGCACGCCGTCGATGAGCGGCGTGGGGAAGTCGGGCAACTGCGGCTTGCCGAGCACCAGCGTGAGGTTGCAGCGCTTGGCGATCTCGACGGTGTTGGCGATGGCGCTCGGCACGTCGGAGAACAGTGCTTTCATCTCTTCCGCGGACTTGAAGTACTGGTCGGGTGTGAACTTCCGGACGCGCCGCTGGTTGCCGAGGATCTCGCCTTCGGAGATGCAGACGCGGGCTTCGTGGGCCTCGTAGTCTTCCGGCCCTGCGAACTGCACTGGATGGGTGGCCACCACGGGCAATTGCAGGCGCGCGGCAAGCTGCACGGCGGCGATCACATGCGGCTCGTCTTCCGGACGGCCTGCGCGTTGCAACTCGATGTAGAAGCGATGCGGGAAGATGCCCGCGAGTTGCAGTGCGACTTCGGCGGCGCGTGAATCGCCATGGGCGCCGCCCTGCAGCAGCGGATGGCCGAGCGGGCCGGCTTGCGCGCCTGACAGCAGGATGAGTCCGCCGTTGAGTTCCTGGAGCCAATCCAGCTTGCAGGCGGCCTGCGACTGTCCGCGACCGACGTTCTGCGTCCAGGCACGCGCCAGCAGCTCCGACAAGTTCAGGTAACCCTGCATGTCCTGCACCAGAAGCACCATGCGCGTGAGCGCGCCCGACTCATGGCCCAGGCCCTCGACGAAGACTTCCGCGCCGAGCACGGGCTTGACGCCCTTCCCGCGCGCTTCCTTGTAGAACTTGATCGCGCCGAAAAGATTGCTCAGATCCGTGATGGCCAGCGCGGGTTGCTTGTCCTTGGCCGCGGCCTTGACAACTTCATCGATGCGGTTGGTGCCGTCGACGACGGAAAATTCGGTGTGCAGGCGCAGGTGAACAAACATGGTCACATTGTAGGAAGCGCGCCTTTCACAAGGTGCATTCGCTACCGGCGGGAGGGTTGTCCCGATCAGGTGCTGCGCTCTCAGTGACGATACTTGCGAAAAATTTCAGGGAGACACGTTTCATGGCCATTTCCATTTCGGCGCGCGAGGCGCGCCTCGTCCAGCGCTATCCGGTGCTCAAGCGCGTGCCCGAGGGCCAGCGTCTTCCGCTCGCGCGGCAGGCTGCCCGCGAGCGCTCGGTGTGGGGGCCGCCGCTGCTGGCGCTGGTGTTGCTGCTGCCCTTGCTTTGGCTGGGCGTTTCATGGGGCCAGGCGAACCTGGATCGCACCTGGCTCGCGGTAGTGGGCGGGCTGGTCGGCGGGTTCATGGTGGCGGCTTGCATGCAGATCATCTACTACACGCATGGGAAGGCGATTCATCGGCTGGTGATGCGGTAGCCAGGCCCGATGGGGCCGCGCGGACGCGCCGCCTAAAATCCCGCCCCGTGAATGACATCCTGAACATAGCCGCCTACAAGTTCGTCGGCATCGACGACGGGCACGCGTTGCGCGAGCAACTGCTCTCGCATGCCAAGGCGCTCGGCCTCATGGGCACCATCCTGCTGGCACCTGAAGGCATCAACCTCTTCCTGGCCGGGACGGCCGACGCGGTGCGCGAATTCGTCGCGACGCTGCATGCCGACCCGCGCTTCGCCGACCTGGAAACCAAGGAAAGCTGGTCCACCACGCAGCCCTTCCGGCGCATGCTGGTCAAGCTCAAGCGCGAGATCATCCGCATGGACCATCCGGCGATCCAGCCCGCCGCCGGGCGCGCGCCGGGCGTGGAGGCGCTGACGCTCAAGCGCTGGCTCGACCAGGGGCATGACGATGCAGGCAAGCCGGTAGTGCTGCTCGATACGCGCAATGCCTTCGAGGTCGACCATGGGACGTTTGAAGGTGCCATCGATTGGCGCATCGAGAAGTTCACCGAGTTTCCGCAGGCCATGCTCGATCATCGCGATGAGTTGCTCGGCAAGACGGTCGTGAGCTTCTGCACCGGCGGCATTCGTTGCGAGAAGGCAGCGATCCTGATGCATGAAGCCGGGTTGCCGGATGTGCTGCAGTTGGAGGGCGGCATCCTCAAGTATTTTGAGGAAGTGGGTGGTGCGCACTATCGGGGCGAGTGCTTTGTGTTTGATGGGCGGCGGACGCTGGATGCGAACCTGGCCGCCAGTGGGCATGCGGCGAGTGCGCGGGCGGCTGAGGATCCGGATATTGCGATAAAGGGGTAGCCCCTCACCGCGGCCCTCTCCCCGGCGGGGAGAGGGAGTCAAAGCGGAGGCACACTCAACTGCACCCTCACCCCAACCCTCTCCCGCTTGCGGGAGAGGGAGTCAGGCAGTCTTGAGGTCGGGCGGCGGATTGGCGAAAGGGTGTTCCGGCAAGGGGATGAACTCCGTTTCGCCGGGCACATGGCCCATGCGCTGCGCCTTCCAGTCGGCGCCGGCTTCGAAGATGCGCTCACGCCGGCTGGAGACGAAGTTCCAGCTCATGAAGCGCGGGCCGTCAAGGGCATCGCCGCCGATCACGACCAGGCGCACTGGCGCTTGCGCTTGCAGCGTTGCGCCGGTGTTGTCGGGCAGTGCGGCCATGGTGTGCGCTGGAACTGGCGCGCCATCGAGCGTCGCATCCCCTTCGACCACATAGATCGCCATCTCCTGCGCCAGCGCGGGCAGTTCGAAGCGTGCGCCAGCGGGCAATGTGATGTCGAGGTACAGCGTGGGCGCGAAGGTCTTCACTGGCGACGTGAGGCGGAATGCCGTGCCGATCAGCACGCGCACGGGAACGCCCTGCTCCACCACCTCCGGAATGTCCGAAGCGGCCGTGTGCTCGAAGCTCGGCTCCGTTTCCTCGAAGGCCTGCGGCAGCGCGGCCCAAAGCTGCAGGCCGTGGTTGACGTAGCTTGCATCCAGCAGCCGTTCGGGCTTGCGTTCGGAATGCACGATGCCGCGGCCCGCGGTCATCCAGTTGATCGCGCCGGGCAGGATTTCCTGCGCGCTGCCGATGCTGTCGCGGTGCATCATCGCGCCGTCGAAGAGGTAGGTGACGGTGGCCAGGCCGATGTGCGGATGCGGGCGCACGTCGTGCGCGTTGCCGGGCTGCTCGGTGGCGGGTCCGAAGTGGTCGAAGAAAACGAAGGGCCCGACCGAGCGGCGCTTGGCGGCAGGCAGCAGGCGCCGGACCTTGAAGCCGCCGCCGAGGTCCTTGTCAGCGGGTTGCAGTAGCAGGAGCGAGTCTGGGTTCATGGCGGCGATCATGCTGGAAACGGCCGTTGGATGCACGCCGGCTCACGCCGTGCTCAGGATTTCGACGATGCCCAGCGGCTTGCAACAGTTGCCACCCGCTCGCCAAACGCACGTGCCGTCTCCAGGTCGCCCTTGGACATCTCGCCGGGGCTCGCATCGGTGGGCGAGGTGGTCATCAGGCCGCCGTAGCCACCGACGTAGTTGAGCGATTCGCGCGTCGCGGCCTTGTTGTTGCTGGGCATGAGGCCCTGGCTGATCCACATGCCGTGGTGCTGCATTGCGAGTGTCCACAGGTAGGTGATGGTCGCGTACTTGTCGCCGTTCATCGCCGCGCTGTTGGTGAAGCCGGCGAAGAGCTTGTCGCGCCAGCCCTCGGCGAACCAGACCTTCGACGAGGCATCGGCAAAGCGCTTGAACTGCCAACTCGCCCCACCCATGTAGGTGGGCGCACCGAAGATGATGGCGTCCGCCGCCGCGAGCATTTCCCAGCCGCCAGCCGGAAGCTTGCCGTCACCATCGATCTGCAGAAGCACGGCCTGGGCGCCATCTGCAACGGCTTGGGCAACACGCTGGGTGTGGCCGTAGCCCGAATGAAAAACGACGACGATGTCGGCCATGGGATCCCCGGAAAAGAGTGAACGAAGCGACGGCATGGCGATCGCTTCGTTCATCGCCATGCGGGCCTGGCGATTCTGCCGTGCCGACGGTGCGCCCCTGAATCGTTCCCGCGAATTCGCAGGAACTGAAGGCCGCGCCCGCCCTCGCGCTTCGTCTCCGGGGGAGTGACGCGCGAGGGACTCGACCGGCGTCGCGCTGGATCAGCGCTTGCCGTCGATGCTCAACCGGCCCGCACCGAAGCCGGCAAGTGCGATCAAGCCGCCTGCAATGGCCATGTTCTTGTTGAAGTTGATCGTCTGCATCATCTTCATCGCGTCAGGCGCCGACCAGTACTTGTGGAAGAACACTGCGGCCGCCACGGTGAACAGGGCCATGGCGAAGGCGGTGATGCGCGTCTTGAAGCCGAGCAGCAGCGCGATGCCCAAGCCAACTTCCACGAAGATCGCAATGGCCGCGCCGACTTCCGGCAGCGGCAGGCCGGAGGATGCGACATAGCCGACCGTGCCCGAGAAGTTCATGAGCTTGCCGATGCCCGCGGGGATGAATAGGTAGGCGATCAGGATGCGGCCGATGAGGGCCGTGATGTCCTGCAACGAGTTGGTCGAGACGCCCGAAGAAAGCGACGAGGTAGAGGTAGCTGAGGCCATGACTGACTCCTTGGTTGAGAAAAACAAACGGGTGATGCCTGAGGAACCGGGCGGCCGGCCCGCGGCTGTTGAAAGGGAAATAGACGCCGCGACATGCGCGGCGCCTGCAAGCGATTACGGATTCAGGTCGAACACCAGGACTTCGGCGTCCTTGCCGCCCGAGAGCGTGAGCGTCGACTCGCCTTCCAGCATGGCGGCGTCGCCGGTGCCCAGCTTCTGGCCGTTCACCTCGAGCTCGCCGCGCACCAGGTGCACGTAGTTCTTGCGCTTCGGATCCAGCGCCAGCGTCGCTTGTTCCGCACCGTCGATCAGGCCGGCGAACAGCTTGGCATCGGCATGCACCTTGACGGAGCCTTCGGCGCCATCGGGCGATGCGATCAGGCGCAGCTTGCCGCGCTTCTCGGCCACGTCGAAGTTCTTCTGCTCATAGTCGGGCGTGATGCCGCGCACGTTGGGCTCGATCCAGATCTGCAGGAAGTGGGTCGTCTCGTCTTTCTTGTGGTTGAACTCGCTGTGCTGCACGCCGCGCCCCGCGCTCATGCGCTGCACGTCGCCCGGCGGGATGGACTTCACGTTGCCCATGCTGTCCTTGTGGGCCAACTCGCCCGACAACACGTAGCTGATGATCTCCATGTCCTTGTGGCCGTGGGTGCCGAAGCCGGCGCCCGCCGCCACGCGGTCTTCGTTGATCACGCGCAGGTTGCCGAAGCCCATGTGGGCCGGGTCGTAGTAGCCGGCGAACGAGAAACTGTGAAAAGAACGCAGCCAGCCATGGTCGGCATAACCGCGGTCTTGGGACTTACGAACTTGCAACATCATTGAACTCCTGAGGCCCATCCGGGCCTCTCTTCGAATGCCGCACCGTATGCGCAGCGGATGTGAAGAACTT
Organism: Variovorax robiniae; assembly: GCF_037889955.1. NCBI lineage: Bacteria > Pseudomonadati > Pseudomonadota > Betaproteobacteria > Burkholderiales > Comamonadaceae > Variovorax > Variovorax robiniae. Next base: position 317,824 of record NZ_JBBKZS010000007.1, read on the forward strand.
TAGGGCGTGTATTCCTGCTCACCAGCGCGAAGTTTTGATGGCACCATTCAAATAATTTGAACAATCAAACCCTCAAATGCCTGCTGCTCGCGATGTCCTGACCCCCGACGCCCTCGCCATGTTGCAGACCGTGGCCAGCACTGGAAGTTTCGCGGGCGCTGCCCGTGCGCTGAACCTGGTGCCGAGCGCGCTCAGCTACCGCGTGCGCCAGATCGAGGACGCGCTCGACGTACTGCTGTTCGACCGAAGCGCGCGCCAGGCGCGGCTCACCGAGGCCGGTGCCGAACTGCTGCGCGAGACCGCCCGGCTGCTGGCCGACATCGACGCAGTAGCCAATCGCGTGAAGCGCGTGGCCACCGGCTGGGAGCCGCAACTGACCATCGCACTCGACAGCGTGATCGCACGCGACCCGGTGCTGGACCTGGTCGGCGCCTTCTATGCGCTGGAACCGCCGACGCGACTGAAGCTGCGCAACGAGACCCTGCTCGGCACGATCGAGGCACTCAGCGTGGGCGAGGCGGACCTGGCGATCGGCACCGTGCTCGATGCGTCCAGCCTGGCGTTCACCGCGACGGGCATCCGCACGCGGCCGTTGGGTGAACTGCGCTTTGTCTTCGCCGTCGCGCCGCATCACCCGCTCGCGCGCGTGACCGGGCCGCTGAGCGACGCGGTCATGCGACAGCATCGCGCGGTGGCGGTGGCGGACTCCTCGCGCTCGGGGCAGAGCATGACGGTCAACCTCGCCGGCGGGCAGGACCGTCTCACCGTGCCCACGATGCACACCAAGCTGTCGGCGCAATTGCATGGACTCGGCGGCGGCTTCCTGCCCGAGCCGATGGCGCGTCCCTTCATCGAGGCAGGTCACCTGGTCGAGTGCCAGACCGAGCGCGTGATGCCGGTCGGGCAGATGCATGTCGCATGGCGCGCACCCTCGGCGGGCAAGCCCGGGCGCGCGCTCGAATGGTGGCTCGGACAGCTTGAACACGAAGGTACACGCCGCGCCTTGCTGGAACGCCACAGGGGAAGATGAGCCGCGCCCGAGGTAGAGTCAACACGCCCGAACACGTCGCCAAAGAAAGAGACTCGTCATGAAAGTACGTCCTCCCGCCGACCGCCATCGACCCTCCGCCGCCAAGCATTTCGCCATCGTCGGCGCAGGCATCGCGGGCATCACCGCCGCCCGCACGCTGGTCCAGGCCGGCCACCGCGTGACGGTGTTCGAACGCAATTCAGGCGCGGGCGGCCGCATGGCCAGTGAGGTCACGCAGTTCGGCCGCTTCGACAGCGGCGCGCAGTACTTCACGATCCGCGACGACCGCTTTGCATTGGCGCTGCAGACGGTGCATCCGCTCTGCAAGCCATGGAGCGCCAACCTCATCCGCGTGCTCGATGCGCATGGCCGCGTGGCCGAAGCCGCATTGCCCTCGCGCGAGCCGCACTGGGTCGCGCAACCCGGCATGGACGCCCTGGTGGCCCGCTGGGCCCAGCCGCTCGGCGACGAGGTGGTGACCGACACCGAAGTGACGGCCATCGAGCCCGATGCGCTCAACCCGGCGCGCTGGCAGCTCCGTACCGCCGGTGCCGGTGACACCTCCCACGTCTATTCCGATTTCGACAGCGTACTGGTCACCGTGCCGGCAGGCCTGGCGCGGACGCTGCTGGCCAACAGCCGGGTGCCGGAAGCGCTCGGCAAGAAGATAGAGCACGTGCGCATTGCGCCTTGCTGGACGCTGATGATCGCGTTCCCGCAGGCCAACCAGCCGACCATGTCGCACCTCGGCCCCCAATGGAATGCCGCGCGCAGCAACCACCACCGCGTGGCCTGGCTGGCGCGCGAATCGTCGAAGCCCGGCCGCGACCCGATCGAGCGCTGGACCTTGCAGGCCAGCCCCGCCTGGTCGCAGGAACACATCCGCGACGACGCCCAGCGCGTCGAAGCCAAGCTGCTGCGCGCCTTCTCCGAAATCACCGGCATCCTGGCCACGCCGAGCTATGCGCAGGCCCGTTGCTGGCCCGAGGCGCAAACGCTGGTGCCGGCGGGCGAGTCCCACTACTGGGATGCCAAGTCGCAGATCGGTCTGGCTGGCGACTGGTGCACGGGGCATCGGGTCGAGGACGGCTTTCTCTCGGGCCTCTCGCTGGCCCTGGACGTGATCTAGGGGCGCCTTCTTCACGGGATGCATCCGACCGGTCGATTCGCCCCCTCGCCCACCGGCCCGCTGCATGCGGGTTCGCTGGTGGCCGCGCTGGCAAGCTGGCTCGACGTGCGCGCACGCGGGCCACAGGCGAAGTGGCTGGTGCGCATCGAGGACGCCGATACAGAACGCTGCCTGCCCGGCATGGGCGACACGATCCTCGCTCAACTCGCGGCCTGCGGCCTGGTGCCGGATGCGTCGCCGGTCTGGCAGACGCAGCGCGTCGCGCTGTATCAGCAGGCGCTGGACCAGTTGCATTCACAGAACGCTGCATACCCCTGCGCCTGCTCGCGCAAGGACATCGAGCATGCGCTGACACGCCTCGGCCTTGTGCACGAGCGTCACGGAGAGCGCGTCTACCCCGGCACCTGTCGGAACGGCCTGCACGGCAAGCCCGCCCGTGCCTGGCGCTTCCGCGTGCCACCGGGTGGCGTGCGTTGGACCGACCGCCGAATGGGCGCGCAACACCAGGACGTGGCCACCGAGGTCGGCGATTTCATCCTCAGGCGCGCCGACGGCCCCTGGGCCTATCAGCTCGCGGTCGTGGTCGACGATGCGGACCAAGGCATCACGGACATCGTCCGCGGCGAAGACCTGGCCGACAACACGGCCCGCCAGATCCAGTTGCAGCGCGCGCTCGGCCTGCCGACGCCGACCTACCTGCACACACCGTTAGTGCTGGCCGCCGATGGCCAGAAACTCTCGAAGCAGAACGGCGCCGAGGCGCTGGACACGCGCACGCCCGACGCCGCATTGGCCGCGCTCAACGCCGCCGCCGCCGCGCTCCGCCTGCCCGCCGGCAGCGCGACGAACATCCCCGAAGCCCTGGCCGCCTGGGTGCCCGCATGGCGCGATCTCTACAATCCGGCCCCGTGAGCCAAGCCCCATCCACCCCCCAAGACCACCCGCCCGCCCCCGGCGAAGACGACAAGCCGCATCCCCTGCACCGCCGACTCAAGAGCTTCGTCAAGCGCGGCGGCCGCACCACCGAAGGCCAGGCCAAGGCCTACGAGGACTTCGGCCCCCGGTTCCTGCTCCCCTACCGCGAGGCGCCACTCGATTTCGACGCCGCCTTCGGCCGCCATGCGCCCACGGTGTTGGAGATCGGCTTCGGCATGGGCGAGGCCACGGCGCATATCGCCACGGTACTGCCCGACCACAACTTCCTCGCCTGCGAGGTGCATGAGCCCGGCGTCGGCAAGCTGCTCAAGCGCTGCGGCGAGCAAGGCATCGGCAACATCCGCATCGTGGCCCATGACGCGGTCGACGTGCTCGACCACATGATCCCTTCCGGCTCACTGGCCGGCGTGCATGTGTTCTTCCCGGACCCGTGGCACAAGAAGCGCCACAACAAGCGCCGCCTTTTGCAGACACCCTTCGTGCGCAAGCTGGCCGAGCACTTGGCGCCCGGCGGTTACCTGCATTGCGCGACCGATTGGCAGCCCTATGCGGAACAGATGCTGGAAGTGCTCTCGGCCGAACCGCTATTGCGCAACACCGCGACCGACTACGCGCCCAAGCCCGACTACCGGCCTCTGACCAAGTTCGAGAACCGCGGCCTCAAGCTCGGGCACGGCGTGTGGGACCTGGTGTTCGTGAAGCAGGTCGGATGACGATGACCTTGCAGGCCGCCTGTGGGTGAGCTCGCAGGCGTCCTGGCGGCGATGCTGTCGAGCGGCCTCGGCGGCACGGCCATCGGCGCGACGCGCTACCTGATCGGGCTGACCGATCCGCTCACGCTCGGTGCCTTTCGATTCGGCATCGGCGTCGTGCTGTTGCTGCCCGTCGTGCTACTGCGGCGCGAGCGCTGGCCGGGTGCGCGGGACTGGCCCGCGGTCGCGGCGCTGGGCCTGCTGTTCTTTGCGCTGTTTCCTTTGCTGTTCAACGCCTCGCTGATCCACACCACGGCCGCACGCGGCGCTCTGGCGTTGTCGACGCTGCCGGTCCTGACCATGGTGATCGCCGCGCTGTTTGGCGTGGAGAAGCTCACGCGGCGCAAGTCCACCGGTGTACTGATCGCGATGGGCGGCGTTGCGCTGGCGCTGGTCGCCGGACTCGCGAACGCGCCGCCGGGCGCCTGGCACGGCGACCTGCTGATGGTGGCTGCCGCGCTGTGCATGGCGCTCTACAGCGTGAGCGCCAGGCCGTTGATGGCGCGCTCGGGGCCGGTGGCGTTCACCTGCTTTGCCATGGGCGTGGGGGCGGTGTGCCTCGGCGCCATCGCGGCCTGGCGCGGCGGCTTTGCCTCGGTGGCGCACTTCGGCGCGGCGCAGTGGTGGGCGCTGCTCTACCTCGGCGTCTTCGGCGGCGCCGTCGTCTTCATCCTCTGGGCCTATGCGCTGGAACGCACCACGCCAACGCGCGTCGCAATCTCGATCACGGTCAATCCCATCATGGCTTCGCTGGTGGGCGCGCTGCTGCTGCACGAGCCGATCGGCTGGAACCTCGTGGCCGGCCTGCTCGCCGTGTTCCTCGGCATCTGGATTGCAACGACCGGCGGACGCACCGCGGTCGCGCAAGCCTGAAGCCCTTCCTCTCTCCGGAATCCAACTCTTGTCTGCACGCAACGATCACCCCATCCTCACCAACCGCAAGGTCGTGGTTCTCCTGGCCCTGTTCTGCTGCGTGCTGTGGGGCAGTTCCTTCCCGGCCATCAAGAACGGCTATGCGCTGTTCGGCATCGCGCCGGTCGATGTGCCGACCAAGCTCGTGTTCGCAGGATGGCGCTTCGTGCTGGCCGGTGCACTGCTGCTGGCCTACGCAGTGCTCAGCGGCAAGCGCGTGGGCGGCTTCTCGCGGCGCACGCTGGGCCAGTTCGCCATCCTCGGCATCACGCAAACCACGCTGCAGTACGTCTTCTTCTACATCGGCCTGGCCTACACCACCGGCGTGAAGAGTTCGATCATGAATGCCACCGGCACCTTCTTCAGCGTGCTGCTGGCGCACTTCATCTATCACAACGACCGGCTGAGCTTCCACAAGCTGCTGGGCTGCATCGTCGGCTTCGTCGGCGTGATGGTGGTCAACGTCGGCGCCGGCCTGGGCGGAATGTCCTTCGACTTCACGCTGCTCGGCGAAGGCTTCATCGTCATCGCGGCGCTGGTGCTGGCGGCGGCCAGCATCTACGGCAAGCGCATCTCGCAGGGCATCGATCCGATCGTCATGACGGCCTGGCAGATCGTCATCGGCGGGGCCGCGCTTCTGGCCGGCGGCTATGCCACGGGCGGCGCCCTGACCGGCTTCACACCGGCGTCGAGCGCGCTGCTGGCCTACCTGGCGCTGCTGTCCTCGCTGGCCATCTCGATCTGGAGCCTGCTGCTCAAGTACAACCGCGTGAGCATGATCACGGCGTTCAACTTCATGGTGCCGGTGTTCGGCGCCGTGCTGTCGGCCGTGTTCCTTCACGAGAGCATCCTGGAATGGCGCAACGCCGTGGCGCTGGTGCTGGTGTGCTGGGGGATCTGGCTTGTAAGCAAGGAGCCGGCGGCGGATTCGCGGCGGGAAGTGGCGACGACGTAGATCCCGCCCGACCCAGTCGCTGAGCGCGCAACGATTCGAAGCCGCAGGTCCGCGCTCCCCGATGCTTTCTTGCAAAGCTGGCGACAGCCGCCCCTTCCGTTGCATGCCATCATCGGTTCCTCCACAGCCCCCAGATTTCATGACATTGCAAGAGTCCAGCAGCGCAGCCATGAAGGGCCGCGACTACGCCGAGCTGTTCGCCCGGCGCATTCCGCATGGCCACGACATCGGCATGCAGGTCGAGGACGCGAGCGCGGACGGCAAGACGCGGATTCGGCTCGCTCCGCAGCCCCACCTCGCGGGCGACAACGGCGGCGCCTTCTTCTTTCCCGGCGTGCTCTTCAGCCTGGCCGATTCGGCCAGCGGCCTGGCGGTGATGCGCTCGCTCGAACGTATCGTTCCCATTGCCACGCTCGACATGCGCATCGACCATCTCGCACCGGCCACGATGGATGCCGACCTGCGCGCCGAGGCCGAGTGCTACCGCATGACCCGCAGCGTGGCCTTCACCCGATGTGAGCTGACGGCCGGCCCCGCATCGAAGCTGGTCGCCATCGTGATGGGCACTTTCATGCTGTCATCGAGCACGCCGCGCGGAGCCCGGCCATGACGCAGGAACTTGAATCCGGCGAGGCCGGCGCGCAATCCCTGCGCGACCGAACCGCAGCGAACCTGGAGGCGATGCCCTATTGCCGCCATCTCGGCATTCGCCTCGCGCCCGACGCACAGGATGGCGCGCCAACCTTCCACCTGCCCTTCGACCCCCGGCTGATCGGCAATGCCTCGCTGCCCGCGATCCATGGCGGCGTGCTGGCCACGTTCATGCAGGCCTGCGCACTGGCAGCCACCAGCGCCGCGCTGGGTAACCAGGTGCCACCCAAGCTGGTCGATTTCTCGCTCGACTACCTCAGTTCCGCCGGCCCGTCGGATTTGTACGCGCAATGCGAGATGCACCGCGTCGGCCGGCGCATCGCCGCCGTCGGCATCCGTTGCTGGCAACGCAGCGCGGACGAGCCCGTGGCGCTGGGCCGCGCGCATGTGTACGTGGCGGCATCCTCATCCGATGCGTCGGTGACTCTGCCCGACTAGAAGGGCCCCGCACCGCGAGCCGGGGGACAAGCTCAGCCGTCGCCCCGCGGTGGCAACGACCTCGTCCGATCCGGCAACCCGAGCGCCCGATGGATCTTGCCGATCAGGCGCGGAATGTCGAGGGGCTTGGTGTCGACATCGTTGCAGCCCGCGTCGAGCGCGCGTTCACTCTCGTCGGGCACGCCCTGCGACGTCAACGCGATGATCGGGATCGATTGCGTGCCCGGGTCCGCCTTCAGCCGGCGTGCCGCCTCCCAGCCGTCGATGTCCGGCAGGCTGCAATCCATGAGGATGATGTCGGGCGACTCCATGCGCGCCCGCTCGATGGCCCCCGCGCCGTCGCTGGCCACGCTGATCTCGAAGCCCTGCCGCACCAGGCGGCGCGAGAGCGCGTCGCGCTCCGAATCGTTGTCCTCGACGATCAGCACGCGCGGCATGAGACTCTCCCGCATGACGCAAGGGTTCGGCACGCGGGCGCACCGGGCACGCACCCGGATCGACCTCGATGACAGCGTCCTTGGGTCATACAGAAAGTAATACTTGTGTTGATATGCAGACACAGATTAAGCTTTCCGCGGGGAGCAAGACTGTCCGCAGCCGCCAATCCACTCGCTTTTCGCGCCAAGCGTGAATGAGGTTCGTGGCCGGACCTTTCGAATCAAGGCTTGTCCGTCGTGGCGTCCTGCGCTCCTCTGCCGTTGAACATCCTCCATGGCCTGCAGAAGGCCGGTATCGATCTCGCCGAAGTTGCGGCACGTGCCCACCTCGCCGTCGAAGACCTGAAGAAGCCACTGAGCGACGAACAAGCCGATCGCTTCCTTACCGTCGCTTACGAGACCATCGGCGATCCTGCTGCAGGGCTTGCGCTGGGCATGCAGATGCGGCCCGAGCTGTTCGGCGTGGTCGGCTTCTCGGCCATGACCTGCCCCGATCTGGGCACGGCGCTGGCGCGTATCGTCCGCTACACCGCGCTGGTATCGGCTTGCGACGTGGAATTCATGCAGGACGCCGGCGAGGCCGAGATCCGCATGCACTACAGCGGACCGCAGCGCCCCTACAGCCGCTGCCGCATGGACATCCAGATGGGCGCGCTGTTGAGCTTTGGCCGCCTTTTCACCGAACAGCCGATCACGCCGGTGCGCCTGACCTTGCGCGGTGAGCGCCCGCCCTACCATGCCCGCTACCCGGAAGTCTTCTCCTGCCCCGCGCTGTTCGAGCAGCCACACGATGCCATCGTGCTCCGCCGCGCCGACCTCGACCTGCCGCTGGTCAGTGCCAATCCGCAGGTCACGGCGCTGTTCGACGATGCGGCCGAACGCGAGCTGCTCGCCCGGCGCCTGCCGCGCGACATGACCAAGGCCGTGCGCGACGCGCTGCGCGAGATGCTCCGCGGCGAGTTGCCCACCATCGAGCAGGTGGCCAGCAAGTTGTGCGTCAGCGAGCGCACCCTGCAGCGGCGGCTGGCGCGGGAGGGTGCGCAATTCACGGCCCTGCTGGACGACGTTCGGCTCGAAATGGCGCGCCACCACCTGGCGGCCGGCCGGGCCAGCCTGACCGAGATTGCCTACCTGCTGGGCTTTGTCGACCCCAACTCCTTCTTCCGCTCCTTCAAGCGCTGGACCGGGCAGACGCCGGACGTCTATCGCAGCGGCGCCGCGCATCCGGCGCTGCGACTGCCCTTGGGCACGCATGCGTCTGGCAGCCCGTGGCCGGCGCCATCTGCCGGCTCCGCCTGAACGCCTGCCGTGGCCAGGCCGCGGGCGGTATTCGCGGTATTGACACGTGTGACACCTTGCTGATCGGTTTCTGAACGGGCGATTCATCCTGCGGTCACGCGCGGGCCATAGCCTGCTGGCATGCAATCCGCCCGACGACATGGAATGCGTCCCGTCCCAAGGTACCGCGCCCGGTGAATCTCCTCAACCAGCAACTCTTTCTGTGGATCGGTGGCGGCTTTTCGCCGAACGCTGAGCTACTCTGGCTGGCCATGCAATTGGCCGTTGGAACTTCCTGGGTGATGGCCGGCACGATTGCCGTCGCGGCCTGGCGGCGTCGCGCCGACCGGTACTACATCCTCGCGGCCTGCCTGCTGACCATGCTGGCGGGCACGCTGTCGCAAGAGATTGCCGACGTGCTGGAGCACCCCCGGCCGTTCATGCTCGGGCTGAGTCCGCCGTGGATCGCGCACGGTTACCGCGGCTCGCTGCCGAGCACCCACGCGAGCGTGATGTTCACCGCAGCCATGTGCTTCATGTACCGGCCGCGCCTGCGCGGGATCGGCTGGATCCTGGCTGGACTGGCGCTGCTCACCGGCTGGGCCCGCGTGTATGTCGGCGTTCATTTCCCGCTGGACGTGGTGGCCGGCCTGCTGCTCGGCAGCACGCTCGCCGCCGGCATGGCACTGGCCTGCCACTGGCTGCAACGCATTCCGACGGCCCGGCCGACGATGCCCGCCTGAAGCCCGGCCTTCCTTCCGGAGCCGGGACGCTACTGGGCGACCAGTTCGACGCGCCGATTCCTGGCCCGCCCCCGGCCGCTCTGGTTCGACACCACCGGCGAGAGACTGCCCAGGCCATTGGCGGTCAAGCGGTTGCGCGCAATCCCGTAATCCATCACCAGCGCAACGCAGATCGCGTGCGCCTGCCGCTGGCTGATTTCACGGTTGCTGGCCAACGAGCCGATGTTGTCCGTATGCACCGCGACGTGCAGGCGAAGTGCCGGCCGCTGTTTCATCAGCGTGCCGATCTGGTCGAGCGCGAGCTTGTTGGAGGGGAGAAGTTCATGCCGGGCGTCGAACAGGATGCCGCCGACCACCACCTTGCCATTTAGGTCGAGGCTGCGGCCCAGTTCCGTCGCACTGAGGACGGGCGGCAGGGAGGGTGGGAGTTGCGACGGCAGTTCGGAGCCCGGCGAATGCACGCTTCGCAAACCCGGCCGGGTGTCCAGCGGCAGATGGATCTCGTCGTAGCCAGCGTAGTCCCGAACGATCAGCACCTCGGCAGCCTGCGGACGTGCGCCGCCTCCGCTGCCTGAAGGCTCGGCGTCGGCGGACGGCGGATGGATGCCCAGCAGCACCAAGGCGAATGCCAACCCGGCAATCGGGTGACTGACGACACGGGACATGGTTTTCACGCGGCTCCCTGAAACGAATCAAACCGATTGTCACTCAGACATTCAGCGAGCCGACTCGGGCAAGAGCACGTTGCCAGAATGCTTTAATCGTCCGTCGCAGCGCCATTCCACGCTATAAAACTTGTAGCAACCAATACTTTGGGTTGATCCATGAAATGCATCCGATGACCGCCAAATTCTTCACAAACTCCAACAGCTTGCATGGCGTGCGCGTGCTGAGTCTTGCCCTCAACCTGCCCGGCCCGGCCGCGCTGATGCGTTGCCGGCAGATGGGGGCCACCTGCGTCAAGCTGGAACCGCCCGGCGCGCAAGGCCAACCATCCGACCCGATGGCGCAGTACGCGCCGGACGCCTACGCGCAACTGCACGAGGGCGTTCTGCATGTGGCGGCCGACCTGAAGACGGCCGAGGGACAACAGGCGCTGCATGCCGAACTCGCCCAGGCCGACGTGCTCCTCACATCGTTCCGCCCTTCCGCACTGGCCCGCCTCGGCATGGATTGGGAGGCGCTGCACGCGCGCCATCCGCGCCTGTGCATGGTCGCCATCGTCGGCGCTCCGGCGGAACGCGCCGAGGAGCCGGGCCACGACCTGACCTACCTCGCGGAAAGCGGGCTGATCACCGGCCTTGATCTGCCGCCCACGCTGTACGCCGACATGGCCGGCTCGCTGATGGCGAGCGAAGCGGTGCTGCAGGCGCTGCTGCAACGCGCGATGGCAGCCGACGGCGCGGGGGTTCGCATCGAAGTGGCCTTGTCCGAAGCCGCGCGCTACCTCGCGCTGCCGCGCCACTGGGGCCTGACCTTGCCATCCGCCCCGGTCGGCGGCGCGCATGCGGGCTATCGCATCTACCCGTGCGCGGATGGCCGCGTGACGATCGCCGCGCTGGAGCCGCACTTCGCGCAGCGCCTGGCCGTCGCGGCGGGCCTGGGTGCGGAAGGCGGCAAGGGCATGTTCCGCTCGTCCGTGCATGCGGGCATCGCGGCTTTTGTGGCGACGCTGACCTGCGACCAGTTGGACGCGCTGGCCCTGGCGCACGACATCCCGATGCACAGCCTGCGCGACGACGCACCCTGACACGGAACAGCATCGACCGGTATCGCCCGTCACCGCCTCCAGCGCCCCTGCATCTGAAATGACGACAACAACCAGCTTCTTCGACATCGACGCCGCAACGGAAGACCAGTGGGCCGCCTACCACCTCTACCGCCGGCTGCGCGCCGCCGAAGACACGCCCGACGAACCGGTGCTGAGCAACGCCGACTTCGAGCACCTCGTGCGCAGGCAGTGGCCGCTCGTTGAAACGCGGCGTTTCATCGCGCGGACGGGTGACAAAGTCATCGGCAACCTTTACCTCGAATCGCGCCGCAAGGGCTCGCCCGACTACGACACCTTCGCACCCTTCATCGGCATCGGCGGCGGCGTGTTGCATCCGCATCGCCGGCGCGGCGTGGGCACGGCGCTGCTGCGGTGGCACGCCGCTGGCGCGGCAAGGGCCTGGCCAGGAGCGTGAAGGCCGCGATGCTCCAGCTCGTGCAGGCGCGCTACCCGCAAGCGCGGATGATCGTCACGTCCAATGCCGAGATGAACGGCCCGATCCTGTCGATCAACCAGCGCCTGGGCTTTGTGACGCACCGGCGCAATGGGCACTACCAGATCGATACGGGATCGCTGCGCGACTTCCTGGCCCTCAGGCCGCCGCTGGCCAGCCTGTCAACGAACGCGCGCTGACGAATTCCCTTGCCGCGCCTGTGACCGGGTCGTCGAAGGCGAGCTTTCTCGCGAGCAGTTGCATCGGCCGCGCGAGGTCGTCGGGGCCGAAGGGCTTGAGCACCGGGTAGATCTCGTCATTGACGATCGGGACGCCGAGCGCGTTGCAATGCACGCGCAACTGGTGCTTGCGGCCGGTCACCGGTGAAAGCCGCAGGCGAGCATGTTCGTCTCGCACTTCGATCACGTCGATGCGCGTCTCCGAATTGGGCTCGCCGGGCACCTCCTGCGTGCGCATGAAGTGCGCGTCGGGCAGCAGCCGGCTCTTGTACGTGGCGGGCACCGTGGCGCCGGGTGGCCAATGCACGATGGCTTCGTATTCCTTGCGCATCGCACGATCGATGAACAGGGTCTGGTACTGCCCTCGCGTGGCCGGGTTGGCCGAGAACAGCACCAGCCCCGCAGTGGCCCGGTCGATGCGATGCAGCGGCACCAGCGCATCGATGCCAAGCGCCCGTTTCACGCGCACCAGCAAGCTCTGCTGCAGGTAGGGACCGGAGGGCGTGACGGGCATGAAATGCGGCTTGTCGACGACGATGAGATCGGCGTCCTGGTGCAGCACCGTTTCGTACTCCGGCAGGTCGGGCTCCGGCCCGAGCGAGCGGTAGTAGAAAAGCCGAAGGCGCGGCTGGTAGCGCCGCGTCGGCGTGACGGGTTCACCGCGCTCATCGACCACCGTGCGCTCTGCGATGCGCTCCAGCCAGGTGCCGCGTTCGATCGCCGGAAAGCGCTCCACCAGGAAGTCCAGCATCGTCGGCCAGTCGCCCTCCGGCAGCGCCACCACGCTCGGTCCGACACCTTCTCGCGTGGGCAAGGGCGCCCTGGGGCGTGTGGATGGCGCATTGGACATGGGGCTGACTCTAGCGTGACGCCGCACGAAGGCCGTCGTATCCTCATGCATCCACAGCTCCCGGGGGAAAGCGATGTTGAAGATTCTTCTGCCCATTGACGGCTCCGACGAGGCACTGGCCGCGGTGCGGCATGCGATCCGGCTCGTCGAGGAAGGGCTGAAGGCGAGCTTCGTGGTGGCCAATGTGCAGGCGCCGGCCAACCTCTACGAGATGGTGTCGGCGCCCGACATTGGCGTGCTGGAGGAAGTGAGCACGAGCGCCGGCACGCACCTGCTGGCATCGGCCGAAGCGCTGCTGCGGCATGCGGGCCTCGAGTTCGAAAGCGAGGTCGGCCACGGCGATCCGGGCCACACGCTGGTGGACATGGCCGAGGGCTTCGGCTGCGACATGATCATCATGCAGACCTCCGGCGCGAGCGACCTGCGCAGCGCGCTGGTGGGCTCGGTTTCGCATTCGGTGCTGCATGGGGCCAGCATTCCAGTGCTGCTGGTGAAGGCCTTCGGGGACTGAGTGACCCAGGCCCCGACCCTGCCCTGCGCACCGCTCACGCCCGAGTTCATCGCGATGGTGAACCGGGGCGTGTCGACCGTCGTCGCCTCGCGCGACGCGGCCATGCGGCCGAGCCTGATGCGGGCCATGGGCAGCTCGATCTCGATGGACGGTACGCGCATTACCGTGTTCGTGGCGCGCAGCCAGGGCAGGCAACTGTTGCTCGATGTGGCATCCACCGGGCAGATCGCCGTGGTGTTCAGCGACCCCGGAAGTCACCGCACGCTGCAGGTGAAAGCGGGCGCGGTCGACCTGCGCAATGCCGATGCGGGCGACACGGCCCTGCTGCGGCGCTACCTGCTGGCGATGGAGCGCGAGATCTGCGCCATCGGCTATCCCGTCAATGTGGTGGATGCCATGCTGGCCTGTCGGCTCGATGACCTGGTGGCCATCAGCTTCACCCCAGCCGCCGCCTTCGACCAGACGCCCGGCCCGCGCGCCGGCAGTGCGCTGGCGGCGACGAACTGAACACCCAGCACCCGATGACCACCACGACCACCATCGAGCTGTCCGCGATCCGTGGCTGCCTCGAAGGCGTGGTGCCGTCGATGATGGCGACCTGCGCACAGGACGGCACGCCCAATGTCGCGTACCTGTCGCAGGTCTGCTACGTGGACGATCGCCATGTCGCGCTGTCCTTCCAGTTCTTCAACAAGACGCGGCAGAACATCCTGGCCAACCCGTATGCATCGGCGCTGGTGATGCACCCGCGCACCGCAGCTTTCTACCGGCTGCACCTGCACTACCTGCGCACCGAAACCAGCGGCCCGACCTTCGAGAGCATGAAGGCGCAACTGGCTGGCATCGCCTCGCACACCGGCTTGGCCGGCGTGTTCAAGCTGCTGGGTTCCGACATCTACGAGGTGCTGTCCATCGAATGCGTGGACGGCTGCCCGCTGCCCGCGCCGCCGGCGCCAGCGATCGGACTGCTCGGCGCGTTGCGTCGTTCGGCCGAGCGGATGATGCGATGCAGCGGCACCGATGAACTGCTGCAGGCCACACTCGGCACCCTGCATGACCAGATGGACGTGCAGCACGCGATGGTGCTGATGCTGGATGCCAGCGCGCACCGGCTCTACACGGTGGCCAGCGCGGGCTATGCCACCTCGGGCGTGGGCTCGGAGATCGAGATGGGGCACGGCGTGATCGGCGTCGCGGCGCGCGAGTGCACGCCGGTGCGCATCAGCCACATGACCAACGCGGCCAGCTACAGCCACGCGGTGCGCAGCAGCATGCAACTGCTGGAGCCCGGCGTGGCGCTCGAGACCGACATTCCCTATCCCGGCCTGCCCGAGCCGCACAGCCAGCTGGCCGTGCCGATCGTCTCAACCGGCCGGCTGGTGGGCGTGCTGTTCGTCGAAAGCCCGCAGGACATGCGCTTCGGCCATGAGGACGAGGATGCGATGGTGGCCATCGCCGGGCAACTGGGCGCCGCGCTCGAACTGCTGCAGAACGCGGCCGAACCGGCCAGCGAGGCTTCGGTACAGGAAGCCCCGACACCCCGCGCGCAGGCGGCGGGCGAAGCCGCGCTGGAACTGCGCCACTACCGGGCCAACGACAGCGTGTTCATCGACGGCCAGTACCTCATCAAGGGTGTGGCCGGCGCCATCCTGTGGAAGCTGCTGCGCGACCACACCGGCCTGGGCCGCAGCGAGTTCAGCAACCGCGAACTGCGGCTCGACACCAGCATCGGCCTGCCCGACGTGACCGACAACCTGGAAGCGCGTCTGGTGCTGCTGCAGCGCCGGCTGGTGGAGAACAGCCCGCACATCCGCATCGAGAAGACCGGGCGCGGGCGCTTCAGGTTGCGCGTCGACCGACCGGTGAAGATGGTCGAGATGGGCTGCTAGCGACTACAGGCCCAGGCTCTTCAGGAGCTTGGCCCATTCATGTTCGCGCAGGTGCGGGCGCACCACCTGGAGCGCCGCCTCAAACGCGGGCGCGGGCGCGTGGGCCTGCATGTCACCGAGCATCGCCGCGCGTTGGGCCGGGTTGATCCATGGCACCATCCAGCGCACCGCGAACATCATTTCCTGCGGCGGGATCGAGGCCACCAGCGCGTTGTGGATCTCGACCAGCTCGGCGTCGGTGTAGCGGGCCCACAGCACCGCGTTGTGGGCCGTTTCCTCGATGTACATGTGTTCGTAATTGTGCGAGACGAACAGCGAGAGGCGGGCATAGAGCGTCGCGGCGGCCCGCGCCCGGTCTTCCGGTGCGCATTGGAGCAGGGCCGAACACATGTCGCCCAGCAGGCGGATCTCGCGCTCATGCTCTTCATGTTCATGCGCGATGACCCCGCTCGCACCTGGCGCGCGCGCCTCCAGCGCAGGGTGGATGAAGTTGTTCTCGTGGGTGAGGTGCGAGCGGCAGAAGTCGAGCAGTTCCATCACGCGCTGCGTGGTCTGCGCCAGCTCCAGCGCGTCGTCGCAGTCCATGCGGCCGACGGCCAACAGCGTGTCCGCCATCAGCGCGCGAAGGCCCTTGTGAATGCCCGCATACAGGTCGACACGCTGTCCTTGCGCGGCTGCGGCCTGCGCCACCTGTTGCAGTTCGTCGAGATCGTTCTTCATGGTGATCGGTCCTTCATTCAAGGTGGATGGAAGTGACGGGTGCCGGATGCGCCTGCCCCTTGAAGAGAAGTCTAGGAACGGGCGTGCGGCGGCGCTGCTAAGAAATGCCTAAGGGATTACTCAGAATTTCTTAAATGGGCTTGGCCTCGCAAGGGCTTGCGCGCGTTGCTGTCAGACTGGCGTCGCCCGTTCGGCATATGCTCGGACAGCCTCGACCCCGCACATGAACCCTTTGACAGACTCGCTCGGCATCCCCTCCCCTTCGCCCTGGAAAGCCGAGATGTGGCTGCGCTTTCGCAACCTGTTCTGGCTCAAGCTCGTGGGCACCACCGCCTGCACCTGGCTCTTCTTCATCGGCTACTTCCACCTGCTGCGCCATCCGGTCAACGCGGTGACGGAGATGCCGCTGACCGCGCTGGACCACCTGATCCCGTTCAGCCCGCAGTGGCTGGGGGCGTACCTGTCGCTCTGGCTCTACGTGGGTTTCGCGCCCGGCTTGCAGCGCAACTTTGCCGAGTTGCTGGTCTATGGCCTTTGGGTGGGCGGGCTGTGCCTGTCGGGCTTGGCGCTGTTCTACCTGTGGCCGACCGCGGTGCCGCCGCTCGGCTTCGACGTGTCCGGCTATGCCGGCTTTGCCATGCTGCAAGGCGTGGACGCGGCGGGCAACGCCTGCCCCTCGATGCACGTGGCGGTGGCCATGTTCACGGTGCTGCGGCTGGACGACGTGTTCCGGCAGGCGCGCACGCCGGTCGCCTTCCGGCTGGCCAACGCCCTGTGGTTCCTGGCGATCGTGTACTCGACCCTGGCGGTGAAGCAGCACGTGGCGCTCGACGCCCTGGCCGGCGCGCTGCTGGGCCTGGCCTTCGCACTGGCCTCGCTGCACTGGCGGCCCGCCCCTCATCGGATGGAAGCCCTTACGGCCTGAACGGATATCATCCGCTATCAATGACCAACAGGCCACGCACCGTGGCCACGCGATACAGGCATGAGTTCGCTGAAAGAATTGCAGGAACTGATCCACGAGAAGTACGGGATCGACACTTCCACCCTCGACCCGGACACCTCCTTGCGTGACAAGGGATTCGATTCGCTGGCACTGGTCGAATTCGTATTTGCCATCGAAGACAAGTTCGGCATCACCATGCCCGATACCGACACCGAGATCGACTCGCTGGCCAAGCTGGCCGACCTGGTCGACAAGCTCAAGGCAGCGCAACCCTCGTGAACGCGCGGGTCGACGTCACCGGCCTGGGTGTGATGGCGCCGCATGGCGCTGACGCCCAGCAATTGTTCGAGGCCCTGATGCGCGGCGAATCCGCTGTGCGCCCGGTCTTCCCGGACCTGCCCAAGCCCGCCGCCGCGGCCACCGTGGCCTTCGACGAGACGCGCTGGTTCACCAAGCTGCAACTGGCCGGCGTCGACCGGGTCAGCCAGTTGGCGGTAGCCGCGGCCGACCTGGCGATGCGCGATGCCAGCCTGTCCGATGGCAGCAGCAACACCACCTTCGACCCTGAACGCATCGGCGTTTACGTCGGCTGCGGCATGGGCGGCGCGACTGCGCTTGAATCGGCGTACCGCAGCGGCGGGCGCGTGCCGCCATTGACCATTCCGGCCTTCATGCCCAACGCGCCGGCCTCGCACATCGCGCTGCGCCAGCGCGTGCAGGGGCCGGTGCTGACGTACTCCGTGGCCTGCGCGTCGTCCGCGATTGCCATTGCTGAAGCGGCCAAGGCGGTGCAGCGAGGCGAGATCGACATTGCGATTGCCGGCGGCAGCGAAGCGCTGGTGGTTCCGGGCGTCGTGCTGGCCTGGCAGGCGATGCAGACGCTGGCCACCTTCCAGCCGGGCGAGGCGGCTTCGGCGGTGCGGCCTTTTGCGGCTGATCGCAGCGGCTTTGCGCTGGGCGAAGGCGCGGCTTTCATCGTGCTCGAATCGGCCGAGCGCGCCCGTGCGCGAGGCGCGCGCCGCTATGCGACGGTGGCCGGCTGGGGCTCGAGTTGCGACGCCACGCACCTGACCAAGCCCGACGCCGCGGGCCAGGCGCGCGCCATTCGCGCGGCGCTGAAACAGGCTGGATTGCAACCCCGGGACGTCGGCTACTGCAACGCGCATGGCACGGCCACACGCATCGGCGACGTGGTGGAGCGTGATGCGCTGGCCTCTGTGTGGGGTGAAGGCGAGGCCCTTGGCGACCTGCGCGTGAGTTCGACCAAGGCCTTGCACGGCCACTTGCTGGGCGCGGCTGGCGCGCTGGAAGCCGTGGTGACGGTGCTGGCGCTGCACAACCGGGCGTTGCCGCCGAATGCGAACTGCACGGCCGTCGAGCCGGCATGCGGCGGCATGAACCTGGTGCAAGGACCCATCACCGATGCGTCGCGGCTGGAAGCGGCGATCAGCAACTCGTTCGCCTTCGGCGGGACGAACTCGGTGCTGGTGTTCACGACGCCTTGACGCAGCGCTTGCCGGTTTTCTTTCAGAGGGAGTCGAGCGGGCTGAGCACGCCGCGGCCGCCCTTGTTGAGGACGTGCGTGGAGATCATGGTGGTGCTCACGTCACTGTGGCCGAGCAGGGGGCAGAGCGAATCTTTGGCAATGCGCCGTCCGACGGGCAGACGGGGCCATCCTTGCATTCGCATCGCGCCTAACCACGCGTTGCAGTGAACCGCCTTCGGCAATACGGCATCCTCGTTCCTGAGGATGACAGCTCCATCGCGCCGCGCTAGCCTTCCCGGCCGCAGATCAACATCGCGCCTGACTTGCGCTGCAGTGGACCGCCTTCGGCGTCCATTGAGTTTGTTCGCCGCCAAGCATTTCGGACATGCCAAAGATCAAAAATTCGCCGTCGCTTCAGTGACCTATCTTCTGCGGCGAGATGAAGCGACGGAACGCCGCCAACTTCAAAATGAGGGGTAAGGTCATGCATGTCGTATCCACTGTTCTCCGCCTTTCAACCGCCGCCGCGATGGCGCTTATGGCCGTGAGTGCCAGCGGTCAGCAGAATTCCTTCAGCTTCTCGTGTCAGAGCGTCGGTTCCAGCCCGCCCGAGCCACTTGGCGACCGCGAAGGGCATTCGATTTCTTCTGGCGAGATCAGCTGTCGTGCCGAAGGAGGCCCGCTGGTCGGCGGCGTGTTGACGGGTACGAACGTCTATGAATGGGAGAAGGGTGCGGGCGTCCTGCTCGCAGGCAGTGGCATCATCCGGAAGCCCGGCGCAACGACGGCCTACCGCGTCAATGAAGGGAAGATCGCGCTCATCGTGACCGATGGAAAAGTCACAGGAACAACTGGATCGGGCAAAGGGGTCTATACGCTTGCAAGCGGAAGTGCAGCCACCCTGGCCGGGAAGTCCTTCACGTACGCCACCCGACCAACGGCCCCCGGCCAATTTGCGATAGATGTCAAGGTGGACTGAACTGAGTGCACGAGCAAGGTCTGAGGCCCTTTGCATCGGCTTCGCGCGCCTCAGGCCGCAATCCGTAGTGGCATCCGAAATGACGCCCGACCCTTCGTTCCAGTGGACTTCGGTGGCCTCTGAACTCAACGTTGAGCCCCAAAGGCAAATGGATTCAGTAACTTGCATCATGGAACCAAAACCAGATGCGAAGACGCATCAGCAAGGCAACATGAATCGTGAAACTGGCAGCAGCACGTATCTTTGTTCGCGACATCTCTGAGGCGACCGTCTTCTACGAAGGACGGCTCGGTTTGCGCGTTGGCGCGAGAGCGCCGGAGGCTGACTACGTTGTTTTCGAGGCCGGTTCAGGATCCTTACGGCAATGAGCTGCAACTCGCACAGTATCCGGGTGCCCCCTGATCGGCCGCTCGGGCCAACGTCTGCCGGCCGGCCTCTGTCCGCAGCTCAGCTTCAACGTCAAGCATTCAGTCCACTTCGGAGAGATAGCCGATGACCGATCACACGACGACACTGACCTGTACCTGCGGGCAGGTGGCCCTGGCCGTTCTGGGCAGGCCCATCGTCAGTGCTGAATGCCTTTGTACCGACTGCCAGAACGCGGGTGCGTTCCTGCAGTCATTGCCTGGTGCACGGCCCACGCTGGACCAGAAAGGTGCCACGCGATTCGTGCTTTATCGAAAGGACAAGGTCCGGTGCGAGCAAGGGCAGGATCGTTTGCGAGAGCATCGGTTGTCGAAGGATTCCAAGACACGGCGCGTGGTTGCGATCTGCTGCAATACGCCCATGTTCCTGGAGTTCACCGATGGTCATTGGTTGAGCATCTACGGCGGTCTCTGGCCGGTGGCGAACTTGCCGCCACTCGAGATCAGGACGATGGCCCGTGATCGCCCCAAGGGCGTCGAACTCCCCGGCGATGTGCCCAATCCCGCAACCCACACAGTTTCCTTCTACATCAAGCTCTTTCGTGCCTGGGCGGCCATGCGATTTCGTGTGCCCAAGGTCGACTTTGTGAACGGCGAACTCGATGCCCGGTGATTCCTGCAACTGGACTTGACCCTGTTGCGCGGACGGGTTGGGACTTGATTTTCAAGTCGATCGATAGTCTGCAGCGCAGACTTGTCCACCGGCGGCGTGGCGCATGCCACGCAGACGCCGA
>NZ_JBBKZS010000008.1:0-324506 GCF_037889955.1 Variovorax robiniae
CTTGAGGGTGTTGTTGGGGTCAAGGCCGAGTCGGTCCAAGAGAGTCGCTGCTCAGCCAGGTGCGGTAGTTGGCAAAGCGCGGGTCGGTCTCGACGAGGTAGTGACTGCCCGTGCTCGCGTTGGTGCGGAACAGGCTGGCCTGCGGGATGCCGAGGTTGGGGGGGCTGGTGCGAACCACCATGGGCACGGTGCGGCTGGCGGGGCCGTTGATCCCGCCGACTTGTTGCGTGCCGCCAGGGGCAACGGTGCCGCCCGAGGCTGTCTGTGCCTCGTTGCCGATGGCTGCGTTGACGCCGCGACGCTGGGTTGCATCGGCGATGCTGCCGTCAGCTTGCACGACCTGCCCAACATTGGCCGGCACCTCGGTGATGGCCGCCCGGCGACCGGCGGCGTTGACCGCACCTGCACCGCTCGCACTCGCATCGACGCCGCCGCCGCCATTCGCGGCACCGGGGCGGCTGCCACTCGATGGCACGTTGCTGGCATGCTCCTCATACGCGTACCCGCCCAGGCTGGGCAGCGTCGTGTCCGTGATCTGCGGCGAGGCGTAGGTGACGTTGTTCGGACCGGTGCCGGGCTTGTTGACCATGTAGCCCACCACGAAAGCGTCCACCACCGTGTGCTGCGTGCCGGACGTGGAGTGGTTCTCGACGCTGCCCGCGGTGATGGTTCCTCCCGCGATCACGCGGCTGTCGCGGTTGTTCAGGTGGCCAGTGATGTTGATGTCGCCGCCCGCCGTCAGGCTGGCCGGGTCGACCTGCGTCGCGATGTCGCCCGTGGTCGTCACCGTGTAGTACCACATGCCCCAGCCGCCGAAGCCCACCGGTGTGACACTGCCGTCCGCGTTGCGGTGGTAGACCACGCGCGTGGCGTCATCGCCCCAGGTGTCGGCCGGGTCCCAGAATTTGCCGTCGGGCAGGGTGGCCAGGCGCACGTCCTTGCGCTGCGTGGTGGTGTTGCTGACCAGGAGGTGCGTGTCCAGGTTGTTGACCTGGGTGGCATCGATCGTGATGTTGCCGAGCGACTCGATGGAGGCGCTCTCGTTGTTGACGGCAGCGGCGGTGCCCGTTGCGTAGCCGTCTGCGTCCAGTCCGCCGCCGATGTACATGTCGCCAGCGCTGAAGATCAGCGCATGGTCGCGGTTGTTGAGGGTCGTGGCGCCAATGTCGATGTCATTGCGCGAGGCGATGGTGGCGGCGGTGGTGTTGCCGTTGACGGTCTCGGCAACGTTGTTCAGCGTGGTCGCTGCAATGGCGATCTGATCGCCATAGATACGCCCGGTCCCCACGTTGTTGACCGTACCTGCATTGATGCGCGTCACGCCATTGCTGTCGATGAGCCCGCGGTTGTTCAGCGTGCCGGCGTTGACGGTGGTGCCGTTGGTGCCGGTCATCTCGCCCGCCGCAGTGTTCTCCACCACGCTGCCGCCGACCGTGAGCTGGTCGCCCGCGCTCAGCTTGCCGTTGTTGGTGAAGGTCCCCGTGGTCGAGTAAGTGAGGCTGCCGTTGGCGGACAACTCGCCGTTGTTGACGATGTCCTGCTGGACGGCCAGCGTGAGGTCCTTGCCGCTCGTGACCGTGCCGTCGGCCGAGAAGGTGGCCGCATCGATGCGTAAGCCGTTGGTGCCGGTGAGCATGCCGTTGGTGTTGACGAGTTGGAGCGTCTTGGCGGCCGGGTTCGCGGCGTTGGGGTCCGTGATGGTCAGCGTGTTGAGCGCCGAGATCAGGCCTGAAGTGTTGTCGACGGTGCCGCCGCTGGTGATCGTGGCGTCGACATCGGCGCGGATGGCACCGTGGGTGTTGTCGAGCTGGCCAGCAGTGATCGCGACGTTCTTGCCCTCGATGCCGCGGTCCGTGCCTTGCGTGCCGGTGTTGCCCACCGTCGCGGCGTTCAACGTGGTGGTTTGCGTGGAGCGAATCAGGCCGTTGGTGTTGGTGATGTCGCCCGCGGTGATCGCGAGGTTGCCGATCGCAAGGGTCTGGCCTCCCGTGTTGTCGAAGGCGGCGCCGTGGGTGTTGACGGACACATCCGATTGACCGACGACCAGGCCGCCGTTGGTGTTGGAGAAGGCTTGCGTGTTGACCGTCAGCGCCTGCTGGGCGCCGATGGCGCCACCTGCGTTGTTGACGGTGCCCGCCGTGAGGTCGAGCGTGCCACCGCTGGACAGGCCGCCGGGCACATCGCGTTCCGGGTGCGCCTGGGTGTAGCCCGCCGCGTTGGTGTTGCTCAGCGCCTGCCCATTGGTGTTGATGGTCATCGCGCCTTCGGAGCGGATCAGGCCGGCGTCGTTGGTGAGCGTGCCGGAGTTCAGGTTCACTGTGCTGGCCGAAGCCAAGGTGCCTGTGCGGTTGCTGAGGGCGTTGCCTCGCGTATCGACCGTGAGCGTGTTGCCGTAGACCGTGCCGCCGTCGTTGTCCAGGCCGCCGTTGACCAGCGTCGAGTCGGCTCCGGCGACGAGCTTGCCGCCCGCATTGAGGGTGAGGCCCGTGGTTTCCACGCGCAATTTGCCTCGCACGCCGGCCACCTGGCCGCCGGTGTTGTCCAGGCTGGCAGCGTTGAGGGTCGCATCGTGGTTGGCGCCGATGGTGCCGCCGACGTTGGTGGCCACGCCGGACACGGTGGCGCCCAGGTCGCCCACCGCGGTGATGCTGCCGCTGTCGTTGTTCAGCGTGCCGGCACGCAGGGTGGCGTTGCCGCCAGCGCCAATTTCGCCGGCGTTGCTGTTGTCGAGCATGCCGCCCACGCCGAGGTCCAGATTGGTGGTGCCGGTGGCGTGCAACTTTCCGCCCTGGTTGTTCAGGGTGCCCGCCGCAATGGTGGTGTTGCCATTGCTGCCGAGCGTGCCAACGCTGTTGTCAATGGCGCCCACGACGGTGATGCGGGTGGCCTCGCCGCCCTTTTGCGTGATGCTGCCGCCGCGATTGCCGAGCGCGCCCGAGTCGATGGTGATCTGTGCCGCGCTGAGCTGCCCCTTGTCCTGGTTGAAGTCGCCAGCGACCTTGGCCGTCAACGCGCCATTGCTCGTGATCGTGCCGTTGGTGCCGTCGACGGCGCCAGCCTGCAGGTCGAGCGTGCCCTTGCCCGCGTGATCGATCTTGCCGCTGCTGTTGGTCAGCGTACCGGACTGCAGGCGCATGTCTTGCGCG
This sequence comes from Variovorax robiniae, assembly GCF_037889955.1. Classification (NCBI taxonomy): domain Bacteria; kingdom Pseudomonadati; phylum Pseudomonadota; class Betaproteobacteria; order Burkholderiales; family Comamonadaceae; genus Variovorax; species Variovorax robiniae. The sequence goes on from NZ_JBBKZS010000008.1 coordinate 3,147, forward strand.
TTGCTGGTGAGCTGGCCGAAGGTGTTGTCCAGTGTTCCGGTCACGGTGATGCGTGTCGTTCCCGTGCCCGACTGCGCGATCTTGCCGCCGTGGTTGTCGAGCGACCCGGCATCGACCGTGAGCTGCTGGGCCTGGAGGCTGCCGCCATCCTGGTTGAAGGCGCCCGCGACCTTGGCGACGAGGGCGCCGTTGCCCGTGATGTGCCCGCTGGGGCCGTCAACGCTGTTGGCGGTGATGTTCAGCGTGCCGGTGCCCGCGTGTTCGATCGTCCCCGCGTTGTTGACCAGCGTTGAGGCTTGCAGGCCCACGTCTTGTCCATTGCTGGTGAGCTTGCCAGCGCTGTTGTCCAGCGCGCCGGCCACGGTGATGCGGGTGGCATCGTTGCCGGACTGGCTGATGGTGCCCCCGCGATTGCTGAGCGCGCCGGCATCGATGGTGACTTGCTTCGCGCCCAGACCGCCGCCATCCTGGCTGAACGCGCCCGCGACATTGGCGACGAGGGCGCCATTACCCGTGATGTGCCCGTTTGCGCCGTCGATGCTGTTGGCGACGATGCTCAGCGTGCCCGCGCCTGCGTGTTCGATTGACCCCGCGTTGTTGACCAGCGTGGCGGCTTGGAGGCCAACCTCCTGCGCGTTGCTGGTGATCTTGCCGGCGCTGTTGTCCAGCGTGCCAGCCACGGTGATGCGCGTGGCATCGCTGCCGGGTTGGCTGATGGTGCCCCCGCGATTGCTGAGCGAACCGGCATCGATGGTGACTTGCTTCGCGCCGAGACCGCCGCCATCCTGGTTGAACGCACCCGCGACATTGGCGACGAGGGCGCCATTGCCCGTGATGTGCCCGTCGGCGCCGTCGATGGCGTTTGCGCGTACGTTCAGCGTGCCGGTGCCGGCATGTTCGATCGTGCCGCCGGTGTTGGTGAGCGTCGCGGCTTGCACGCCGAAGTCCTGCGCATTGCTCGCGATGCGGCCACCGGTGTTGTCGATATTGCCGGTGGTGGCGATGCGTTGCGTTCCGGTGCCGGCCTGCTCGATCTGGCCGCCGTGGGTGTTGGCGATGTTGACCGCGTTCAGGTCGATCCGGCCCGCGTTGAGCTTGCCGCCGCTGTTGGCCAGCGTCTGGCCCGGCTGCGCGTTGGCGGTGATGGCGAGCGTGCCGGGCGTGGTCAGCGTCGCGTCGCTCGTGGTGACGTTTCCTTGGGTGGCGGTCAACGCGATGTTGGCGGCGCTGGTCTTGCTGTTGGACAGGTCGACGCTTGCACCTTGCAAGACGATCTGGCCGGCAGCAAGGTTGGTGCCGTGGGCGGCAAGGCCTTGTACGGTCGTGACGGCGAGGTCGCCACTGTTGGCCAGCGTGCCGTCGTTCTGGATGCCTGCGCCCAGGGAGCTCGCGCTGCCGCCTTGAAGGCTGCCGGCGTTGATCGTGGCATGGCGTCCGGCCGTGAGGCTGCCGTCGTTGGCGAGCAGACCTGTCGTGGTGACGACAAGGTCATTGCGCGCGCGCAGGCTGCCGCTGTTGCTGAGCGAGCCGGCCGTCGCGCTCAGGTCGGTGCCCGCGGCCACATGGCCGTCGCCGTTGGCGAGTTGCTGGCCGATGGTCAATTGCACGGCGCCGTTGGCGGACTGGATGTTGCCCTTGGTGTTGTCCAGCGATCGGGCGCCCAGGGTCACGCCTTGGTTGGCGCTCAGCGTGCCCGCGCCGTTCGTGGTGGCGCCGGTCACGTTGGCGTTCAGCGAGCCGAGGGCGGTGATCGTGCCGCGCGTGTTGTCGAGTTGACCGCCGACAGTCAGGCTCGCGTCCGTGTCGCTGTGGAGCGTGCCGTCCTGGTTGTTCAGGTCGCCCGTGGTGTGGATCTGCAGGTTGCCGGCATGCAATTGGCCGCCGGCGTTGTTCAGCTCGCCGACGTTGGCGTTGAAGGTATTGCTGACGTTGAGCGTGCCGCCCGCGTTGTTGAACTGCGGGCCGCTGACGGTGAGGGCGGCCACGTTGAGCGTGCCGCCGGCGTTGTTGATCTGCGGTGTTTGCAGTTGCAGGCCGTCGGCATAGATGTGGCCGCCATCGTTGCGCAGCGTGCCGCTGGCGGTGATGCTGCCGGGTGCGGGGGGTGTGTAGGTGCTGGCGGTCGAGGCTGCGGCGGTGGTGGGTGGTGTTGTGGCGCTCGTGTCGTTGGTCGTCGTGCTTGGCGCGGTCGCGGTGCCGCTCGAAGTGCCGGCCATTGGATCGGCCTGGCCTGCGGAAATCGCGGCAACCGGCTCCGCGCCGATCGTGCCGCCGTTGGTGTTGCTCAGCACCGGGGCAACGACGTTCAGGCCTGAAGTGCCGGTCTGGCGAATGGTGCCGCGGTTCTCGATGTCGGCGGTGCTCGCGATCTCGACGCGCTGGCCTTCCAGCGTGCCGGTGTTCTCCAATCGCCCTGAGGCCGTGACCACAAGCCCGCCGGCCGAGGCGCCGATGCTGCCGGCGTTGCGCACGCCCAGGCCGGCTTCGGTGCCGATCAGGGTGATCTTGTTGGCATACATGCCGCCGAGCGCCGACACGTCGAGCGCGAAGGTGGGCGTGGCGCCACTGCCGCTCGTGGGCGTGACTTGGCTGTGATCGGCCGAGATCTGGTTGGCCCCGGTCACGACCTTGAGTTCGCCCGCGTAGATGTTGGCGTTGGCCTGCACCGCACGCGCCAGAATCGTGGCGTAGTCCGTCTTGCTGACATCCAGCCCGGCCCCGTCGATGGTGACGGTGCCGCCGCGCACGAGGAAGCTGTCGAGCCCGCCCAGTGCATTGAGCTGCGGCGTGCCGGTGGTCAGCGTGGCGCGGCTCGTGTTGATGAAGCCGCCGCCGTCCACGCTGATGCCGGCCGGGTTGGCGATGATCACCTCGGCGCGTTGGCCGCCCACTTCGATGTAGCCGCGCAGTTGCGAGGGATTGCCGCTGTTGACCTCGTTGAGGATGATGCGCGCCGGACCGCCGGCCAGGAAGGGATTGCCTTGCACCCAGCCCCCTTGTTGCGTCTGCGCATTGGTGCGGCTGTTGTTGAGGATGGCGCCGTTGCTGCCCACGTCGAACTGGCCGAACACATTGCGCGAGACACCCGAGGCCGATGGCGTCTGGATGTTGACCAGCGGCACGCCATTGGGTGCGACGAGCACCGTGGGACGCTGGTTGCCCGGCACATTGTTGGCCCCGGCGATCTGCGCCTGCACCGGCGAAGCGGCGAGCACCGCCGCCAGTGCCGAGGCTGCGATGGCGGGTGTCGCGCCACTGGCCTTGCCGGCACTCATGGCCGTCTCTTGCACCACCATTCGCATGCCGCGCGCGGCGTTGAAGATGATGCGGTGAAGGTTCTTGTTCATGTCGTGGTCGCTCCCTGCGAGCTCAGAAACTGAAATTGAGGTTGAAGCCCGCGGTCACCTTGCCGGTGCGGAATCCCTCGGGTTTGCTGATCGGGGTGCCGACGAAGACGTCGTAGGTGAGCTGGGTGCCCGCGGCCTTGACCTCGCCGCGCACGCCGAGGACGGCGCCCGCGAGGTGCGTGCCGATCAGCTGTTGCGTGGAGCGGCCGCCGACCTGGCCGTAGCCCATGCCGACATACAGCTCCGCGCCGGTCTGCCCGATGGCCAGACCCAGGTCGTTGCGAATCAGAAAGCCGCGATCGCCCAGGAGCGTGCTCTCGCCATCAAAGCCGCGTACCGTGTAGCGCCCGCCGATCGCGAAGCGGTCCAGCGGCGCGAGGTTGGTCCGGTTCCATTGCGCGCGCCACAGGCCCGAATAGCGCAGCTTCTGCCCGCCGAGAGAGAAGGGCACATTGGCGCTGACTTCGGCAGTGGCCAGTCGGAAGCGCGAGGTGCCTTCGTCGAAGGCTTCTTCCGGCGCGGCCAGCGCGCCGAAGTCCTTGAAGCCCTGGCGCCAGGCCAGCGTGCCTTCAAGGGTGGCCTCGCCGATGTATTCCTTGTGGTTGAGGCTGGCCTCCCAGCTGGAGACGACACGGCGCTGGATCTCGATCTCGGTGTCGTCGATGTCGCTGGTGGAGGAGCGCCTTTGCACGCGCAGCGCGGCAGTGGTCTTGCGCTTGGCATCGCGGTACAGCAGGCGCGACAGGCGCACTTCGGCGTTGCGGCTCTCGCCTGAATAGATGTAGCTCTGGGTCAGGCCGGCCACTGTCTGGTGGTAGCCGTTCCGCGACGCGGTGGCGCCCAGCAGCCAGTCGCCATAGGGGATTGAGTAGTGCAGCGTCTGGCCGTATGTGCCGGAGCCCTTGTGGTTGAAGGCATCGTGGTTGAGGCTGACGTAGGCCAGGTCATCCAGCCCGAGCGGGCCGTCCCAGGCGACGGTCGCGCCTGTCTGGTTCTGGCCGGTGGCCTTGGTGCCGCTGTCGTCCAGGCTCAGCGTGGTGCGCAGCGGAAACTTGCGGCTGTACTTGACGACCAGGTCGCTCTCGCCGGGCTTGGCGCCAGGGGCGGTTGATGGCTCGATCTGGATGTCGGCTTCGGCGGTGGGCAGGCGCTTGAGGTTCTCCAGGCCCTGCTCGATGTCGCGCAGGTTGAGAAGGTCGCCGGGCTGCGCGGGGATGGCGTTGCGCAGGCTGGTGGTGGCGCCGTATCCGCTGTCGGTGCCGCCGGCGAAACGGATCGCGGCGATGCGGCCCGGCACGATCGTCAGCATGAGCGTGCCCTGGCTCAGGTCCTGCGGCGTGGCCAGCACGCGCGTCGTCACCCAGCCTTTGGCGATCAAGGCCTGTTGCAGCCGAGCGAGCACGATGTTCACGCCTTGCGTGCCGATGCAACGGCCCATGGGGCTGTCGTCGCCCCGCAGGCCGGCAGCGGCGTCGAGCACCCATTCGAAGGAGTCGGAGCGCTCGCCCGTGAGCGTCAGGCGGTCGATCCGGAAGCAGGGCGCCTCTTGTGCAGGCAGGCGCTGGTCTTCTGTGCGCGCTTCTTCTTGCGGGCGCGTGTCGACATTGCGCTCCTGCTGCTCGCGCAAGGTGCGCTCGCGCTCCTGCTGGCGCAGTTCCTCGACGAATGGCTTGGGGGCCGACGGGATGCCCTGCGCCTGCGCACCGAAGGAGGTGACGAGCAAAAGGCAGGCAAAGGCAGTGGCTTGCAGCGGACAAGCCGGAACACGAATCTGACGAGACACAAACACTCCCTGAACGCGATCTGACGCCGCGTGCGGGGGAGTGTCTTGGGCGCTACCGCCTACGACAAGGAGAAATTACACAGATAGAAATGACTGTCAACACTTTGGGAAACGTCGCACACAGTGGCGCGATGGCCCGGTCAACTGCGGGCCGCCGAGCCGAGGTCGCTCACTCCGCCCCCGGCCTCCAAACCTGCACCAACGCCTTGAACTTCCCGCCCAGCGTCAGCCTGTCATTCGACAGCGCATCCAGGAAGTCCGACAGCCGCTGCGACTTCACCATCGTGTACACCGTGAGCCAGGTCGTGAGGCCGAACACGATGAAAAACCAGGTCAGCTTGGTCATCAGCGGCGACTCCGCCTCGGCCAGCAGGTTCATGCCCAGGAAGCCGGTCGTGATGGTGCCGATCAGCCCGAACAGCGTGACCACGGTCAGCCGCACGACCGTGTTGGCCTGGCGCCGCAGGCTGTCTGCGTCGAGATACGTGTTCATCTCCGCGATGCGGTCCTTGACCTCGTCGTAGAGCGGGTCGAGCGCCAGGTGCGTGGCGCACATGCGCGAGAGCGCGCGCACCTGCGACTGCTCGGACACCTCGTGGAACCAGTAGCGGTGCGTGAAGCGCAGGAAGCGTTCGAAGTTGTGCCGGATGGCGCGCTTGAAGCGCTTCACGCTGGGCGTGTTGCGCACGTCGAGTTTGCCGAGCGCCTCCACCAGCTGGTCGGAGAACAGCAGCAGCGATGCCTTCTGGAAGTGGCAGATCAGGAACAGCAGGAAGTGCTGGTGCCGGAACTGCGCCAGCACGCCGCGGTCGCGGCAGCAGAAGAATTCGGAGCGCGCATCGCCGACCACCACCAGCGAATAGCCGCTGCACATGTAGCGCGTGTTGGGTGCGCTGCCGCCATCGACCCAGAAGCGGTCGTAGCAGTACTTCCGCTCGAAGTCCTCCAGGTGCTGCTCGGCATAGGGCAGGGTGGCATCGCTCTCGCCCGCGCCGGTGATCAGGCCGAGCCGCACGTAGTCGTTGCGCGTGAGCCGCGACGGGTCGTCGAGCGAGACATACGCCATCGTCGGCATGCGGTAGTACTCGATCTGTCGGTAGCGCAGCGCGCCGGGCTCGGTGGAATGGTCGCTCACCAGCGGCTGCATCACGAAAGCCCAGTGTGCCGAGAAGCGCGGCGCGCGGTGCTCGGCGACATGCGACAGGAAAGCCTCGCGATTCTGCGCATCGGAGTGCGACAGCACCGAGCCATCCACGCCCAGCCATTCGACGCTGTGCAGGCAGTGCAGGGGCGTGCCCTCGGGGTCCCAGCCGGCCGGGTAGGCGCGGCCGAAGCGGTAGAGCACCTCCTGCGCCTGCGCCAGGCTGATGTCGTCCGCGCCGACCTCGATGTTGAGCATCACCACGTCGAGGTCGAAGAAGAAATACAGGTCCGCATGGATGACCTGCAGCGTGATCGGCGCCTCGCCAGGGCGCGTGACGATGCGCACGGCGGCGATGTCGTGGCGGCGGAACACGCGCATCGGCGAGTCGCCATCCTTGCCGCCGCCTTCGCGCGCACGGCCCTCGCCGTAGAGGAAGCGCTGCACGTACGGCAGGAAGCTCACGAACTCGTTGTAGTGGCGCTCGTGGAATCGGCTGCTGTCGCCGGTGTATTCGTCGACTTCTTCTTTCCACGGTGAATCGGCGCCGAGCGAGCGCAGCACTTGCCAGGGGCTGGCGTTTCCGCCGGGCGTGACGGGCGTGGGCATGAGTCGCAGCGGCCAGAGCAGGATCTGGCGGAAGTGCTGCACGTGGGGCGGCGGGGCGAGGTGTGACATGGCCTCAGTTCATGGAGGGTTTTTGCAAGGGTAACCCTCCCAGCTGTCGCCTGCCTGATCGGACGGTTTCAGGGACGCCGCCGCCGCGAACGCAGCGCCGTCCAAGGCTCAGCCCACTTCCGCGATCAGCTCGATCTCGACGCAAGCCCCCATCGGCACCTGCGCCACGCCGAACGCGCTGCGCGCATGCGCACCCTTGTCGCCGAACACTTCCGCGATCAGCTCGCTGCAGCCATTGGTGACCAGGTGCTGCTCGGTGAAGCTGCCGGTCGAGTTGACCAGGCTCATGAGCTTGACGATGCGCGTGACCTTGTTCAGGTCGCCCACCGCTGCGTGCAGCGTGCCGAGGAGGTCGACGGCGACGGCGCGGGCGGCCTGCTTGCCTTCGGCCGTGTCGATGTTCGCGCCGAGCTGGCCGACCCAGACCTTGCCGTCCTTCTTGGCCAGGTGCCCCGAGAGGAACACCAGGTTGCCGGTGCGCACGAAGGGCACGTAGGCCGCGGCCGGCACCGAGACCGGGGGCAGGGTGATGCCGAGTTGGGACAGCTTGTCGTAAACGCTCATGGGTGTCATCTCCGGGAGTTAGATGGAAGAACATGGGACGCGGGCACCGGGTGCGGGTGCGCGCGGGGGTCAGGATTGCGATTGTGATTGGGACTGCGACGGCTGCGACTGCGACTGCGACTGCTCGGCCGAAGGCGCCAGCTCCCGCGCCCCGGCGCCAGCCTCTTCGCCCACCTCGTCGAGCGGCATCACCGTCACGCCCACCTTGAGCGTGTGGCGTGAGCCGCCATGCAACACGCCACGCATCGGCGACACGTCGGAATAGTCCCGCCCGATGGCCAGCGTCACATAGTCCTCGCCGGGCTGGCGTCCATTGGTGGGATCGAAGTCGGCCCAGTCGCCCGCGCCGTCGATGCCCGGCAGGTAGACCGACACCCAGGCATGCGAGGCATCGGCGCCCACCAGGCGCGGCTTGCCAGGCGGCGGCTGGGTCAGCAGGTAGCCGCTGACATAGCGCGCCGGCAATCCCATCGTGCGGAAGCAGCCGATCATGATGTGAGCGAAGTCCTGGCACACGCCGCCGCGCTGGGCCAGCGCCTCGACGGCGGGCGTGTTGACTTCCGTGCTGTCGGGGTCGTAGTCGAACTCGTTGTAGATGCGCAGGCACAGGTCCATCGCAACATCGAAGGTCGGCCGGCCTGGCTCGAAGCTGGGGCGCGCGTAGGCCGCGAAGTCCTCGTGGCGCGGCACGTAGGGCGAGGGATAGGCGAAATCCGAGGCCGCGTCGTATTGCGTGCCCTTGCGGTACTGGAAGCGCTCGCGCACTTGCTCCCACGACAGGTTTCGCGCGGCTTCGGGGGCGAGCACCGGGTTCGAGGTCTCCACCACGCTTTCGGCGATGACCACCAGCTTCTGGTGCGTCGTGTCGAGCGCGAAGAACGCGCGGGCGTTGCCGTAGATGTCGGGCGACTCGCTGCGCTGCGCCGGCTCGGGCGTGATCGCCAACTGGTGGCTCACCAGCCGCTGCGACGGGGTGGCCAACGGCTTCAGGTGGGCCAGGTGCTGCGCGGTTTCCACCGGCGGCGTGTAGTCGTAGCGGGTCTCATGGGTGACGTGGAGCAGCATGGGTGGATTTTGCGCCCATGGGGAGCCGGTGTCCGGCCGTGATGAAGTGCACGGCCAGCCTGATGCTGAAAGGTGAACTTCGCACGCATGCCGGAAAAGAGTTTGGCTGAATTGAAAGCCCCTCGCCATCGGTGCCTTGTAGCCGATGGCACCTGAGACAATTGCGAAGTCAGTGAATCGGGCAAGCCTTCACGCCCATGAGTGAAGGACAGGGAGAGAAAAAATCATGGATCAAATGAGCCTGCTGGGCGGGGTCGACTGGGCCGCCATCGCCAAGATCGTGGCGATCGACATCATGCTGGGCGTGGACAACGCCATCGTCATCGCGCTGGCTTGTGCCGGCCTTCCCATCGCCTTGCGATCCAAGGCCATCTTCCTGGGGACGGCCGGCGCCGTGATCCTTAGAGCCGTCCTGCTGGCCTGCGCCGGCCTGATGTTCGGGATGGTGGCCATCAAGGGCATCGCCGGGGCCTACCTGATCTACATAGGCGCCAAGCTGCTGCTGGACAACGCCGACGAGTCGCACGAAGAGGGCAACGCAACGACCATCTTCGCGGCGGTCAAGACCGTGATCATTGCCGACTTCATGATGAGCCTGGACAACGTGCTGGCCGTCGTGGGCGCCGCGCAGAGCGCCGGTGCGCATTCGACGTGGTATGCCATCGGCGGCATCGTGCTGAGCATTCCGATCATCATCTTCTGCGCCCAGGGCATCATGAAACTGATGGACCGTTTCCCCATCATCCTTTGGGTGGGCGCGGGCATGCTGGGTTGGGTCGGCGCGGAAATGATCCTTTCGGAGCCTCTGCTTTCGAGCGCAGTGCATGCCATCGAATCGCATGGCGCATGGGTCCACACCGCCGTGAAGGCGATCGGTTTTGCGGCCGTGATACTGGTGGTGCTGCTGATCCAGGCGATGCGGAAGAGCAGCGATACTGAATCCACCGCAAAGGTCTGATGATTCAATGAAGCAACCGCGAACCATGGGATCCCCCGGCGTGCCCGCCGTGACGGTCCCGCCCACCACTGCCGCAGAGGCTGTGGTGGTGCCAACTTTCATGCCGGCCGCGCCGGTGCAGCACGATGTCCCTGCAGTGCCCGCCGCCACACCCGGCGCCTGGACCGGCGAAGTGATCTTCCCGCAAGGCATGAGCCCCGCACTCGTGTCGCCGGAACGGCAGCGCGGCATCGTGGAGCAGGTGAACGCACTGAGCATCCACGACATGTCGCTGATGCAGATCGCCGGGCTGGGCTCGGACGTCGAGGTCGCGCTGCACAAGTCGCTCGGGGCCTTCCTCGACCGCATCGACAAGGGCGAGTCGCCGCAGGTCTTCCGCCTGGTGAGCGAGCTCAACACCGCCATCAAGGCGGAGGACCTCGATGGCCTTGCCGACAAGATCCTCAACGGCAAGCTCCCGCTGATGGATCGCATCCTCGGCAAGTTGAGCCCCAGGAACCTCACGAGCGCCGGCGATGCCGCCTTCGAAAGCCTGCGCCTGCTGGTGGCGGGCAAGACGCGCAAGCTCGGCACGGTGATCGAGGGAATGGAGAAGAAGGTCGAGGCCGAGAAGCAGAAGGCCGTCGAGGAGGCCCGTTCTCTGGAGCGGCTGAAGGACAACTACCGTGCCCGCTTCGGCGAGTTCATGATGACCACGCTGTTCCTGTCCACCCTGCTGGGCAAGGCGCGCGAGGAACTGGCCGCGATCGAAGCCGCGCATGCGCAGGGTGACTACACGGGCGCGATGACGCCGCAGGAAGCGCAGGACAAGGTCCAGGCGCTGGAGAGTCGCGCATTGGCGGTCGAAGCGGTGTTGACCAAGCTCCCGGCGGAGCAATTGATCATCCGCCAGATCCAGACCGCCACGATCCAGACCGTGCAGGAGGTGACGACCACCGCTGCCGGCCGTTTCGCCAGCATCAAGATGACGCTGCTGACCTTGCACGGCACGATGACCGTGCAGAACCTGCAGCGCACCGACAGGCAGGGCGCGGAGCTCGACGCCAACCTCAACAAGGTGCGCAACAAGCTGGTCAAGCAGGTCGTGACCACGGCCGCGAACGCGCCCGGGGACAACCGCCTCGCGCAGGCCAACCAGCTCAAGGGCGTGACGCAGACCGTCTCGGAACTGGTCGCCATCACCGAGAAGGCGCGCATCGACAACCAGGCCAAGTTCGACGCGGCCCGGTCCATGCTCGTGCAGGCGCGTGCGGAGCTAACCGAGCTGGGTGCGGTCATTCGGCCCGACCAGGCCGTCAAGCTCTGAGCCAGCGCCGGGCCGCGCGCCCGGCCATCCCTCGCTAAGGATCCAAGTCGCGAGGGCACGGCCGCATCGACTCAACACTCTCCAAGCAAGCAATCACCGAAAGAGAAAAAGCATGTCCGCATTGACCCTCAACCTCACCAAGCCCGGCGAACGCGGGGCGAAGCTGTCCCTTAACCTGGCGAAAGACGAGATCTTCAAGGTCAAGCTGAGCTGGGACGGCGACACCGACCTCGACCTGCACGCACTGGCCTGCTTCGGCGCGGCCAACGACCAGCCGCGCGTGACGGCCTTCGAGCAGATCCTCTCGACCTACAACGTCAAGCGCAGGATCGGCGGCAATGAGGTCGGCACCATCGTGAAGGCCTCCGACGGCACCTTCGACATCCTGAACAAGGCCTTGGTGCACAGCGCGGACGCCACCGACGGCGCGCTGGCGGACGTGGACGAATGGATCAGCGTCAACCCCGGCAAGCTCAGCAAGTCCGCCGGTGAAGTGGTGGAGATTCCGCTCGTGGCAATGATTCATCCGCAAGTGGCCGGCCGCACTTTCGGCCAGGTCAAGAACGCACGCGTGTCCATCGAGGACTCCAGCGGCAAGACGCTGCTGACGGCCAACCTGTCCTCGCAATTCGCTGCCTTCGTTGGCGTGCAGATGGGCTCGATCATGATCGACGAGGCGGGCAAGGCGGAGTTCGCCCAGACCGCGGTCGGCTTCAATGGCGACTTCAACAGCGTCATCGAAAACTTCTCTTGATCCACTCGTGAGCGCTTCCGCAGACGTGCCGCGTCGGCCGAGGACGATGGGCGCGAGCCCGCCTTCCGCCGCGCCCGTGCCGGCGCCCGCAGGCGTTGCCGAGCCGGCACGCCGCGCGCCGCGCGCGATGGCCAGCAGCCCGGTGCAGCCGATGCCAACGCAAGGGATGGCGTCGGCAGCCCCCGCGACGCCCGTTCCAGCCACAGCCGCAGCCGCAGCCGTTCCGGTGCCAACGCCGCGCCCGATGGCCGGCGAGGTGCGCATGGGCCTGCAGGCGCGGCCGGAGGATCTCGCTGCAAGATTTCCTGCCTTGAACAGCAGCCAGTTGACGCTCGCCTCGACCATGCTGGGATCGGTGGTCGCCGGCACGTTCAATTGGTCGCAGGCGCAGGATTTCGGGGTGGAACTGCAAAAGCAGTACGGCGCCATCGTGGAGCGCCTGCTCGAGGTGGCGTCCTCGAACGTCATGCGGACAGCGCCCCAATACCTCGCCCGACTCCTGAGCCTGCTCGAGCAATGCGCCCAGGACTATGCGCCGCCCAGCACCATCGTCGGCCGTTGGCTGCGCAAGGACAAGCCCAGGGCGCTCGACCTGCACCGCAACGAGATCGACGAGCTCAAGAAGAAGCTGTCGCGCGCGTGCGATGAACTGGAGCAGCCGATCGCCGCGGTGATCACCATTCGTGGCGACCTGGCCGGCCTGGCGGAACAACTGGTGGCCGCCTCGATGGCCTGCGAATGGCTCATGGAGCGCGACTGGGTCGCGGAAGAGGTGCGTTTGGTGCTGGCCGACCGGGCCCTGATGCTGACCCGCACGGCGGGCCTGGTGCAGGAGCAGCAACTGCAGTCGCTGGCGTCCGCCGGCAACATGGACGCCTTGCGCGACCGCATCCAGGAAGGCGTGCTGATCGCGCTCCCCTCGTGGCTGTCCACGATGGCCGCGGTGCCCGCCGACAGCAACGAAACCCAGCGCTTCGTCGCCCGCGACGACCTGCGGCAAATCATCGATCGAATCAAGAACTGAAACAGGGAAGCAACTTCAAATGGCATTGACACTCAACCTCCAGAAATCAACGACCAGTCTCACTCTCTCCTTGCAAAAGGTCGGCATTCACAAGATGCCGGTGCTCGACATGGGCGTGGTCCTCGACGTGAGCGGCTCCTTCAGCGACGAGCACGCCGACGGCACGACCACCGACCTGCTGACGCGCCTCGCCCCCTGGGGCCTGAGCTTCGACCCCGACAAGAAGATCGACGTCTTCACCTTCAGCAACAGCGCCGCGTCCGCGCATCTGGTGGGCTCGCTGACCGAAGCGAACTACCAGGGCTACGTGCGTAACAACATCATCGAGAAGGTGCCGGGCTGGTGTGGCGCCACCGACTACAGCTATGTGCTGGAACTGGCGCTCAAGGAATTCGGTTGGGTCGACGGCGCGGCCAAGAAGGCCGGCATGTTCGGCCGCATGTTCGGCAAGAAGGACGAACCCCCCAAGCAGAAGAAGCGCTCGCTCATCATCTTCATCACCGACGGCGACAACAACGACAAGGACCGCACACGCAAGATCCTGCGCGAGTCCGAGGCACGCAAGGACGAGGTGTACTTCCTGTTCCTCGGCGTGGCCAACGGCGGCGGCGCCTTCCATTTCCTCAACTCGATCGGCGACGAGTTCGGCAACACGGGTTACCGCGAGATCGCCGACGTGCGGAAGTTCGTCCGCATGTCCGACGAGGAGATCAACGCCTTGCTGCTCGACGACGAACTCGTGGGCTGGCTCAAGGGCTGAGCGAGCGGAGCAGGCCCATGCCCAAGAGCAAGTTGTTCTTCCTGATCGCCGCCGGCATGAGCGCGCCGGCCTGGTTCGTCAACATCAGTGCGCTGCCGTTCGCGACCCAGTTCATCTGGATTGGCGGCGTCCTGCTTTGCGCGCTGTTCGGTCTGGCCTTCCGCGCGAGCGGGAAGTAAGGCTCCTTCAGGCCCCGACCGAGCGCAGCGACTCCGACGTCAAGGTGAAGTAGCGCGTGCCGATCGCATCGGACACGTGGTACGCGGCGGTCTCGCAACTTTCGAACAGGCTGACGAGCGCGGGGTAGTGCCCATCCGCCCCGGGCTCGCAGAGTTTCTCGAGCGTCCAGGTGGACGGATCGGGCAGTTCATACGACAGGGCGCTCAGCTTGCCCGGCGCACTGCCGGCGAGCCGGGCGATGCGCCCGCGCAGCGTTTGCGTGACCCAGGCGAGCGAGCGCGGGTTGTCGCCGTCGAGCACCAGCAGGTCGACCATGGTCGCGACATCGCGGCGTTGCTGGTAACGCGCGTGAAAGGTGATGGTGCTGTCGAACAGCGCGATCATCGCCTCGAAACCCGCCACGTCGTGCACCGCGCCGATCTCGAAGCCCGCTGCCAGCGCGCTCGAAAGGAAAGCCAGCCGCTCGATGTGCCGGCCGATCGACAGCAACCGCCAGGCATCGTCGCGCGTCATGCGGTCGGTCTGCGCGCCGGTCATGGCCGAGAGCGCGTTGCTGGCGGCCTCCAGGGAGCGCAGCGCCGCGCCGATCGCATAGCTGCCTTCGCCCGCTTCGCCGGCCTGCTCGGCGGTGCGGCGCAGGAACTCCGACTCGGCACGCACGATCTGGCTCCAGTGGTCTTGCGACAGCCGCTCGCGCACGGCGGCTGCCGCCTGTCGCACGCAGCGCAGGCTGAAGCCGACGCTGCCGCCGCGATCCACGTCGCCGAGTTCGGCGATCAACGCGCGCTCGAACACGCGCCGCGACTTCGGCCCGCCGGGCACCTCGCGCGGCACCAACGCATTGCGCAGCGCCAGGCGATGCAGCCAGCCGAGCAACTGGCGCGATGACTGGTCCTCGCCGCCGAGCAGGTCCAGCGTGAGGCGCGCCAGGCGTACGGCATTCTCCGCGCGCTCGGTGTAGCGGCCGAGCCAGAACATATTCTCCGCCGCACGGCTGGTCACCGGCGCGCGATGGCGGGCCAGCGAGGCGGGCGTGGACTGCGGCTGCAGCAGCGAAGTACGGTCGACGTGGCCGTGGGTCTGAACCCAGACGTCGGCGCTGCTGCCGCCGCGCTGCATCGAGGCGATCTGCGCGTCCGCGCCGGCCAGCCGTGCCAGCCCGCCGGGCAGCACGCGCCAGGACTGCGCGCCGTCGCTCACCGCGAACACACGCAGCAGCACCGCACGCGGCGCGATGTGGCCGGGTCCGAAGTCCTGCGCCCACGTCGGCATCTGCGACAAGGGCAGGGAGCTTTGCACCGTGTGCGCGTCGCCGCCGCGCACGATGCGACCGGCCCATTCGTCCAGCTCGCGGCGGCTCAGGCGGCTGCCGAGCACCGGCTCGAAGGTGTCGTGCGACGCCGAGCCGGTATAGGTTGGCTTGATGGCGCAGTCGCCGAGTTGCGGCAGCACCGCTTCCATGGCGGCGCGCTCGCCGCACCACCAGGTCGGCAACGCGGGCAATTGCAACCGCTCGCCGATCAGGTGGCGCGCCAGTGCGGGCAGGAAGCCGAGCAGGGCGGGCGATTCGAGGAAGGCGGAGCCCGGCATGTTGGCCACGAGCACGTTGCCGGCGCGAATGGCCTGCAGCAGGCCGGGTACGCCGAGCGTGGAGTCGGGCTTGAGTTCCAGCGGATCGAGGTACTGGTCGTCCAGCCGCTTGATCAGGCCGTGCACCGGGCGCAGGCCTTGCAAAGTCTTGAGGTAGAGACGCTGGTCGCGCACGGTGAGGTCATTGCCCTCGACCAGCGTGATGCCGAGGTAGCGCGCCAGGTAGGCGTGCTCGAAGTAGGTCTCGTTGTAGGGGCCGGGCGTGAGCAGTGCGATGTGCGGCGGGGCGCCGGCCGGGCAGATCTTCTGCAGGCCTTCCATCATGGCGCTGTAGGTGGCGGCCAGGCGCTGGACATGCAGCGACTCGAAGGCCTGCGGAAACTGGCGCGAGATGGCCAGGCGGTTCTCCAGCAGGTAGCCCAGGCCCGAAGGCGCCTGCGTGCGCTGCGAGACCACCCACCAGTTGCCGTCCGGCCCGCGTGCCAGGTCGAAGCCCGCGATGTGCAGCCAGGTATCGCCGGGCGGCTTCACGCCATGCATTGCGCGCAGGTAGCCGGGATGGCCGCGAACCAGGGCGGCGGGCAGCAGGCCTTCGGCGAGCAACTGTTGCGGGCCGTAGACGTCCGCCAGCACGCGGTCGAGCACGCGCACGCGTTGCTGGATGCCCGCTTCGATCTGCGTCCAGCTTTCCGGCGAGATGATCAGCGGGAACAGGTCCAGCGACCACGGGCGCTGCGGGCCGTCGCCATCGGCATAGACGTTGTAGGTGACGCCGTTGTCGCGGATCTGCCGGGCCAGGCTCACGGCGCGGCGCGGCAGGTCTTCGAACCCGCCGGACCCGAGTTCGTCGAAGAAGCGCGACCAGCCTTGCGTCAATGGTGGGCGCGTGGGCGCCGGCGGCACTTCGGGCAGCGGCACCGGAGGGGCCTGCGCGGCGTCATGGAGCGGGGGCGCGGTTGGCGCAGGCGCGCTGGCGCGCGGTGCGATCAGCGGTGTGGCCGCGCCTCTCAATTCATCGAAATGGCCGGCATGCGCGGGCGGCGCGAGCGCCGAGGCCAGGGCGGCGGGCGCCTCGAGCGAGGCGTTGCCGAAAAGAGAGTCGTTGAGGGGTTCCACAGTAGGCCGATTGTCACATTGCCGTCATGGGCATTGGGTACCGGCCGTACGTGGAAAGCTGCCTAGCGTCGCAAATCGAGGGTAAAGGGGAACTCGCGGCTGCCCGCCAGTTCGATAGTTGCCGGCGGCGTGCTCAGCAGGCCGGGCGTGTGGCCCATGCGTGCAAAGCGCGAATGGCGGCGGCTCTCGGCCTCGTAGGCGTTGACCGGGAAGGTCTCGTAGTTGCGGCCGCCCGGGTGCGCGACGAAGTACTGGCAGCCGCCCAGCGAACGCTTCATCCAGGTGTCGACGATGTCGAAGGTCAGCGGCGCATGCGCCGGGATGCTCGGATGCAGTGCCGACGGCGGGTTCCAGGCCTTGTAGCGCACGCCGGCGACGAATTCGCCAACGGTGCCGGTCGGCTGCAACGGCAGCACCTTGCCGTTGACGGTGATGACGTGGCGGCTCTCATTGAGGCCGGTGACGCGCACCTCGATGCGTTCCAGCGAGGAGTCCACATAGCGCACGGTGCCGCCGGCCGAGCCTTCCTCGCCCATCACGTGCCACGGTTCCAGCGCATTGCGCAGCGAGAGCTCGACGCCCATCGCCTGCACCTGGCCTACGAGCGGGAATCGGAACTCGAAGTGCGGCGCGAACCAGTCCACGTCGAAGGCGAAGCCGGCTTGCTTCATCTCGGTGATGACGTCGTCGAAGTCCATCTTGACGAAGGTCGGCAACAAGAAGCGGTCGTGCAGCTCGGTGCCCCAGCGCGTCATCGGCGCCTTGTAGGGCTCGTCCCAGAAACGGGCCACCAGGGCACGGATGAGCAACTGTTGCGCGATGCTCATGCGCGCATGCGGCGGCATTTCGAAAGCGCGCAGCTCCAGCAGGCCGAGGCGGCCGGTGCTGGAGTCGGGCGAGTAGAGCTTGTCGATGCAGAACTCGCTGCGGTGCGTGTTGCCCGAGACGTCGATGAGGATGTTGCGCAGCGTTCGGTCGACCAGCCAGGCCGGCATGTTCTGGCCGTAGATCTCGCGGTTCTTCGCGATCTCCTTGAGCGCGATCTCCAGTTCGTAGACCTGGTCGTTGCGGGCTTCGTCGACGCGCGGCGCCTGGCTGGTCGGGCCGATGAACATGCCCGAGAACAGGTAGCTCAACGACGGATGGTTGTGCCAGTAGAGCAGCAGGCTGGCGAGCAACTCCGGCCGGCGCAGGAAGGGGCTGTCCGCGGGCGTGGCGCCGCCCATCACGAAGTGGTTGCCCCCGCCGGTGCCGGTGTGGCGGCCGTCGGTCATGAACTTCTCGGCCGACAGGCGCGTCTCGAAGGCGGCGTTGTAGAGGAACTCGGTGTGGTCGACCAGTTCTTGCCAGTTATTGGCAGGATGGATGTTGACTTCGATGACGCCGGGGTCGGGCGTGACGGCCAGCACCTTGAGGCGCGGGTCGCGCGGTGGCGGATAGCCTTCCATCACGATCTTCACGCCGAGTTGCACGGCCGTGGCTTCGACGGCGGCGACGAGGTCGAGGTAGTCCTCCAGGCGGGCCAGCGGCGGCATGAAGACGTAGAGCACGCCGGAGGCGCTGCCGACTTTCTCGGCGGCCGGTCCGTTGGCGCGGCGCGGGTCGCGCACTTCCACGCAAAGGGCGGTGCGTGTGACCCAATGGGCCGATTCACCGCGGCGGGGCTGGCGCATGACGTCGGCGGTGTCGCTGGCGTCGAAGGGCGCGGGCTTGCCGGAGCCTTGCATCTTCAACGCCGTGCCGGTTGCAGGCGGCGTGCCGAAGGCATAGGGCACGGCAGCCAGGTCGCCCGTGGCGCCGGCTTGCAGCGTGGCCGGCGCGTAGGCCGTGCCAGTGCCTGCGCCATTGGCGGATGCGTAGGCCGTGCCGAGGCCCGCGCCGCTGGCGGGTGCGGTCGCCGTGGCGGCATAGCGGGCCTGGTACTGGGCGGCGGTGGGCAAGGCGGCGCGTGGTGCGGTCGGGTCGCGGTCGACGAGGTAGGGGTAGTCGCCCTTGCTGGCCCACGGCTGCGAGTCGAGCGGCAGGCGGTAGCCCATCGGCGAGTCGCCCGGGATCAGGAACAGGCGATCGTCGCGCAGGAACCAGGGGCCGGTCTTCCAGCCCGGGCCTTCGAGCGGCGGCGCATCGATCTCGGCACTGGTCGGCTCGATCGGCAGCATGTAGCCGATCACAGCATCGAGCTTCTGCGTGAACACGCGGCGCAGGCGCATACGCTCCATCTCGTCGTCGAGCTTGGACTCGAACACGTCGACGTTCACCGGCAGGCGACGCTCGCGCCAGAGGTAGTAGTAGATGTCCTCGTAGCCGGGCTGGATGAAGCGTTCGGTGAGGCCGAGCTTGTGAGCCAGCACGGTGGTGAAGCGGCGCGCGTCTTCGCTCGTGTAGTGCGTCGGCACGCGCTCGTCGGCGAAGAGCTCGGGGTCGTGCCAGAGCTTCTGGCCATCGGCGCGCCAGAAGATCGACAAGGCCCAGCGCGGCAATTGTTCGCCCGGATACCACTTGCCCTGGCCGAAGTGCAGGAAGCCGCCGTCGCCGTATTCGGCGCGCAGTTTGTGCACGAGTTCGGTGGCATAGCCGCGCTTCGTCGGGCCGAGCGCATCGGTGTTCCATTCGGCGGCGTCGCGATCGCTGGTGGCCACGTAGGTGGGCTCGCCGCCCATGGTCAGGCGCACGTCGCCGTCGACAAGGCGCTTGTCGACGGACTCGCCGAGCTTGAGCACCTCGGCCCATTGCTCTTCGGTGTAGGGCTTGGTGACGCGCGGGGATTCGTAGATGCGCGTGACCTTCATCTCGTGGCCGAAGTCGACTTCGGCATCGTCGACCACGCCTTCGATGGGCGCGGCGCTCGATGGCGTCGGCGTGCAGGCCAGCGGGATGTGGCCTTCGCCGGCCAGCAGGCCCGAAGTAGCATCCAGGCCGATCCAGCCGGCGCCGGGCAGGAACACTTCGCACCAGGCATGCAGGTCGGTGAAGTCGACCGTGGTGCCGCTCGGGCCGTCGAGCGCCTTGACGTCCGGCGTGAGCTGGATCAGGTAGCCGGAGACGAAACGCGCGGCCAGGCCGCAATGGCGCAACAGTTGCACCAGCAGCCAACCGGAGTCGCGGCAGGAGCCGCTGGCGTTGGTCAGCGTTTCTTCCGGCGTCTGCACGCCGGGCTCCATGCGGATCAGGTAGTTGATGTCCTTCTGGACCTGCTGGTTGATGCCGACCAGGAAGTCGATGGTGCGCTGTTCCTTGCGGTCGACCTTGTCGAGGTAGGCCTTGAACAGCGGCGTGGGTTCTTCCTTGACGAGGTAGGGCGCCAGTTCCTCGGCCTGCGATTCCGTGTACTTGAACGGGAAGTTTTCCGCTTGCGGCTCCAGAAAGAAGTCGAAGGGGTTGTAGACCGCCATCTCGACGACGAGGTCGACGGTAACCTTGAACTCGCGCGTCTTCTGCGGGAAGACCAGCCGCGCCTGGTAGTTGGCGAACGGGTCCTGCATCCAGTTGACGAAATGGTCGGCGGGCTCGACCTGCAGCGAATACGAGATGACATTGCTGCGGCAATGCGGCGCGGGACGCAGGCGCACGACCTGCGGCCCCAATTGCACGGGGCGGTCGTATTTGTAGTGGGTGACGTGGTGGAGCGCGGCGTGGATGGACATTTGTTTTGAAGTGTCGTGAAGAGGCGCCAGTGGCGCACGCATACTAGCCCACAAGCATGCAATTAACGCGCCAATGCGCGAAGGGACGGAGTGGGGAACGTGGGGCGGAAGAGACGTCGATGAGGGCCGTCGGGGAGGACGAAGACACCGGCCAGCGCCGCCCGTGGGCCTTTGCTGCGATGGCCGGTTCAGTGCTGGGTGCGGGCCTGCAATTGCAGCAGTCCGGGCTGTGGCTTGTGTGGTGGTACCTTGCCTTGGCCCTGTCTGGAGTCGTGGCGTTGTGGGCCCTGCAACGCCTGCGCAAGCGTGCGGGCGCGGCAACCTGGCTCGTGGCGCTGCTGCTCGGCACCGTGGCCGGCTTTGGCCTGGTCGGCGCACGCGCGGCGATATACGCGGACGGGGCGCTGGACCCTGTGCTCGAAGGGCGCGACATCCAGGTGGTCGGCGTGGTGGCCCAGATGCCGCAGCGCGGCGATGGCGCGCTGCGCTTCCGGCTGGATGTGGAGTCGGCGAAGTGGGCGGGCAAGGGCGCCGGTGCCGATGCCACCGAGCCTGCGCGCTGGCCCGCCACAATCGCATTGGGCTGGCATGCCGAGAACACCGGCCTCTGGGCCCGCCCTGCGCGCGGCGACGCGCCGACCGGGCCCGCACCCCCGCCCGGCGACCTGCATGCCGGCGAGCGCTGGCGCATGACCGTGCGGCTCAAGGCGCCGCATGGCAACCTGAACCCGCACGGCTTCGACTATGAACTGGTCATGTGGGAGCAGGGCGTGCGCGCGGCCGGCTACGTGCGCGCAGGGGCGGGCGACGTGCCGCCCGAGCGGATCGACACCACGTGGCAGCACCCCATCGAGCGCGCCCGCGAGTCGGTGCGCGATGCGGTGTTCGAGCGCGTGGCCGACAAGCGCCTGGCCGGCGTCATCGCGGCGCTGATCACCGGCGACCAGAGCGCCATTGACCGGGCGGACTGGGACATCTTCCGCGCGACCGGCGTCGCGCACCTGATGAGCATCTCCGGCCTGCACATCACCATGTTCGCGTGGCTCGCCGCTGCCCTCGTGGGCGCGCTGTGGCGGCGCAGCGTGCGTTGCATGCTGACCTGGCCGGCGCCAAACGCGGCACTCGTGGGAGGCGTGGTGCTGGCGACGCTCTACGCGCTGTTCAGCGGCTGGGGCGTGCCCTCGCAGCGCACGATCAGCATGCTCTCGACGGTGGCCGTGCTGCGCCTCACCGGCCGTCGATGGCCTGCACCGAACATGTGGCTGGCCACCTGTGCGGTGGTGGTGGCATTCGACCCGTGGGCGCTGACGCAGGCGGGCTTCTGGCTCAGCTTCGTCGCCGTGGGCGTGCTGTTCGCGACGGACCCGGGAACGCAGGACGCCGGACGGACCACCGTCCTGACCCGGCTGCGGCACATGATGCGCGAGCAACTGGTGGTGACGCTGGCGCTGGCGCCGCTGACCTTGCTGCTGTTCCAACAGGTGTCGCTGGTCGGCCTGCTGGCGAATGCGCTTGCGATCCCGTGGGTCACGTTGGTGGTCACGCCGCTTGCCATGATCGGCGTCGTGATACCGCCTTTGTGGGATGTCGCGGCCTGGGCTGTGCAAGGACTTGCCTGGTTCCTGCAATGGTTGGCAGGGTGGCCGCTGGCAACTGTTTCCACCGGCGCAGCGCCGGCATGGCTGGCGTTGTGCGGCGTGGCGGGTGGGGTGCTGTTGTGCATGCGGCTGCCATGGGCGATGCGGGTGCTCGGCCTGCCGCTGCTGCTGTCGGCCTTGCTCTGGCAGCCGGCGCGTCCCGCAGCGGGCGAATTCGACCTGCTGGCGGCGGACATCGGCCAGGGCAATGCCGTGCTGGTCCGCACCGCGCACCATGCCTTGCTCTACGACACCGGGCCGCGCTACAGCCTGGAGAGCGACGCCGGCCAGCGGGTGCTGGTGCCCCTGCTGCGCGCGCTGGACGTGCGCCTCGACACTCTGGTGCTGAGCCATCGCGATGCCGACCACACCGGCGGTGCGCCGGCTGTGCTGGCGATGCAGCCTCAAGCCGCGTTGCGCAGGCTCGATCGAGGACAGCAATCCCCTGCAGGAGTTGCGCCATTCGGACAGGTGTGTGGCCGGCCAGCGATGGGAATGGGACGGCGTGAGCTTCGAATTCCTCCATCCGGTGGAAGCCGACTATCAGTACGCCAGCAAGCCCAACGCCATCTCCTGCGTGCTGCGCATCGACAACGGGCGCGCCAGCGCGCTGCTGGCCGGCGACATCGAGCGCGACCAGGAGAGTGCGCTGGTGAAACGCGCGCCCGGATTGCGGGCCGACATGCTGCTGGTGCCGCACCACGGCAGCAAGACCTCGTCGAGCGCGCCCTTGCTCGACACCGTGAAGCCGCGCATCGCACTCGTGCAGGCCGGCTACCGCAACCGCTTCGGCCATCCGGCCGAGGAGGTGCGCAAGCGCTACGAGGCGCGCGGCATCGCGTTGGTTGACTCGCCGCACTGCGGAGCCATTGGCTGGCAGAGCGCCTCGCCCGCGGCCTGGACCTGCGAGCGCTCGGCCGCCCGGCGCTATTGGCAGCACGCCTTGAATTGATCGCGCAATCGGGTTGACCGAGGGGGCATTTGGCCCTGAACTTGCTAAGCTATGAAACGAAGGAGATTGGTCGCTCTATGCACAAATTTGACGAGATGTACGAGTCGCAGCCCTACGCAGGCGCCGCGATCCGAAGCCACTACCAGCGCTACGACCAATGGCTGGCCAAGCAACCGGGCGAAGTCATGCGCTCGCGTCGCGAAGAGGCGGAAATGATCTTTCGCCGGGTCGGCATCACCTTCGCGGTGTATGGCGCCAAGGACGAGGATGGCGCGGGCACCGAGCGGCTGATCCCGTTCGACCTGCTGCCCCGCATCATCCCGGCCGACGAATGGGCGAACATGGAAAAGGGCCTGGTCCAGCGCGTCAACGCGCTCAACCGCTTCATCCACGACGTCTACCACGACCAGGAAATCATCAAGGCCGGCATCATCCCGGCCGAGCAGATCCGCGACAACGCCCAGTTCCGGCCCGAGATGATGGGCGTGAACGTGCCGTTCAACGTCTACTCCAGCATCGCCGGCATCGACATCGTGCGTGCCCCGGATGCCACCGGCAGCGGCGAGTACTACGTGCTCGAAGACAACCTGCGCGTACCCAGCGGCGTGAGCTACATGCTCGAGAACCGCAAGATGATGATGCGGCTCTTCCCGGAGCTGTTCAACCAGAACCGCGTCGCGCCCGTCGCCCACTACCCCGACCTGCTGCTGGAAACGCTGCGCGCCATCGCCCCGCCGGCCACGCCCGAGCCCACGGTGGTGGTGCTCACGCCGGGCATGTACAACAGCGCCTACTTCGAGCACGCGTTCCTCGCGCAGCAGATGGGCGTGGAACTGGTCGAAGGGCAGGACCTGTTCGTCAAGGACGACTTCGTCTACATGCGCACCACGCGCGGGCCGAAGCGGGTCGACGTGATCTACCGCCGGGTCGATGACGACTTCCTCGACCCGGAGGTGTTCCGCCCCACGTCCACGCTGGGTTGCGCCGGCCTGATGCGCGCCTACCGCGCCGGCAACGTCGCCATATCCAACGCCGTGGGCACCGGCGTGGCCGACGACAAGTCGATCTACCCCTACGTGCCGAAGATGATCGAGTTCTACCTGAACGAGAAGCCGATCCTCAAGAACGTGCCGACGTACATGTGCCGCAACA
This sequence comes from Variovorax robiniae, assembly GCF_037889955.1. Lineage (NCBI taxonomy): Bacteria > Pseudomonadati > Pseudomonadota > Betaproteobacteria > Burkholderiales > Comamonadaceae > Variovorax > Variovorax robiniae. The sequence continues at coordinate 26,798 of NZ_JBBKZS010000008.1, forward strand.
AGGACGAGCTGGAGTACGTCATCTCGAACATGAAGGACCTGGTCGTCAAGGAAGTGCACGGTGCCGGTGGTTACGGCATGCTGATCGGCCCGGCTGCGACGCAGGCCGAGATCGAGGACTTCAAGAAGGCCGTGCTGGCCAAGCCCGATGGCTACATCGCGCAACCGACGCTGAGCCTGTCGAGTTCACCGACCTTCGTCGACGCCGGCATCGCGCCGCGCCACATCGACCTGCGGCCCTTCGTGCTGTCGGGCAAGGAAGTGCAGATGGTGCCGGGCGGCCTCACCCGCGTGGCGCTGAAGGAAGGCTCGCTGGTGGTCAACTCCTCGCAGGGCGGCGGCACCAAGGACACCTGGGTGCTGGAAGCGGACCGGCGCTCGGTCGCGGCACCCACGCAGTCGCAATCGCAATCGCAAACCCCATCGGCCTAACAACGACAGGAAAACACACAGATGTTGTCTCGCACCGCCGATCACCTCTACTGGATGTCGCGTTACACCGAGCGCGCGGAGAACACCGCGCGCATGCTCGACGTGAACTACCAGACTTCGCTGCTGCCGCAGTCGGCTGAAGTCGCCCGGCATGGCTGGCAAGGGCTTCTGTCGATCAGCGAACTGCTGCCTTCGTACCGCAAGACGCACGAACAGATCGTGCCGGCGCAGGTCATGGAGTTCATGGTCAAGGACGAGGACAACCCGTCGTCCATCGTGTCCTGCCTGCGGGCCGCGCGCGAGAACGCGCGTGCGGTGCGCGGCGCGCTGACCACAGAGGCGTGGGAGACGCAGAACACCACTTGGCTGGAGGTCAACCGCATGCTGCGCGCGGGCGACTTCGAACGCGATCCGGGGCAGTTCTTCGAATGGGTGAAGTTCCGCTCGCATTTGTCGCGCGGCGTCACGCTGGGCACGATGCTGCAGGACGAGGCCTTCTACTTCTCGCGCCTGGGCACCTTCCTGGAGCGGGCCGACAACACGGCGCGCCTGGTGGACGTGAAGTTCCACGCGATGAACAGCGAGTTCTTCGGCCAGGGCGCCAGCGACCAAGAGTACGACTTCTATCACTGGAGCGCGATCCTGCGCAGCGTCTCGGCCTTCGAGGTCTACCGCAAGGTGTACCGCGACGTGATCAAGCCGGAACGCGTGGCGGAGTTGCTGATCCTGCGCGCCGATATGCCGCGGTCATTGCATGCGAGCCTGGCCGAGGTGGTGGCGAACCTGGCGAAGGTGGCGAACGACCAGAGTGCGGAGACGCAACGGCGTGCGGGCAAGCTGCTGGCGGATCTGCAATATGCGCGGGTTGACGAGATCCTGGCGACGGGGCTGCATGCCTACCTGACGCAGTTCCTGGATCGGGTGAATGAGCTGGGGTGGCGGATCAGCCAGGACTTTCTCGTTCCAACGCACTGAACTCGGCTCAAGGCGCCACGGCCTGGCGCACCGCATGCTCCCAGCGCGCCATCGCTTCATTCGCCTGCGTCCGGCTCCAAGTCGGCATGAAGCGACGCTCCACGCTCCACAGGCTGGAGAGTTGTGACACGTCGCTGTAGACGCCGGTCGACAGGCCCGCGAGATAGGCCGCACCGAGGGCTGTCGTCTCGGTCACCTCGGGTCGCACCACCGGAATGCCCAGCAGGTCCGCCTGGAACTGCATCAGCAGGTCGTTGACGCTGGCGCCGCCATCCACGCGCAGCTCCGCCACGGGCCGGCCGCCGGCAGCAACGGCATCGCGGCTCATCGCTTGCAACAGCGCAGCGCTCTGGTAGGCGATGCTTTCCAGCGCGGCGCGCGCCACATGGCCGAGCGTCGTGCCGCGCGTCAAGCCGGTGATCGTGCCGCGCGCATCCGCATTCCAGTAGGGCGCGCCCAGGCCTGTGAAGGCCGGCACCATCATCACGCCGCCCGCGTCGGGCACGCTCTCGGCCAGCGCCTGCACCTGCGCGCTGCCTTCGATGGCCTTGAGGCCGTCGCGCAGCCACTGCACCACCGCGCCACCCACGAACACACTGCCTTCCATCGCGTACTGCGGCGTCGCGCTGGTCTGCGCGGCGCTGGTCACGAGCAGGCCGTTCTGCGAAGGCTGGAATTCGGCCCCGGTGTGCATCAGCATGAAGCAGCCGGTGCCATAGGTGTTCTTGGCCATGCCCGCTTCGAAGCAGGCTTGGCCGAACAGGGCGCTCTGCTGGTCGCCGGCCACGCCGCCGATCGGCAAGGGGCGGCCGAGCGAGGCGACTTCCACGTCGGCGAAGTGCGAGCTCGACGGCTGCACTGCGGGCATCAGCGCCTCGGGGATGTTCAACGCCTTCAGCAACTCGGCATCCCAGCTGTTGGTGTGCACATTGAAGAGCATCGTGCGCGAGGCGTTGCTCACGTCGGTGACATGGACCTTGCCGCCGGTCAGCCGCCAGATGAGCCAGCTGTCGACGGTGCCGAAGGCGAGCTCGCCGCTCTCGGCCGCGGTGCGTGCGCCGGACACGTTGTCCAGCAGCCATTGCAGCTTGGTGCCGGAGAAGTAGGCGTCGATGACCAGGCCGGTCTTGTCGCGGATGGTGTCCGTCAAACCATCCTCGCGCAGGCGCGCGCAAAGCGGTTCGGCGCGGCGGTCCTGCCAGACGATGGCGTTGTGCACCGGCTCGCCGGTTTTGCGGTTCCACAGCAGCGTGGTCTCGCGCTGGTTGGTGATGCCGGCCGCGCGGATGTCCTTTGCGGTCAGCCCGCCCTTGAGCAGCGCCTCGCGTGCGGTGGCGATCTGGCTCTCCCAGATCTCCTTGGGGTCGTGCTCGACCCAGCCGGGCTGCGGGTAGATCTGGGTCAATTCGCGCTGCGCCATCGAGACGATGCGGCCGACGCGGTCGAACACGATGCTGCGTGAACTGGAGGTGCCCTGATCCAGGGCCAGCAAATAGGCGGTCATGCGATTTCCAGGCGGACTTGTGCGCGCGCCAGCAGGTCGGGGTAGGGCGGTGGCGGCGGCGCGTCGGTGAACAAGCGGTCGATCTGCGAAAGATGCCCCAGCTGGATCATCGCAGGGCGGTTGAACTTGCTGACGTCGGTGGCAAGCCAGACCTCGCGCGCCTGCGCGATGATGGTCTGCGCGACCTTTACCTCGCGCAGGTCGAAGTCGCGCAAGGACCCGTCGGACTCGATGCTCGACACGCCTATCAGCGCAATGTCGACCTTGAACTGGCGAATGAAATCGACCGTGGCCTCGCCGACGATGGCGCGGTCGCGCGGGCGCACCGAGCCACCGGCCACGATCACCTCGCACTGCGGGTTGTCGCTGAGGATGGCCGCGACGTTCAGGTTGTTGGTGATCACGCGCAGGCCGGTGTGGCGCAGCAGCGCCTTGGCGATGGCTTCCGTCGTGGTGCCGATATTGAGGATCAGCGAGCAATTGTTGGGCACTTGGCCGGCCACGGCGCGGGCAATGCGTGCCTTGCCTTCCGCATGCAGGGTCTCGCGCTGCTGGTAGCCGATGTTTTCCGTCGTCGAACTCGGCACGCGCACGCCGCCATGGAAGCGCGTCAGCACCCCTTCATCGGCCAGGCGCTGCACGTCGCGGCGCACGGTCTGCAGCGTGACGTCGAGCATCTCCGCCAGCTCCTCGACGGTGGCCGAGCCGCGCTCGCGCACCGTGTCGAGGAGGTGGATTTGCCGGGGATTGGGGTTGGAGGACATCAAGCAGGCGCAGTGTGAAAACTTTATAGAACGAAAAGAAACGAATGCGTCTAAGGGAAAACTCCGAGGGTAAGCGCGCATGAAGGAATAAGAATGAACAAATTCGCAAATGCATTGCAGCCTAGCCGTGAGCGCCAACTCTTCCTCTCCGCCGGGTCGCGACATCGATTGCGACGTGTTGATCGTGGGCGGCGGGATCAACGGTTGCGGCATCGCGCGGGACCTGGCGGGGCGGGGCTGGCGCGTGGTGCTTTGCGAGAAAGACGACCTGGCCTCGCACACATCCTCGTCCTCCACCAAGCTGATCCATGGCGGCCTGCGCTACCTCGAGTACTACGAGTTTTCTCTTGTACGCAAGGCTTTGCAAGAGCGCGAGGTGTTGCTCAAAAGCGCGCCGCACATCATGTGGCCGCTGCGCTTCGTCATGCCGCACGACCCGTCGATGCGGCCGGCCTGGATGATCCGGATCGGGCTGTTCATGTACGACCATCTTGCAAGGCGAGAAGTACTGCCGGGGTCGCGCACGGTGAGCTTGCGCAGGCACGCGGCCGGCGCACCGTTGAAGAAGAGCTACAGCCGCGGCTTCGTCTATTCCGACGGCTGGGTCGACGATGCGCGCCTCGTGGTGCTCAACGCGATCGATGCGCGCGAGCGCGGGGCGCAGGTGTTCACGCGCACGCGCTGCGTGTCGGCGCAACGCGGCAGTGACGGATGGGTCGCCACGCTCGAAGGCGCGGATGGCACGCGGACCGTGCGGGCGAGGGCAGTGGTCAATGCGGCCGGACCGTGGGCTGAATCCTTCCTCCGCGGCGTCGCCCGTTCGGCGCGTGGCGAGACCCTGGCCACCAAGAGCCTGCGCTTGGTCAAGGGCAGCCACATCGTCGTGCCGCGCCTTTTCACGCACGACCACGCCTACATCTTCCAGAACCCCGACAAGCGGATCATCTTCGCGATCCCCTACGAGGGCGACTTCACGCTGATCGGCACCACCGACATCGAGATCGAAGGCGACGACCCGGCCGGCGCGCGCATCACCGAGGACGAGATCGTCTACCTCTGCACGCAGGCCAGCCGCTATTTCGAGAAGCCGGTCGTGCCGGCCGACGTGGCCTGGACCTATGCCGGCGTGCGTCCGCTGCTCGACGACGATTCGGGCGACCCCTCGGCCGTCACGCGTGACTACCTGCTGGAGCCGAACAGCGAGGCGGCGCCGCTGATGTCGGTGTGGGGCGGCAAGATCACGACCTTTCGCAAGCTGGCCGAGGACGCTGCCGATGAAGTCAGCCGGATGCTCGGCGAGGCGCGTCCGGCCTGGACCGATGGCGCCTTTCTCGCGGGTGGCGACCTGTCACCGTGGATCGGCAAGGCCATCAAGCCCGATGCGGATTTCGAGCGCTTTGTGGTGGCGATGCAGCAGAAGCATGCGTGGCTGCCCGCAACGCTTGCCCGGCGGCTCGCCCGTGCCTATGGTTCACGCGTCGACCTTGTGCTGGGCGATGCGAGGTCGATGGCCGACATGGGCGCCGAAGTGGCCCCGGGCCTTCACGAGCGCGAGCTGCGCTACCTGCAAACGAGTGAATGGGCGACGACCGCGGATGATGTGTTGTGGCGCCGGTCCAAGCTGGGCCTGCACTACAGCGCCGCGGAGCGTGCCGCGGTCGAGGCCTGGTTCAGCACAACAAGAATCGAAGAAGGGACTCACGCATGCAACTGAAGCTGGAGCATGTCACCAAGAAGGTCGGCGCGCAGACCTGGCTCTACGAGCAGAGCATCGCGCCGACGCCCGGTGCCGTCACGGTCCTGCTGGGCGCCACGCAATCGGGCAAGACCAGCCTGATGCGCCTGATGGCGGGCCTGGACGCGCCGACGCAGGGCAAGGTGACCGTCGACGGCACGGATGTCACCGGCATGCCGGTGCGCCAGCGCAACGTGGCCATGGTCTACCAGCAGTTCATCAACTACCCCTCGCTCACGGTGGCCGACAACATCGCCTCGCCGCTGAAATTGCGCGGGGAAAAGGACATCCATACGCGCGTCAAGGCGCTGGCCGACAAGCTGCACATCGGCATGTTCCTGGACCGCTATCCGCAGGAACTCTCGGGCGGTCAGCAGCAGCGCGTGGCGCTGGCCCGCGCGCTGGCCAAGAACGCGCCGCTGATGCTGCTCGACGAGCCGCTGGTCAACCTCGACTACAAGCTGCGCGAGGGGCTGCGCGAAGAACTCACGCAGCTCTTCGCGAGTGGTGATTCCACTGTGATCTACGCCACCACGGAGCCGGGAGAGGCGCTGCTGCTGGGCGGCTACACCGCCGTGCTCGATGCCGGCGAACTGCTGCAGTACGGGCCGACCGCCGAGGTGTTTCACGCGCCGCAATCGCTGCGCGTGGCGCGTGCCTTCAGCGACCCGCCGATGAACCTGCTGGCCGGGCGCGTGGTTGCCGGTGGCGTGCAACTCGAAGGCGGGCCGCTACTGCCCTTGGCGACGCCGGCCGGTACCGAGGGTGCGGTCACCGTCGGCCTGCGCGCCAGCGCGTTGAACGTGAACGCGGGCGAGGGCGACATCGTGCTGCCGGGCAAGGTGGAACTCGCAGAGATCTCGGGCTCCGACACCTTCGTGCATGTGCACACCGTGGTCGGCGAACTCGTGGCCCAGCTCACCGGCGTGCACAAGCTGGACCTCAACGAGGCGATCACCTTGTACTTCCGCGCAGACCAGGCCTATGTGTTCGACGGCGCCGGCAAGCTTTCTGTGGCGCCCGCATGGCGCCGGGCGCAGTGAGGTAGACAAGGCATGTCCCGCATCGACCTCGACCTCGCCCACGCCTACCGGCCCAACCCCCGGCAGGAGAGCGATTACGCGCTGCTGCCACTCAAGATGAGCTTCCGCGACGGCGGCGCCTATGCGCTGCTCGGGCCGTCGGGTTGCGGCAAGACGACCATGCTCAACATCATCTCGGGCCTGCTCAAGCCATCGCAGGGCACGGTGATGTTCGATGGCCGCGACGTCACCAACGCCACGCCGCAGGATCGCAACATCGCGCAGGTGTTCCAGTTCCCGGTCATCTACGACACGATGACCGTGGCGCAGAACCTGGCCTTTCCGCTGCGCAACCGCAAGGTGCCGGAAGAGCAGATCAAGAAGCGCGTCGGCGAGATTGCCGAGATGCTCGAGATGAGCGGCCAGTTGAACCAGCGCGCGGCGGGACTCGCAGCCGATGCCAAGCAGAAGATCTCGCTGGGGCGCGGCCTGGTGCGCAGCGACGTCTCGGCCGTGCTGTTCGACGAGCCGCTCACCGTGATCGACCCGCACCTCAAGTGGCAACTGCGGCGCAAGCTCAAGCAGATCCATCGCGAGTTGAAGCTCACGCTGATCTACGTCACGCACGACCAGGTGGAGGCGCTGACCTTTGCCGAGGAGGTGGTGGTGATGACCCGCGGCAAGGCGGTGCAGGTCGGCAGCGCCGAGGCCTTGTTCGAGCGGCCGGCGCACACCTTCGTCGGGCATTTCATCGGCTCGCCGGGCATGAACTTCCTGGAGGCGCACAGCGCGGGCGGCATGCTGGAAGTCGCGGGCACGCGGATGCGTGCGCCGCGTGAACTGCCCGGGGGCCCGCTCAAGGTCGGCATCCGGCCGGAGTACCTGAAGCTGGCGGCGCCGCAGTCGCCAGGCGCGGTGCCGGCCACGGTGACGCTGGTGCAGGACGTCGGCACGCACGTGATGCTGACGGCCGCGGCGGGCGGCGTGCTGCTCAAGGCGCGCCTGCATTCCGATGCGCCCGCGCCCGCCGTCGGCGAGGCCGTATGGCTGCGCGTGGTCGACGGCCACACCTGCTACTACCAGAACGAAGAACTCGTCGCATGAGGGGAACGACATGAGCACGACGACCAAACCCATCAACCAGAAGGCATGGCTGCTGGTGCTGCCGGTGCTGATCTGCGTCGCCTTCTCGGCCATCGTGCCGCTGATGACGGTGGTGAACTACTCGGTGCAGGACATCATCTCGCCCGAGCGGCGCGTGTTCGTCGGCACCGAATGGTTCGCCTCGGTGATGCGCGACGACGAACTGCATTCGGCGCTGTACCGGCAACTCGGTTTCTCGCTCGCGGTGCTGGCGGTGGAGATCCCGCTGGGCATCCTGCTGGCCCTGTCGATGCCAGCCACCGGATGGAAGGCATCGGCGGTGCTGGTGATCGTGGCGCTGTCGTTGCTGATTCCGTGGAACGTGGTCGGCACGATCTGGCAGATCTACGGCCGCTCCGACATCGGACTGCTGGGGCACATGATCCAGCTGATGGGCATCGAGTACAGCTACACCGGCAACGCGACGCATGCATGGCTGACGGTGCTGGTGATGGACGTCTGGCACTGGACGCCGCTGGTCGCGCTGCTCTGCTATGCGGGCCTGCGATCGATCCCCGATGCCTACTACCAGGCGGCGCGCATCGACGGCGCGAGCAAGTTCGCGGTGTTCCGCTACATCCAGCTGCCGAAGATGCGCGGCGTGCTGATGATCGCGGTGCTGCTGCGCTTCATGGACAGCTTCATGATCTACACGGAGCCCTTCGTGCTGACCGGCGGCGGGCCGGGCAATGCGACGACCTTCCTGAGCCAGTACCTGACGCAAAAGGCGGTCGGGCAGTTCGACCTGGGGCCGGCGGCCGCGTTCTCGCTGATCTACTTCCTGATCATCTTGCTGCTGTGCTTCGTGCTCTACAACTGGATGCAGCGGGTCGGGACGCAGGAAGTGGAGGAGCCGAAATGACCGAACAAACCTCGTGGAAGCGCACGATCTTCCTGCTCGCATACATCGTCTTCGCGCTGCTGCCCATCTACTGGATGGTCAACATGAGCTTCAAGACGAACGAGGAGATCCTGTCGAGCTTCTCCTTCTTTCCGCAGCACTTCACGCTGGCCAACTACGCGCGCATCTTCACGGACGAGTCCTGGTACTCGGGCTACATCAACAGCCTGATCTACGTGGGCATCAACACGGTGATCTCGCTCACGGTCGCATTGCCGGCCGCGTACGCCTTCTCCCGCTACTCCTTCCTCGGCGACAAGCATGTGTTCTTCTGGCTGCTGACGAACCGCATGACGCCGCCGGCCGTGTTCCTGCTGCCCTTCTTCCAGCTCTACAGCACGGTCGGCCTGATGGACACGCACCTGGGCGTGGCGCTGGCACACCTGCTGTTCAACGTGCCGCTGGCGGTGTGGATCCTGGAAGGCTTCATGAGCGGCATTCCGCGCGAGATCGACGAGACGGCCTACATCGATGGCTATTCGTTCCCACGCTTCTTCCTCACGATCTTCCTGCCGCTGATCAAGGCGGGCGTCGGCGTCGCGGCCTTCTTCTGCTTCATGTTCAGCTGGGTCGAACTGCTGCTGGCGCGGACGCTGACCAGCGTGAATGCCAAGCCGATCGTGGCGACGATGACGCGGACGGTGAGCGCGTCGGGCATGGACTGGGCGACCCTTGCGGCGGCGGGCGTGCTGACCATCGTGCCGGGAGCGATCGTGATCTGGTTTGTGCGGCACTACATCGCGAAGGGCTTCGCGATGGGGCGGGTTTGAATTTCTCCCTCCCCCGCTGGGGGAGGGCAGGGGTAGGGGCACGCGGCGTCACCTGTCGTGGCGCATGCCCCCATCCCGACCTTCCCCCGGAGGGGGAAGGAGCAAAGAGAAAGGAAATTGGATGTTCGACTGGATGGTCTGGACCACACCCGTGGCGATCTTCTTCACCTGCATCGCCCTGATGCTCGTCGGCATGACCGTATGGGAACTCAAGTCCCCTACGGTCATGCGCAAGGGCTGGCTGCCGATGGAGACCACGCGCGGCGACCGCTTGTTCATCGGCCTGCTGTCGGCGGCCTACGTCAACCTGATCTTCATCGGCATCGCGGGCCTGTTGCAGGAATGGATGGGCCTGGAATCCGAGCCCTCGATCTGGATCAGCTTCGTGCTTTCGATGGGCGTGCTGGCAGTGGTCATGCGCAAGGGCTGACGCGCCTTTTTTCAGTGACGAATCCGGCTCCCTGCCGCCCCAGGGCCGAGCGAGATTCAACCGGCTGGGGCGGCACACAGCAACGAGGAGACAACTCATGAAGATGCGCTATACGGCATTGGCTCTGGCGGCGGCGATGTTCGCCGCGCACAGTGCGTCGGCCGGCGAGGCCGAGGCCAAGAAATGGATCGACAGCGAATTCACGCCGTCGTCCCTGAGCAAGGACCAGCAGGCCGCCGAGATGAAGTGGTTCATCGACGCCGCGAAGAAGCTGCAGGACAAGGGCGTCAAGGAAGTCTCGGTGGTGTCGGAAACCATCACCACGCATGAGTACGAATCCAAGACGCTGGCCAAGGCCTTCGAGGAAATCACCGGCATCAAGGTCAAGCACGACCTGATCCAGGAAGGCGACGTGGTCGAGAAGCTGCAGACCTCGATGCAGTCGGGCAAGTCGATCTACGACGGCTGGATCTCCGACTCCGACCTGATCGGCACGCACTATCGCTACGGCAAGATCATGTCGCTCACCGAATACATGGGTGGCGCGGGCAAGGAGTGGACCAACCCCGGCCTCGACGTGAAGGACTTCATCGGCACCAGCTTCACCACCGCACCGGACGGCCAGCTCTACCAGCTGCCCGACCAGCAGTTCGCCAACCTCTACTGGTTCCGCGCCGACCTGTTCGCGCGCAAGGATCTGCAGGACAAGTTCAAGGCCAAGTACGGCTACGATCTGGGCGTGCCGCTCAACTGGAGCGCGTATGAAGACATTGCCGAGTTCTTCAGCGTCGACGTGAAGACCATCGACGGCAAGCCCGTCTACGGCCACATGGACTACGGCAAGAAGGACCCCTCGCTCGGCTGGCGCTTCACCGATGCGTGGCTGTCGATGGCCGGCACGGCTGACAAGGGCATCCCCAACGGTATGCCGGTCGACGAATGGGGCATCAAGGTCGCAGCCGACAAATGCACGCCGGTGGGCGCCAGCGTGTCGCGCGGCGGCGCCACCAACTCGCCGGCCGCCGTCTATGCGCTCACCAAGTACATCGACTGGATGAAGAAGTACGCGCCCAAGGAAGCCATGGGCATGACCTTCGGCGAAGCCGGCCCGGTGCCCGCGCAAGGCCAGATCGCTCAGCAGATCTTCTGGTACACCGCCTTCACCGCCGACATGACCAAGGCCGGCCTGCCGGTGGTGAACGCCGACGGCTCGCCCAAGTGGCGCATGGCCCCCGGCCCGAACGGCCCGTACTGGAAGCAGGGCATGCAGAACGGCTACCAGGACGTGGGCTCGTGGACCTTCTTCAAGGGCCACGATGCCAACAAGACCGCGGCCGCCTGGCTCTACGCGCAGTTCGTGACCTCGAAGACGGTGTCGGCCAAGAAGTCGGTGGTGGGCCTGACCTTCATCCGCGAGAGCGACATCAAGCATGACTACTTCACGCAGAACGCGAACAAGTACGGCGGCCTGGTCGAGTTCTACCGCAGCCCGGCCCGCGTGGCCTGGACGCCGACCGGCACCAACGTGCCCGACTATCCGAAGCTCGCGCAGCTCTGGTGGAAGAACGTGGCCGAGGCCGTCACCGGCGAGAAGACGCCGCAGAAGGCCATGGACAACCTGGCCGAGGAAATGGACCAGGTGATGGGCCGCCTGGAACGCGCCGGCATGGCCAAGTGCGCGCCCAAGCTCGCGCCGAAGGGTGACCCGGCCAAGATGCTGAGCGACGACCACGCGCCGTGGAAGAAGCTCGCGAACGAAAAGCCCAAGGGCGAGACCATCGACTACAACAAGCTGTTGACCGCGTGGAAGGAAGGCAAGGTGCGCTGATCCCCATCGCGCTTGTGTGACGAGGCCGGTGCGGTGCACCGGCTTTTTTCATGGGCGGCTATGAACGGGTGATGGCAGCTTGGAGATTGACGCGTGCCTGCGCTTCGCGCGCCGCACGGATCGCCGGGGTTTGGAACAGCGGTTCGCGCGCAAGGAACTGCGAGAGGATCGCGCGCCGGCGCGGCTCGAACACCTCGGGCGGGACGTGGGCGTATTCCACGCGGATCTGCCGTTCGTATTCCGCAAAGCGCTCCGCTGGCGCACCGAGGATCGCGAGGTCGACGTCCACCAGCAGGCAGGCGTCGCGGCCTTCGGGAATGGCGCTGTGCCGCGTGGCCATCACCAGTGCATGCACGCGTTGCGCGGCGTCTTTCGAAAGGCCGGCGGCGATGAGGGCATCGCGTGCCCAATCGGCGCTTCTTTCTTCGTTGTCGTGTCCGGGCACGTCGTAGATCGCGTCATGGAACCACAGTGCCAGCGCGACTTCGCCGGGATGTTCCGCCTCAGCGATGTGCAGTTGAAGCAGCGACAGGCATTCCGCAAGGTGCTGCATCGTGTGATAGCCGCGATGGGCCTCGCGATAGTGCGCGCACAACTCGGTGAACAGCTGTCCGGTGAAAGGCGTCTCCGCGATGCCAACCCTCGCCAGCGCGTCCGACCAGAAGCGATGCAGCACAAGGTCATCCATGTCGACGATCCTTCGACCTGGCACCAGGCGGCTCGCCGAGCGCCTCGGCCAGGTGATCGATCAACACGCGGCATTTCGGCACCATGAAGCGGTTCGGCGGATACATCACGCAGGCCCGGCCCTGGTAGTTCGATTCGAAGTCCCATTCCGGCAGCACGCGCACGATGGCGCCATCGTCCAGTGCCTGTCTGGCCACGAAGTCCGGCAGGCAGCCGATGCCCAGGCCGGCGAGCACGCCGTCGAGGCGAATCTCGCTGTGGTTGGCAACGTAGCGCCCCTGCACCACGACCTCCGCATGCTCGTCCCCCTTGCGAAAGCACCAGTGGTTGTCGCGCTCATGCTCGCCGAGCGAGAGGCAACTGTCCAGCACAAGGTCGTGCGGATGCGTGATGGCGTCGCCACGCGCGAGGCAATCGGGGGTGGCACACAGGATGGTCTCCACCGTCATCAACGGCCGCGACGCCAAGCCCTCCGTTCCATCCTGCGCGAGCCGCACCACCAGGTCCACGCCCTCGCGAACGGGGTCGACATCGCGGTCGCTCACGATGAGCTGCACGTCGACTTCCGGGTAGCGCTGGAGAAAGCTGAGGATGTGCGGATGCAGCACATGCCGGGCAAATGCCTTGGGCGCGCTGATCCGCACCTTGCCGCGCGGCGCGCTGGTGTATTGCTGCCCGATCCCCATCGTCTCCTGCGCGGCCTTCACCAACTCGCTGCATCGCGCGAAGGCCTCGGCGCCCGCTTCGGTCAGGCGCAGGTGCCGCGTCGTGCGCACGATCAACTGCACGCCCAGTTCCTTCTCCAGGCGCGCGACATGGCGGCTGATGGCGGACGGCGTCAACCCCAGCAGGCTGGCCGCTGCGGAGAAGCTGCCCAGTTCGGCGACGCGCGTGAAGCTCACCATCTCGGGCAGTACCTTCAGGAAGTCATTCGTTCCCATGGCGCAAGAGTCTTGTTCGGAGACACAGTCTAGTCAGCCAGCATGCCGCCCGGAAAAATCGACCCTCAATTCATTGAAGGGCAAGGGATGGTTTCCAGAAGGTCGCGGTGGGTCGGATTGGGCGGTGCGGAGTTCATGCTCCTGCTGGTCGCAGCCGTATGGGGGAGCAGCTATGCGGTGGCCAAGACGGCCACGCAACAGTTGCCAGTGCTGGAGTTCCTGGCCTTGCGATTCGGCCTGACCTTCATCGTGCTGCTGCCGGCGCTGAAGCCCTTACTCGGCGTGCAGGCGCGCAAGGGACTGGTCGTCGCCGGCATCCTCGGTGCGAACTTGCTTGCCATCTTCGTGTGCGAGACCTTCGGCGTGTCGCTGACCGCGGCCAGCAATGCCGCCTTCCTCATCAGCCTCTGCGTCGCGATCACGCCGCTGGCCGAGTGGTGGCTGCTCGGCGAACGGCCGCAGGCACGGATGTTCTGGGCGGCGGGAGTGTCCGCGGTCGGCGCCGCCATGCTGTCGCTGACCTCGCCGGCCGACATGTCGCTGGGATGGGGCGATGGCCTGATGCTGCTCGCCGCTTGCCTGCGCGCCTGCATGGTCTGCCTCACTCGCCGGCTGGCCGGGCGGCATGCGCTGCCGGCGCTCACCTTGACGGCGGTGCAGGCCGGCGTGATCGCCATCGGCGCATTGCTGTTGGCGCTGGGGCAATCGAAGGGCTCGCTGGCGCCTTTGCCGACGGCCTCCGGCTTCTGGTGGGCGATGGCCTGGCTGGTCCTGGCCTGCACAGTTTTCGCCTTCTTCGCGCAGAACCATGCGGCCGCGCGCAGCAGCCCGAGTCGCGTGTCGTTGCTGATGGGCAGCGAGCCGGTCTTCGGCGCGCTGGTGGCGGTGCACTGGCTCGGCGAGGACATCCGGCCGCTCGGCTGGATCGGCGGCTTGCTCATCGTGGCCGCCGCCTTGTGGGTCACGCTGCCATCGCGCGGTGCAAGGCCCGCGCTTACTGTTCCATCGCCATCTTGACTTCACGGCCCAGGTCGAGCACCGACATCGCGTAGTAGCTGCTCCAGTTGTAGCGCGTGATCACGTAGAAGTTCTGCGTGCCGGCCACGTAGGTCGGCGCATCGCCGCCGTTCTGCAGTTCGATCAGCGCGAGCAGGCCCTTGAAGCCGGCGGCGTCCGCATCGAGCACCGCGCCGGCCGCGACGAAGCTGTCGGCGCTGAACGTCGGCACGATGTCCGGCGCCAGCAGCGTCGCCTTCTGCAGCCGCGCCTCGTCGAAGCCCACCGGGAAGGTCGAGGGCATGCCGCGCGTCCAGCCGAAGGCCTTGAAATAGTTGGCCACCGAGCCGATCACGTCCACCGTGTTGCTGACAAGGTCGATGCGGCCGTCACCGTCGTAGTCCACCGCATACTTCGCCAGGCTGCTCGGCATGAACTGCGGCATGCCCATGGCGCCGGCGTAGCTGCCGAGCGGTTGCATCGGGTCCTGGTGCGTGCGGCTCTCGGTGCTCAGGAAGCTTTCGAGCTCCTCGCGAAAGAAGGCCTGCCGTTCGGCCGCGCGCGGATGGGCTTGCGGGAAGTCGAAGGACAGCGTCGACAACGCATCGATCACGCGGAAGCTGCCCATGTTGCGTCCGTAGATCGTCTCCACGCCGATGATGCCGACGATGATCTCGGCCGGCACGCCGAACTCCTTCTCGGCGCGTGCCAGCGTGTCGGCGTTGCTGCGCCAGAAACGCACGCCGGCCGCGATGCGCACTGGGTCGATGAAGCGGGCGCGGTAGGCGGCCCAGTTCTTCGGGGAGCCCTTGGGCGCCGGCAGCATCAGGCGCGGCACGTTCGTGAGCATGCGTGCGCTGCCGATGGTGGCACGAACCCACTCCGGGTCGAGCTTGCGGCGCGCGGCCACTTCGTCGGCGAACTGCATCGCGTCGTCGCGCGCGGCATAGGTCGGGCCGCCACGTACGGCGGTGGCCTGCTTTTCAGCGGCGGCGGGTTTGGCGTGGGCCTTGGCCTTGGGGGCGGCGGCTGCGGGGAGGGCGAGGCAGGCCACGGTCAGACAGAGCGCGGTCGGCAGGGCAAGGGAGATCAGTCGTCGCATGGGATGGGATTGTGAGGGCGCGGCGGCCTGACTCAGCGACCGCCGCCGTCAGTTTCATCACGGCCAGGCCAGCTGACGGAACTCGGCGCGCAACCTCGACAGTTCGGTGACTGGCGTCCTGGCATAGCGCTGTGCCTCCAGCCGCAGCAGCCAGTCGCGCACCGCCTGCCCGCCGGGCCCGAAACGCTCGCTCACCCGCGCGGCCATCTGGCGCGGCGGCGTGGCGTCGGGCAGGTCCAGCCCAGCCTTCTTCAAGCGTGCGCGCGCCTTGCCCAGCAGCCGCAGCCACGGGTCATGCTGGCTGCGCTCCCACAGTGTCCAGGCGGCGCCGCCGGTGCTCACGATCACCAGCAGCCAGATCAGCACGGTGGCCAGGTCTTGCAGGCTGGGCGCATCGAAGCCGATGTTCTTCAGCAATTGCAGTTGCCGGCTCTGGGTGTAGTTGAGCACCCACTGGTTCCAGCCGTTGTTCACCGCCTCCCATGCGGCGCGGATGTTCTGCGCCAGCGTCGGGCTCATGGTGCCGATGGCGCCCGCGAAGAATCCAGGCTGCGGCGCCAGCCGGTTGAGCGAGCCAATGCGGCCCGGCGACACAGCGCCCGTGGGATCGACACGCACCCAGCCGCTGCCTTCCTGCCAGACCTCGGCCCACGCATGCGCGTCGCTTTGTCGAATCACCCAGTAGCCGTCGACCTGGTTGGGTTCGCCGCCCTGGTAGCCGGTGACGATGCGCGCCGGCACGCCCAGCGCCCGCATCAGCACCACGAAGGACGAGGCGATGTGCTCGCAGAAGCCTTCCTTGCGGTCGAACCAGAATTCGTCGGCCGTGTTGTCGCCGAAGATGCCGGGGTCGAGCGTGTAGGTGTAGCCGCCGCTGCGCAGGCGTTGCAGCGCGGCCTCGACGAAGGCGCGCGTGTCGGCACCGGGCATCTCGTCGCGCATCTTCGCGGCCAGCGCGACGGTGCGTGGATTGGAGCCCGGCGGCAGGCCCAGGTAGGTCTGCAGGCCGGTCGTTCGCCGCACCGGGCCGCTCTGGTACTGCGTATAGCTTTCGGCGCGATAGCGCAGCAGGTCATTGACTGGCCGGTTCAGCAGCCATTGCAGGTCCGGCATGCTGAAGGACTCGTAGCCGGGCACTTCCGGCTTGGTCCGCGCCGCATCGAGCATGAGCAGCCAGGGCTTGTTGCTCACCTCCATCGTCACTTCGTAGCGCACCGGCGTGCCTTCCACGCGCAGGTTGGCAGGCACCGAGCCGCGCGCCCAGGCTTCCAGCACGCTCCACTCGCGACCGTCGAAGCGGCCCAGCACCGGCCCGCGGAAGTACATGTCGCGCTGGGGAGGCGGCGGACCTTCGAAACGGATCCGCGCGGCGATGGACTCATCGAGCGCCAACTCTGCGATCGCGCCCACGCGCATCGAGCCCGACAGCCCGCTGCGCCCCGCCATGGCATCGCCCGGCGTGCCCCACAGCGGTGCAAAACGCGGAAACAGCATGAACAGCGCGAGCATGATTGGTGCGCCGAGCAGTGCCATCCATCCGGCCGTGCGCGCCGCCTGCAGCAAGGGCGGCCTGCCCACCGGCATGTGCGCGTTGACCAGCGCGGTCAGCAGGCCGAGCAAGGCGAGCAGCATCGCGAGCGCCGTCAGCAGCGATTGCGAATAGAAGAAGTTCGTGAGCATCGCGAAGAAACCCAGGAAGAAGATGACGAAGGCATCGCGTCGCGCGCGCAATTCGAGGGTCTTGAGCGCCAGCAAAATCACCACCATCGTCACGCCGGCATCGCGCCCCAAAAGCGTGCGGTGCGTCGCGAAGGTCGCGGCCAGCGTGACGGCCAGCAGCGTGCCGATCCACCATCGGCCGGGCAGCGGCCGGGCCTGCACGGCCAGGGTGGCGCGCCACACCAGCACCACTGCGGTCAGCCCGCTGCACCACAGCGGCAGGTTGCCGACTTGCGGCAGCACGATCAGCGCGATCACCGCCAGCAGGAACAGCGTGTCGCGCGCATCGCGGGGCAGGGCGCGGAGTTGCTGGAGTGCTTTCAGCATGTGGCCAGCACCTCCAGGCAGCGCCGCCGATGCGCCTCGCCCTGCGAGGGCTTCACGCTGAGCGCGCCGATGCGAAGCCCGTAGTCGACCCCGAGCCGGTCCGCCATCAGCACCCAGGCGCACAGCCTCGACATGCGCGCCTCGGTGTCCGCCAGGCCGGCGGCTTGCGCATCGAGCCAGAGTTCCTGGCGCTGCGCCTGTTGGGTGTCGCGGCTTACCAGTTCGTTCGAGCCCGTGGCCTGCGCCCGCGCGGCCTTCTTCCAGACCACCAGCTTCAACGGATCGCCGCGACGGTAGGCCCGCACCCCGTCGTATTCGCCGGCCAGTTGCGAGGCCACCACGGCCGCCGCCTCGTGGCCCGCGATCGGCTCGCCCGGCGGCAGCGGCGGCGGATGCATTTCCGGCGCCGGGTACACCAGCACCTTCGCGGCTGGCCGCCAGACCGTCCACACGCGAAAAGTCCCGAGCGGAAAGCGCGTCTCCGCAGTGAGCGGCGGCACCGGATGCAGGCCGCGCGTCGTCGGCCTGAAGGCCACCTCGACCGTTTCGCTGCCTTGCGAGGGCACGTCGGCCCAGGCCCATTGCCCGCTGCCGCGCACGCTGAGCCCGATGCCGTAACGCACGCCGCGCCGCGCGTTGTGCAGCACCACGCGAAACACCGCCGCCGCGCCTGCATAGTGCGGGTCCGGCGCGACCAGGTGCATCGCCAGACCGCGCAGGGTGGCATGGCTCACATGCATGCCCACGGCCACGCTGCCGGCCAGCAGGAAGGTCAGGAGGTAGCCCAGGTTGAGCTGGTAGTTGATCGAGCCGATCAGCAGCACCACCAGGGTGGCAGCCAGCATCCAGCCAGCGCGCGAGGGCACGATGTAGACGTTGCGCTGCGTGAGTTCGACCGTGTCCGATGGTGCGCGCCGCGTGAGGAACCAGCCATCGATGCGACGGCGCATGGCCGCTGCCGGGTTCATCCTCGTCCTATGGCAAGGGCACGGCCGCAATCATGGCGCGCACCTGCTCGACCGCGCCCCGGCCCGCATCGCCCACCGGCGTCATGCGGTGCGCCACGGTCTGCGGCAGCACGGCCTGCACGTCGTCGGGCGCCACGTAGTCGCGGTTGGCCAGCAGCGCCTGCGCCTTGGCGGCGCGCAGCACCGCGATCCCTGCGCGTGGCGACAGGCCTTGCAGGAACCAGCGGCCATTGCGCGTGGCGGCGACCAGGTCCTGCACGTAGTTGAGCAACGGATCGGCGGCATGCACCTGCTGCACGCGCTGCTGCAACGCGGTCAGCTCCTCGGCGCTCAGCAGCGCCGGGAGGCTGGCCAGCATCTCGCGCCGGTCGGCGCCGGCAAGCAACTCGCGTTCGGCGGCGCGGTCCGGGTAGCCCAACGAGATGCGCATCAGGAAGCGGTCGAGCTGCGACTCCGGCAGCGCAAAGGTGCCGAGCTGGTCGTGCGGGTTCTGCGTGGCGATCACGAAGAAGGGCGTGGGCAGGGGCCGCGTCTCGCCTTCGATGGTGACCTGCTTCTCTTCCATGGCCTCCAGCAGCGCACTTTGCGTCTTGGGGCTGGCGCGATTGATCTCGTCGGCCAGCAGCACCTGCGCAAAGATCGGTCCGGGGTGGAACACGAAGGCCTGCTGGCCGCGGTCGTAGATGGCCACGCCCGAGAGGTCTCCCGGCATCAGGTCGGCGGTGAACTGCACCCGTGAAAACTGCAGCCCGAAGGTATGAGAAAGCGCATGCGCCAGCGTGGTCTTTCCGACCCCGGGCACGTCCTCGATCAGCAGGTGCCCACCGGCCAGCAGGCAGGCCACGCAATCGCGTACCTGGGCCTCCTTGCCAACGATCACCGTGTTAAGCTGAAAGAGCAAACTGGCGAGCTTCGCTGCGACGTCCATTTTTGTATCCATATGCAAACCATACCGTAAGGCTGGCAGCCCTTGGCTGCAAAAGGTCGACGAGAGACATGGCCAAGACCGGTTACTTGATTCATCGCGATTTCTGGAAGCATGAAATGGGCGAAGGGCACCCGGAATGCCCCGCGCGCCTGGACGCCATCGAGGACCGACTGCTGGCCTCCGGCGTTGGCGACGCGCTCGAGCGCATCGATGTCCCCATTGCCACATTGCCGCAGATCACGCGGGCCCACAGTGTCGAGCATGTCGAACACCTCGAGGAACTGAGCCAGCGCCTCGTGGCCGACGTGCCGGCGGGCGGCCCTGACCATGCGCAGATCGACCCCGACACCTCGCTCATGAAGTTCACCATGCTGGCCGCGCGGCGGGCGGCGGGGGCTGCCGTGGCCGCCGTCGATGCAGTCATGAGTGGCATGGTCGAGAACGCATTCTGCGCCGTGCGTCCTCCCGGCCACCATGCGTGCCGCGAGCAGGCCATGGGCTTCTGCTTCTTCAACAACGTCGCCATCGCGGCCCGCCATGCGCTGGAGGCGCACGGCCTGGAGCGCGTGGCCGTCGTCGACTTCGACGTGCACCACGGCAACGGCACCGAGGACATCCTCGCCAACGATCCGCGCGTGCTGATGGTGAGCTTCTTCCAGCATCCGTTCTATCCGTACAGCGGCACCGAGCATGCGGCCTCGAACATGCTGAACATCCCGGTGCCGGCCTACACCAAGGGCATGGACATCCGAGAGGTGGTCGAGATGCTGTGGATACCGCGGCTGGAGGATTTCAAGCCGCAGATGATCTTCTTCAGCGCGGGCTTCGACGCGCACCACGAGGACGACCTCGGCCAGATGCGCCTCAACGAGAACGACTACGCCTGGATCACCAATCGCGTGCGCAACGTGGCGCGCCAGTACGCGGATGGCCGCATCGTGTCGATGCTGGAAGGCGGCTACAACCTCGGTGCGCTGGCACGCAGCGTGGAAGCGCATGTGCGGACGCTCGCGGATCTGTAGGTAGATGCTCGGCGACTTCAGTCAACTCCTCGGCGAAATCCAGCTTCGCACGATCTCCGTCGAACTCGCGGCCCTGATCGCCTGCCTGGCACTGGCCTGGGCCATCTGCCGTTGGTTCGGCCGCGACCAGCCCAAGGAATCGATCTGGTTCGGCCGGTACACCTTCGACGGCCTGCTGTTCCCGCTGCTGGCGCTGCTGTTCTGCGACCTCGCGCGGCGCGCCGTGATGGGCTACCAGCCCGTGCTGCTGCTGCGGATCGCCGTGCCGGTGCTGCTGTCGCTGGTGGCCATCCGCCTGTTCGCGCGCGTGCTGAAGACGGTGTTCCCGCGGTCCACGCTGGTCAGCCTGATCGAGCGCACCATTTCGTGGCTTGCATGGATCGCGGCGGTGCTGTGGATCGTCGGGTTGTTGCCGCCGGTGCTGGCCGAACTCGATGCGATCACGCTGTCCTTCGGCAAGACCCGCGTGAGCGTGCGCACCATCTTCGACGGCATCTTCTCCGCCGCCCTGGTGCTGGTAATCACGCTGTGGATCTCGGCCACCATCGAGAAGCGCATCCTGCAGGAGGCCGTCACCGATCTGTCGATGCGCAAGGTGGCGTCGAATGCTATCCGGGCGTTTCTCTTGCTCACTGGCCTGCTGTTCGCGCTGTCGGCGGTGGGGGTGGACCTGACGGCGTTGTCGGTGCTGGGTGGCGCGCTTGGCGTAGGCCTCGGCCTTGGCCTGCAGAAGCTGGCAGCCAACTATGTGAGCGGCTTCGTGATCCTGCTGGAGCGCTCGATCCGCATCGGCGACAACGTCAAGGTCGACACCTTCGAAGGCCGCATCACCGACATCAAGACCCGCTACACGCTCATCCGCGCGGGCAACGGGCGCGAGGCCATCGTGCCGAATGAGTCGCTCATCACGAGCCGCGTCGAGAACCTCTCGCTGGCCGATCGCCGCTTCAACCTCACGACCAGCGTCGTGGTCGGCTACGGCAGCGACGTGGCGCAGGTTCAGGGCATCCTGACGGCGGCGGCCTCGGCGCAGGCACGCGTGCTCGGTGATCCTGCGCCGATCGCCTTCCTCATGAACTTCACGCCCGATGGCATGGAGTTCACGCTGAATTTCTGGGTCGCCGATCCGGACCGCGGGAAGGACAACCTGCGCTCCGACATCAACATCGCGATCCTCCAGGGGCTGCGGAGCGCCGGCATCGACATCGCCCAGGCGCAACGACGGGTGCTCGTCGAGAACATCGCAAATAGCGCTTCACCTGCGGCCGACACTCGCCTATAATCACTAAAAAGCACGATCGTTCGTTTTTAAAGATTGCGAAGTGCCAGCCGCCTAGAATGCGCGGTTGCGCTGAGAAGTAATTCCCCTGTTTTCATAAATCCCAGGAGTCAAACCAATGAAGGTTCTCGTAGCGGTCAAGCGGGTCGTTGACTACAACGTCAAGGTTCGCGTCAAGTCCGATGGTTCCGGCGTCGACATCGCCAACGTCAAGATGAGCATGAATCCCTTCGACGAAATCGCCGTCGAAGAGGCCGTGCGTTTGAAGGAGAAGGGCATCGTGACCGAAGTCATCGCCGTCTCCTGCGGCGATGCCAAGTGCCAGGAAACGCTCCGCACCGCGATGGCCATCGGCGCCGATCGCGGCATCCTGGTGGAGACCGCCGAAGAACTGCAACCGTTGGCCGTGGCCAAGCTGCTGAAGGCGCTGGTCGAGAAGGAACAACCCCAACTCGTCATCCTCGGCAAGCAGGCCATCGATGACGACGCCAACCAGACCGGCCAGATGCTGGCTGCGCTGGCCGACCTGCCGCAAGCCACCTTCGCTTCGAAGGTCGAGGCTGCTGGGGACAAGGTCAACGTGACCCGTGAAGTTGACGGTGGCCTCGAAACCATCTCGCTGACGCTGCCGGCCGTCATCACCACCGACCTGCGCCTGAACGAGCCGCGCTATGTGACGCTGCCCAACATCATGAAGGCCAAGAAGAAGCAGCTCGATACCTTCAAGCCCGAAGACCTCGGTGTCGACGTCAAGCCGCGCCTGAAGACCCTGAAGGTCAGCGAGCCGCCCAAGCGCGGCGCCGGCATCAAGGTGCCCGACGTTGCCACGCTGGTGGACAAGCTCAAGAACGAAGCCAAAGTGATCTGAAGAGGAAAGACAAGAACATGACCGCACTCGTCATTGCCGAACACGACCACGCCACCGTCAAGCCGGCGACCCTCAACACCGTGACCGCCGCAGCCGCCTGCGGTGGCGACGTCCATGTGCTGGTGGCCGGCGCCAATGCCGCCGAAGCCGGTGCCGCTGCCGCGAAGATCGCAGGCGTCTCCAAGGTCATCGTGGCCGACAGCCCGAGCCTGGCCGAGAACCTCGCCGAGAACGTCGCCGCGCAAGTCCTGGCCATCGCCGGCAACTACAGCCACATCCTGTTCCCCTCGACCGCCAACGGCAAGAACGTCGCACCGCGCGTGGCCGCCAAGCTCGATGTGGCGCAGATCTCCGACATCACCAAGGTCGTGAGCGCCGACACCTTCGAGCGTCCGATCTACGCGGGCAATGCCATTGCCACGGTGCAGAGCGCCGATGCGACCAAGGTCATCACCGTGCGCACCACGGGCTTTGACGCAGCCGCTGCCACGGGTGGCAGCGCAGCCGTCGAGAACGCAGCCGGCGTGGCCGACAGCGGCAAGTCGACCTTCGTCGGCCGTGAAGTCACGAAGAGCGAGCGTCCTGAACTCACCGCCGCCAAGATCATCGTCTCCGGTGGCCGTGCACTGGGCAGCGCCGAGAAGTTCCAGGAAGTCATGGCGCCTCTCGCCGACAAGCTCAACGCCGGCCTCGGTGCCAGCCGCGCAGCCGTCGACGCAGGCTACGCACCGAACGACTGGCAAGTGGGCCAGACCGGCAAGATCGTCGCGCCGCAGCTCTACATCGCCGCGGGCATCTCGGGTGCGATCCAGCATCTGGCCGGCATGAAGGATTCCAAGGTGATCGTCGCGATCAACAAGGACGAAGAAGCCCCGATCTTCTCGGTGGCCGACTATGGCCTCGTGGCCGACCTGTTCACGGCCGTGCCGGAACTGGTGAAGGCGCTCTGATCCTCCACCGCTGAAATCGTCCTCAAGGGCATCGTTCGCGATGCCTTTTTTACGTCATCCCAGGAGAGACAACAAATGAGCTACACCGCCCCCCTCAAGGACATGCTGTTCGACATCGAACACCTGGCCAACATCGCTGAAGTCGCCAAGCTGCCTGGTTTCGAAGACGCCGGCCTGGAAACCGCACAAGCCGTGCTCGAAGAATGCGCGCGCTTCAACCAGGACGTGATCGCACCGCTGAACGTCGAGGGCGACCGCGCCCCGTCGTCGTTCAAGGACGGCAAGGTCACGACCACCGCCGGCTTCAAGGATGCTTACGCGCAGTACGCCGCAGGTGGGTGGCAAGGCATCCAGCATCCCGCCGACTTCGGCGGCCAGGGTCTGCCCAAGACCATCGGCGCGGCTTGCACCGAGATGCTGAACTCGGCCAACATGAGCTTCGCCCTGTGCCCGCTGCTGAGCGACGGTGCCACCGAGGCATTGCTGATGGCCGGCTCGGATGAACTCAAGGCCACCTACCTCGAGAAGCTCGTCGCCGGCGAATGGACAGGCACCATGAACCTGACCGAGCCGCAGGCCGGCAGCGACCTGGCCCTGGTGCGCAGCCGCGCAGAGCCGCAGCCCGACGGTACCTACAAGGTCTTCGGCACCAAGATCTTCATCACCTACGGTGAGCACGACATGGCCGAGAACATCGTCCATCTGGTGCTGGCCCGCGTGAGCGGCGCACCGGAGGGCGTGAAGGGCATCAGCCTGTTCATCGTGCCCAAGTTCATGGTCAACAAGGACGGCTCGCTGGGCGATCGCAACGACGTGCACTGCGTCAGCATCGAGCACAAGCTGGGCATCAAGGCCTCGCCGACCGCAGTGCTGCAATACGGCGACCATGGCGGCGCGGTGGGCTACCTCGTCGGCGAGGAGAACCGCGGCCTCGAGTACATGTTCATCATGATGAACGTGGCCCGCTATGGCGTGGGCCTGCAGGGCATCGCGGTCGCCGAGCGCGCCTACCAGGCGGCCGTGGCCTATGCGAAGGAGCGCGTGCAGAGCCGCCCGGTCGATGGCTCGATCAAGGCCAGCGCGCCGATCATCCATCACCCCGACGTCAAGCGCATGCTGATGACGATGCGTGCGTATGTCGAAGGCTGCCGGGCCATGGCCAGCGTGGCCGCCGCCGCCTACGACGCCGCGCACAAGCATCCGGAAGCCGACACGCGCAAGCAGAACGAGGCCTTCTATGACTTCCTCGTGCCGCTGGTCAAGGGCTACAGCACCGAGATGAGCCTGGAAGTCGCATCTCTGGGCGTGCAGGTGCACGGCGGCATGGGCTTTATCGAGGAAACCGGCGTGGCGCAACATTTGCGCGATGCCAAGATCCTGACGATCTACGAAGGCACGACCGCGATCCAGGCCAACGACCTGGTCGGCCGCAAGACCATGCGCGATGGCGGCGCGACCGCCAAGGCCATCGCCGCGCAGATCGAGAAGACCGAGGCCGAACTCGCCAAGCGCAGCAGCGCCGCGTCGGCCTCGATGCTCAAGCGTCTGAAGGCAGGCCGCGAAGCCTTGCTCGACGTGGTCGACTTCGTCGTGAGCCAGGCCAAGGGCTCGCCCAACGCCGTGTTCTCCGGCAGCGTGCCGTACCTGATGCTCGCGGGCAATGTGGTCGCCGGCTGGCAACTCGCCCGCTCGCTGATCATCGCGGAAGACCTCGCCTCGCAGAACAACGACGTCGCCTTCATGACGGCCAAGGTCGCGACGGCACGCTTCTACGCCGAGCACATCCTGAACAAGGCGCCTGGCTACCGCGACAGCATCGTCGACGGCGCCGAGAGCGTGACGGCGCTGGCACTCGAAGCCTTCTGAAATACGGGCAGCCGGCCGCGAAGGACGCGAAGGTGACGCGAGGGAAGCGAAAGAAATTCCATAATTTTTGGTGTTCCTTTTGCGTCCTTCGCGAAACCTTCGCGTCCTCTGCGTCCGGAAGTCCGCTTTCGCATTCATCCAAATTCCCTGAGACACCCTGACCATGTCGAAGCTCCCTCCCGTCCTCGCCAACCTGCCGCTGCCCATCATCGGCTCGCCGCTGTTCATCATCAGCAACCCCAAGCTGGTGATCGCCCAATGCAAGGCCGGCGTCGTCGGCTCGATGCCGGCGCTCAATGCTCGCCCCGCTGCGCAACTCGAGGACTGGCTCGCCGAGATCACCGAGGAACTGGCCGCCTACAACAAGGCCAACCCCGACAAGCCCGCCGCACCCTTTGCCATCAACCAGATCGTGCACAAGAGCAATGACCGGCTCGAGCACGACATGGAAATGGTCGTGAAGTACAAGGTGCCGATCGTCATCACCTCGCTCGGCGCTCGCACCGACGTGAACGATGCGGTGCACAGCTACGGCGGCGTGACGCTGCACGACATCATCACCGACAAGTTCGCGCGCAAGGCGATCGAGAAGGGCGCCGACGGCATCATCGCCGTGGCGGCCGGTGCGGGTGGCCATGCGGGCGTGAAGAGCCCGTTCGCGCTGATCCAGGAAATCCGCGAATGGTTCGATGGCCCGGTCGCGCTGTCGGGCTCGATCTCCACCGGCGGCGCGGTGCTGGCCGCGCAGGCCATGGGCGCCGACTTCGCCTACATCGGCACCGCCTTCATCGCGACCGAAGAAGCGCGCGCGAGTGACGAATACAAGAACGCCATCGTCGCCGGCAGCTCCGACGACATCGTCTATTCGAACCTGTTCACCGGCGTGCACGGCAACTACCTGGCGCCGTCGATCGTCGCGGCCGGCATGGACCCGAACAACCTGCCCGAAGGCGACCTGAAGACCATGAACTTCGGCGGCGGCGAAGGCAGCAAGGCCAAGGCCTGGAAGGACATCTGGGGCTCGGGCCAGGGCATCGGCGCGATCAAGGAAGTGGCCACGGCCGCTGCCTACATCGAGAAGCTCAAGGCGGAATACTTCGCCGCCCGCAAGCGCCTCGCGCTCTGACCGGGAGACTCGCAGTGGCCACCTTGCCGCAGCAACCAGCGGCCGGGCGAATGCCACTGTTGGACGCCGTCAAGGGCGTCGCCTGCCTGCTCATCGTCGGGCACCACCTGGTTCGTTACGGGCCGCTGGCCGATGGCGCGGCGCCGCTCGCGCCGTGGTTGTTCGACTGGCTTTCGCAGCAAGGCCGGTTGGCGGTGCAGGTCTTCCTGGTGATCGCCGGCTTCCTCTCCGCCGCGAGTTTGGCGCCCGCGGGCCTGCTGCGCAGCGACCGGCCGGCCATGCGCGCGCTCTGGCAACGCTATGGGCGCCTGGTCATGCCTTACCTCGCGGCGCTCACCTGTACGGTGCTGGTGGCGGCAGCGGTGCGGCCCTGGCTCGACGATGAAGCCGTGCCGGGCGCACCGAGCCTGCCGCAACTGATTGCGCATGGGCTCCTGCTTCAGGACCTGCTGGGTTACGAGGCACTGTCCGCGGGTGCCTGGTACGTGGCGATCGACTTCCAGTTGTTCGCGCTGGCCATCGCGGTGTTCGGACTTGCCGGCGTGGTGCAGCGGCATTGGCGCCTGACGCTTGCACAAGGTCGCTGGCTGGGTGCGATGCTGGTCGCGGTCCTGGTGCTTGGGTCCTTGCTGGTGTTCAACCGCCAGGCCGAACTCGACATCACCGCCATCTATTTCTTCGGGGCCTATGGGCTGGGGATGCTCGGCTTCTGGATCGGCCGCGCGACGCGCGGCATCGCCTGGCGCAGCGCCGTGGCACTGCTTGGCACGGTGGGGCTGGTGGCCTTGGCCATCGAGTGGCGCAGCCGCATCGCGGTGGCATTGGTGACCGCGCTCGCCATCGTGCTGGCGGATCGACGGGGCTGGCTCGCGCCGAAGCATTGGCCGACCGTGGCGATGCCGCTCTTGCGTCTGGGGCGGATCTCTTACTCGCTGTTTCTGATCCACTTTTCAGTGATCCTGGCGGTCAACGCGGTGGTCAGCCATTGGGCGCCACGCACAGCCTGGGGCGACGCGCTCGGATTGCTGGGCGCGGTGGCGCTGTCGCTGGGAGCCGCGACGGTGCTGTATGCGCAGGTCGAGCAGCGGCCGGCGACATGGCGCACGTTGCTGGTCCTGTTTGGCGGCCTGGTGTTGTGCGGGATGCTGACGGCGCTTTGATGCCTTCATGAGGCGGTGCGGCCTCGAGGCCGTTGAACGGGGTGCGCAACCCGGCGAACGGCATGTTGCACGCGGCATCCGGACGGTGCACGCTGCGCGGCTGTGAAACACTCCGCCGACGGATGACACCGCCACCCTCGCAGCGCCCGCACCTGCAATCGCTTCCCTCGCAAAAGATCGGCAGCGCCGTTCAAGGTGTTGCGGCGCTGCTGTGGCTGCCGCAGGCCGCCTTGCTGGCCTGGGCCGTCGACGGACTCGCATCGGGTCGCGGCATGGCGGCGGTCGGGTGGCCGGCGCTGGGCATCCTGTTGCTGGGCCTGTTGCGCAGCGCCTGCGAAGCCTGGGGAGCACGCCGGGTCTTTGCGCAGGCTCGGGCCCACCTGACGAGCTTGCGGGCGCACGCGGCGACAGCGCTGGCGGCCGGCTCGCCTTCGGATCGCACGCGTGCGCCCTCGGGCTTGGCCGCCAGTGTCATGGCCGAACAGGCAGAAGCCGTGGTGCCGTACCTGGTGCGCTATCAACCGGCGCGTTGGCGCGTGATGGTGGTGCCGCTCGCCATCGCGGCCGTGGTGGCCAGTCTGTCCTGGGTGGCGGCGCTGGTGCTGCTGGTCGCGGCGCCATTGATCCCGGTGTTCATGGCCATCATCGGCATGCGTGCGTTGGCGGCGAGCAAGGCGCAGATGGTGGAGATGGGCAGCATGAACGCCTTCCTGCTGGACCGCCTGCGTGGCCTCGCGACCTTGCGCGCGCTGGGCGCGGTGGATGCCACGGCTGAGCGGCTCGATGCGTCCGCGCAGTCGCTGCGGCAGCGCACGATGGCCGTGCTGCGCATTGCGTTCCTCTCATCGGCCGTGCTGGAACTGTTCTCCGCGCTGGGTGTGGCGATGGTGGCGGCGTACGTGGGCTTTCATCTACTGGGCACGCTGGACTTCGGTACTTGGGGCGAGCAGCTCAGCCTGGGCCAGGGGCTGTTCATCCTGCTGCTGGCGCCTGCCTTCTTCGAGCCGCTGCGCGACCTGGCGGCGGTGTGGCATGACCGCGCCGCGGGCGAGGCTGCGTTGAATGGCCTGAAGCAACTGGGCCACCATGGGTTGGCACTGCCTGGAGGGCATGTGGTGAGCGGGGAAACCGTGCACGCGAATGGCGCACCTTCGCTGAGCGTGCGCGACCTGCACTTCTCGCACCCAGGGGAATCGCCGCTGTTCGAGGGCTTCGAGCTTCGCATCGCTGCCGGCGAGCACGTGGCCCTGCTGGGCGCGAGCGGTTCCGGCAAGACCGCGTTGTTGTCGCTGATGGCTGGTCTGCTGCCGATGACGCGCGGGGAGATCGAGATCGGTGGCGTGGCGCTGTCGGACCGCACCGCGGCCGCATTGCGACAGCGCATCGGGTGGATGGGGCAGAAGCCGCATGTGTTCGCGGGCTCGGCGGAGGCCAACGTGGCGCTGGGCCGGCGCGGCATCGGTGCGACGGAGGTGCAGGCTGCGATACGTTTCGCGCGACTGGCGTCCGTGGCGCAGGCGCATCCGGGCGCGGCGCTGGGGGAGGGCGGCAGCGGGCTATCGGGCGGGGAGGCGGTGCGCCTGGCCTTGGCGCGCATCGCGGTGCACGCTGGCGCAGACCTGCTGCTGGTCGACGAGCCCACGGCGCACCTCGACACGGAAACCGCGGCGCGCGTGGCCGACGCGCTGCTTGCCCTCGCCCATGGAAAGACATTGATCGTGGCCACGCATGACCCGGTGCTCGCGGCACGCATCGGTCGCGTGGTCGACCTCGACGCCGCAACGATGGAGCAAGCCGCATGAAATGGTGGCGCGACCTGCTTCCGGTGCTGCGTCCCTTCGTTGCCGCGCAGCCGCGCGCCTTGCTGTGGGGCATCGTGCTGGCGGCGCTGACGGTGCTGACCGGCATGGCCTTGCTGGGCCTCGCGGGATGGTTCATCACGGCGACGGCGCTGGCAGGGCTCAGTGCGGGCACGGCGCTGGCCTTCGATGTGTTCGCGCCGTCGGCGGGCATCCGCTTCCTGGCCATTGCGCGCACGGCCTCGCGCTACGGGGAGCGGCTGGTCACGCACGATGCCACCTTCGGCGTGCTGGCGGCCTTGCGAGTGCGCCTGTTCCGCGGCTGGGCACAGCCCGAGGCGGCGCACGCATTGCTCGCGCGGCCCTCGCGCCTGCTGTTCCGCCTGACGGCCGACATCGATGCGCTGGAGTCGATCTATCTGCGGCTGGTCGCGCCTGCGTTCGCGGCCCTGGGCGCCGCATTGCTGGCGGGCGTGGTGCTGGGCTTTATGCATGTGGGCCTGGGCATCGCGATGGCCTTGTGGCTTGTCGGGAGTGGCTGGGGCCTGGCGCTGTGGATCGCGCGACGCGCGCGGCGGCCCGCCGTGTTGCGCGGCCACGCGATCGAGGCCTTGCGGGCGCGTGCGATCGACCTCGTTGCGGGGCAGGCCGATCTCGTGATGGCGGGGCGAATCGATGCGCAGCGCGAAGCCTTGGCCGTGGCGGATGCGCGGCTCGCCAAGGCGGAACTGGAACTCAATCGTCTCGATACTGCCGCCGGCTTCGGCTATGGCGCCTGCGGCACCCTGAGCCTTGTCGCCGTGTTGCTGGCCGTGGGTTGGCTGGTCAGCGAGGGCACCATCGGTGCGCCGGCGGCCGCGCTTGCATTGCTCGTCGCGTTGACGGCGGTCGAGCCCTTCGCGGCGATGCGCCGAGGCGCGCTCGATGCGGGACGCACGTGGCTCGCGACGAAGCGGCTTGGTCCTCGCATGGGCGATGTCGCTGCATCGCCAGCATCGGTGAACGCGTCCATGCCCGCCGACTTGAACGTGCAAGAACTGCGGGCAGGCCATGCCGGCAGTCTTGCCAACGTGTTCGATGGCCTCTCGTTCCACATGGCCGCCGGCGAACGCGTCGCCTTGATCGGTCCAAGCGGCGCAGGCAAGTCGACGCTGCTGTCCATCATCACGGGCGAGATGGCGCCGCGCGCAGGCACCGTGACGTGCCCGCCCGCCTGCCTGCTGGTACAGCGCACCGAACTTTTCCAGGACAGCCTGCGCGACAACCTCAAGCTTGCCGACCCCTCGGCCGACGACGCGCGCCTCTGGTCGGTGCTCGATGCGGCGGGGGTTTCCGGGGAAGTAAGCCGAATGGCCTCAGGCCTGGCGACAGCTTTGGGCGAAGGCGGCCTGGGCTTGTCGGGAGGGCAGGGCAGACGGCTTGCGCTCGCGCGGCTCTTCCTGCGTAATACGCCCCTGTGGGTGCTGGACGAACCCACCGAGGCACTGGACACCGCGACGGCACACGACGTGTTGCGGCGACTGGCTGAACATGCTGCGGGCAGGAGCCTGCTGATCGCAACGCACCTGCGGCGCGAGGCAGCGCTCGCCGATCGGCTCGTCTGCCTGAGGGATGGCCGCATCGTGGCCGACCTGCGGCGAGGGATGGAGGCATTCGATGCAGCGCTTCAGACGCTGCGACCAGACTGACGAAGACTCGAACCAAGGAGTTGGACCATGGAACTGGACATCGTTGCACTCTCGCGATTGCAATTCGGCGTGACAGCGCTGTACCACTTTCTCTTCGTGCCGCTCACCATCGGCCTGTCGATCCTGCTGGCCATCATGGAGACCGTCTACGTGATGACGGGTCGTGTCATCTGGCGCGACATGACGAAGTTCTGGGGCGTTCTTTTCGGCATCAACTTCGCGATGGGGGTGGCGACTGGCGTGGTGATGGAGTTCCAGTTCGGCATGAACTGGTCGTATTACAGCCACTACGTCGGCGACGTGTTCGGTGCGCCGCTGGCGATCGAGGCCCTGATGGCGTTCTTCCTCGAGGCGACCTTCGTCGGGCTGTTCTTCTTCGGCTGGGACAAGCTGTCGAAGGTGGGCCACCTGGTCGCGACATGGTGCGTGGGCCTGGGCACCAATTTTTCGGCGCTGTGGATCCTGATTGCCAACGGGTGGATGCAGAACCCGGTCGGCGCGGTCTTCAATCCGCAGACCATGCGCATGGAGGTGAGCGACTTCGCCGCGGTGCTGACGAACACGGTGGCCCAGGCCAAGTTCGTGCACACGGTGTCGGCCGGCTATACCTGCGCATCGGTGTTCGTGCTGGGCGTGTCGGCCTGGTACCTGCTGCGAGGGCGCCATGTGGAACTGGCCAAGCGCTCGATGACGGTGGCGGCCTCCTTCGGGCTGGCCGCGTCGCTGTCGGTGGTGGTGCTCGGCGACGAGAGCGGCTACCAGTCGAGCGAGCACCAGAAGATGAAGCTCGCGGCCATCGAGGCGATGTGGGAGACGCACCCGGCACCCGCCGCGTTCACCGTCTTCGGCTTTCCGGACCAAGAGGCGCGGGAGACGCACTATGCGGTGCACATTCCGGCGGTGATGGGCCTGATCGGCACGCGCTCGCTGAACACCGTGATCCCTGGCATCGACGAGATGAGCAAGCGCGCCGAGGTGCGTATCCGCGAAGGGCTGAAGGCCTACGACGCCTTGCAGCAGATCCGCGAGGCCGGCAGCACCACCAAGGTGTCGCAAGGCGTGCGCGATGCCTTCGAGTTCAACGGGCCGGACATGGGCTACGCCCTGCTGCTGAAGCGCTACGTGGACGACCCGCGCAAGGCCACCGACGAGCAGATCAAGAAGGCCGCCTGGGACACCGTGCCGCCGGTGGCGCCGCTGTTCTGGCTGTTCCGCATCATGGTCGGCATCGGCATGTTCCTGATCCTGCTGACGGGCACCTTCTTCGTGCTGTCGGCGAGCCGCCAACTGGATCGGCATCGCTGGCTGCTGAAGGTGGCGGTGTGGTCGATCGCGCTGCCGTGGATCGCGATCGAGGCGGGTTGGATGGTGGCCGAGATCGGTCGCCAGCCTTGGATCATCGAGGGAGTGTTGCCGACGGCGGTGGCGGTGTCGAACCTGGGCGCGATGACGGTGCTGCTCACGCTGTGCGGCTACATCGTGATCTACACGATCCTGCTGATCATCGAGATGAAGCTGATGCTCAAGGCGATCCGCAAGGGGCCGGAACAGGAGCATCCGCCGCATGTGGTCGGCGAGGCGTTCCAGCGCGCCGTGCCTTCGTCTGTCCGTACTGCCATGGAGTGACGCCATGATCCTGCATGAACTCCTCGGCTACGACACGCTGCGCATCATCTGGTGGCTGCTGATGGGCATCGTGCTCATCGGCTTCGCGCTGACCGACGGCTTCGACCTCGGCGCCGGCATGCTGCTGCCCTTTGCCGGACGCACCGACCTGGAGCGCCGCGTGGTGATCAACAGTGTCGGCCCGGTGTGGGAGGGCAACCAGGTCTGGCTGATTCTGGGCGGCGGCGCGATCTTCGCGGCCTGGCCGCAGCTCTATGCGGTGTCTTTCTCCGGCTTCTACCTCGCGATGTTCGTGATCCTCACGGCCATCATCCTGCGGCCGGTGGCCTTCAAGTTCCGCAGCAAGCGTGAGGACCCGCGCTGGCGAACGCGCTGGGACTGGGTGCTGTTCTATTGCGGGCTGGTGCCCTCGCTGATCTGCGGCGTGGCGATCGGCAATGCGATCCAGGGCGTGCCCTTCCGGCTGGAGCCCGACATGCAGATCCACTACGAAGGCAGCTTCTTCGGCCTGCTCAATCCCTTCGCGCTGCTGTGCGGACTGGTGTCGGTGGCGATGCTGGTGATGCATGGCGCGGCCTGGCTGGTGTTCAAGACCGAAGGCGCGGTGCAGGCGCGGGCCGGCAAGTACGGGACCATCGCCGCGCTTGCGACCGTTGCGCTCTACGCGCTGGCCGGCGTGTTGCTGCTGTTGTACGTGACGGGCTATCGCGTGACCAGCACGGTCGACCCGCTGGGTCCGTCGAACCCGTTGATCAAGACGGCAACTGCGCATGCCGGTGCATGGTTCGGCAACTATTCGGCCCACCCGTGGACGCTGATCGCGCCGGTGCTCGGTTTTGCGGGCGCGCTGCTCGCGACGGTGGCACTGCTGGGACGGCGCGGCGGGCTGGCGTTGCTGGGCTCCGCGCTGGGCATCGCCGGCATCATCCTGAGCGTGGGTGCTTCGATGTTCCCCTTCATCCTGCCGTCCTCCCTCGACCCGCACGCCAGCCTCATCGTGTGGGATTCCTCGTCGAGCCACCTGACGCTGTTCATCATGCTGGTGACGACCTGCATCTTCCTGCCCATCGTGCTGGCCTACACCGGCTGGGTCTACAAGGTGTTGTGGGGCAAGGTGGATTCGGATGCCATTCGCGACGAATCGGGCCATGCGTATTGATGATCCGCCTCCAGGCGCCTGAAAGGATCGACTGATGTGGTACTTCTCCTGGATTCTCGGCCTGCCACTGGCGGCGGCCTTTGCGGTGCTCAATGCCATGTGGTACGAGCTGATGGATGACGAGGCGATCCGTCGCGAGCAACTGGGGATGCCGGAGCCGGCGGAGGGGCAGGAACGGCTTTAGCTTCTCAGGGGGTGGGCACCAGTTCGAAGCGGGTGCCGCAGATCGTCACGTTGCCGGCGTCGCATGGCAGCCC
Source organism: Variovorax robiniae (assembly GCF_037889955.1). Lineage (NCBI taxonomy): Bacteria > Pseudomonadati > Pseudomonadota > Betaproteobacteria > Burkholderiales > Comamonadaceae > Variovorax > Variovorax robiniae. The sequence continues at coordinate 60,769 of NZ_JBBKZS010000008.1, forward strand.
GCGCGCCTCGGCGGCCTGGCGGATGGCCGCGGCATCACGCACCTTCAGCGCGACGGCGGCGAGCCCTTCGCCGCGACTGTCGATGGCTTCATCGAAATGCAGCGTTGCATTGTCGACCTGCATTTGCCAGCCGGCATCGGACGACTCGACCGGGCGTTGCAGGATCTGGCCCCACTTGCTGGCCAGTGCGGCCGGGTCCGTGCCTTGGAGTACAGCGCCAGCGATGCCCTCGACGCGGTCGGTGACCACGGCATCGCGCCAATGCGGGCCAGCCGGCCAATAGGGCCCTTGCAAGTCGGCACCGTTGCGCGTGGTGTTGATCTCCAGCAGCGCACCGCCGGTGTCACGCGGATGCAGCTGCATCCCTTCGTAGTCGCCCAGCGCCAGCGGCGCGGCGATGCGCACGCCAATGCTTGCGACGTGCTCGCGCCAGCGTGGCAGCGCTTCGGTGTCCAGGATGACCATGTAGCCGCCGTCGCCGCCACGGCGGTCCAGGTAGCGGCCAGCGGCGGTGCCCTCGCGTAGCGGCGCAACCACTTCGAGGAAGCTGTTGCCGAAGGGCATCAGCGCGTTGTGCAGGCCGAAGTGGGCGACTGCCGGGTCGCGATGGCAGACCTTGATGCCGAACACGGCGCAGAGGTCTTCGACGACCGGCTCAAGCTCGCGCGCCACGAGGCAGATCTGGCGCAGGCGAAGGTAGGTGGGGCTCACGTGTCTCCTTGGTTTCAAAAGCCTTTCGGGTCTGCGAAATACGATAGGGCAAAAGTCGAAACCAACGAGACACACACAGGACTGCCATGAACTACCAGGACATCACCGTCGCCGTCGAAGCCTTCGTCTGCACCATCGCGCTGAACCGCCCCGAGCGGCTCAATGCATGGACGCAGCGCATGGAGAACGAATTCCGCAGCGCCATCGAGGCCGCATCGACAGACGATGCCGTGCGCGCCATCGTCGTGACCGGCGCCGGTCGCGGCTTCTGCGCGGGCGCCGACATGGACATCCTCGAAGCCGGCGCCGCGTCGGGCGGCGAGGGCGCCGCCGCTGCGAGTTCGCCGAAGCCCCGCATCGAAGGCATCGAGCGGAACTACGAGTGGCGCTTCAGCTACCTGCTGCGCGTGCCGAAGCCGATCATCGCGGCCATCAACGGACCCATCGCCGGCATCGGCCTGTGCATGGTGCTGTTCTGCGACTTCCGCTACATGGCCGAGGGCCAGAAGCTGACCACGGCCTTCGCCCGGCGCGGCCTCATCGCAGAGCACGGCACCTCGTGGATGCTGCCGCGGCTTGTCGGCGTGACCAACGCGCTGGACCTGCTGATGTCGGCCCGCACCGTGGTGACGAGCGAAGCCGCTGCGCTGGGACTGGTGAAGGCGCTGCCGGCCGAAGGCTTCCTGGCCAGCGTCCAGCAGTCAGCGCGCGACCTGGTTCACTTCGCGTCGCCGCGCTCCATCGGCGTGATCAAGCGGCAGGTGTACGACAGCCTGTTCCAGGATCTGGATCGCGCATGGGAGCGCGCCGACGAGGAGATGCAGGCCTCGTTCAGGAGCGAGGACTTCAAGGAGGGCGTGGCGCACTTCCTCGAGAAGCGCGCCCCGGCTTTCACGGGGCGCTGAGCGGCGTATCACTCCCAGGGCGTGGCCGGCGGCACCGCCGCGGCCGGCTCCACATCCACGCTCTTGAAATCCGCGGGCGAAACGATCTCCAGGTACTCCATGTCGGGCGAGTAGTCGAACAGGAAATGACGGATGCCGGGGCGTTGGTGGACCACGTCGCCGGCCTCGACCAGTGTCTCCTGGTCCTCGTACATGAAGCGGGCCCAGCCCTTGACCATGATGACGATCTGGAAGTTCGCCTCATGCCGGTGCCAGCCGGTGCCGCCTTCCGGGGGCATGTTGGCCTTCACCAGGTGCGCGATGACCTGGCCATTGGTCGCCTCGGCCACGCCGAGGTCGCGGTACAGGAAGAAGTCGCGCAATCCGCCGGAGGCGAATTGCGTGTCACCGGGCTTGACGTGCGAGAACTTGGTGGCGGTTCGGTCCAGCATGGGGCACTCCTTCGGAGATGGTTGATGCTGCGCCGCAGCACGCAAAAACCATTCCCGAGGAACGCACCCGATCAGGCGTTGACGACCACCGAAAGAGGGCGCGCCTGCCGCTCACGCGCCATGACAAAACGCTCGCGCAGCTGCCGCGCCAGTGCGGGTGCATTGCGCTGGACCAGGGCCACGCCGTAGCTGCCCAGCGGTTGGCCTTCGAGGCTGATCTGCACGCTGGAGAAGTAGTGGCCCAGTGCATCACAGGCATCCCAGAGGCACCGTTCGAGCGACTCGAGCGTGGTCTCGGTGTGCAAGAACGAATCGGCGCTGGCGCTCAGGCTGTATGCGTAGACCTGGGGGCGGATGCAGCGGATCTGAAGATGGGGTTGCATGAACGAATACCTTCGATAACGGTCGTCATTCGACCGGGATCAAAGGTATTCACGGGGCGATTTGGTGTCCATACGTCGTATGGCCACGCGACTAGATCAAGCGTACTGGCGCCGTGCTATGCGGGCAGCAAGGCCCACGGCGATTCGCGGAACGCGAGCTCGTGCTGCTTCATGGCCTGGGCCAGTCGCGCAACTTCCGCTGCTGCGCCAGGCATGCGGCGCGCCATCGCGTCGATCTGCTTGGCATAGGCGTCCGTCAATTCCTGCCATTGACTGAAGGCAAGGCCCATGTCGCTGGTAGAGCTCATCATTTCGTAGCTGTCCGTTTCCGCCTTCGCGGCGTTCGTGGCCATCCCATGTGCTGGTTCTGTCGGCCTTCGAGTCTCCCTGCCATCCGTACTTTAAACAACGGGCCCGCATATTTTCCGCTGGCGCGGTCAGGGAGGATCGCTGCCATCAGACGGAGTCCTTGCCCTTTGTAATCAACGTCCTACGACGAGAGCCACAGCACAACACTGCACCGAATGGCTATGACGCAGTTCACAATTGCCCTAAAAGTAGTACTCAATGTTACTCTTTGTTAACTATTTCGTTTGCGATTGTGTTGCGTAAAAGTCGCATCGGCAACGCATTTCGGTGCGTGCAGCGGCCGGAACGGGGCGCGTGGCGTTTGTTGGGATAATCCCGCGCCATGAGCGGCAACACTTTCGGCACCCTTTTCGCAGTCACCAATTTCGGTGAATCCCATGGCCCTGCGATCGGATGCGTCATCGATGGCTGCCCGCCCGGCATGGCACTCAGCGAGGCCGACATCCAGGGCGACCTGGACCGTCGCCGTCCCGGCACCAGCCGCCACGTCACGCAGCGCAACGAGCCCGATGCGGTGCAGATCCTTTCCGGCGTGTACCAGGGCAAGACCACCGGCACGCCGATCGCGCTGCTGATCCAGAACACCGACCAGCGCAGCAAGGACTACGGCAACATCGCCCAGCAGTTCCGCCCCGGCCATGCCGACTTCACCTACTGGAAGAAGTACGGCATCCGCGACCCGCGTGGCGGCGGGCGCTCGTCGGCACGGCTCACCGCGCCGATGGTCGCGGCCGGCGCGGTCGCCAAGAAGTGGCTGGCCGAGAAGTACGGCACCGTGTTCCGCGGCTGCATGCAGCAGATCGGCGACATCGTGATTCCCTTCGAGAGCTGGGAGCATGTGCCGAACAACCCCTTCTTCGCGCCGATGGCCGACGTGTCGCAGCTCGAGGCCTACATGGACGCGCTGCGCAAGGCCGGCGACTCCTGCGGCGCGCGCATCCGCGTGACGGCGTCCAACGTGCCGGTCGGTCTTGGCGAGCCGCTGTTCGACAAGATGGATGCCGACATCGCCTACGCCATGATGGGCATCAATGCGGTGAAGGGCGTGGAGATCGGCGCGGGGTTCGGCAGCGTGACGCAGCGCGGCACGGTGCATGGCGACTCGATCACGCCGGAAGGCTTCGAGAGCAACAATTCGGGCGGCACGCTCGGCGGCATCAGCACGGGGCAGGACCTGGAAGTGAGCATCGCTATCAAGCCGACGAGTTCGATCATCAGCCCGCGGAAGTCCGTCGACGTGAACAACCAGCCGGTCGAGGTCGTCACCAAGGGCCGGCATGACCCCTGCGTCGGCATTCGTGCGACGCCGATCGCGGAGGCGATGCTGGCGCTGGTTGTGATGGAGCATGCGCTGCGCAATCGCGCGCAGAACGGCGACGTGGGTGCGAACAGCGAGCCCGCGAACGACGCGGCCGTTGCGCAATCCTCCCTGCTGTAGGCGGTGACGGCGCCGGGCGGCGCGAGCCGCGGCCAGTTGCTGGCGTTCGCTGCCTTGTCGGCCAGCTATTTCGCGCACATCGGTTTCTTCAACCCGTACCTGCCGCTCTGGTTGAAGGACCAGGGCCTGCCGATCTTCACGATCAGCTTGTTGGCAGCGGTGCAGTCGTTCACGCGGGTGTTCGCTCCCTATGCGTGGGGCGCGCTGTCGGACCACACGGGCGAGCGGGTGCGGCTGCTGCGCATCAGTGCGGCGATTGCGCTGGCGGTCTCCTTCGGGCTGTGGTTCCAGGGCGGGGCCTGGTGGATCGCGCTGGTGCTGTTGCTGCTGTTCACGCACACCAGCTCGATGATGGGGCTCACCGAGGCGGCGATGGCGCATCTGGTGGCGGGCGACTGGGGGCGCTACGGGCGCATCCGCCTGTGGGGCTCGGCGGGCTTCCTGGTGACGGTGTTCATCGCGGGGGAATGGTTCGAGCGCTTTGGCATGCGTCACTTTCCGGCATGGGCCGCCGTCACCCTGGGGCTGGTGCTGCTGTCGACCTGGCAGCTTCCGGACATGCGCGAGCCACCGGCCGCATCGCACGAGGCGCGCGCGCCGATCGGTCCGGTGCTGCGGCAGCCGGCTGTGCGCTGGTTCCTTGCGTCCCTGTGCCTGCATGTGACGGCGCATTTCGGGGTCTACGGCTTCCTGTCGCTGTACCTGGATTCGCTGGGCTACAGCAAGGCCATGATCGGCGTGCTCTGGGCCGTGTCGGTGGTGGGGGAGATCGCCTGGTTCTTCGGCCAGGGGCGCTTCATTTCGCGCATGCCGATGGCGCGCTGGCTGGTGGTCTGCGGGGTTGCCGGTGCGCTGCGGATGGCCATCACCGGGGCGGCGGGGCAGTGGCTGGTGGCCATCGTGCTGGCGCAGGCGCTGCATGCGATGAGCTTCGCGGCACACCACACCAGTTGCATCGCCATGGTCACGCGTTTCTTCCCCGGCCGCTTGCGAGGCCGCGGGCAGGCGCTGTTCACGGTGGTGGGCTATGGGGTCGGTGGCGTGGCGGGGGTGCTGCTGGGCGGCGCGATTGCGAGCCGCTTCGGCTTTGGCGTGATGTTCGGCGCCTCCACCTTGCTGTGCGTGCTGGCCACCGGCTGCGCTTGGCAACTGGAGCGCATCGAGCGACGGGCCGTGCAGGTCGCAGCGGCTTGACCTGTGCCGGGCCGGATGACCCGCGGTCGCACGCGGCGTTGCGCGGTCCATGACAATGGGTCGCCAGACCCAACCCTTGGAGCCTTCATGTCGCCGATCCGAAGCCTCGCCAGCGCTGCCTTGCTCTCCGTCGCAGCGTTGCTGTCGGCCTGTGCCGCGGTCGGCACGCCGACAAGCCCGGCCGCGACAAGCGCCGCGGCGAATGCCTCGCCCGCGCTGGTCTTCTTCGCTTCCGAGGAAGGCGTGGCTCGGTTGGCCCGATCGCGCGCCAAGGCGGACTTCGCGGCACTCGCCAACCAGTTCGAGGCCCAGTACAACGGCGCATTCTGCGGACCCACCTCGGCCGCCATCGTGCTCAACACGGTGAACATCGGCCGCGGCGCGGAAGTCCCACGCGACCACACGCGCCTGCGCAAGGACGATGTGCAGTTCATGCCGCCCGGGGCCGATCCGATCGTGCCGCGCTTCACGCAGGACCTCGTGATCGACAAGGGTCCGAAGACACGTGCGCAGGTACTCGGCGAACCGGTCACCATCGGCGGCAAGCAAGTGCGGGACTTCGGCTACCAGTTGCGCCAGTTCGACGCGATGCTGCGCGGGAACGGGCTCGTCACCCGGGCCGTCGTCGTCGATGATGCGCTTTCCGAGCAGTCCATCCGCGCCGACATGGCGGACAACCTGGCACGCAGCGGCGACTATGTGATCGTGAACTACCGCCGCGAAGCCGTGGGCCAGAAGGGCGGTGGGCACATCTCGCCGGTGGGCGCCTACGACGCAGCCTCCGACTCCTTCCTCGTGCTCGACGTCAATCCGTCCGCGGCGGGTTGGGCCTGGATACCGACGGCGACGCTGGTCAAGGCCATGCGCACCTTCGACACGGTGGAAAACCGCGGGTACGTGGTGGTCAACGGGCCCTGAAGCCGGTTCAGATCAGGTTGCGCATCGCCTGTGCCGTCTCCCGCAGCACCGGCAGCACGCGCTTCACCGCATCCTCGCTGCCCTCATGCCCCATCGGCATCGTGATGTTGAGCGCACCGACCAGGTCGCCGCGACGGTCGCGCAGTGGCACCGCGATGCCACGCGAATTCAGGTCGAGTTGCTGCTCCGACAGCGACCAGCCCTGCGCCCGGATGCGCATCAGCTCCAGCCGCATGCGCTCCTTGCTCGCGATGGTGTGAGAGGTGAACACCGCGAGTTCATGCGTGGCCAGCCAGTGGTCCATCTCGGCGTCGGTGCGCAGGGCCAGCATGAGCATGCCCGCGGCCGTCACCTGCGCCGGCACGCGGGCGCCCAGCACGTAGCCGGTGCTCATGTTGCGGTTAGGGCCGTTGCGGGCGATGTAGACCACTTCGTCGCCGTCCATCACGCTGAGGTAGACCACCTCGTGCGTGCCGGCCGACACGCGCTGCAGGAAAGGCTGCACGATGCGCGGCAGCCGCGCCGATTCCAGGTACGACTGGCCGAGGCGCAGCACGCGCGGCGTCAACCAGAACAGCTTGCCGTCGCTGGCCACGTAACCCATGTATTGCAGCGTCAGCAGGTAGCGCCGCGCGGCGGTGCGCGTCATGCCGGTGCGCTGGCCGGCCTGGCTGGCGGTGAGGCGCGGATTGGCGTCGTCGAAGGCTTCGATCACGCTGATGCCGCGCTCGAGGCCGGCAATCCAGTCGCGCTTTTCGAGTCCGGGCGGGGCTTCGTTTTCTTCTCTCGCCATCGAGCGTCTCCTCGGTGAAACCCCGGCAAGCGGACGATGATCGCCTAGGGCGGATCGATGATCGCACGAATGCATCGAAAAGTGGATCACCGTGGCCTGCCAGCCGTTAAAGTCCGGTCGAAACGGCATCGCCGCGCGAGCGATGCCGGAACAATGGAACGAGCCATGCAAGCCATCAACGGCACCACCGACCTCTACCTGATCCCGGGCGACCCGATCGCCAACGTTCGCGTGCCGCGGATGTTCAACGCGGTGTTCGCGCGCTTCGGCATCGATGCGGTGATGGTGCCGACGCGCGTGGCTGCGCGTGACCTGGCCGTGTTCCTGAAAGCGAGCTTCCTCGCGAAGAACCTCAAGGGCATGGTGATCGCGCCGCCGCACAAGCCGCTCATCGTGAGCCTGCTGGACGGCTGCGGCCTGTTCGGGCGCGTGGCGGGTTCGGTCAACATCGTGCGGCGCCTGGACAACGGCGAACTCGAGGGCGACCTGTTCGACGGCGAAGGCCTGGTCCATGCGCTCGACTACTACAACATTCCTTTTCGCGGCAAACGCGTGCTCGTGCTGGGCGCGGGCGTGAGCGCCGCGGCCATCGGCGTGGCGCTGGCGGAGGGCGGCACGGTGGACGGCGCCGAGCACATCGCCTTCTACGACCCGGTGGCGGGCAAGGCAATCGGCCTGGCGACGCAACTCGACTCCTTCTTCGACGCGACCGTGGTGTCGGTCGATTCCAGCGATCCGGCCAGCTACGACCTGATCGTGAACGCCTCGCAGGCCGGACTGCAACCCGGCGACCCGCTGGCCTGCGACGTGTCGCGGATGGAACCGCACGCGGCGCTCTTCGACATCCTGCTGCGCGGCCAGCCGACGCCGCTGGTGCAGGCCGTGCGCGCACGCGGGCTCAATGCGCAGGCGGGCTTCGAGATGCTGATCCAGCAGATGCCCAATTACCTCGACTACTTCGGCTATGGCGAGGCCGCCAACGGCGTGCGGCACGACATGCGCTTCCTGCGCGAGCAGATCTACCCCGAGGCGATGCGCGCCGAGATCGCCGCGCCGCTGCGCTATCACTCGGCCAGCGTGGCCTGAATCCAGAGGGATCCCACTCATGAGCATCTTCGAAGGCTTTCTTTCCACCCCGGAGACGCTGGCCGCGTTCGACGACCGCAGCTTCGTCGACGCCATGCTGCGCTTCGAGGCTGCGCTGGCGCGGGCCCAGGCCGCGGTCGGGCTGATCCCTGAGTCGGCCGCGAATTCGATCGTCAACAGTTGCAAGGTCGAACTGTTCGACGTGGCCCGCATCGTGCGCGAAAGCGGTCGCGCCGGCAGCGTGGCGATTCCGCTGGTCAAGGCGCTGAAGGAGGCGGTGGGCCTGTTCAATGCCGACGCGGTCGCGTTCACGCATTTCGGCAGCACCAGCCAGGACGTGATCGACACGGCCGTGGCGCAGGTCACGCGCAATGCGATGGCGCTGGTCGAAGCCGACCTGTCGCGCGCCATCGACGCGTTGCTGGACCACGCGGTGCAGCATGCGTCCACGCCGATGCTGGCACGCACGCTGATGCAGCCGGCCTCGGTCACCAGCTTCGGCTTCAAGTGCGCGGGCTGGGTGGCGCCGCTGGTGCGCAGTCGCAACCGTCTGCGCGTGGCCAAGGCCAACGCGCTGAATGTCCAGCTTGGCGGCGCGGTCGGCACGCTGGCGCAGATGGGCGACAAGGGCGGCGAGGTCAGGCGGCGCGTGGCCGAGGAACTCGAACTGGGCGACGCAGGCGCCACCTGGCATACGCAGCGCGACGAATGGGTCGCGCTGGGCTGCGAGCTGGGCCTCATGGTGGGCGCGCTCGGCAAGATCGCGCTCGACATCTCGCTGCTCGGCCAGTACGAAGTGGCCGAAGTCATGGAGCCGACCGAGCCTGGTCGCGGCGGCTCGTCGGCGATGCCGCACAAGCGCAATCCGGTCGCCTCGATGGTCGCGCTCGCCGCCGCGCAACGCGCGCCGCAGCGCGTGGCCGCGTTGCTGGGCGCGATGCCCCAGGAACACGAGCGCGCCCTCGGCGCCTGGCAGGCCGAGCTGGCCGAATGGCCACAGCTCCTGATGTCGGCGCATGGCAGCGTGCGTGCGCTGGCCGCCGCCTTGCCGGGCCTGCAGGTCGATGCGACGCGCATGCGCGCCAACATCGACCGCCTGCGCGCCGAACTGCCCAAGCATGCGGCCGACGAATGGTTCAACACCGCCCTCGCAGAGAACGCCGGGCGCCTGACGTTGGCGCAGGTCGAGCATCTGCGCAGCCTCGATACACAGAAGGAAAGAACTTGATGAGCAAGGACATCGACACCCCCCACGCCGACTACACACAAGGCCTGGTGCATCGCCGCCGCGTGCTCGGCGACGCCTGGGTCGACCGCGCGCTGGCCAATCGCAACGACTTCAACACCGAGTTCCAGGAGATGATCACGCGCCATGCGTGGAACGACATCTGGGGCCGGCCCGCGCTGGGCGACAAGACCCGCAGGCTGATGGTGCTGTCGATGATGCTGGGCGTGCATGCCTACGAGGAGTTCGCGATGCACGTGCGCGCCGCGTTGGACGGCCCGGCGGAATCGCGCCTCACGCCCGACGAGATCAAGGAAGTGATCATGATGTCGGCCATCTATTGCGGCGTGCCGGTCGCCAACCATGCCTTCGGCATCGCGACGGGCATCCTGCGCGAGAAGGGCCTGCTGCCCGCCGCGACACCATCCGCCTGAGGAGAGACCATGAGCAACAAGATCGAGTTGAACGTCCTTCGCGAAGGCCAGGGCCCCATCGTCGTGCTGAGCCATGCGCTCGGCTGCGACCTGCACATGTGGGACGGCGTGGCCGCGCTGCTGGCACGCGCGCACACGGTGATCCGGTACGACCACCGCAACCATGGCGGCTCGGCAAAGTCGACCGAAGCCTTCGGCATCGAGACGCTGGCCGACGATGTGATCGGGCTGATCGAGCGCGAAGCCCCCGGCGAGACGGTGCATTTCGTGGGCTTGTCGATGGGCGGCATGACGGCCCAGGCCCTGGCCGCGCGCCGGCCCGACCTGCTACGCAGCGTGACCATCGCCAATTCCTCCGCCTTCTACCCGGACCAGTCGCCGTGGCGCGCGCGCGTGGAGATGGTGGCGCAGCAAGGCGTGGCGGCGATCGCGCCGGGCGCGGTGTCGCGCTGGCTCACGCCGGAATGGGTCTCGACCTTCGAAGGAGAGGCGGCCGCGAAGGCGCTGCAGGACACGCTCGAGAAGACCGATGCCAACGGCTACATCGCGAGCTGCAACGCGGTCGCGGCGATCGATTTCCGCCAGAGCAACCATCGCATTGCGGTGCCGACGCTGGTCATCGGCGGCCTGCAGGACGAGGCCACGCCGATGCCGATGTCGAAGGAGATGGCGGACGCGATCCCCGGCGCGCGACTCCTGACCATCAACGCGGCGCACCTGAGCGCGGTGGAGCGGCCGGCGGACTTCACCAACTTGCTCATCGACTTCTGGCGCAGCCTTTGACCGAAGGCATGAATCTTTCTACTGAGGCCACCGATCTCGGGTCTCCGGTGCTCACCGTACTGGAGTACGGTTCCGCTCCTCTACCCGACCTCGGCGCCCTCGCTACGAAATCTTCACGCCTTCTAGGCTGAAAATCGATCGAACGTCGTTCCCATGTGCGGCGGTGGGGGAACTGGACTGCACGAATCCGCCAAGGTGCCGCAGCGCGCCGGCCACGTCCAGGCTTTCAATGGCCTCGAGAGGGCCGAGGTGCATCAGCGCAGCTCCGATGCAACTGCCCAATGCCCGCCGCAGGATCTCGCTTGCCGCGCAACGCCTGCTCACCACGGCAACTCCATCAGCCCGTCGTCCGGGCCGAAGACTTCGACCGTCGATGTCGCGAAGATCGCGGTGGCGAACATCGGCTCCGGGCCGACGCTGAAGATCTGGTGCGGCACGTTCCGCGGGATCAGCAGGCTGCAGTTGGGGCCGAAGCGGTGCACGCGGCCTTCCATGTGCAACTCGCCCTGGCCGCTGTGGCACACGACCACTTCCTCGGCGTCATGCCGATGGGGGGGCGTCGCCGCGCCCGGCGCCATGGTCTGCTGCCAGACGGTGAGGTCGTGCAGGCCTTGCCGGTCGTTGGCCAGCGTGCGGTGCTCGATGCCAGGAATGTGCGCGACCGGCAGGTCGGCATGGGAAACGATGGGCGTCGAGAAAGCTTGTGGGGTCATCGAAGGCTCCATGAAGTGAAGGGGGCTGGGCCGGGATTGGCGGATGCAAGTTTCGAAAAACGCCGGTGTGTTGTGAAGAGGCTTCAATGCCATAACATTGAGGACGTTTCTTCCTCAATGGGCGTCGCCAGATGCAAGGCCTCCAGCAGTTCCTGTCGTTCGCTGAAACGGCGCGTCATGGCAGCTTCGCCGCGGCGGCGCGCGAACTCGGCAGTGCGCCGTCGACCCTGGCCAAGGCGGTGACGCGACTGGAAGCCTCGCTCGGCGTCAAGCTGTTCCACCGCACCACCCGTCAGGTCAGCCTCACGCCGGACGGCGAGCGTCTTTACCGGCGTTGCGAGCGTGTGCTGACCGAGATCGAAGACCTGCATGCCGACGCGGCGGGCACCCGGGCCACCGTGGTCGGCACGCTGCGCGTCGACATGCCGATCGTCTATGGCCGCCGTGTGCTGCTCCCGGTGCTGGCCCGCCTCAAGGCCGAGCATCCGGGGCTGGAGCTCGACGTGCGCCTGCAGGACAGCTTCGTCGATCTGGTCCGGGACGGCATCGACCTGGCCGTGCGCGTCGGCGCGCTGCATGATTCGTCACTGGTGGCGCGGCGCTTCGACAGCCAGCACCTGTTGCTGTGCGCGAGCCCGGACTACATCGCGCGCCACGGCATGCCTGCCACGCTCGCCGCGCTGGAACAGCACCAGGCCGTGCTGTTCCGCATGCCGAGCAGTGGCCGCGACCGGCCCTGGCAATTCGTGCAGCGCGGCAAGCCCGTGAACCTGCAGCCGCGCAGCGAACTGCGCCTGAACGACGGCGAGGCGCTGGTGCAGGCGGCCGTGCTCGGCCTGGGCATGGTGCAGTTGCCCAGTGTCATGGTGGACGACGAATTGCGCGACGGTCGCCTGGTCGAATTGCTGCCATCGCTGCGGCCGCTGCCGATGCCGATCAGCGCGGTGTACCCCTCGCAACGCTTGCTGCCGCCGCGCGTGCGGGTGCTGCTGGACGCCTTGATGGCGCTCGAACGCACTGAGCCGCCTGAAAGGCCCAAGACCTTGAAACGCCGAGGGTCGCCACCACAGTGAAGAATGTCGCTTCCTTCTTTCACTGACCGCCGACCCGGCCCCCTTTTCATGACTGCCCATCTCCAGATTGATTTCGTGTCCGACGTGTCCTGCCCCTGGTGCGCCATCGGGCTCGGCGCGCTCGAGACCGCGCTGGCCCGCGTGGCCCCGGAGGTGCAGGCCGAGCTGCGCTTCCAGCCCTTCGAGCTGAATCCCAGGATGGTGCCCGAGGGCCAGGACATCGAGGAACACATCCGCGAGAAGTACGGCTCCTCGCCGGAGCAGCAGGCGCAGATGCGCGAGATGATCCGCCAGCGTGGCGCGGCGGTCGGCTTCGAGTTTGGCATCGGGCTGCGCAAGCGCATCTACAACACCTTCGACGCGCACCGCCTGCTGCACTGGGCGGAACTGCAAGGCGCGGCGCAACAACGCGCGTTGAAGAAGGCGCTGCTGGCGGCCTACTTCACGAAGGGCGAGAACCCCTCGGACCATGAGCTGCTGCTGCGGGTGGTCGGCGAGGTCGGCCTCGACGTGGCGCGCGCCCGCGAGATCCTGGCGAGCGACGAGTACGCCGCCGAGACACGCTCGCGGGAAAAGCTCTACACCGACGCCGGCATCCATTCGGTGCCGGCGATCATCATCAACAACCAGCACCTGATCTCGGGCGGGCAGCCGGCCGAGGTGTTCGAGCGGGCGCTGCGGCAGATTGCCGGGGCGCAGCCCTCGGCGACGGCCGTCGCCTGAACGGGCCAGGGCTACATCTCGTCGATCGAGGTGCTGCGCGTCGCGCCCTGTGCGGCGAGTGAATAGCGCTCGCGCGTCTTCACGTAAAAGCTCGCGCCGAAGCGGCCGATGGGGTAGTAGTTCTGCAGCCGCACGCGCCAGGTCTCGGTGTCGATCAACTCGTCGCGGGCGTGCATCCAGCGCACTTGGCCGATGAAGATCTGGCGGCTGGTGGTTTCCAGCTTTTCCCACAGCGTGCATTCAAAGGCGACCGGCGCTTCGGCGATGCGCGGCGGCTTCACGGCGCTGCTGGGAAGCGGGGTGAAGCCGACAACGTCGAGCTCGCTGATGTGCGGCGGATGACGGTCGCCACAGCGGTGCATCTGCTCGGCCGTGTCCTCGTCGGGCAGGTGCACCACGAATTCGCCGGTGCGAACGATGTTGGCAGCCGTGTCCTTCAGCACGCCGTTCTCCAGGCGGTTGACGCTGATCATGACAATGGGCGGCTCCTCGCCGAGCATGTTGAACATGCTGAAGGGCGCGGCGTTGACCACGCCATCGGGTCCGAGCGTAGTGACCAGCGCGATCGGGCGTGGCACGATCAGGCTTGCCATGAGTTTGTAGCGTTGATGCTCGGTGAGCGCGGCGAAGTCGATGTCCATGGGGGATGAAAGTCCGGGGTTTGCTCACAGTACGTTACCCCGAAAGCTGCGCGAGGGGTTTCCAATGAGCGATGTATTCAAGGTCCAGCAAGGAGCGAAGTCCATGCCCGAATGGGACAGAGCAGATTTCAGGCCAGTCCAGCGTGAATCGTCGGCCTCCCGCATCATCGTCGGCGTGCTGATCGCGGGCGCGATCGGCGCCGGTGGCTGGTGGTGGTACAGCACGCAACGGCAGCAACCCGCGCCGGTGGCGGTGACGCCCGCGGTGACGCCGCCGGTGGAGGATGAGCCGGCGCCACCCCCCGCGCCGGTGGCGACCGGCCCGCTGTTCCCCATCGAGCCGCAGCCCCCCGAGGCCGTCCCGACCGACCCTGACGCGCAGATGGCCCAGTTGCTGACGACCTTGCTCGGCCAGCAGGCGGTGTCCTCCTTCCTGCAGGTCGACGGCTTCACGCGGCGGGTGGTCGCCACGGTCGACAACCTCACGCGCGAGCAGGCCACGACGCGCATGTGGCCGGTGCAACCGACGCCGCAGCGCTTCAGCGTGGCGGGCGAAGGCGCGTCGCAGCGCATCTCGGCGGACAACGCGAAGCGCTATACGCCCTTCGTGGCCTTTGCCGAGAAGGTCGACACGTCGAAGGCCGTGGCGATGTACGTGAAGCTCTATCCGCGTTTCCAGCAGGCGTATGAGGAACTGGGCTATCCCAAGGGCTATTTCAACGACCGGCTGGTTGCGGTGCTCGACCACCTGCTCCAGGCGCCGGAGCCCGACGTGCCACCGCAGGTGAAGCTGACGGAGGTGAAGGGCGAATACCCGTCCGCGCAGCCCTGGACGCGCTACGAGTTTGCGGACCCGCAATACGAGTCGCTGTCGGCGGGGCAGAAGATGATGGTCCGCATGGGCGCGGCCAACGAGAAGCGGCTGAAGGCGAAGCTGGCGGAGTTCCGCAAGGGGGTTGCGGCAGGCGCGGTGCCCAAGAGTTGACGGGGACTGTGCGCTGCGGCTTGGGGCACGCGGGCTTTACGTCGGCGGCTTGCGGGGCGACCTGGCCTTCGGTGGCTTCTTCTCCTCGGGTGCGATGAAGCCGATAGGGCGCTTCGGCGGGTCGGGCGGCATCGTCAGTTCGCGCAGAACTTCAAAGATCTGTCGAAGTTGAGTGCGTGTGTTCTGGCTGAAGTTGTCGTGCCGCATCTCGAGCAGTTCCACTTTCTCTTCAAGGCCGGACAGCCGTTTGGCGAGGTCGGCGTGCAAGGCACTGGCCTGGCGCAACTGGACGAAGGCGCGCACGACATGGATGCCCATCTCCACGGCCTGCGGCGAGGCCAGCACGTTGGCGGCCTGGATGGCGCCGTGTTCGGTGAAGGCGTAGGGCAGCGTCCTGGAGAATTTGAGCTTGGCGAGGTGGTCACAGTTTGAGACCACCTCCGCTTTCTCCGCCGCCGTGAGTTGGAACATGAAGTCGGAAGGAAAGCGAGTGGGATTTCGCTTCACCGCCTGGTTCAACGCTTTCGTCGGCACGCCGTAGAGATCCGCCAGATCCGCATCGATCATCACCTTGATGCCGCGCAGGAGCTGGATTCGCCCCTCGATGCGGGGCAATAGCACATTGCTGCTTGTAGTTGTCATGTCTCCCCCTCTTGAAGCCGTGCCTGCCGCGCGCGGCTCCAGCGAGGCCTCTACGCCTCCTCGTACTCGCCCACCGGCACGCAACTGCAGAACAGGTTGCGGTCGCCGTACACGTTGTCGACGCGCCCGACCGGCGACCAGTACTTGTTCTGCTTGAGCGCAGCCAGCGGGAAGGCGCCGAGTTCCCGCGAGTAGGGGTGCGACCAGTCCGACGCCACCAGGCTCGCGGCCGTGTGCGGCGCGTGCTTGAGCGGGTTGTCCTCCTTGGGCCAGACACCTTCCTCGATGCGGCGGATCTCGCCGCGGATGGCGATCATCGCGTCGACGAAGCGGTCGAGTTCGGCCAGCGGCTCGCTCTCGGTCGGCTCGACCATCAGCGTGCCAGGCACCGGGAAGCTCAGCGTGGGCGCATGGAAGCCGTAGTCGATGAGGCGCTTGGCCACGTCCTCGGCGGTGACGCCGCTGGTGTCCTTGATCGGGCGCAGGTCCAGGATGCACTCGTGCGCGACGTGGCCGTTGGGGCTGGCGTACAGCGTGGGGTAGTGGTCCTTCAGGCGCGAGCTGATGTAGTTGGCGCTGAGGATGGCGACCTCGGTGGCGGCCTGGAGGCCGTCGGCGCCCATCATGCGGCAGTACATCCAGCTGATCGGCAGCACGGCCGCGTTGCCCAGGGGCGCAGCGGACACCGCGCCAGGGCCTTGCGTCGCGATGCCCGCCGTGGCATGGCCCGGCAGGAAGGGCACGAGGTCTTCCACCACGCACACCGGGCCGACGCCCGGGCCGCCGCCGCCGTGCGGGATGCAGAAGGTCTTGTGCAGGTTCAGGTGGCTCACGTCGCCGCCGAACTCGCCCGGTGCGGCCACGCCGACCAGCGCGTTCATGTTGGCGCCATCAACGTACACGCGCCCGCCGTGCGAATGCACGAGTTCGCACAGCGCCTTCACGCCGGTCTCGAACACGCCGTGCGTGCTGGGGTAGGTGATCATCACGCAGGCCAGGTGGCTGCTGTGCTTCTCGCAGGCGCGCTTGAGGTCGTCGAGGTCGACGTTGCCCTGTGAGTCGCAAGCCGTCACGACGACCTGCATGCCGACCATCTGCGCGCTGGCCGGATTGGTGCCGTGTGCGGACGACGGGATCAGGCAGATGTTGCGATGCGCCTCGCCGCGGGAGGCGTGGAAGGCCTTGATGGCCAGCAGCCCGGCGTACTCGCCCTGCGAGCCGGCGTTGGGTTGCAGGCTGATGCCGGCATAGCCCGTGGCTTCGCAAAGCCAGTCGCGCAACTGTTGATCGAGTTCGGCATAGCCCTCGCGCTGGTCGGCGGGCGCGAAGGGATGGATGTTCGCGAACTCGGGCCAGGTGATCGGGATCATCTCGCTGGTCGCGTTGAGCTTCATCGTGCAACTGCCCAGCGGGATCATGCTGCGGTCGAGCGCGAGGTCCTTGTCGCTGAGGCTGCGGATGTAGCGCAGCATGCCGGTTTCGCTCTTGTGCGTGTTGAACACCGGGTGCGTGAGGAAGTCGCTGCTGCGGCGCAGTTCGTCGGGGATGCGCGGCGTCACGCCTTCGGCCAGCAGTTCGAAGTGAGGCAAGTGGGCGTCCTTGGGCGCGAACAGGGCCCACAGGTCTTCCACGTCGGCATAGGTGCTGGTCTCGTCGAGCGAAAGGCCGAGGTGGCCTTGCATACGGCAGCGCAGGTTGATGTTGGCAGCCTGGGCGCGGTCGAGGATGGCCTGGGTGTCGTCGCCGGTCTGGATGGTCAGCGAATCGAAGGCGGTGGTGTTGGCCAGTTCGCGACCCATTTCCTCCAGGCCCTCGGCGAGGATGGCCGTCAGCGCGGCCACCCGCTGCGCGATGCGCAGCAGGCCTTGTGGACCGTGGTAGACGGCGTACATGCTGGCGATCACCGCCGGCAACACCTGCGCGGTGCAGATGTTGGACGTGGCCTTCTCGCGGCGGATGTGCTGCTCGCGCGTCTGCAGCGCAAGGCGATAGGCGGGGGCGCCATGGACGTCGACGCTGACGCCGACAAGACGGCCCGGCAGCGAGCGCTTGAACTCGTCGCGGCAGGCCAGGTAGGCCGCGTGCGGGCCGCCATTACACAGCGGCATGCCGAAGCGCTGGGTGGTGCCGCAGACGATGTCGGCATCCCATTCGCCAGGGGGCGCGAGCAGGGTCAGCGCCAGCAGGTCGGCAGCGACGCACAGCGCGGCGCCGTTGGCATGCGCATGGCCGGCCAGCGGGCGCAGGTCATGCACCTGGCCGGTGGTGCCGGGGTACTGCGCCAGCACGCCGAAGAAGTCTCCGCTCGCCATGAGATGCGGCAGGGTTTCGGTCGCGGTGCTGACTTTGATCTCGATGCCCAGCGGCGTGGCGCGGGTCTTGATGACCTCGATGGTCTGCGGATGGCAGTCGCCGGCCACGAGGAACACGTTGCTCTTGCTCTTGACGCTGCGCCGGGCCAGCGTCATGGCCTCGGCGGCGGCGGTGGCTTCGTCGAGCATCGAGGCATTGGCAATGGCCATGCCGGTCAGGTCGCAGACCATGGTCTGGAAGTTCAGCAGCGCCTCCATGCGACCCTGCGAGATCTCCGCCTGGTAGGGCGTGTAGGCGGTGTACCAGGCCGGATTCTCGAGGATGTTGCGCAGGATCACGCCCGGCGTGTGGGTGCCGTAGTAGCCCTGCCCGATGAAGTTGCGCGCCACCTTGTTCTTGCTGGCGATGGCCTTGAGTTCGGCCAGCGCGGCGGCCTCGGTGATGGCGGGCGGCAGGTCCATTGGCGCCGAACGGCGGATGGCCGGCGGCACGATGCCGTCGATCAGTTCCGCACGCGTGGCATGGCCGATGACGGGCAGCATGTGCGCCTCGTCGGCGGGCTCGATGCCGATGTGACGCGCGACGAACTCTTCGGCGTTCTCGAGTTGGCGCAGGGAGGGCAGGGCGTTGGGCATGGGGGTGTTCTTGTCAGGGGGCGGGGGAATGCGGGTGCGGAAACGGGATCGGCGAACCGAACGCAGAAGTCGCAAGGGTTTCGCAGAAGTCGCAAATGGACTTCGAAGGAAATTCTTTGTCTTCTTCTGCGACCTTTGCGGGAGCTCAGCGACTTCTGCGTTCGGCGGTCCGCATTCAGCGGCTTTGGATCAAGCCTCGGCCGAAAACTTGTCGTAGGCGGTCGAATCCATCAGCGCATCCAGTTGCGCCGGATCGCTGAGCTTGACCTTGAAGAACCAGCCGGCGGCCAGCGGGTCGGTGTTGGCGAGGGAGGGGTCAGCGCGCAGTGCCTCGTTGACTTCGACGACCTCGCCCGAGACGGGCATGTACACGTCGGCCGCGGCCTTGACGGACTCCACCACGCCGGCCACTTCCCCTTGCGCATAGTCGTTGCCGACCTGGGGCAGGTCGACGAACACCACGTCGCCCAGCGCGTCCTGCGCATGGACGGTGATGCCGACGGTGACGGTGTCGGCGCCTGTGGATTGGACCCACTCGTGGTCCTTGGTGTACTTGACGGTCATGGAAGCTCCTGGAAAAAAATCTGTTGGATCGAGGCGGGTCAGCCGCGGTAGTAGCGTGTCGGCACGAAAGGCATGGTGGTCACTTCCATCGGCACGGGCTTGCCGCGCACGATGGCCTGGATGCGGGTGCCCGGCTCGGAAAAGGCCGTGGCGATGTAGGCCATCGCGATCGGGCGGTCGGCCGTGGGGCCGAGCAGGCCGCTGGTCACCTTGCCGATGGGATGGCCCTCGAAGGATTGCAGTTCGCTGCCGTCGCGAACGGGCACGCGCTCCAGCGCGACCAGGCCGACGCGCTTGCGCGTGAGCGTCTTCTGGTCGACATGGCCGGCCAGGTCGGTGGCCACGGCGAGCTGCGCCAGGATCTTGTCGGCGCCAGGGAAGCCGCCGGCGCGCGCGCCACCGGTGCGGCGCACCTTCTGCATCGCCCAGTTGAGCGCGGCCTCGACCGGCGTGGTCGTCGTGTCGATGTCGTTGCCGTAGAGGCAGAGGCCGGCTTCCAGGCGCAGTGAATTGCGCGCGCCCAGGCCGATGGGCTTGACCTCGGGTTGCGCCAGCAGGAGGCGGGCGAGGGCGTCGGCGTCGCTCGCGGCGACAGAGATCTCGAAGCCGTCTTCGCCGGTGTAGCCGCTGCGGGTGACGAAAGCCGGGATCGTGCCGATCTGCACCGCTCCGCCGGTCATGAAGACGTAGCGTTCGACACCGGGCGACAGGCGCGCCAGCGTGGCGGCGGCCTGCGGGCCCTGCAGCGCGAGCAGCGCGTGGTCGGGCAGCGGCTGGACCGCGCAGCGCCCGCCGATCCTCGCCGTGATGTGCCCGATGTCGGCCGCCTTGCAGGCCCCGTTCACGATCACGAAGATCGAGTCGTTGCCCTCGTTGAAGAACATCAGGTCGTCGAGGATGCCGCCGTTGTCGTCCAGCAGCAGGCCGTAGCGCTGCTTGCCGGGCGCCAGGCCGATCACGTCGACCGGCATCAGCGTCTCGAAGGCGGCGGCCGCATCCGGGCCGACCAGGCGCAGCTGACCCATGTGCGAGATGTCGAACAGCCCGGCAGCTTCGCGCGTGTGCTTGTGCTCGGCCATCAGGCCGCTCGGGTATTGCACCGGCATCGAGTAGCCGGCGAAGGGGACCATGCGGCCGCCCAGTTCGACGTGCAGGTCGTGCAGCGGGGTCTTGAGCAGCGGGGCGTCGGAAGCGGTGTCGGAAGAGGAGGCCATGGGGCTTTCCAGTGGGGCAGTCGAATTCCATGACGCAAGCCATGGGCCACCCCTGCTGTCCGCTTTACCTGAGAGATTCGCCCCACGATCGGGGTTTGCTCCTTCGGTGGGCCGCGTTTCCGCGACCTCTCTCCAGCAAGGAAACGCCCGCGTGACCGGGCGCCTTGTCAGTCCTTTTGCCTGAGCGTTCGGACCCCATCTTTGGGGGCCCTGCGCCTTCGGCGGCCCCGGCTGGCGGGGCGCTCTCCTGACCCCGCGAGTGTAACGGTTCGCGGCCTATTTGAAGCCGAGCGCGTGCGGCATCCAGGTGCTCAGCGCGGGCACGAAAGTCAGCAGCACCAGCACCGCGCCATGCGCCCACAGGAAGGGCACCAGTTCGCGCACCAGTTGCGACATCGGCACCTTGGAGACATTGCAGGTCACGAACAGCAACCCGCCCACTGGCGGCGTGATCATCCCGAGCGTCAGGTTGTAGATCACGATCATCGCGAAGTGCACCGGGTCCACGCCCAGCTTCATCGCCACCGGCGCCAGGATCGGCGCCAGCACCATCACCCCCGGCAGCGGCTCGATGAAGATGCCGAACAGCAGCAGGAACACGTTGACGATGATCAGGAACATCCACGGCGAGAGGTTCATGCTCACCAGCCACTCGGCCATCTGCTGCGGAATGCCCTCGATCGTCAAGATCCACGCGAACGAGGCCGACAGGCCGATGATGATCAGCACCGAGGCCGACAGCAGCGCCGAGCGTTCGAGGATGTTCGGCAGTGCCTTCCATTCCAGCGTGCGATAGACGAACTTGCCGCACACCAGCGCGTAGAACACGGCCACCACGGACGCCTCGGTCGGCGTGAACCAGCCGGCGCGCATGCCGCCGAGGATCACCACCGGCAGCAGGATCGCCGGCAGCGCCTTCCAGGTGGTCAGCAGGATCTCGCGCAGCGGGGGCGTCTCGCCGTCGCCCTTGTAGTTGCGCTTCTTCGAGACGTAGAAGTTGACGATGCACATCGCCACCGCGATCAGGATGCCCGGCAGGATGCCAGCCACGAACAGCGTGCCGACCGAGACCGACTCGTCCTGCAGCGCATAGATGATCATGATGATCGACGGCGGGATGATCGGCCCCACGATGGCGGTCGACGCGGTCAGCGCCGCCGCGTACGAGCGGTCGTAGCCGGCCTTGTCCATCATCTTGATCAGCATCGACCCGGGCCCCGCTGCATCGGCCAGCGCAGAGCCGGAGATGCCGGAGAAGAAGGTCAGCGACACCACGTTGGTGTAGCCCAGCCCGCCGCGCCGATGGCCGACGAACTGCCCGGCGAAGCGCAGCAGCACCTCGGTCAGCGAGCCGCCGCTCATGAGCTCGGCGGCCAGGATGAAGAAGGGCACCGCCATCAGCGGAAAGCTGTCGATGCCGGTGAAGGTTTCCTTCAAGAGCACGAGCAGCGGATAGCTCTCGGCGAGGATCAGCGTGGCCGCGGTGGCCAGGCCGAGCGCGAAGGCCACGGGCACGCCGATCGCGAGAAAAATGCAGGCGGAAACGATGAGAACGATGCTGGCATCCATGTCGTTCTCCTTACAGCGACGCGCTGGCGTTGGCGTCGAAGTGCTCGTCGGAAGCGAACTCCCGGCGCAGCACATACGGCTTCACCACGAACAGGAAGTGCACGATCAACAGTACGCCGCCGATCAGCATCGCGCTGTAGATGTAGGCGAACGGAATCTGCGTGACGGCGGTGAGCTGGAACATGGTGCGCTGCATGTAGAGCCAGCCGTACCAGACCATGAAGCCGAAGAAGGCGAACAGCAGCGCCGCGACGACCATGCGCACCGCGATCGCGCCGGCGCGCGGCAGCGCGTCCTGCAGGTTCTCCACTGCGATGTGGCCGCCGTAGCGCAGCACCGGCCCGGCCCCCAGGAAGGTGAGCCAGATCATCATGTGGCGCGAGACCTCCTCGGCCCATTCCAGCGACTGGTTGGTGAGGTAGCGCAGCGCCACGTTGGTGAAGATGATGACCGACATCGCGGCCAGGAGAAGGATCAGGGCCCAGCGGTTGGCCGCGAGGAAATGGCGCTCGAAAGCTTGCACGTGTGGAATCTCGTTGGTCTTTGAAAAGCGAACCGCCCGGCACCTCGCGGGCCGGGCGGTGTCAGGGCGCGCCGCGGAGGCTTACTTGACGTCCGAGATCTTCTTGATGTTGTCGGCGCCGAACTCCTTGGCGTAGCCGACATAGGCGGGCTTCAGCGCCTCGCGGAAGGCGGCGCCGTCGACGGTCTTGGTGACCTTCATACCGTCCTTCTCGAGCTGGGCGATGCCGTTGTTCTCGTCGTCGTTGACCTTCTTGCGCTGGGCCACGGAAGCCTTCTGCGCGGCGTCGACGAACACCTTCTTGTCGGCATCGGACAGCTTGTTCCAGACCTTCGGCGACAGCAGCAGCAGCGCCGGCGAGTAGACGTGGCCGGTCAGCGAGAGATGCTTCTGCACCTGCGAGAACTTGGCCGACAAGATGACGGGGATCGGGTTCTCCTGGCCGTCGACCGTGCCTTGCTGCAGCGCGCCGAACAGTTCGGGGAAGGCCATCGGCGTCGGCAGGATGCCGAAGGTGCGGTAGCCGTCCATGTGCACCTTGTTCTCCATCGTGCGCATCTTCAAGCCGGCAGCGTCGGTGGGCTTGACGATGTCGCGCTTGCTGTTCGTCATGTGGCGGAAGCCGTTCTCGGTCCAGGCCAGCGCGATGATGCCCTTGCTCGGGAACTTGGTCAGGATGTCCTGGCCGATCGGGCCGTCCATCACCTTGCGCGCATGGTCGTAGTCGCGGAACAGGAAGGGGATGTCGACGATCTTGACCTCGGGCACGAAGTTGCCGACCGGGCCGGTGGACGTGTTCAGCAGGTCCTGCGTGCCGAGCTGTATCGCCTCGATCTGCTCGCGTTCACCGCCCAGTGCCGAGTTGGCGAAGTGCTGGCACTTGTAGCGGCCTTGCGTGCCCTTCTCGATCTCGTCGCAGAACACCGTCGAGCCCACGCCGTAATGCGATTCCTTGGACGTGGCGTAACCGATCTTGAGCGTGGTCGTTTGTGCGAACGCACCCGCGCTGAGGGCGAGCGAAAGGCATGCGGCGGCGATGTGGCCGAGTTTCATGAAGTCTCCGTTGGGAAAGGCTTTGCACACAGTGTGCAAAAAACCGTCAACTATGCCGCAAGTGGTAGCGTTACCGCGTCGGGATTTTCACGGACGTAGTCGCGCAGGATGGTATCGATGCTCTCGTCGGCGAACAGGCCCAGGTCGCGCGCGCGCACCCATTCGAAGCGGCCGGGCCAGCCGGTGATGATCTCGGTGATGGTGCGGTCCGGCTGCATGTCGAGCAGGTCGGTGGCGGCGGAGCCGCCGATGCGGTACAGCGCCTGCACCATCTCGTCCACGCTGACGCACAGGGAAGGGAGGTTGACGGCGGTGCGCGGCCCCCATTTGGCATGCGGCGCGGTCGCGGCACAGATCAGCCCCTCGATGGTGCGTGCGGGCGACGACAGCGCCACCATCGTCTCCGGCGGCACCGGGCAACGCGAGGGCAGGCCGGCCAGCGGCTCGCGGAACATGCCGCTGAGGAAGCCCGACGCGGCGCCATTGGGCTCGCCCGGGCGCACGGCCACGGTCATGAGGCGCACGCTGCGCGCGTGGATGTAGCCCTTGCGCCCGTAGTCGGCCATCAGTTGTTCGCCGACGTACTTCTGCGTCCCGTAGCTGGTCTGCGGCGTGGGCAGCGTGTCGTCCTCGATCACGTAGGGCAGCGGCGCGCCGTACACGGCCAGGGAGCTCGCGTAGACGACCAGCGGCCGGGTGTGCTGCGCGCGGCAAGCTTCCAGCAGGGCATAGGTCGCGAGGAAGTTGCTGCGCATGCCGAGTTCGAAGTCGGCCTCCGACTCACCGCTCACGGCGGCGGCCAGGTGGAAGACCACGGCCGTCTCCGGCGGCAGGGCGCGCTGGGGACTGTCGGGGGCGAGCAGTTCGCACAGGTCGCCGACGATCACGTTCACCTTGGGATGGTCCGCCAGGTCGTCGGGCGGCTGCACCCGGTCGACCAGGGTGATCATGCCGATCCGGTGCTCCTTGCCGCCGCCGACGCCAAGGCCGCCCCGCGCCAGCAGCTTGCGCGCCAGTCGCGCCCCGAGGAACCCGGCACCGCCGGTGATCACGATTTGCATCCGATGTTCTCCAATCTGCCTGCCAGCTTAGAACGATGTCATGACATATCGCCTCCTTCATTCGAAGCAGGAAACATACCGCTACAAAATGTAAACAAAAAACGCGCCCTTGGGCGCGTTCTGGCAGGGGACAGGGGGAATTACATCCCTACGTAGTTCGGTCCGCCACCGCCTTCCGGCGTAACCCAGACGATGTTCTGGGTCGGGTCCTTGATGTCGCAGGTCTTGCAGTGCACGCAGTTCTGGGCATTGATCTGCAGGCGCTGCTTGCCGGCGTCGCCGTCGGGGACGAACTCGTACACGCCGGCCGGGCAGTAGCGCGACTCGGGGCCCGCAAACTTCGCCAGGTTGATGTTGACGGGCACCGACGCGTCTTTCAGCGTCAGGTGGGCCGGCTGGTGCTCTTCATGGTTGGTGTTGCTGATGAACACGCTGGAGAGGCGGTCGAAGGTGAGCTTGCCATCCGGCTTGGGGTAGACGATGGGCTCGCACTCTGACGCCGGCTTGAGCGCCAGGTGGTCCGGCTTGTCGCGGTGCAGGGTCCATGGCACGTGGCCCTTGAGCAGGAACTGCTCGATGCCGTTCATGAACGTCGCGACGGCCAGCCCCTTCTTGAACCAGCTCTTGAAGTTGCGTGCCTTGTACAGCTCCTTGTAGAGCCAGCTCTTTTCGAAGGCGGCCGGATAGGCCGTGAGCTCGTCGTGCTGGCGGCCCGCTTGCAGGGCGGCGTAGGCGGCTTCGGCGGCCAGCATGCCGGTCTTGATGGCTGCGTGGCTGCCCTTGATGCGGCTCACGTTGAGGTAGCCAGCGTCGCAGCCGACCAGCGCGCCACCCGGGAACACCGTCTTGGGCAGCGACATCAGGCCGCCGGCCGTGATCGCGCGGGCGCCATAGCCGATGCGCTTGGCCGGCTTGATGCCATGTTCTTCATCGCCCTCGAGGTACCAGCGGATGTTCGGGTGCGTCTTCCAGCGCTGCATTTCCTCGAAGGGGCTGAGGTACGGGTTGCTGTAGTCGAGGCCGGTGATGAAGCCCAGCGTGACCTTGTTGTCTTCCATGTGATAGAGGAAGGCGCCGCCATAGGTGTCGCTCTTCATGGGCCAGCCGGCCGTGTGCAGCACGAAGCCGGGCTGGTGCCGCTTGGGGTCGATTTCCCAGACTTCCTTGACGCCGAGACCGTAGGCCTGCGGGTCCTTGCCGGCATCGAGCTTGTACTTGGCGATGAGCTGGCGGCCCAGGTGGCCGCGTGCGCCTTCCGCGAAGATCGTGTACTTGCCGTGCAACTCCATGCCGAGCTGGAAGTTGTCGGTGGGCTCGCCGTCCTTGCCGACGCCCATGTTGCCGGTGGCGACACCGCGCACCGAGCCGTCATCGTTGTAGAGCACTTCGGCCGCGGGAAAGCCGGGGAAGATCTCGACGCCGAGGTTCTCGGCCTGCTGGCCCAGCCACTTGGTGAAGTTGCCCAGGCTGATGATGTAGTTGCCGTGGTTGTTGAAGCATTCCGGCAGGAAGAAGTTGGGCGTGCGGTAGCCGGTCTTCTCGCTGAGGAACACCATCGCGTCGTCGGTGACGGGCTGGTTCAGCGGGGCGCCGAGTTCGGCCCAGTCGGGCAGCAGTTCATTGAGGGCGCGCGGGTCCATGATGGCGCCCGACAGGATGTGAGCGCCGGGCTCGGAGCCCTTCTCGAGGACCACGACGGAGATTTCCGTGTTGTTCTTGGCGGCCAGCTGCTTCAGGCGGATCGCGGTGGACAGGCCCGCGGGGCCGCCACCGACTACGACGACGTCGTACTCCATGGCTTCGCGGGGGCCGAACTGGGCGAGGATTTCGTCGTGGGTCATGGGCTGGCCGATAATGATTTTTGGTTGCAGGGGAGCGGGGGATGCGCGGCATTTTATGCGGCACATGGTCTCGTCCCCTGTCATTCGGTGATACCCCAGTGGTGTCGCCCGCGAGACGCATGAGGGACCCCGCCATGACATACAGCATCGATCTCGCAGGCCGCGTGGCCTTCGTCACGGGCGCGTCGAGCGGACTCGGCGCGCAGTTTGCCAGGACGCTCTCGCGCGCCGGTGCCGCGGTGGTACTGGCCAGCCGCCGCGTCGACAAGCTCAAGGAACTGCGCGCCCGCATCGAAGGCGAGGGTGGCGACGCGCATGTAGTCGAACTCGACGTGACCGACCGGCAGAGCATCAAGGCGGCCGTGGCGCGTGCGGAGACGGAGGTGGGCTCCATCGACATCCTCGTCAACAACTCGGGCGTGAGCAACACGCAGCGCCTCGTCGACGTGGACGAGGAGGACTACGACTTCATCTTCGACACCAATGCCAAGGGCTCCTTCTTCGTGGCGCAGGAGGTGGCGCGCCGCATGATCCAGCGGGCCCGCGGTGCGGCGCCGGGGACGTACACGGGTGGCCGCATCATCAACATCGCATCGATGGCCGGGCTGAAGGTGTTGCCGCAGATCGGTGTGTACTGCATGAGCAAGGCGGCGGTGGTGCAGATGACGCGGGCCATGGCGCTGGAATGGGGGCGCTTCGGCATCAACGTGAATGCGCTGTGCCCCGGCTATATCGAGACAGAGATCAACCAGCACCATTGGGGCACCGACGGCGGCCAGAAGCTGGTCGGCATGCTGCCGCGCAAGCGCGTGGGCAAGCCGGAGGACCTGGATGGGCTGGTGGTGTTGCTGTCGAGTGCGCAGAGCCACTTCGTGAATGGCGCTGTCATTGCCGCCGACGACGGGTTCGCGCTCTGAAATCGCCTGCGTTCGTCGGCATCCTCGCCGGATTGGCCGCTGGCGCGCTGTGGGGCCTGGTGTTCGTGGCGCCGCGCATGGTCGGCAATTTCAGCATGGTGGACATCGCCGCGGCGCGCTTTGTCGTGTTTGGCGTTGTCTCGGCGCTGATGGTGTTTTCGCGTCCGGCAGCGCGGCGATGGCCCACGATGCGGCAGGGTTGGGCGGCGTTGGCCTTGAGCGTGCTGGGCTTCACGGGCTACTACGTGCTGCTGGCCTTCGGTATCCAGTTGGCCGGCACGGCGGTGCCGAGCCTCGTGATCGGCACCATTCCGGTCTGGATGATGCTGCTGGGCCGACCACCCGGCCTGCGACTGTCGACTTTGTTGCCCGGCTTGGCGTTGACCGCAGCCGGCATCGGGCTGATGGTCGCCGCGTCATGGCCGGAGTCGGGCGCGGGCGGGCCGTCATTCGGCATGGGGCTGTTGCTCGCGCTGCTGGCCATGGCGAGCTGGACGGCCTTCGGGTTGCTCAACGCCGGGTGGCTGGGACGGCACCCGGACGTGGCCGCGGCCGATTGGGCCAACTGGCTCGGCATCGCCACCGGGTTGGGTTCGCTGCTCCTCTGGTGGGTGGCCGGCTCCGGCGTGACGGCGTTCAGCGCGCAGCCGAACCTGCCGATGTTCTGGATCATCGCGATCGCCGGCGGTGCGGGCTCCTCGTGGCTGGCCACGGTGCTGTGGAACGTCGCCAGCCAGCGCCTGTCGGCCAGTCTGTGCGGCCAGTTGATCGTGAGCGAGACGCTGTTCGCGTTGCTCTATTCCTTTGCCTGGGATGGCCGCTGGCCGCATGTGGCCGAATGGGCTGCGGCGGCATTGTTCGTCCTCGGCATCCTCGCATCCATCAAGGCACACCGATGAAGTACCTCATTCCAGAGAAAAAGAAGTTCGTCTACGAAATGACGATCCCCATCCGCTGGGGCGACATGGATGCGATGAAGCATCTCAACAACGCCAGCTATTTCCGCTACCTCGAGACGGTGCGCATCGACTGGGTCCATACGCTACATGCGCCGGCCGAGGCGAACGGCGAAGGCATGGTCATCGCCAATGCCTTCTGCAACTTCTACCGGCAGCTCGAATACCCCGGCAACGTGCTGATGCGCCTGTACGTGAGCGACCCGGGCCGCACGACCTTCGAGACCTGGGCGACGATGGCGCGCACCGAGGCGCCGGATGTCATCTTCGCAGCCGGCGGCGCGACCACGATCTGGGTGGACTACGCGAGGCAGAAGGCGGTAGATATGCCGGACTGGTTGCGCGACATCGTGAGCAGCTGACGCTACGCCGGCGGCAGCACGATGCGGGCCTCGAAGCCGGTGACGAGGCCTGCGGGCGGCGAGCGCAATTCGAGCCGGGCGCCGTGCTTCGCGATGATGGTTGCGACGATCGACATGCCGAGTCCGTAGCCGGTGCGCTCGGCGGTGTAGCGCTGGTGGCGCTGCTTGAGGTTGCCCAGTTCGGCTTCGCTCACGCCGGGGCCGGCGTCGCGCACGATGAGATGGCAGTCGGCGGTCACCTCGACCAGCACGCGGCTCTCGCCCGCGTAGTTCAGGCCGTTCTCGATGAGGTTGCGCAGGGCGATCGCCAGTGCGTCGAAATCGCCCATGACGATGGGCGCAGCGTCCGTCTCCGGCACTTCCAGGTCGAGTCGATCGCGTGCCCTGTCTTCCTGCCAGAACTCCTGGGCCACGGTGGCGGCGAGCCGCACCAGGTCGACCCGGCCGCGCGCGAGCGAAGCGCCCGACTCGGCGCGCGAAAGCTGCAGCAGCTTCTCGGCGCGATGGGCCAGCGTGTGCAGCGCATTCAGCGCGGCCTGCACGTCGCTGCGGCGCAGGTCGTGGTCGAGTGCGGTCTGCAGTCGCAGGCGGGCTGCCGCCAGCGGCGTGCGAAGCTCGTGCGCCGCATTGGCCGCGAGCGCGCGCTCCACGTCGAGTGCTTGCGAGAGCCGCTCCAACAGGCGGTTGACATCGTCGCCCACCACTTTCAGTTCGCGCGGGAGGCCGGGCAGGGTGATCGGGCGGAGGTCGGCGCCGCTGCGCCGGGCGATCTCGTCGGCCAGTTCGCGCAGCACCTGCAACTCGCCGCGTGCGATGCGGCGCAGCAGCAGAGCCAGCAGCGGCATCACCGCGACCAGCGGGATCAGCAGTCCGAGCATCGTGTGGTTCAGGGCCTTGCGGCGGTCGCTCACCGGATCGGCGACCTGGAGGAACAACTCGCGTGTCGGATGCCGCACGGTGTAGATGCGCCAGGCCTCGAGGTTCGCGAAGCCGGGCTTGTTGGGCACGGCAAAGGTATCGGGCGGCGTCTCGGCCGAGCGCAACAGCACACGGTCATCGCGGTCGACAAGCTGGTAGATCACCGCGGCATCCGGGAACAAGGGCGTGGGCGCGATCAGGGGCGCACCGGGTCGCACTTCGGGCTGGCGCCGGTCCAGTTCCTCCACGGCGATATCGAACATGCGGTGGGATACCTCGACCAATTCATTGTCGAAGTTCTTGTTGATCTCGCGGTCCACATACCAGACCACCGCCAGGACACACAGGATCCACACGGCGCCCACCCATAGCGTGAGCGTGCGGGTGAGCCTGCCGGCCAGCGTGTCCGGGGCGGTGATCATTCCTCTGCGTTTGAGAAGGCGAGTCGGTAGCCCAGGCCGCGCAAAGTCTGGATGTGCGCGCGGCCGAGCTTGCGGCGCAGGCGGCTGATGAAGACCTCGAGCGTGTTGCTGTCGGTGCCGTCGTCATAACCGTAGAGCGCGTCCTGCAGCACCTCGCGCGTGTGGATGCGGTCGGGCCGGGTCGCCATCACGCGGAGCAGGGCCCATTCCTTCTGGGTCAGCATCACCGGCACGCCCTTCCTGCTCACGAGATCGCGCGACAGGTCGATCTCGATGTTGCCGAGTTGCAGCACCGGCGCGTTGCCGACGCTGCGGCGGCGCTCCGCAGCACGCAGCCTGGCGAGCAGCTCGCCGGGGTCGTAGGGCTTGATGAGGTAGTCGTCGGCGCCGGCGTCCAGGCCGCGGATGCGGTCGGTGACCTGGTCCCGCGCGGTCAGCACGATCACGATGGGGCGGTCCTTCAGGATGCGGATCGCCGGCAGCAGCGACAGGCCGTCGCCATCACCGAGGTGCAGGTCCAGAAGCACGGCCGCATACTGAGCGGAAAGCAATGCGGCACGGGCGTCGGCCAAGCTCTGCACCGCGTCCACCACGAAGGCCTTGGCATGCAGATAGCCGCACACTGCTTCGGACAGGGCCACGTCGTCTTCGACCAGCAATACACGCACGCGACACTCCTCTGGGGATGGAAAGGCGTGAAGTCTAGGCCCAGATCGTGCCGTTTCCGGCGATGCCGCAGGGGATGTGAATCGGCTTCAGAAATTGTTCAGGTGGGCGGCCTATGCTGCCGGGTTCTCGCATGAATCGCGCATCGCTCCGCGGCCCGCTCGCCGCCACCCTCCTCACGCTCGTCCTCATCCTCCTCTGGGACGCCTCCGGCCTGGACATGGCCGCGGCACGCCTGTTCGGCACGCCCACCGGTTTTCCATGGCGGGACAACCATCGGCTGATTCTCTGGCTGCACGAGGTGCCGCGCTTTGCAAGCTGGGCCGTGGTGGTGGGCTTGTTCCTCGCGATCCGCTGGCCTTTCTGGATACTGCGCCGGATCGACAGGCGGGGTCGCGTCCAGTTGGCGATTTCCGTGCTGGCCGGGGTGGTGGCGGTGGTGTTGATCAAGACCGGCAGCCGCACCAGTTGCCCGTGGGACATGCAGGTCTTCGGCGGCATGGCGACCCATGTGTCGCACTGGGCCTGGGGCGTGCGCGACGGCGGGCCGGGCAAGTGCTTTCCGGCCGGGCACGCATCGGCCGCGTTTGCCTACCTGGGGGGGTGGTTCGTGTTCCGTCGCCATGCACCGGTCATCGCATGGCGCTGGCTGGCGGCCGTGGTGGTGATCGGCATCGTACTCGGCATGGCGC
The DNA here is from genome assembly GCF_037889955.1 of Variovorax robiniae. NCBI lineage: Bacteria > Pseudomonadati > Pseudomonadota > Betaproteobacteria > Burkholderiales > Comamonadaceae > Variovorax > Variovorax robiniae. The sequence goes on from NZ_JBBKZS010000008.1 coordinate 91,922, forward strand.
AGCAGATGCGCGGGGCCCATTACACGAGCCACACGCTGTGGACGGCCTGGATCTGCTGGACCATCGCCTTCGCGATCGACTTTCTCATGGGGCGCCGGCGCGGTGCGCCTTCTGCGCCGGTGTCCGGCGACACGGAGCGTGACACGGCATCGGTCGCGCGGCCTTCGCCGGGCCACTCCGGCAGCCTGTTCGCACGCATCGACGCCTGGATGGCGCGACCGCGCTCGCCGCGCTACGTCATCCTGTGGCTCAGCCTGTACCTCGCGCTGGCGGCCAATTGGCCGCTGTGGCGGGAACTGGTCCGCCTGGGCGGCGAGCCCGGCGTGTACCTGCGCACGATCGCCGTGATGGCCTTGCTGCTGATGACGGGCACGGTCGCGCTCCTGTCGCTGACAGCCTGGTCGCGCTGGTTCAAGCCCGTCTGGATCTTGCTGGTGGTGCTGGCCGCGGTGGTGCAGCACTACATGCTGGCCTACCGCATGGTCATGGATCCGTCGATGGCAGCCAATGCCATGCAGACCGATGTGAATGAAGTGCGCGACCTGCTGGGCTGGCGCATGCTGGTGAACGTGCTGCTGGTGTCGGTGCTGCCGGTGTGGTGGCTCTGGCGCGTGCGCATCGTGCGCCTGGGCCTGTGGACCAACGCGTGGCGCAACGGAGTGCTGCTGCTGGCCTGTGCAGGCGTCACGGGCACCAGCATCATGACCATGAATCGGCAACTGGCGCCGTTGATGCGCAACAACGTCCACCTGCGCTATATGCTGAACCCGCTGGCGACGGTCTACTCCGCTGCCTTCGTGGTGGCGCGGCCGATGTTCGTCCACACGCGAAAGCTGGTGCCGATGACGGCAGGCGCGGTGCTCGGGCCCAGCTATGCGAACCAGGGCAAGCCACCGCTGTACGTCATCGTGGTCGGCGAGACGGCGCGTGCCGACCACTTCTCGCTGAACGGCTATGCGCGCGACACCAACCCCGAACTCGCGCGGCGTGATGTGCTGAGCTATCGCAAGGTGCATTCCTGCGGCACCAACACACTGGCATCGGTGCCCTGCATGTTCTCGCCGCTTGGCAAGGAGGCCTTCGAAAGCAGCAAGGACGATCACGAGAACCTGATGGACGTGCTGCAGGCCGCCGGGCTGGCCGTGTTGTGGGTCGACAACCAGGCCGGTTGCAAGGATGTGTGCAATCGCGTGCCGAATGCATCGGCGATCGATGGGCTGGCGCCCGCGGTGAAGGCCGCCCTGTGCGAAGCCGGCGAGTGCCTGGACGACGCGCTGCTGTTCGACCTGGACGCGCGGCTCGCCGGGCTGTCGAAGGAACGCCGTGCCAAGGGTGTGGTGTTGGTGATGCACATGATGGGCAGCCACGGCCCGGCCTACTACAAGCGTTCGCCGCCCGATGCCAAGGCCTTCGTGCCCGAATGCAAGACCAACGCGCTGGCCGAGTGCGGCCATGACCAGTTGATCAACGGCTACGACAACTCGATCCGCTACACCGACCGGGTGCTCGGCCGCACCATCGACTGGCTGAAGACGCAGTCGAAGACCTATGACACGGGCATGTTCTACGTCAGCGACCATGGCGAATCGCTGGGCGAGTACGGCCTTTTCCTGCACGGGCTGCCCTACAGCATCGCACCGGAAGAGCAGAAGCATGTGCCGCTGGTGGCGTGGTTCAGCGAGGGCTTGCGCCAGCGTGCGCGGCTGTCGGCGAGTTGCATGAAGGGCGACCTCGACTCGGCCTACACGCACGACAACCTGTACCACACCACGCTGGCCATGATGGATGTGCAGACGCCGACTTTCAAGCCGGCGCTGGACATGTTCGGGAAGTGCCGCGGGCCAGCGGCCTGACTATTTCTTTTCCCGGGGCAGGCGGCCCATCAGGAAGAACTCGGGGTTGGGTTGCATGCCGCTGAAGCTGGCCAGGCGATTGCTGAGGCCGAAGAAGGCCGTGATGGCGGCGATGTCCCAGATGTCCTCGTCGTCGAAGCCGTGCGCGTGCAGGGGAGGGAAGTCGGCTTCTTCGATCTCGTGCGAGCGGTCGCAGACCTTCATGGCGAAGTCGAGCATGGCGCGCTGGCGCGGCGTGATGTCGGCCTTGCGGTAGTTGACCGCCACCTGGTCGGCGACCAGCGGCTTCTTCTCGTAGATGCGCAGCAATGCGCCATGCGCCACCACGCAATAGAGGCACTGGTTGCGGGCGCTGGTGGTGGTGACGATCATCTCGCGGTCGCCCTTGGTGAGCGAGCCTTCTTCCTTAAGCATGAGCGCGTCGTGGTACGCGAAGAAGGCGCGCCATTCGGCCGGGCGGCGCGCGAGGCCGAGAAACACGTTGGGCACGAAGCCCGCCTTTTCCTGCACGGCGAGGATGGCGGTGCGGATGTCTTCGGGCAGGTCGGCCAGTTCGGCCAGGGGGTAGCGGGCGGGCATGCTTGTCTCGTCTTGTGGTCGGGTGGGCATGATAGGGCGCGCGCCCTCGCTGCGCTTCAGGGGAGTGCCGGTTTCGAGTCGCCTCGCAGGGTCGCGTGATCGCTCTCGTCCTTGAGTCCAACGCCGCTCAGCCCGCGGCTCAGCGCCTCGCGCATGAGCCATGACAGCTTGAAGGCGGCGCTGGCATAGGCCAGGCCTTCGGGGCGCACGTTGGAGATGCAATTGCGCTCGGCATCGTGGCGGCCGTGGCGCGGCGCGTGCGTGAGGTAGATGCCGAGGCTGTCGGGCGAACTGAGGCCGGGGCGCTCGCCGATCAGCATGACGGAGAGGCGGGCGCCGAACAGTTCGCCGAGGTCGTCGGCGAGCGCGACGCGGGCTTGCGTGGCGATGACCACGGGCGAGAGGCGAAGCGTCGATGGCAGGTGCGGGCGCAAGGCTGCGAGCAGTGGTGCGGCATGGCGCGCGACTGCGAGCGAAGACAGCCCGTCGCCGACGACGAGGCAGACGTCGCAGCCATTGCTCGGCCGCTCGCCCAGGGTTGCACGCAAGTGGCTCGCTTCATCCGCATCGAGCCGGCGACCGAGATCCGGTCGGCGCAGGTAGGTTGTACGATCGCCGGCTTGGCTGCGGGCGCGTGTGGTTGTCCAGGCGTCGGCGGCGAGATCGCGCTCCAAAGCCTCGACATCGAGCGGTGCGTGAATGGCATCTCGCGCCATCGCATGCGCCCAGCCGAAGCGCAGGGTTTCATCGGTCGGCATGCCATTGCCGGCGCGGCCCAGCGCGAGGCGCGCGGGCGTGGCGGCGCGCCATGCGGCCCAGGGGCTGAGTGTGACGGCCGTCATCGGAAAAGCTCCGTGGATGCGTTGGAAGGGGCCCGCGTCATGACGCCCCCAGAGCGGTCAACTCGCCCATGCCTTGCAGCACGCGATTGGCCGATGGCGCTTCCAGGCGGCCATCGGGCGCGGTGATGCGCATGCGCTGCAGCCAGTCCTCGAACTCCGGCGCGCGCTTGAGGCCCAGCGTCTCGCGCAGGAACAGTGCGTCATGGAAGGAGGTGCTCTGGTAGTTGAGCATCACGTCGTCGGCGCCCGGCACGCCCATGATGAAGTTGATGCCGGCTGCGCCGAGCAGCACCAGCAGCGCGTCCATGTCGTCCTGGTCGGCTTCGGCATGGTTGGTGTAGCAGACGTCGCAGCCCATCGGCAGGCCCATCAACTTGCCGCAGAAGTGATCCTCCAGGCCGGCGCGGATGATCTGCTTGCCGTCGTACAGGTACTCCGGCCCGATGAAGCCGACCACGGTGTTGATGAGCAGCGGCTTGTAGCGGCGCGCGAGCGCGTAGGCGCGGGCTTCGCAGGTCTGCTGGTCGACGCCGAAGTTGGCATTGGCCGACAGCGCGCTGCCCTGGCCGGTCTCGAAGTACATGACGTTGTGGCCCACGGTGCCGCGCCCGAGCGACAGCGCCGCCGCGTAGGCCTCGTCGAGCAATGCGGGCGTCACGCCGAAGGAGAGGTTGGTCTTCTCGGTGCCGCCGATCGACTGGAACACCAGGTCCACCGGCGCGCTCGCCTCGGCCAGCCGGATCGCGTTGGTCACGTGCGTGAGGATGCAGCTCTGCGTCGGGATCTCGAAGCGCTGGATCACTTCGTCCAGCATGTGCAGCAAGGAAGCGAGCACCGGCGTGCTGTCGGAGACCGGGTTGATGCCGATCACCGCGTCGCCCGCGCCCATCAGCAGCCCGTCCAGCGTGGAGGCGGCCACGCCGCGCAGGTCGTCGGTGGGATGGTTGGGCTGCAAGCGCACCGCCAGGTGGCCGGGCAGCCCGAGCGTGTTGCGGAAGCGCGTGATCACGCTGCACTTGCGCGAGACGGCGATCAGGTCCTGGTTGCGCATGAGCTTGGACACCGCTGCGACCATTTCGGGCGTGAGGCCGGGTGCGAGTTCGCTCAATGATTCGGTGGTCGCCCCTTCGGACAGCAGCCAGTTGCGGAAGTCGCCGACCGTGAGGTGCCCCACCGGCGCGAAGGCCTCGGCGTCATGGCTGTCGATGATGAGGCGTGTGATGTTGTCCTCTTCGTATGGCACCAGCGCCTCGGTGAGGAACTGCTTCAACGGCGTGTCGGCCAGCACATGGCGTGCGGCCATGCGCTGTTGCGACGTGGCGGCACCGATGCCGGCCAGGTAGTCACCCGAGCGGGCCGGGCTGGCGAAGGCCATCACCTGCCGGAGGTCGTCGAACACAAAAACCTGCGAGTCGATGGTCGTGCTGTAGCGCATGGTGGTCAGGTCGAGAGCATGGCGTCCGGGGCGGCTGCATGGCGCTGCGCGGCGGTGGCTCGGAAGTACGCATAGGCGAGCGCCATGAGCACGCAGAACAGCAACGTCAGCAAACCATTGAACCAGATCATCGCGCCCAGGCATACCAGGCCGAGCAGCAATGCGATGGCCGGGAACACCGGGTAGAAGGGCGCCCGGTACGTGCGCTCCAGGCCGGGTTCGCTGGCGCGCAGCTTGAACAAGGCGGCCATCGAGACCAGGTACATGACGATCGCGCCCAGCACCGACATCGTGACGATGTTGGCGGTGAGCGTCTGTCCGCCGAAACTCACCCATTCGTCGCTGAAGATGGCGGCGATGCCGACCGCGCCGCCGGCCAACAGCGCGCGGTGCGGGGTGTTGAAGCGCGGGCTCAGGGCAGCAAGGAAGCCCGGCAGGTAGCCGGCACGCGCCAGCGCAAAGATCTGCCGCGAGTAGCCCATGATGATCCCGTGGAAGGAGGCGATCAGCCCGAACAGCCCGATCCACACCAGCATGTGCAGCCAGCCGCTGTTCTCGCCAACCACCACCTTCATCGCCTGCGGCAGCGGATCGTTGATGTTGGCCAGCTTGCGCCAGTCGCCCACGCCGCCCGCGAAGATCATCACGCCGAAGGCCAGCAGCACCAGCGTCAGGATGCCGGTGGTGTACGCAATGGGAATGGTGCGGTGCGGGTCGCGCGCTTCCTCGGCCGCCATGGCCGCGCCTTCGATGGCCAGGAAGAACCAGATCGCGAACGGAATCGACGCGAAGATGCCTGCGATGGCCGCGCCGTTCAGCACATCGCCGCCGGCCCAGCCGTTGGCGGTGAAATTGGCCAGCGTCCAGCCCGGCGTGACGACGCCCATGAAGACGAGCAGTTCGACGATGGCCAGCACCGTCAAGAACAGTTCGAAAGCGGCCGCGATGCCGACGCCAACCCAGTTCAACCCGATGAAGAGCACATACGCACCCAGTGCGAACCACTTCGGATTGATCCCCGGAAACTGCACGTTGAGATACGCCCCGATCGCCAGCGAAATGGCCGGCGGCGCGAACACGAACTCCACCAGCGTGGCAAAGCCGGCGATGAAGCCGCCCGTCGGCCCGAAGGCGCGGCGCGCATAGGCGAAGGGCCCACCCGCATGCGGGATGGCGGTCGACAGCTCGGTGAAGCTGAAGATGAAGGTGGTGTACATCGTTGCCACCAGCAGGGTCGCGACCAGGAAGCCCAGCGTGCCGGCCGTGTTCCAGCCATAGCTCCAGCCGAAATACTCGCCCGAGATCACCAGCCCCACGGCGATGCCCCACAACTGGAAGGGGCCGAGCACTTTCTTGAGACCGGAGGACATGGAGTTTCCTGTTACACAAGTGGCGACGTCGAAGCCGAGCAAGAGCGGTGCCATCCGCCTGGCGTGGCAATAATGACCGTTTTCAGCCTTTCAAGGAATTCCCCGTGCGTCTCAAACTCAGTGCCATCCTTCTCTCGCTCTGCATCGTCCCGGCCGCCGGCTGGGCCCAAGGCAAGCCCGAGACGCTGCCCAGCGGCCTGGTCTACGAGTCGGTCAAGGAGGGAACCGGCGCCTCGCCGGCCGCCACCGACACCGTCAAGGTGCACTACCGCGGCACCTTCCCCGACACCGGCAAGGAGTTCGACAGCTCCTATTCGCGCGGCGAGCCGACCGAATTCCCGCTGAACGGCGTCATCAAGTGCTGGACCGAAGGCGTGCAGAAGATGAAGGTGGGCGGCAAGGCCAAGTTGACCTGTCCGCCGGCCATTGCCTACGGCAGCCGCGGCGTGGGCCCGATTCCACCCAACTCGACGCTCAACTTCGAAGTCGAGCTGATTTCGATCAAGGGGCGCTGAGAGTCGGCTTGATCGCTCGGGTGGCGCGTGCCTGGACGGCGCGTGCCACGGCCTGAAGAGGCCTGCCCCTGTGGGAAGTTTCCCTCTGACGCCGTGCTGTTTCTGATTTGTCACGTTTGCACGCAGTGGGTGGCCCCGCGGCGGCTACAGTTCATGCCATCGCAGCGCGCCGACGCGCCTGCTCCGCAACAACAAATCCCCGTTTCATGACCAGTCTCGTCGTTCACGGCGGCACGCCCTTGCGTGGCCGCATCATTCCTTCTGCCAACAAGAACGCGGTGCTGCCGGTGCTCTGCGCCACCTTGCTCACCTGCGAACCCCTGCGCCTGCTCGGCGTGCCGGACATCACCGACGTGCGCAAGATCCTGGAGATCTTCCGCACCCTCGGCAGCGACGTGAAGATGGACCATGCCACCGGCACGCTGGAGCTTCACCACCACGAGACCGTGTTCGATTGCGCCCGCCATCGGCTGCCGGAGGAGATGCGTTCCTCGATCATGCTGGTGCCGCCCCTGCTCGCGCGCTTCGGCGTGGCGCGGCTGGAGGACAACGTCAAGGGCTGCACGCTCGGCGTTCGCGAGATCGATCCGCACGTCGAGGTGTTCCGCCGCTTCGGCAGCCAGATCGAGCGTGCCGAAGGCTCGCTGGTGGTGCGTGCCGCCAACGGCTCGCTCACGCCCAACAACCACTGGCTCGACTACGCGTCGGTCACGACCACCGAGAACTTCGTGCTCTGCGCCGCTGCCGCGAAGGGCAGTTCCACGTTGACGAATGCCGCGTCGGAGCCGCACGTGCAGGAGTTCTGCCGCTTCATGGCGATGATGGGTGTGCGCATCGACGGCCTGGGCACCTCGCGCCTCACGGTGCATGGCGGCGGCAAGCTCAACGGCGGCGAGTTCCGCTTCGACGAGGACTTCCACGAGATCACCACCTTCCTGGCGCTGGGCGCCATCACCAGGGGCGACGTGATCGTGCGCAATAGTGCGCCCGAGACGTTCCCGCTGATCGACCGCACCTTCGAGAAATTCGGCGTGAAGATCACGCACGAGGACGGCTGGTCGCGTGTGATCCCCAACGGGCCGTTGAAGGTGCAGACGCCTTTCACGAGCAACGTGCTGACCAAGGTCGAGGCGGCGCCGTGGCCTTACTTCCCGGTCGACCTGCTGCCCATCTTCATCGCGCTGGGCGTGCGCGCCCAGGGCAATGCGATGTTCTGGAACAAGGTCTACGACGGCGCGCTCGGCTGGACCGGCGAGCTGTCGAAATTCGGCGCGCATGTGTTCTCGTCGGACCCGCACCGGCTCGTGACCTTCGGCGGCAACCCCTTGTCGCCGGCCGTGGTCGAGAGCCCCTACATCATCCGCGTGGCGATCGCGCTGTTCATGGTGGCGGCCAGCATCGAGGGCCGCTCCGAGATCCGCAATGCAACACCCATCCGCCGCGCCCATCCGAACTTCGTCGAGAACCTGCGCAGCCTGGGCGTGCGGGTGGAGTGGACCAGCGAGGAGTAAACCCGCGTTCGCACGCGCCGGGTGGCGTGGCAAAGTCCGGCGTTCCATTCAAGCAACGCAGGAAGGTTCGAGAACATGGGACGTCTGGACAACAAGGTCGCCGTCATCACCGGCGGTGCGAGCGGCATCGGCGAGGCGAGCGTGCGACTGTTTGCGCGCGAGGGCGCCAAGCTGGTTCTTGCCGACCTGCAGGACGAGCGTGGCCGGCGCCTGGCCGAGGAACTGGGGTCGCAGGTGATCTTCCAGCACACCGACGTGAGCAAGGAAGCGGATGTGCAGGAGGCCATCGACCTGGCGTTGTCCATGTTCGGGCGGCTGGATTGCATGTTCAACAACGCCGGCATCCCCGGCCCTGGCGGCCCGATCGAGAACCTGGCGGTGGAAGGCTGGGACAACGCGATGGCCGTGCTGGTGCGCAGTGCTTACCTGGGCATGAAGCACGCGGCGCCGATCATGAAGCGGCAGGGCTCGGGCAGCATCGTCAGCACCGCCAGCGTCGCCGGCATGCAGTCGGGCTTTGCCGGCCATGCCTATTCGGCCGCCAAGGCCGCGGTCATCAACCTGACGCGCAGCGTGGCGACGGAGCTGGGCGAGAGCGGCGTGCGGGTCAACTGCATCTGCCCCGGCGGCGTCGCGACGCCGATCTTCGGCCGCGCCGTGGGCCTCGATGAAGAAGAGGCCCAACGCTCGGCAGGCACCATGCTGATGGCGCTGGCGAACATCCAGCCGCTGCAACGCGCCGGCGTACCCGACGACATCGCCAACGCCGCGCTGTGGCTGGCCAGCGATGAATCCAGCTTCGTCAATGGCCATGCGCTGGTGGTGGACGGCGGCATCACCTGCGGCCCCATGTGGACCGCAACGAACGCGCGGCGCGAGATGCTGCGCGCGGTGCTGTCGCCACCGGCGCAGGGCTGAGCGCCGCGTAAGGGCGTCGTCAAGCCCGCGCCCGCAACTCCGCCTGCTGCACCGAGTCCGTGTTGTCCCCCGCCCGCCCGATCATCCATGCGCAGACCGCCGACACCACGCCCGCGAACAGCACGTACATGCAGATCTGCCACGGCTCCCCACCACCGGACTTGAGCAGCGCCGTGGCGATGATCGGCGTGATGCCCGAGGCGAAGATGCCCGAGAACTGGTAGACGAAGGAGATGCCGGTGTAGCGTACTTTGGCATCGAACAGGTCGCAGAAGAGGGCGGCTTCGGGGCCGTAGACCGAGGCGTAGAAGATGCCGAAGGGCACGATGATCGCCATCCAGATCAGGAACATGTTGCCGCCGCTGTGCGTCATGAGCCAGAAGCCCGGGAAGGCGGCAATGGCCGTGATCAGCGAGCCCCACATGTAGACCTTGGTGCGGCCGACCTTGTCCGACAGGCGGCCGAAGATCGGGATGGTGAAGCACATCACCACCGCGGCGGCCATCACACCGAGGAGCGCGTCGGTGCGGCTGATCTTGAGGGTGCTGGTCAGGTAGTTGATCGAGAACACGCCGAAGATGTTGAAGAACACGCCGTCGATGTAGCGCGCGCCCATGCCTTTCAGCACGTTGCCGGGGTAGCGGCGGATCATGTCCATGAAGGGGATGCGCGCCTCGGCGTTGCGCTGCTTGATGGCGGTGAACTCCGGCGTCTCCTTGACGTGCAGGCGGATGTACATGCCCACGATCACCATCGCGCCGGACAGCAGGAAGGCGATGCGCCAGCCCCAGGACATGAACTGTTCTTCATTGAGCACCGAGGACAGCAGCGCCACCACGCCGGACGCCATGCACAGGCCGATGGCCAGGCCGATCTGCGGCAGCGAGGCGTAGAAGCCGCGCTTCTCCTTCGGCGCGTACTCGTAGGCCATCAGCACGGCGCCGCCCCATTCGCCACCCAGGCCGATGCCCTGGGCGATGCGCAGGATAAGCAGCAGCAGCGGCGCCGCGATGCCGATCTGCGCGTAGGTCGGCACCAGTCCGATCAGGAAGGTGGCCACGCCCATGATCATCAGCGTGATGATCAGCATGGCCTTGCGCCCGATGCGGTCGCCGAAGTGCCCGAAGATCACCCCGCCCAGCGGCCGCGTGACGAAGCCCACCGCGAAGGTCGCATACGCCAGCAGCGTCGACACCACCGGATCGCTGCCGGGGAAGTAGAGCTTGTTGAACACGATGCCGGCGACCACCCCGTAGAGGAAGAAGTCGTACCACTCGATCGTGGCGCCCACCAGGGCCGAAATGACCACCTTGCGTATCGCTCTTTCGTCTGCTGTCGCACTCATGTGTTTGTCTCCAATGAAGTGTCGTTGTGAGGCCCTCGCGGGCGGCGGCTACGGAAAGCGAATAGGGTCCTTGGCGTCCTGGCGGATCATGTCGACGGCCTTCTCCGCCATCATCACGACGGGGCCGTTGGTGTTGCCGGAGACGAGCGTGGGCATGACGGAGCAGTCGACCACGCGCAGGCCGCCGATGCCATGCACACGCAGGCGCGCATCGACCACGGCCAGCGTGTCGTTGCCCATCTTGCAGGTGCCGCTCGGATGGAAGATGGTGGCGCCGTTGTTGCGGCAGAACTCGAGCAGTTCTTCGTCGGTCGCGGCGTCGGGCCCGGGCTTGACCTCGCGCTTCACGTAGGGGCGCATGGCGGGCGAGTGCGCGATGGCGCGGGCGGCGCGCACGCCTGCGACGGCGGTGCGGCGGTCCAACTCCTTTGAGAGGTAGTTGGGCTGCATCTCGGGCGCCTCAAAGGGGTCGCGCGAGCGGGCGCGCACGTGGCCGCGCGACTCGGGCCGCAACTGGCACACCGACATCGTGAAGCCCGAGTACGGATGCACCTTGCCGCCCGCCATGTCGGCGGAGAGCGTGGCGACGTGGAACTGGATGTCGGGCGTGGCGGCCTCGGGCTTGCCGTTCGCATCCTTCAGTGCCCGCATGAAGCAGCCGCCCTGGTTGATGCCGATGGCCAGCGCGCCGGTGCGGTGCGACAGCCATTCGATGCCGAGCCGGGCCTGGCCGATCCAGGAGTTGAGCTGGTCGTTGGTGGTGATCGGCTTCGTGCATTCGTAGCCGAGGCGGATCTGCAGGTGGTCCTGCAGGTTCTCGCCAACGCCGCGCGCGTCATGCACCACGGGCACGCCCAACTGGTCGAGCAGCGCGCGCGGCCCGATGCCCGAAAGCTGCAGCAGTTGGGGCGACTGGATCGCGCCGGCGGACAGCAGCACTTCGGCCGTGCAACGCGCGGTCTTCATCTCGCCGCCTTGCCGATAGCGCACGCCGACGGCGCGGCGGCCTTCGATCACCACGCCGGCCGCGAAGGCCTCGGTCTCGATGCGCAGGTTGGGCCGGCGCTTCGCGGGCGCGAGGTAGGCCTTGGCCGTGCTGCAGCGCAGGCCGTTGAATGTGTTGAGCTGGTAGTAGCCCGCGCCTTCCTGGCGGGCGCCGTTGAAGTCGTCGGTGCGCGGCACGCCGATCTGCTCGGCGCCGCTGATGAAGGCCTCGATGAGTTCGTGCTTCGCGCCGATGTCCGACACCTTGAGCGGGCCGTCTTGTCCGTGCAGCGGCATGTCACCGACGCGCTGGTTGCCCTCTGATTTGATGAACCAGGGCAGCACGTCGTCGTAGCCCCAGCCTGTGTTGCCAAGCTCGGCCCAGTGGTCGTAGTCCTCGCGCTGGCCGCGGATGTAGATGAGGCCGTTGATCGAACTGCTGCCGCCCAGCGTCTTGCCGCGCGGCCAGTAGATGCGGCGGCCGTTCATGCCCGGGTCGGGGTCGGTCTCGAAGCGCCAGTTGTAGACCGGGCTCCACATGGTCTTGCCATAGCCGATGGGGAGGTGGATCCACGGCGAGTTGTCGGGCGGGCCGGCTTCGAGCAGGAGCACGCGTGTAGCCGGGTCTTCGCTGAGCCGCGCGGCCAGCACGCAGCCCGCCGAGCCGGCGCCGACGACGATGTAGTCGAACTCTTTGTCGGTCATGAATGTGAGCGCGTCCGGCGAGTGGAACAATGGGCGTGTCGCGACCCGGAGCGTGTCGCGAATTTTCGGAACGAATGGTTCCATTTTGATTAGAGGTATACCCGAATGACGCGAGCCCGGCCTGCAGAAGCCGCAGCGATTTCAAACCCTGACCCTGTCACGGCAGGCGACGCCGCAGGGAGCGGTTCATCGGCCGAGCGCAGCTTGCGCCTGCTGTCGCTGCTGGCCAGCGAAGGCCGCGCCTTGTCGCTCGCCGACCTGGCCGCCCGGCTGGCCTTGCCCAAGGGCACGGCGCACCGCATCTGCACGCAGTTGCTGGGCGCCGGATTCCTGGCGCGGGATGTGGAAGAGCGCTTCTACAGCGTCGGGCCGGCATTGCGCCAACTGGCCTTCGACACGCTCAACCATGGCGTGGTGCGCGGCCTGCGGCACGACGTGTTGTCGGAACTGGTGCGCGAGGTGGACGAGACCTGCAACTTCACCACGCTGGACGGCGCGCAGGTGCTTTACCTCGACCGGGTTGAGGCCCAGTGGCCGCTGCGGCTGACGCTCGATGTGGGCTCCCATGTGCCGCTGCATTGCACGGCCAGCGGCAAGCTATTCCTCTCGCAGATGGCGCGCAAGGAACGCGACTTGCTCATCGACGGGCTCACGCTCACGCGCATGACGCGCAACACGATCGTCTCTGCGTCGAAGTTGCGCGCGGAGTGCGATGCGATTGCCGAGCGCGGCCATTCCTGCGATGCGGAGGAGTTCATTGCCGGGCTGATCGCCGTGGCGGTGCCGGTGCGCAATGTGGCCGGCGAGGTGCGCGCGGCCATCGCGGTGCATGCGCCAACGGCGCGCATGACGATGAAGGACGCGCTGAAGCGCATCGATGCGTTGAAGGCCGCGGCCGCGCGGATGACGCCCCTGCTTTGACACGATCCGACGACGATGAAGAACCTGCCTGAATACGACCACGCGATCGTCGGCATGCAAGCCGACGGCATTGCCACTGTCACGATCCGCTCGGCCAACGCGCTGAACATCCTCGACTCCGCCGTCATCGACGATGTGCACGCGGCGGTCACGCAACTTGCCGCCGACAGCGAGGTGCGTGTGCTCGTTCTGCGCGGCGCCGGCGACAGGGCCTTCGTGGGCGGCGCCGACATCAAGGAGATGGGCGCGCTCGACATGGACAGCGCGCGCACCTTCATTGACAACCTGCGCAGCCTGTGCGAGGCGGTGCGCCTGTTCCCGAGTCCGGTGATCGCCCGCCTCTCCGGCTGGGCGCTGGGCGGCGGACTGGAACTCGCCGCGGCCTGCGACCTGCGCATCGCCTCCAACCGCGCGCAGTTCGGCATGCCGGAGGTGAAGGTGGGCATTCCCTCGATCATTCATGCGGCGCTGTTGCCGCGCCTGATCGGTCAGGCCCGCGCAAACTGGCTGCTGATGACCGGCGACAACATCGATGCCGCGCAGGCCCTCGCCTGGGGGCTGGTGGACAACGTCGTGCCGCTGGACCGGCTTGACGAGGAAGTCGATCGCATGGCCCGGAAGTTCGCGGGCAACGGGCCTGCGGTGATGCGCCAGCAGAAGCGGCTGCTGCGCGAATGGCAGCAGGAGCCGCTGGAAACTTCCATCCGCAATGGCGTGGAAGAGTTCGCGAGCGCCTATGCGACGGGCGAGCCGCAGCGCTTCATGGCGGCGTTCTTGAACCGGAAGTAGCGCCGCTTCAGGCGCCCTCAGGTGTGGATGTACACGCTGGGGTCCACCGCGATCGGCTGCTGCACCTCCCCCAGCATCTCCCGCAACGTCGACTCGATCATGCGCGACATCGCATCCAGCGCCAGGTCGTTCTGCTGCATCCCGAAAGGCTCCTCGATCTCCGCGCCCAACGCTTCCAGCGCGAAGAAGGTGTAGGCGATGAAGGCCACGATCACCGGGGTCATCGGGCCGATGGAATCGACCAGCCCAAAGGGCAGCAGCACGCAGTACAGGAAGATGGTGCGGTGGATGATGACCGCGTAGGTGAAGGGAATCGGCGTGCCGGCAATGCGTTCGCAGCCGCCCAGCGCATCGGTCAACTGGCCCAGCGGATGCTCGATCGCGGGGACCAGGGCCGGTGCGATCTGGCCGGCCTGCCGGCGGTCGCGCACCCACTCGCCGGCCATCAGCAGCAGCATCGCGGGCTTGAACTGCGCAGGCAGCAGGCGCGCGCGGTCTTCCGCGGACAGCAGGCGCTCGAAATCGGCCGACGGATCGGTCTTGCGAAGCTGATGGCGCAGCGCATGCACGAAGGCGATCAAGCGGGCCGCGAGCAATGGCGCATCACCCGGCGGGTCGACCAGCGTCAGCGCCTGGCGCAACAGGATGCGCGTCTCGTTCAGCACGCTGCCCCACAGCATGCGCGCCTCCCAGTAGCGCGCATAGCTGGTGTTGTTGCGAAAGCCCAGGAAGATCGCCAGCGTCAAGCCGATCAGCGAGAAGGGCACGAAGTTGAGCGGCACTTTCCACGCGAACAGTTGCCCGTGGATCACCGTGACAAGGATCGCGAAGCCGGTCACCAGCAGCAGCTGCGGTGCGATGTCGCGCAGCACCGAGCCGCGCCACACGAACACCATGCGCAGCCAGTGGAGGCCCGGCCGAACGATCACCCTGCGGCCTGGCTGATCTTCATCGCGTGGCGCGCGATCATCAGTTCCTCGTTGGTGGGGATCACCCACACCGACACCTTGCTGGCGGCGGTGCTGATGCGTGGCCCACCGGACTGGTTGGCCACCGGGTCCAGCTCGATGCCGAGCCAGGCCGCGTCGCGGCAGGCGCGCTCGCGGATCGCGGCGGAATGCTCGCCGATGCCCGCGGTGAAGACCAGCGCATCCACGCCGCCCGCAGCGGCCGCAAGCGAACCCATCTCGCGTACCAGGCGATAGACGTACAGGTCCACCGCCTGCGCCGCGCGCGGATCGTCGCTGGCCAGCAGCACCCGCATGTCGCTGGACACGCCCGACACGCCCAGCAGCCCCGACTGCTTGTAGAGCAGGTCCTCGATGGCGCGCGCATCCATGCCCATCTCGTCCATCAGGTAGAGCAGCACGCCGGGGTCGATGCTGCCGCAGCGCGTGCCCATCGGCAGGCCGTCGAGCGCGGTGAAACCCATGGTGCTGGCGACGCTCTGGCCGCCGACCATCGCGCACATGCTGCTGCCGTTGCCCAGGTGCGAGACGAGGGTGCGCCCCGATGCCGCCCTGGCATCGAACTGGTCCAGCACGCTCGCGATGTATTCATAGGAAAGCCCGTGGAAGCCATAGCGGCGCACGCCGCGGTCCGTGATGGACGCCGGCAGCGCGAAGGCCTGCGCAAGCTCCGGTTGGCGGCGATGGAAGGCCGTGTCGAAGCAGGCGACTTGCAGCAGCGTGGGCTGGAGCTTGGCAACGATCTCGATCGGGCCGAGGTTGTGCGGTTGGTGCAGCGGCGCCAGCGGGCTCAGCTTGCGCAGCGCCGCAACCACATCGGCATCGACGCGCACGGGTTGCGCGAATGCAAGACCGCCGTGTACCACGCGATGTCCCACCGCGATGATCTTGTGCCCGGCCAACTGCTGCCGGAAGAACTCGATCAGATGGGCAATCGCGCCCTCATGGCCGAGCGCGGTGCCATCGCCCCATTCGCGGTCGCCGATGCGGGTGCCGATGGCCGACTTGGCGGTGAACTTTGGCGCTGTGTACAGGCCTTCCACCTGGCCGCTGAACAGCGGCAGGTTTTCGCCTTCCGCTTCGAAGACGCTGAACTTGATGCTCGAGGAGCCGGCATTGAGAACGAGGACGACATCAGACATTCAATCAACCTATCACTTTGGTGCCTTCACGGCGGGATTGAGCGACCAGCGCCGCCACCGCGCACGATGCGAGTCGCGCGATGAGCGAGTCGGCACGGCTGGTGAGGATGATAGGCACCCTGGCGCCGAGCACGATGCCCGCTGTATCCGCGCCGGCCAGGAAGGACAGGCTCTTGGCCAGCATGTTGCCCGCTTCCAGGTCCGGCACCAGCAACACGTTGGCGCGGCCGGCCACCGGGGACTTGATGCCCTTGACCCGCGCGGCCTCCATGTCGATGGCGTTGTCCAGTGCCAGCGGGCCGTCGATGAGCGCGCCCGTGACCTGGCCGCGGTCCATCATCTTGCAGAGCGCCGCGGCCTCCAGCGTGGAGGGCACCTTGGGGTTGATGGTCTCCATCGCGGAAAGAACGGCCACGCGCACTTCGTCGAAGTGCAGCGCGTGGGCCAGGTCGATCGCGTTCTGAAGGATGTCGGCCTTGACCTCGAGCGTCGGCGCGATGTTCACGGCCGCGTCGGTGATGATGAGTGCGTCTTCATGGCCCGGTACGTCCATCACGAAGCAGTGGCTGACGCGCCGCGCGGTGCGCAGGCCGGTCGCGCTCTTGACCACGGCGCCCATCAGTTCGTCGGTGTGCAGGCTGCCCTTCATCAGCGCCTCGGCCTTGCCCTCGCGCACGAGTTGCACGGCCATCTCCGCTGAGGCGACGCTGAAGGGGGCATCCACGATTGGCATGCCGGTGAGGTCCAGGCCGCAGTCCTTGGCCACGGCCAGGATGCGGGCGCTCGGCCCCACGAGGATCGGCGCGATCAGGCCCAGCTTGGCCGCCTGCAAGGCGCCCTCCAGCGAACTCTGGTCGCAAGGATGCGCGACCGCGGTGGGTGTCGGCGCGAGCGTCTGGCATCGCTCGATGAGGCGGTCGTATTTCTCGTGGGGTCTGTCCATGGTGCCCTGCCTTGGTTGATGAATGGCGCAGCACCCTTGCGCGGGGTGCAATCGACTGGTCGAGTCTGGGCACGGTGCCTGGTTGGCGTCCGGCGACGGAGCGTAAGTGTGCCTTTGTATTCATGACGCATCAAGGCATGCGGCGTGCGCGTCTGTATCCTTCAGGTTTCGCCCTTTTCCTCGGAGCCGATGATGATCGGTTTCCTGTATTTGCCATGAATCCACCACCTGATCGCCGGCCCGCCTGGCAGCGGGAAGGCCGCGAGCCGGACTACCGCTTTTCTCTCGCCAACGAGCGCACCTTCCTTGCCTGGGTCCGCACGGCCCTCGCGCTGCTGGCGGGCTCCGTGCTGTTCGACCAGCTGGCCACGCGCGCCCCGGGGCACCACTATGTGGCCGTGCTCGCGGTCGCGGGCAGCGGCATTGCCGCGCTGCTGGCCGCCGTGGCCTACTGGCGCTGGAAGGGGAACGAGATCGCGATGCGCCACGACTGGCCGCTGCCCGGATCGAAGTGGCTCGCGGTGCTGGCCGTGCTGCTGTTCGTTGCCGCGATGCTGGTGACCTTGATGCTGGCGGGCGTGGTGTGAGAGACCCCGGGCTTCAGCCGGAGCGCACGGCGATGGCATGGACCCGCACGGCCATTTCGGCCATGGTCAGTGCCGTGGTCTACCTGAAGATGGCGCTCACCGCGAACAGCCTGCTGCTGGGAGTGGGCGGCGCCGTGCTGCTGTTCGGCGCCCTGGGGTTGGTGTTGATCTCGATGCGGCGACGGGTCGACCTGGTGGACGTGAACAAGCGCGCCGCGCCGGCGGGGCATCTGCTGAAGTGGACGGCCATCGTGGTGTGTGTCGGGGCGGTGGCAGCGGTGGCATCGGCAATGCTTTGATGCTCGTGGAGCGGAGGCTGGGCTTCGACTGTCGGCCAGGAGCCGACATTCGGAACCATGGGAAAAATCGAGCCAGAGGCGGTCCTGGGGAGCAAAAATGGAGCAGTCGCAGTGAGCCAAGCAAAGTTCTACGAGGTGATGCGCAGGTTTGAAGAAAGCCTGATCGGCGTCACAGTTCGCGCAATGCCTCCGCAAGATTACGAAATGATCACTCCTGAGGAAGATCGAGCGCGTTGTGCCAAGGCGCTGGACGCCTTGAGCGCGGCATGGGTTCTGGAACCGCAAGACCTGAAGAAGCTTCAGCAGTTGAACCAGCAGTGCTTGGAGCTATTGGCGCAGGGTGATGTCGACGCTGCCCTCTTTGCCGCCAAGGACGTTCAACTTCATCTGATCGAAGTGCGGGAGCGGGCGCGAACAATCAAGCGAAAAATGGCCTGATTAAAGGCCGCCTTGCAGCACCTGTGTACAGCCGGGATGGGCCCCAAGTTGCCTGTGGGTATCCTCCACACGGGACCGACCGCTTGCAGACTCGCCATCAAGAGCGCAGGCTCAGGCGGCCTGAGAAGGCAGAAATCCAGAGCGCGCCCAGAAGCCGGAGGCGGAGGCCGAAGACTGGGACCGCAAGTCGAAAGCGCAGATGCACGAGGACCATTGCAGGGCCCAGGCCACCACGGTGCTGCAGGTGTCGATTGCGCTGGCGGCGATCGCCTTGCTGACGCGCAAGAAGTGCCTCGATCGCAGCATGTTCAGGGTTGCCGCCGCCGGTCTGGTGGTTGGCGCGCTGGCGGCGCTGCACATCCAGGCTTCGGACGTTTCGTTCAGGGCGGAAGAGTGCCGGCGCCGTAAGAGCTCGAACGCGGACCGGGCCGATGCCCGCCATGCAAAGCTGTCTGACCGCAGATCGTCCAAGCCGCTCTCCGTCGTCGCACCGGTGGTGATTGCGAGCTCGATGCCGACGACCGCGGGCCTCGGTCCATCGTACGTTTTCCTTGGTCGCTGAGGCTACGGTCGCACTAGGATCGAGTGCCTTGCGATCGGCATGGCAATACAGAAACAAAGGGCGTGTGTGCGGATGTGGTCTTGTCTTGCAGAAGTGATCCGATGGGTGCTTGGCCATGGCGTGGCGGCGCGTTTGCTGGTCTTCGCATGCGCCGGCGTTGTGGCAGTCCATGCTGGCGCACAGGTCAACGCGCCGTTGAGGTTTGGCGTGCTGCCCCTTGGCGACGTGCTGGAGTCCCGCAGGAATTGGGAGCCGTTGTGGGCAGAGATGGCGCGCGAGATCGGGCAACCGATCGCTGCGCTCTCACTGCCGTCGTATGGCGCGCTTGCCCGTTCCATCCAGCAAGACGGTGTCGACATCGCATTGCTGCCCGGCAAACTGGCGCTCGACGCCGTCGTCGGCGGCCACATGCAGGTCATCGCCGAAGTCGCCAGGCGCAACGGCATTCCAGAGCACCAGTCGGTGCTGTTGACGCGCAAGGTGCCTCCTTTCAACTCGCTGGATGCGCTCCTGCGCGCGCCCGAGCGTTGGGTCATTGCCCGAGGTCCCGCGAGCTCGCTGACGGGATTCCTCGTTCCGCAGATGCAGTTGTTCATCCCGAACAATATCGAGATCGAAACGCGCTTTCGCGATGTCGTCATCGGCACGCACCAGGAAACGGCGCTTGCAGTGGCCAACGGGGACGCAGACGTCGCGACCAACAACACCACCGACCTCGAGCGTTTTCGGCGACAGTTTCCCGTGGAAGCGGAACGCATCCAGGTGATCTGGAGTTCGGCATCGGTACCCGCGGCACAGATCCTCGTTCGCAAGGGCCTGGCGCCGGAGGTGAAACGCAAGCTCCGCAGTGCATTGGTCGACTACGGGCGCGCCGACGACGTCCGCGGCGCGCAGCAGCGGGCCGTGCTTCGCGGCTTGATGTCGTCGTACGGCTATGTGGCTGCCGACAACACGGCCTTGCTGCCTGTTGCCGATCTCGAGTACGAGTCGGCACGCAGTCGCGCCCTTCACGGGCAGTGGACCAGTCAGGAGGCGTTGCGGGCGCGTCTGGCGGCCCTCGAACGGGAGCACCGCCGCTGGGTCGCTTTGCTGCAGCCAGACAACGCGCTCGAGGAAAAGCCGAAGCGCTAGACGAGTGCGCAGGATTGCACATTCCACGGGCACCTTGTCGGATGCGAGGCACGGCGCGGCTTCGGCGAGTTGCCATGCCAGTTATCCACAGAGTCATGCACCGACAGCGGGGACAACTGAGGTCGGCTTCGCCGAATTGGGAGGTGCCAGGCGACCGGATCTTGTGAGTGAAGGGCCACCTCCATTGCAAACGCGACATGTCGCAATGGCGAGTCAATCAGGCGCACGGCCTTCCGGGTTGTCCACAGCGGGTGGTTGGGCATACGACACGGTCGTGCCGCGCGGCAACCGCAATGGGCCGGACGTTGGCAGCGGGCGCGGCCATTGCGCCGCTGGCCACGCCGTCTCGATCTACTCCGTCTTCCAGATTTCGGGTTTACCCGGATGCTTCGGGCATCAATCAATTTACAATTGACCGAACGGTCGGTCGAATGTGTTTTGACCGATCCAGCATCACCGGCCCACCACGCGAACCATCGCCCATGGCGGCCCTTTCGAAGTCCAGGGCGCGACAGCGCCTCCTCGCAGGATGTTCAATGCAAAGCTCTCAGAATCCAGTTTTCCGGCGCCTGGGCGCCCTGTGCGTGGCCGCGGTGTTGGCCGGGTGCGCGGCCGGCACCGCGCCACCGGCGGACTCGGGCGGGTCGCCTGCTGGCGCGCTCACCATCAAGCGCGACAGCTACGGTGTTCCGCACGTCTATGCAAACGACACAAGAGGGCTGTTTCACGGCTTTGGCTATGCAGTCGCGGAGGATCGCCTGTTCCAGATGGAGATGGCGCGTCGCGCGGTGCTTGGCACGGTCTCTGAGGTGATGGGACCGGACTACGTGGCGCTGGACAAGGGAAGCCGCAGCGGCTTCACGCCGGCCTCCATCCGCGCGCAGTTGGCCAAGCTGCCTGCCGACGACGCGGCCATCTTCGCGGGCTATGCGGCAGGCTTCAACGCACGAGTGCGAGAAGTGCTTGCCGACAAGTCGAAATGGATGCCCAAGCAGTTCATCGATGCCGGCTTCGAGCCCAAGGCCGACTGGACCGACTACGACGTGGCGATGGTCTGGATCGGCACGATGGCCAACCGCTTCTCCAATGCAAGCAGCGAGATTGCCAACCTGCGACTGCTGAACCAACTGAAGCAGGCACGCGGCGACGTCGTCGGAAAGCAGTTGTTCGACCAGATCCTGTGGCTCGAGGACCCCTTGGCGCCCACCACGGTGCCGCGCACGACGAAGCTTGCGGCCCAGGCCGATTCCCCGACGCGTGGCGAGGCGCAGATGGCGCGGCTGGGTCAAGTCTCACCGGAAGTGTTGGTGGCGATGAACGACGTGGACGCTGCGCGGCGTGGCGTCGTGCCGACGGAGACGCGGCCCACCGCGAGCAACCTCTGGATTGCCGGGCCGAGCAAGACCACGGACGGCTCCACGGTCTTCATCAACGGCCCGCAGTTCGGCTGGGTCAACCCGTCGTACGTCTTCGCGGTCGGCCTGCACGGGGCCGGCTTTGACGTGACCGGCAACACGCCGTTCGCACACCCCGTCGTGCTGTTCGGCACCAACGGAAAGATCAGCTGGGGCGCGACGGCCGGGCCGCAGGACGTCAACGACATCTACCAGGAGAAGCTCAATCCGGCGAACCCGCACGAATACCTGTTCAATGGGCAGATGCGCAAGATGGGGCAGCGCACCGAGGTCATCAAGGTCAAGGGTGCTCCCGACGTGTCGCTCGACGTCTATTCGACCGTGCACGGCCTGGTTACCAGCTTCGATGTGCCCAACAACGCCGCCTATTCGATGCGCCGCAGCTGGGACGGCCTGGAGCTGGAATCCATGGTGGCCTGGATCCGCTCGATGCAGGCTCAGAACTGGACCGACTGGCTGGCGCAGGCCCGGCGTGTCGCGATCACGATCAACTGGTACTACGCCGACACCGACGGCAACATCGGCTACGTGTCGCCGGCGCGGCTGCCGATCCGGCCGGCGTCGCAGGATGTGCGCCTGCCCGCGATCGGCGACGGCAGCATGGAGTGGGCCGGCTTTCGGCCTTTCAGCGACGTGCCGCAGGTGCTGAACCCGGCGCAGGGATACATCAGCAACTGGAACAACCAGCCGGCACCCGGCTCGACCGGTGACGGCAACAACTACGGTGCGGTCGACCGGGTCAACGAATTCAATCGTCGCTTCGAGGCCAAGCCGCGGCTCACGCCGGACGAGGTCTGGCGCCTCAACTACGACACCGCGTTTGCCGACACCAACGCGCGCTACTTCATTTCGTTCATCAACGAAGCAACGAAGGATCTCCCGCCCGGCGATCCGGTCAGGCAGGCGGCCCAGACGCTCGCACGCTGGAACATGCTCGACGAGGACACGCGCGACACGGGTCGCTACGAAGGCGCAGCCGCGACGATCATGCGCGAGTGGCTTCCGATCATGTACCGCAAGCTGCTGCAGGCCGACCTGCCGCCGGCCTTGCTGCCTGCGTACTCCAACCCCGGCTATGCCAACGCGGACACTGTCGGCAGCATCCGGCCGGGCAATGGGTCGAAGCTGCTCTACAACGCCTTGCTCGGCTCCCGTGCGGGCGTGCCGCAGACGATCGACTTCTTTCATGGGGCCGACAAGAATGCCATGATCCGCAGCGCGATGTCCGATGCGCTCGCGCAACTGACCACCCGCTTCGGCGCCGATCAATCGAAGTGGCTGACGCCGGTCACGCGGCACACGTTCCTTCCCAAGAATTTCATCGGCGCGCCGCAGGCCGGCCCCGACGAGACGTTGACGCTGCCGACCTACATGAACCGCGGCACGCAGAACCACAAGGCCGTGCTGACGAAACAGGGCGTGACGCTCTGCACCGTCGCACCGCCCGGCCAGAGCGGTTTCATTGCGCCCGACGGCCGCAAGTCGGGGCACTATGCGGACCAGATGCAGCTTTACAAGGACTTCGGCTGCAAGCCCGAATGGCTGACGCCGGCTGCGTTGGACGCGAATCTCGAGTCGACGAAAGTACTGAAGTACTGAGGCAACAATCCGAAGTCCTGCCAGGTACCAGGCTCGATAGGCGGCGCGAACGGCTACCGGGCCTCTTGGGCTTTCTTCAACATCTGCCGAGCAGCGTTGCGACGGGAGTGGCGAGCGCCAGCAACACGGGGTTGCCGATCTCTTCGGCGAGCAAGGCCGCCGCGCTGCCGCTGGCGTGGTCCCCCAGTGCCGCACGATGAAGATGGGCCCGCATCGTCAGCTCTCGCATTCCGCTGCGCGCCGCAAGGCGCTGCATCTCTTCGATCCAGCCTGCCGCTTGCGGCAGGCCCAGATCCACAGCCAGCGCACACAACACATCCAGCGCGTACCCCTTGCCCCACAGATAGGCGTCAGGCAGGCGCACGCTGCGAGCGATGGCATCCGTCAGGATCTCGACGGCGCGCTCAGTCTCGCCGCGTGCTATGGCAACACGTCCACGCCCGCGTCCGGCAATGCCTTCCCAGCACGGATCGCCCAACTGGCAGCCGAGCGCGAAAGCATGCTCGAGGCGGTCTGCCGCTGCGTCCACGTCGCCGTTCATCAGGTCAATTTCAGCGCGCAACGATTGAGGCCATGGCACGAACGCCGTCCAATGCCGCTGCGCCTTTGCGACTGCAATGTCGATGACCTCGGCAGCGGCGGCCAACTCACCCTGCAGCAGGTACGACCGGCCGATCATCGACGTCGCGTAGGCGATCTGCTTCTGATCGCCGATCTCCGCAGCAAGCGATGCGGCCTCGCTCAGCAATGCAGTTGCATGCGTGTAGTGCGCCATGTCGCTCAGCGCGCTTCCGTGTACGGTGAGGATTCGCGCCTGCTCCCCTCGATCGCTGCCAGCCAACGCGGCAGCGCGTCGGAGCCAGGGCAGCGCGCGCTCATAGCGCCCGCGCAAGAACTCGACGTACCCGAGTTCCCGGCACGCCGCTGCGGCGAGCGCTGGTGAAGCCTCCTCTCCCACGCCAAGGGCTTCGTGCAGCGCAGTTGCACCTTCCTCGTCGCGTCCTCTCGCGGCGTGTACCAATGCGCTGCCCAGTGCGACGCGGGTGCGCGCACGCAAGACGGGGTCGCCCGTCGCGTCGGCCTCGACGATGGCACGGCGCAAGCATTGCAAGCCGGCTTCGAGCACGCCGCCGCTGATGGCGGCCTCGCCCGCCTCGAGTTGTGCCATGGCCGCCATGCGTCCGGTCGCCGGTGGTGCTGTCGGCAGGGCAGTGACCGTGCGCATTGCCGCTTCGAGCGTGGCACCGGGCGCCACACCGAGTTCGCGCATGAAGAGCGCCCTGCAGGCCGCGACCTGGCGCGATGCGCCGACGCCGTCGCCGGCCGCCGCAAGGCTGCGCACCAGCAGCGCCTGGAAGTTCTCGTCGAGCGGGTTCAAACCCACCAGTCGGGCCGCGAGATCGGTGGCTTCGATCGCCGCGCCCGCAGCAAGTCGAGCCAGTGCGGCCTCCCGCAACACAGCCTCCGAGGTGGCCTGCAAGTGACGCCGCTGCGTGGAGAGCCATACGTCAAACGAAGGACTGCTGGCGAAGCTGATGCCCTCCAGCAATTCGCGGCCCAGGCCGGGCATGTTCAATGCCTCATCCCAACGGCCCCTCGACACAACGTCGACATCGACGTAGCTCGCCGGGTCTTCCAGGGAAAGCGACAGGGGATCGCCGCGCAGGGCGTCGTCGCTCAGCAGTCGGCGCAGTTCGCTCAGATTCCACCGCAGCGCAGCAAGCGGGTCCTCCGCGTCTTCGAACAGGAGCGACGCGAGGTGCTTGCGGCTGACTGGCGATGGGCTGCGCACCAGGAAGGCGAGCAAGCCCCACACCTTGTTGCCGCGCGCGCCTGGCAAGGGCTCGCCATCGCGCACCACACGCGGCGTACCCAGAAGCTGAATGGCCAGACCCATGCGCAATGGTCCCTCGGCAACTGCTGGACCGCAAGCCGCAGGTGTCACGCCGCGTCGGCGGTGGTCGGGTCGATGATGGAACTCACACGCGCGACGCTGTTCGCTGGAAAGCCACCGCGCTGTGCGTGCTCGCGCACGATCGCTTCGCTCGACGCGTTGTAGATGCAGTACATCTTGTCGCCCGTCACAAAGCTCTGCACCCACTGCACGCCGGGGCCCAGCGCTTGAATCACGCTGTTGGACTTCTGAGAAATGGCATGAAGCTCGGCCGGGTTGAGGGAGCCGAGGCCGGGAACATTGCGTTCGATCACATATTTGGGCATCACATCACCTTTTCGTTGAAAAGAAGGAATGCCAAGGATCGCAAGCGGGCGTTTGAGCGGTCGTTTGATGGTCACTTGGGTGTGCCGCCGGGCACGGGCGTCGGCCTTCCAGGCCGGCGCGTATTGCGAGTTTCGGCCCGGCGCTCGCCGGATATTGCAGCCTTGTCGGTTCCAATCGCGCCGCCTTCGGCGACCTTGGGCATGTCGCTGCCTCGTGGGGTGACGCCTTGTGTCAGTCGCGAGTCCTTGCGCACCTCTCCTGCCCGCTGAGCCTTGTCACTGGCCACCCCCGGTGTTTGTGGAGGAACCGCCACGCCCGGTGGGCTGGATTGCGCCCAGGCTCCGCCAGTCAGCGCGCTCAGCAGCGTGAGTGTGTAGAAAATTCTCTTCATCCTGACTCCTTCAAAAGTTGAGCGCCGTCGGCGCCAGTGCGAATGCACTCTGCTACTACGCAAGCGGAAGGCGTTTGGATGTGCGGGACCCCGGGATCGCCGGCCTGCTCAGCCGGGATCGGGGCGCAAAGTCGCCGACGCCCGAGAGCGCCGCCCGATCGCCCAGCGCGGCATCGAGGTGGCGGGCGCGTGGATTTCCCGTTGCTGCTCGATCTCACGAAAGAGCTGTGTCACGAAGTCCATGAACAGCCGCACCCGCGCGATGCGCCGTGCACTTGGTGGATAGAGCATGTTGACCGGCGGCACCTCGTCGTCCATCTCCCAGTCGGCGAGCGCTGCGACCAGCGCACCGCTCGCGATCTCGCGGCCCTGGCGCTTGTGCCAGTCGAGCACGCGGATCACGCCGGCGCCTGCGACCGCCAGGTCGCGCACCATGTCCCGGTGCGCGTTGTCGACGACCAGCCAGCCGCCCGCCGTCACCGAGACCCGTTCATCCCCGCGCCGGAAGCGCCAGAGGTCCATGACCGACCCATGGTTCGACCGGATGCACATGCAGTTGTGGTGTTCGAGCTCGCTGGGGTGGCGTGGCATGCCGTGCGCCGCCCAGTATGCGGGCGCTGCGCACACCACGAAGCCGGTCGCGCCGATGGGGCGCAGCACCAGGTCGCCGATCGCCTGCGGCCAGCCCATCACGAGGAAGACATCGACGCCGCGCACCTGCTCGTCCGTCGCGCGCATGAAGTAGCGGATGTCAAGCTGGATCTCGGGGTACATGGAGGCAAATCGCGGCAATGCGGCCGTCAGGCATTCCTGGGCGATCACCGGCTGCACGCCGACCACCACGGTGCCGCGGGCGCGCGACGTCGACGCGCTCGCCTGCTCGTCGGCCAGGGCCAACTGCTCGAGTGCGGGCAAGCAAGCTTCCAGGTACGCCCCACCGGAGGCCGTGAGCACCAGCCCTTGCGCATGCCGTTCGAACAGGGTCATGCCAAGCTCTCGCTCCAGCGCGCCGATCATCTTGGCGACGGCGGCAACGCTCACGCCGAACCGGCGCGAGGCCGCGGAAAAGCTGGAGGTCTCCGCAGCGGCGACGAAATAGTGGAGCGAACGCAGTTTGTCCATGCCCGACCCCGTAGAGGCCCCGAGGGGGCTTCAACTTCCGGTTGATGCCACCGGCGCGCGGAGGAGTATTCCCTTCGCGCCGCTTGCCGCGCATATTGAGCGCATCGGGCTGTTGCGACAAGGAGCACACCATGGACACCGGCCGTCGTTCCTGTACCTTCGCCGCACTGGCGGCTGCCGGGCTCGCTGTCGTCGGCGCACCGGTTGCGCGTGCCCAGGCGCCCACGTGGCCGTCGCGCCCTTTGAAGATCGTCGCGGGTGGCGTCGGCAGCGTGACGGACATCCGGGGCCGCTGGCTGGCCGAGCGGCTCTCCAGCGCCCTGGGGCAGCCCGTCATCGTCGAGAACAACGCGGCCGCAGGCGGCAATGTCGGTGCGGAAACCGTCGCGCGCAGCGCACCGGACGGCTACACGCTGCTGCTGATCCATCAGGGAACGGCGGCCTTCAACCCGCACTTGTTCGCGCGCACAGGCTACGACCCGCTCACCGATTTCGCGCCGATCACGCGATGGGGCTACGGCTCGCTGCTGCTCACGGTGGCACCGGGCGTGCCCGCCACGTCGGTGCGCGAACTCGTCGCACTGGCAAAGGCCAAGCCGGGCGAGTTGAATTTCGCCTCACCGGGCATCGGTACGCCGCCGCACCTGGCCAGCGAATTGTTCAAGCGTGCGGCGGGAATCGATGCGGTGCATGTGCCTTACAAGGGCGGCGGCGCGATGATGGCCGCGCTGCTCGCCGGACAAGTCACGTGGGCCATTGAAGGCCTCACGGCCCAATTGCCGCAGGTGCGTGCCGGATCACTGCGTGCGCTGGGTGTGACCGGCGCGCAGCGGTCACCCTCGCTGCCGGACGTTCCGACGATTGCCGAAGCGGGCGTGCCGGGCTACGAGTTTGCGGGCTGGACGGGCATCGCCGCGCCTGCGAACACGCCCAGACCCGTGATCGACCGCCTCTACGCCGAGATCGTGAACATCAGTTCAACGCAGGACGCCCGCATCTGGTTCGCCAATGGCGGCGCGGAGCCCGGCCTTCTGGCTCCGGAGGCCTTCGGCGCGTTCATCCGCAGCGAGAACATGCGCTGGGGCCAGGTGATCCGCGAAGCCGGCATCCGGATGGAATGAACGATGGACCGCAGCGGCGAGTTGCTGGGGCTCATCAATGCCAACTGGACGACGCAGGTCGTGCGCGCGGCCTGCGTGCTCGATATTCCGGGACGTCTTGCTGAAGGCGCGATGGGGGTGGAGCAACTGGCCGGCGCGACCGGGTGCCACGCACCGTCCGTGCATCGGCTGCTGCGTGCGATGGCCACGCTCGACCTGTGTGCCGAGACGGACGCAGGTCAATACGCGCTCACATCGATGGGCCGTCTGCTCTGCGAGGACGATCCCGGCTCGCTGCGCGCCTGGGCGCTGCTGGTCGGCGGGCCGCACTGGGCGCGGTGGGGCGAGTTGCACGAGAGCGTTCGCACCGGCCTCAGCCACAAGCAGCGCCATCTCGGCGAGGTGGGCTTCGGTGATCTCGATGCGGACCCGGCCACGGCCGCGCTCTTTCACGGCGCGATGGTGCAGATGACCCGGCGCGTGGCGGATGCCATCGTCGCAGCGCTTCCGCTGGACGGCGCCGACTGCATCGTCGATGTCGGCGGAGGGCAGGGCGAGTTGATCGCGAGGGTATTGCAGAGCCGCGCGCAACTGCGCGGCATTCTCTTTGACCTGCCCACGGGCGTGGTTGGTGCGCAGGATGCACTTCGGCGAGCGGGGGTGGACGATCGTTGCAAGGTGGTCGGCGGAGACTTCTTCCACCGCGTTCCCGCAGGCGGCGACATCTACCTGCTCAAGAGCGTTCTGCACAACTGGAACGATGAGCGAGCGACGCAAATCCTTGCGAACTGCCGGGAAGCCATGCGGCCGGGTGGTGCGGTGATTGCCGTGGAAAGGGTGATGCCGTCGCGGCCGGGCACTTGCGGAAAAGATCGGGTCGTCGTCAGGTCCGACCTGAACATGCTGGTTGCCCTCACCGGGCGGGAGCGCACCCGCGATGAGTTTGACGCGCTGTACGCAGGGGCGGGCATTGGCGGGACGCGCTTCCTACCGACGCATGGCGATTTTGCGCTGGTCGCCGGCGTCGTGGACTGAGCGAGCGGCGATCGGACACAAGTGCTGCACGGCGCGGCGCTTGATGCTTGAACCGGCCACTGCAACTTGCAGGAGCTACGACGGCCGTGGGCCCCAGGTTGCCTGTAGGCCTCCCCCCACGGGACAGACCGCTTGCAGACTCGCCATCAAAAGCGCAGGCTCAGGCGGCTTTAGCAGTGTCGAACAGCGGCGCCAGCTTGAGGCGTTGCACCTTGCCCGACGGCCCTCGCGGCAGGTCGTCGACGATGCGGAAATACGCGGGCGTCTTGAATCGCCCGAGCGTCGTTTCGCAAAAAGTGCGCAGCGCGTCTTCGTCGACCGCATGACCTTCGCGCAACACGACGCACACGCCGATCTGCTGTCCGTAGTGCTTGTCAGGCACGCCGACCGCGGCGGCCTCGCGCACCGCGGGGTGCTGGAGCAGCGCCTCGTCGATCTCGCGCGGCGCGATGTTCTCGCCGCCCTTGATGATGAGTTCCTTGATGCGACCGGTGACGAAGAAGAAGCCGTCCGCATCGCGGTGGCCGAGGTCGCCGGTGCGCAGCCAGCCATCTGGCGTGAAGCTGTCGCGGGTGGCCTGCTCGTTCTTGTAGTAGCCGCGCATGACGTTGGGCCCGCGGATGGCGAGTTCGCCGGTGTTGCCGTCGGGCACTTCATGCAGTGCCGCATCGATCACGCGCGCTTCGCAGCCCGATGCGCGGCCGACCGAGCCGAGCTTGCGTTGTTCCGGCGCCATCGGATTGGAGAAGGAGGGCGCCGCCGTCTCGGTGAGGCCCATGGTCTCGACGATGCCGATGCCGAACATCGATTCGAAAGTGCGGTGATGCTCGGGCGGCAAGGCGGCGGAGGCGGAGCGGCAGAAGCGGATGGGGTCGGTTTGCGTGCGCGACGGAACGGCGCCTTCGAGCAGATAGGAAATCATCGTCGGCACGACGTTGATCCAGGTGCATCGCGTGCTCGCCACCTGTTCCCAGAAACGGCCGGCCGAAAAGCGCGCGGGCATCGCCAGGCTGCCGCCATGCGCGAGCGGCGCGAGCATGGTCACGGCGAAGGCGTTGATGTGATAGAGCGGCAACACGGCGAGCACGCGGTCGCTGGCAACCAATGCGTGCTCCCGGCTGATTGCATGCGCATTGGCCGCGAGGTTGGCCTGCGTCAGCATCACGCCCTTGGGTTGGCCGGTGGTGCCGGAGGTGTACATCAGCAGGGCCACTGCACCCGGGTCGGGTGCTGGTGCGCGCGCCGCCTGATCGGGCTCGCCCGGCAGTGTCCTGTCATCCGGGTCGACCACGATCACTGTTACTTCGCGCCCGATGCCGTCCAGCATGGCGCGCACGCGTGCCTCCCATTCGGGGGCGACACATGTGATGCGGCAGTCTGAGTGCATCAGCACGTAGCGCATCTGCTCGGGCTGCGAGACCAGGTTGATCGGGTTGACGCACAGGCCGGCATGCATGGCGCCGAGCAGCAGGCGCAGGGTCTGGAGGCCGTTGGGCATGACGATGGAGACGATGTCGCCGGGTCGCGCGCCATGGCGATGCAGCACGGCCGCGACGGTGCGGCAACCGTGGGTCAATTCGCCATAGCCGATGCGGCGGCCGTCCTCGGCCGACACTGCGTACGTCGCCGACGGCTGGCATTCCGCCTGCTGTTCGATCAGTTCATGGACCGTTCGCGCCGCGCTCATCTCAGTGCTCCGAGGCGTTGAACGCGCATTCGGGGGCGAGCGTCATTTGCCGTGCTGCGCAAAGTACGCGCCGAAGATCTCTTCCTCGCCCGGCACGCGCTCCGGAATCGGCCGCGAGATGCGCGTGATGTTGAGGTAGTGCCGGTAGTTCATGTTGTCGGAGAAGTTGTTCTTGCCCCAGGTGCCGCAGCCCATCGAGAGCGAGAAAGGCAGCCCGTTGTCGAAGCTGCCACCGGTGGCGATGCAATGCGCCTGGTCGACGATCACGCGCGAGACCGGCAGGTGCAGGCCGAGCTGCAGCGCGCGCTCGGGCACCGCGCTGTGCAGGCCCACCGAATGGCCTGCGCCCTCGTAGGCGTAGATGCGCGCGACGGTGGCGGCGGCCTCGTCGAAATCACGCGCCGCGTAGATGGCGAGCACGGGGCTCAGTTTCTCGCCGGAGAAGGGGTGGTCATGGCCGAAGCTGTCTTCCGCGACCATCAAGATGCGCGGCTCGGTCGCGGCGATGGCCAGCCATCCCTCGCGGTTGGCGCCGGGCAGGGCGGCGGCGCGCTCGCAGATGGTGCGCGCCGACTGGCCGATGACGGCGGGCGAGAGCTTGCCTTCCGGCCACATCAGCGCCTGCAACGTCGCCTTCTGCGTCGCGGCCAGCATGACGGCGCCGCGGTCCTTGAGGGCGGCCAGCATCTGCGGGCGCACCGCGTCGACGATCACCAGGCTGTTCTCCGACGAGCAGCTGGTCGCGTTGTCGAAGGTCTTGGAGCGCAGGATGCGATCGGCCGCCGCGTTCACGTCGGCTGTCTCGTCCACGATGCCGGCCACGTTGCCCGCGCCCACGCCAAAGGCCGGCGTGCCGCTCGCATAGGCCGCCCGCACGTTGGCTTGCGAGCCAGTGGCCACGACCAGGTCGCACAGGCGCATCAGCTCTGCCGTCGACTGCTTGTTGATCGGGGCAGGCAACAATTGCACCAGGTCGCGCGGCGCGCCGATGCGGTCGAGTTGCTGATGGATGAACTCGATGAGCCGCGCCGCCGTGGACCAGCCCTTGGGCGAGGGCGCGACGATTACCGCGTTGCGGCCCTTGAGCGCATTGATGATCTTGTTGGCCGGTGTCGCGCCGGGGTTGGTCGAAGGCGTGATGGCGCACACGACGCCCACCGGCCGCGCAATTTCCACGATCCCGCTCGCCGGGTCTTCCGAGATCACGCCCACAGATCGCGCACCCTTGAGGTCGCGCAGCAGGCCGAAGGTCTTGCGGTGGTTCTTGCGCACCTTGTCCTCGACGTTGCCAACGCCGGTATCGGCCACCGCCAGCTCGGCGAGCTCACGGTTGCGCGCAGGCTCGATGATGGCCCAGCCCGCCGCAACGACGGCCATGTCGACCTGCTCTTGTGTCCAGGTTTCGTAGATGCGTTGCGCCGCGCGAGCTCGTGCCACGAGTTCGGCAATGGGGCTGGTAAAGGTGGGAGGCAATTCAGTCATACCGATCAGTCAGATTCATGAAGTTCCTGGAGCAGTGCGGTGCGGCGCCAAAAAGGTGTGAAGATTTCGTAGCGAGGGCGTCGAGGTCGGGTTCGCGGCGCGGAACCGTACTCAAGTACGGTGAGGACCGCGGACCCGAGATCGGCGTCCGCAGTAGAAAGATTCATACCTTTTAATCGACGGAGATGTGGGCGTCTTTGACCAGCTTGTTCCACCGCACCAGTTCCGCGTTGACCACCTTGCCGAGCGCCTCCGGCGGCCCGCCGACGCCTTCGCTGCCCTGGGCCAGCAGCTT
This sequence comes from Variovorax robiniae, assembly GCF_037889955.1. NCBI lineage: Bacteria > Pseudomonadati > Pseudomonadota > Betaproteobacteria > Burkholderiales > Comamonadaceae > Variovorax > Variovorax robiniae. The sequence continues at coordinate 124,106 of NZ_JBBKZS010000008.1, forward strand.
GTCGCGGATCTCCGGCTCATGCACCACGGTGTCGATCACCTTGTTGAGCTTGTAGATGATAGGCCGGGGCGTTTTCGCCGGCACGAACACCGCATACCAGGAGTCGACCTCGAAGTCCGGAATGCCGGCCTCCTGCATGGTCGGCACGTCGGGGAAGGCGGCGCTGCGCTTCGTGGTCGACACGGCCAGTGCCTTGAGCTTGCCGGCCTTCACGAACTGCGCCGCCGCGGGGATCGACACCCACAGCAGCGGCACCTGCCCGCCCATCACGTCGGTCACGGCCGGACCGCCGCCGCGGTAGGGGATGTGGGTCATCGCCACGTCGGTGCGCAGCTTGAACAGTTCGCCGGCCAGGTGTCCCGGCGAGCCGTTGCCCACCGATGCGAAGGACAGCGTGCCCGGCTTCTCCCGGCCCAGCGCCACCAGTTCGGCGATGGTGTTGGGCCTGAACTGCGGGTTGGCCACGAGGATCTGCGGAAGAGAGGCGACCATGCCGACGGGCTCGAAGTCCTTGGCCGTATCGAAAGTCAGCTTGGGATAGATCGCGGGATTGATCGTGTGCGAGGACAACGTGAACAGCACCGTGTAGCCGTCGGGCGGCGACTTGGCGACCGCCTCGGTGCCGATGGAGCCGGCCGCGCCGCCGCGGTTCTCGATGACCACCGGCTGGCCCAGCAGCGCCTGGAAGCGCTCCTGCACGATGCGCGCGATGACGTCGGTGCCGCCGCCGGGCGGGTAGGGGACGACGAGGCGGATCGGCTTGGTGGGGTAGTCGGTGGCGGGCTGGGCCTGGGCGCCCAGGCCGATGCCCGACGCGATGGCGGCGAGCAGGCCGATCCTGAGCAAGCGTGCAAGGCAATTCATTCTTCGTGTCTCCATGAACGACAAGGTCAGAGGACTTGAGCAGGGTTTCCCGGGCCGATGCGGAACGCGCCCAGCCCGGGCGCAATGTTGCGCGACACTTTCGATTGCGCTACCAGAGCTTCCACCAAGGCCGCCGGGCTGGCGGAGCCTCGCGATATTCAGCATAGCCGTGGGTGCGCGCGTGCGCCAGTTGGGTTTCGCTCGCCCGTCGCCGACCACGCTTGTCGAAGGGCCAATGCGAGCGCTGCCGGCCCGATCGGCGTAGAACCTGCGCTCGCCGTGAATGACGAGGCCGGGCGGGCGGCTACGGCCCAACGCAACGAGGAGAGCGTCATGAGAACCATCGTTCGAGCCTTTGCCGCGTTGAGTCGCGGTGTCTTGCACCGAGTGTCCAGGGCATTCGGGCGTCCGGGACTGCCGCGCCGCGCGCTGCTGGCGGCCGCGACATCGACCTGCCTGCTCGGCATCTCGCCCACTTGGGCGGCGTGGAGCGATGAAAGCTGGGTCGCGACCTGGGCCGCCGGGCCGCACGCGGGCAACGACTTCGGCACGGCCATCACGCAGTTCGGCGCCCAGACCACGCTGCGGCAGGTCGTGCGCGTCAGCAGCGGCGGCAGTGCGGTGCGGGTGCGCTTCTCGAACGAATTCGGGACGCAGCCGCTGGTGATCGGTTCGGCGCACGTCGGCCTGCGCAGTTCGGGCGCCGGCATCGTTCCCGCGTCGGATCGGGTGCTCACCTTTGGCGGCGCGAACTCGGTCACCATCCCGCCCGGTGCGCCGGCCCTGAGCGACCCGGTCGCGCTGACCGTGCCGGCGCAGGCGGATCTGGCGGTCAGCCTGTACCTGCCCAACGCCACCCAGGGCGCGACACGGCACTTCATCGCACTGCAGACCAATTACCTTTCGCAGTTCGGCGACTACACGGGCATGCCGGTCCCGCCGGTGATGTCGACGGTGCAGGCCTGGTTCTTCCTGTCCGCTGTGAACGTGCTCGCCGGGACCGGGGCGTCGACGGTCGCGGTGCTTGGCGATTCCATCACCGACGGCTTCGGCTCCACGGCCGACACCAACCGGCGCTGGACCAACAGGCTGGCGGAGCGCTTGCAGGCCGCGGGCATGCCGGTGGCGGTGGCCAATGCGGGCATCTCGGCCAATCGGGTGCTGCGCAACGTCACGGCGCCGAGTGCGACGGCGCGGTTCGATGGCGATGTGCTGGCCCAGAGCGGGCTCAAGTACGTGATCGTGCTCGAAGGCATCAACGACATCGGCCTTGGCGCCCTGGCCTCGGCCGAGCCGGTGACGGCCAGCCAGCTCATCGCCGGGTACCGCCAGCTCATCGCGCGTGCGCACCAGAAGGGGGTGCGCATCTTCGGCGCCACGCTGCCGCCGTTCGAAGGCGCGGGCTATTACTCCGCGGAAGGCGAAGGCAAGCGGCAGGCGGTGAACAACTGGATCCGCACCGGCGGCGAGTACGACGGCGTGATCGACTTCGACCAGGCCATCCGCGACCCGAATCGCCCGTCACGCATGCGCACGCAGTACGACAGCGGGGACCGCCTGCATCCCAACGATGCCGGGTACCGGGCGATGGGGGACGCGATTTCACTGCAACTGTTCCGGTAGCGGGTTGGTTGGCCTTCAGTGCCGCAATCGGGCCATCAATCCCACGATCTCCCGGAACACCTGATTGCCCGTTGAGGCCGCGAGGTCGATCACCTGGCTGTGCCGGTAGTACGGGCTCAAGTCCAGCCCGACGCCGATCGCGCCAATCTCGACCTGACCTGCCTGCTCTTGACGCGACACCACATCGCGCAGGTGGTGGTCGAGGTAGTGCGGGTCGTTGGCGAGCTGGGTGGCGCTGTCCATCGGCGAGCCGTCGGAGATCACGAGCAGCAGCTTATGTTCTTCTGCGCGTGCCATCAGCCGGGCACAGGCCCAGTCGACCGCCTCGCCATCGATGCCCTCGCGGAAGAGGTCGGCCTTGAGCAGCGCGGCGATGGCGGGACGGGCGCGGCGCCACGGTGTGTCGGCGCTCTTGAAGACCAGGTGGCAGCGCTCGTTCAGGCGGCCTGGGTGATGCGGCTTCCCGGCGCGTTGCCAATCGCGCATCGCACGGCCGCCGTTCCATGCGCCGGTGGTGAAGCCGAGGATTTCGCTGGTCACGCCGGCCAGTTCAAGTGCGCGCGCGAACACGTCGACCAGCATCGCGACCGATTCCGCATGCGCCTTCATCGAGCCCGAGCAGTCGATGAGGAAGGTGACTGCGCAGTCTGCCACGGGCTCATGCCGTTCACGGCGGAACACGCGGCGTTCGGTGGGCGAGGCAATGAGTTGCGCAAGGCGGCGGCCGTCGATGTGGCCCTCTTCCTGGCCGCCGTCCCAGCCGTCGCGCGCGGGCACTGCGAGCAGTGTCCGCAGCTCTCTTGCGAGGCGTGCGATGTTGACGCCCTGGCCGGCGATGCGGCGGTCGAGCTGTTCGCGGTATTCCACCAGCACCGCCTTGCGCGCGAGCGATGCGGCCTCGTGCTCCCGGTCGTAGGCGGTGGTGAAGACGCGGTAGGCACCGGCCGCGGCTTCGAGCACCCTGCTGCGGCCCGTGTCGGCCACGGCAAATGCCTCCTCGAACTCACGGTCCATCTCGGCGATGAGGCTGAAGAGGTTGTGGCGCTTGTCGTCGGGCTCGGCCGCGCCGTCGCGAGGATCCTCGCCTGCCTCGTCGAGCATGCCGGCGACGGTGCGTGCAATCGACAGCGCATGCGTGGCATAAGCGGCCTGATCGGCGCGGTCGCGGCGCAGGCCCGCCAGCGCGTGGCCGATGCGCGGCGACAGCGCGAAGCGCGTGGCCTCCAGCATGTCCTCGGTTTCTTCCAGAACCTGTTCGCCATGCACGCGGGCGCGGCAGACTTGCGCGACGGTGTAGAGCAGCAGGCCCTTGGCCGTGTCGGTCATGCCGGAATGGTGGAAGTCCAGCGACCATTCGTCGTGCCGGTGCCGCAGGTTGCGGGCCATGCCGGGCATGGACGCGGGCACCATGGCCTCACAGCGGAACTGCTCCAGCATGTCGAAGATGAAGCGCTCGACGGCGGCTTCCGGTTTCAGGCGCGCATGCAACTCGGCGTCTGACGTGCTGAGGCGCAGCGCGATGCCATCGGCCACTCCGCGGAAGGAGTCGAAGTCGTCTGTATCGGGCGAGGGATGCAGGTGCGGCGCGAACCATGGCAGCGCCGCGTTGCCGCGATGCAGGCGCCGGCCCCGGAAGTGCAGGTCGCGCTCGCCGCTTTCGGCTCGGATCACCGCGGCGCAGAGTTCGAGGGCACGCTGCTCCTGGCGGATGCGCTGCTGCAGGTCGCTCATGGCGGCGTTCGCGAAGCCCCAAGGCGCGTCATGGGAAGCAGCGCTGGAAGTATTCGGCCACCAACGGGCGCTCCGCCTCATCGCACTTGTTGACGAAGGAGAGCCGGAAGGCCACCGCCGGGTCCTTGAAGATCTCGACGTTCTCGGCCCAGGTGATGACAGTGCGCGGCGACATCAGCGTCGACAGGTCGCCCGCCGCGAAGCCCTTGCGCGTGAGGTCGGCCACGGCGACCATCCTGGCAACTGTTGCATGGCCTTCGTCGTTGGCGAGCGACGGCACGCGCGCCTGCACGATTGCGATCTCCTCCTCGTGCGGCAGGTAGTCGAGCGAGGCCACGATGTTCCACCGGTCGATCTGCGCATGGTTGAGCCGCTGCGCGCCGTGGTAGAGGCCATTGAGGTTGCCCAGCCCCACCGTGTTGGCCGTCGCGAACAGGCGGAAGTACGGATGCGGCCGCAGCACGCGGTTCTGGTCCATCAGCGTGAACTGGCCATCGCGCTCCAGGATGCGCTGGATCACGAACATCACGTCGGGCCGGCCCGCGTCGTATTCGTCGAAGATCAACGCAACGGGGCGTTGCAGCGACCACGGCACGATGCCTTCCTGGAACTCGGTCACCTGCTGGCCGTCGCGCAGCACGACCGCATCCTTGCCGACCAGGTCGAGCCGGCTGATGTGGCCGTCGAGGTTGAGGCGCACGCAGGGCCAGTTCAGGCGCGCGGCCACCTGCTCGATGTGGGTGGACTTGCCGGTGCCGTGCAGGCCCTGCACCATCACGCGCCGGTCGCGCATGAAGCCGGCGAGGATGGCCAGCGTCACGTCGGGGTTGAAGCGGTAGACGGCGTCGATCTCGGGCACATGCTCGTCGCGCTCGCTGAAGGCGGGCACCTTGAGGTCGGTGTCGATGCCGAAGGTGTCGCGCACGCTCAGCAGGCGGTCGGGGAGGAGGGCGGCGGTGTCGGTCACGGCTTGCAATCAGGTGGTCACGCGCGGGCGCGGGTGTCGGTATCGGCGTCCATGCCGAGACGGCTCAAGGCGAGTGCGGCGCGGCGCAGGGCTGGCAACAGTTTCCTGGCCTTGGCCATGTCGAGCCGCATCACCGGCGCCTGCACCGCGAGGCACAGGTTGGAAGGGCCTTGCGGGTTGGGCACCAGCGCGGCGATGCACAGCAGGCCGGGCAGGAACTCCTCGTTGTCGAAGGCATGGCCGTCCTTCTGCACGCGCTCGATCTCGGCTTCGATGTCCGGCAGCGTCGTGAGCGTTCTTGGGGTGTAGGCCTCAAGCGGCACGTTGGCCAGCAGGCGGCGGCGTTGGGCAGGGTTCATCTGCGCCAGGAATACCTTGCCGCTGGCCGAGCAATGCACCGGCACGCGCGAGCCGGGGTGCAGGTAGAAGCGCAGCGGCGCGGCCGTTTCCACGCGGTCGAGGTACACCACCTCGCCGCCCGAGAGCGCCGTGAGATTGCAGCTTTCCCCGACTTCCTCGACCAGGCGGCGCAGCACCGCGTGGCGCGCGCCGTGCAGGCTGTCGTTCATCAGCAGGTTCTCGGCCAGGCGGCGCAGGCGCGTGCCCATGCCGTAGTGGCGGCCATCACCCTCGCGCTGAAGCAGGCCGGCGCCTTCCAGTTGTTGGAGCATGCGATGAAGCGTAGGCTTCGGCAGCCCCATTTCCTCGACCAGGCCCTGCAGCGAATAGCTCTGGTCCTTGGCCGCAATGGTTTCGAGCAGCGCGAAGAGCCGCATCGCGGGCGTGTCGGCGCCGGCGTCCGATGTCGCTTCCAGCTTGGGCTCGGCCTTGGGGCTCTTGACGATCTTCATGGGGTCGCATCATAGGCTTTTGCAAAAAAATAGTACATGGCGTTCCGGTTTTTGAAATTTGTTTGACGCCCGCGCCGGGCACACCTATATTCGGCGCCATGCGAATTCGGAACTGGACGTTCCATCTTTCGTGATGCCGCCCGCCGGCCAACCCGCCCTTCAGGAGACATATCCACATGACCAAGCAGCCCCCCGCGAACACGCGCACCGCCGTCACCGGCGTGCAGAAGATGACCCCTTCGGAAGCCTTCGTCGAGACCATGGTGGCCAACGGCGTCACCGACATGTTCGGCATCATGGGCTCGGCCTTCATGGACGCGATGGACATCTTCGCGCCGGCCGGCATCCGGTTGATCCCGGTGGTGCATGAGCAGGGCGGCGCGCACATGGCCGATGGCTATGCGCGCGTGTCGGGCCGCCACGGCGTGGTGATCGGCCAGAACGGGCCCGGCATCAGCAACTGCGTGACCGCCATCGCGGCGGCGTACTGGGCGCACAGCCCGGTCGTCATCGTCACGCCCGAGACCGGCACGATGGGCATGGGCCTTGGCGGCTTCCAGGAAGCCAACCAGTTGCCGATGTTCCAGGAGTTCACCAAGTACCAGGGCCACGTCAACAACCCGAAGCGCATGGCCGAATACACCGCGCGCTGCTTCGACCGCGCCATCTCCGAGATGGGCCCGACCCAGCTCAACATCCCGCGCGACTACTTCTACGGCGAAGTCACCTGCGAGATCCCGAAGCCGATGCGCGTGGAGCGCAGCGCCGGTGGCGAGAACAGCCTGGCCGCCGCGGCCGAACTGCTGGCCTCGGCCAAGTTCCCGGTGATCCTCTCAGGCGGCGGCGTGGTGATGGGCGATGCGGTGGAAGAGTGCAAGGCGCTGGCCGAGCGGCTCGGCGCGCCGGTGTGCAATGGCTACCTGCGCAACGACTCCTTCCCCGCGAGCCATCCGCTGTGGGCCGGCCCGCTGGGCTACCAGGGCTCCAAGGCAGCGATGAAGCTGATCGCGCAGGCCGACGTGGTGATCGCACTGGGCTCACGCATGGGCCCCTTCGGCACGCTGCCGCAGCACGGCATGGACTACTGGCCGAAGGACGCGAAGATCATCCAGGTCGAAGCGGACCACACCAATCTGGGCCTGGTGAAGAAGATCACCGTCGGCATCCATGGCGATGCCAAGGCTACCGCGAAGGAGCTGCTCAAGCGCCTCGACGGCAAGACGCTCGCTTGCGACGCCACCAAGGCCGCGCGCGCCGAGACCATCAAGGCCGAGAAGGCCGCCTGGGAAAAGGAACTCGACGAGTGGACGCATGAGCGCGATCCCTTCAGCCTCGACGCCATCGAGGAAGCCAAGGGCGAGAAGACGCCGACCGGTGGCACGTACCTCCATCCGCGCCAGGTCCTGCGTGAGCTGGAAAAGGCCATGCCGCCGCGCGTGATGGTCTCGACCGACATCGGCAACATCAACGCAATCGCCAACAGCTATTTGCGCTTCGACGAGCCGCGCAGCTTCTTCGCGCCGATGAGCTTCGGCAACTGCGGCTACTCGCTGCCGACGATGATCGGCGCCAAGTGCGCGGCGCCGGACCGCCCGGCCGTGGCCTATGCCGGCGACGGCGCCTGGGGCATGAGCATGGTCGAGATCATGACCGCCGTGCGCCACGACATCCCGGTGACGGCGGTGGTCTTCCACAACCGCCAGTGGGGTGCGGAGAAGAAGAACCAGGTGGACTTCTACAACCGGCGCTTCGTCGCGGGTGAATTGGAGAGCGAGAGCTTTGCGGGCATTGCGAAGGCGATGGGCGCGGAGGGCATCGTGGTCGACAAGCTGGAAGATGTCGGCCCGGCGTTGAAGAAGGCAATCGACATGCAGATGAACGAAGGCAAGACCTGCGTGATCGAGATCATGTGCACGCGGGAGCTTGGCGATCCGTTCCGCCGTGATGCGTTGTCCAAGCCCGTGCGGTTCCTTGACAAATACAAGGACTACGTCTGAATAGGTGGGAGTCCCCCTGCGGCGGGTACCGAGCTCGCCGCCATCGGCAACCCACCTTGTCCTTCAGCGTTCGAAACGCTTGAGTCGAGGTGCGAGTGCCGTCACGACACTCGGGGTGATCTGTATCGTCGAAGGTACCTGGCGCCTCTTGATGGTTCGCATGGCGTGCTCCGACGCCTTTGCAACGGCCGGGGGGAGCGTGAAGGTCTTTTCGAGCGCATAGACGCGGAATTTCTTGAAGACACTTCCGAGGTACCGTTTTCGTCCCCGGGTGATTGCATATCCAATCGCGAGTCCGCCCAGGCTCCCTGCGGCGACGGCTGCGGGAGCCATGCCGGCAGCACTCAGCGCGAGCCCCGCGCCAGCGGCGACGGCATATTTCGCCATGTCGCCGACCACGAACTCGACGAGTTCCTCGGTCTCCTTGAACTTCACCTGTGTTCCTACGAATTCGGACAGTCTTCGAGCGTATTCCTCGCCCGCGTCGCGGACTTCCTTTGCAATGTGCGTGCGGTGCACGGGCAACGAGGCCTCCCACTCGTTGCGCAGCTTCAGCCAACGCGTACGTGAATCTGCAACGCTGCTTCCGGGCACGACGAGACTCGCCAGACGTATGGGGTCAGCCTGCGTGATCGCCAATGGGACACTGAGACGCGGAAGCTGCGGAATGTCGCTCACCAGGAACTTCAGGCTTGGCGGGATCAGGAGATCGTCGAACGCCGCTGAAGTCTGTGTCTGCACTGACACGCTTGAACCGTGTTCTGCCGTCAACAGGATGCCCATGTTGTAGTGGTACATCTCGTTGGCCAGGTTCATCAATGCATCCTTGAACAGCTTGGGTGCGTTGGTCTGGTCGGGATCGTCGGCGTATTTGATCGCAGTGAGTTCCCAGGTCGTCCTTGCCCCTCGCGTGTCCTTGGACAGAATGTCGGCGACCTCGTCCAAGAAGGACGCGAATGTCGTCTTGCCCACGTGCCGCCCGATTCCCAGTGCATGCGGAGAGGCGCCGCGTTCGCGCAGGTTCTCGACCAGCGCCAGGAATCCCGAGCCCGCGTCCAACGATGGCCAAGGCACAAGAAGCCCCGCGTCCCTGAGTTGTTTGTCGAGGCCGGACAGGGCCTCCCGAAATTCCGTCCATTGCACCCCCGGAATCCGATCCTCGACCAAGGCTTTGAACGTCGGGATGTGCTCCGCCATGCGCAGCGGCATGTCATGAAGTTTGAACTGATCGCCGCCGCGCGCCATCACGCGCACAAACCCATTTCGGACAAGTTCCCACAGCAGGCCATCACGCTTGAGCAGCTCGGCTCTCGCGATTTCGTTGTTCACCAGGTAGCCGTCGTTCAGCAGGACGGGCTTGCCGTGGATCAGTTCGACGGTGAGCAGGTAGTTGAGAACGCCCACATCGACTTTGAAGCGCCACGGATACCTGACCACGGAATCGTCGAGCAGTCCCATGTAGGTGTACGAGTCGTTCCTGAGCGTCTTCATCGGCAAACCCTTCGGCATTGGATGGTTGAACATCGGCAATGTAGCCCGCGATCTTCGGTTGTGCCGCTCGGCCCGACCTGCTGCACGTTCATTTCTCCGGTCGACCAGACGCTCCTTGTCGTTTGGATCGCGCACTGCGCGGTGCCGCCGCGCTGCAATGCGCCAGGAACTCCGTCGTCGCGCGCCCCAGCCGCTTCTCCCGATGCAGCACGATCGACAGCTTGCGCGCCGCCCTGGGCAGTTTGGTGCGCAGCTCGACCAGCCGCCCGTCGCCCAGGCTCTGCGCCAGGGCGAAGCGCGACAGGCAACCCAGTCCGTCACCCGCCGCGACCACGCGCTTGATCGCCTCGCTGCTGCCCAGCTCGAAGCCCACGCGCACCTGCTCCAGGTTCTGCATCAGCCAGAAATCGGTGGCCAGGCGCGTGCCGGAACCGTGCTCGCGCACCACCCAGGTCGCTTCCGAAAGCTGCGCGGGCGTCGCGATACGGCGTGCCAACGGATGATTCGGCGCGGCGAAGATCACGAGTTCGTCATTGAGCCAGGGATGCACCACCAAGTCGGAATGGGTCTGCGGGCCTTCGATGAAACCTACGTCCACGTCGAACCCGGCCACCGCCTCGGAGACCTGGAAGGTGTTCATGATGCGCAAGTTCACCTGGCTGCGGGGATGCAGCCGCGTCCACTGCGCAACCAGATCGGGCAGCAGGTATTCCCCGATGGTGAAGCTCGCGGCCACACGCAGCGGTGCCGCATGCTCAGCGCTGAAGAGCGACTGCAACTCGGCCGCCTGCTCGATCAGCGCCTGGGCCTTCGGCAACAGGGCGCGTCCGTTCTCGTTGAGCACCAGGCGGCGGCCGATGCGGTCGAACAACTCGGCTCCAAGCGCGCTCTCCAGTTCCGCCAGCGCGGTGCTCGCGGCCGACTGTGAACGCGAGACGCGATCCGCTGCAGCGCGCGTGCTGCCACCGCGCGCAGTGGCCACGAACACCTCGACCTGCCGCAGGTTCAGGCGCAGGCGGCGGAAATCCTGCTGATTCGATTTTTCGATCATTCTGAACAATATTCTCCGCTTTTTCCTTTGAGCACCTTTGCCTACGATCGTGCGCACTCACGCAACGACAAAGGCCCACGGTGTTCAATTTCCTCTCGCGCGAGCCGCTGCACGACCCGCTGGCTTCTCCCTCGCCGACCGCGGAATGCGAGGTCAAGAACACCACCTGCTACATGTGCGCCTGCCGCTGCGGCATCCGCGTGCACCTGCGCGAAGGCGAGCACGGGCCGGAGGTGCGCTACATCGACGGCAACCCGGATCACCCGCTCAACAAGGGCGTGATCTGCGCCAAGGGCTCGTCGGGGATCATGAAGCAGGTCTCGCCGGCGCGGCTCACCCAACCGCTGCTGCGCAAGCCTGGCAGCGAGCGCGGGGCAGGGGAGTTCGAGCCGATCAGCTGGGAGCGTGCCTACGAGATCCTCACCGAGCGCTTGGGCAAGATCCGCGCGACCGACCCGAAGAAGTTCGCGCTCTTCACCGGCCGCGACCAGATGCAGGCGCTCACCGGCCTGTTCGCGCGCCAGTTCGGCACACCCAACTATGCGGCGCATGGCGGCTTCTGCTCGGTGAACATGGCCGCCGGGATGATCTACACGGTGGGCGGCAGCTTCTGGGAATTCGGCGGCCCGGACCTGGACCGCGCGAAGCTGTTCGTGATGATCGGCACGGCCGAGGACCATCACAGCAACCCGATGAAGATCGCGTTGTCGAAGTTCAAGCGCGAGGGTGGCCGCTTCATCTCGATCAACCCGGTGCGCACCGGCTACTCCGCCATTGCCGACGAATGGATCCCGATCAAGCCCGGCACCGATGGCGCGCTGTTCATGGCATTGCTGCATGAACTGATCACCCACAACCTGATCGACCATGCCTTCCTGAAGCGCTTCACCAACGCGCCGCAACTCGTGGTGCTGGACGATGGCGAACGCGAAGGGCTGTTCGCCTTCGACCCGATGCGCGGCCCGCCGGGCGATGGCCGCAATCCGCACAACAAGCTGATCTGGGACCGCGCCGACAACACCGTGAAGCCGGCGTACCCCGAAGGCATCGGCGAGTGGTGCGACCCGGCCCTCGAAGGGCACTACATGCTGGCCGACGGCACGCACGTCGCGCCGTCCTTCCAGTTGCTGCGCGACCGCGTGGCGAGTTGCACGCCGGAGTGGGCCTCGGCCATCACCGGCATCGACGCCGACCGCATCCGCAAGCTGGCGCGTGAGATGGGCGAGACGGCCTTGCAGCAGGCCTTCGAACTGCCGATCCCGTGGACCGACGCCTGGGGCAAGCAGCACCCGACCACGCAGGCGCGTCCGGTGTCCTTCCATGCGATGCGTGGACTGGCCGCGCATTCGAACGGCTTCCAGACCGTGCGCGCGCTGGCCGTGCTGATGAGCGTGCTGGGCACGATCGATGCACCCGGCGGCTTCCGCCACAAGGCGCCGTACCCGCGCCACATCGTGCCGAACTACCGCGCCTTCAACTCGCCGGAGATGATCCAGCCGAACACGCCGCTCAATGCCGCGCCGCTGGGCTTCCCCGCGAATCCGGACGAACTGGCCATCAACGCGGATGGCTCGCCGATCCGCATTGACCATGCCTTCTCCTGGGAGCATCCGCTGTCGGCCCACGGGCTGATGCACAACGTCATCACCAATGCGGTGAAGGGCGACCCGTACCGCATCGACACGCTGATGATCTTCATGGCCAACATGGCCTGGAACTCCAGCATGAACACGATGGGCGTGCGCGAGATGCTCAACCGGAAGGACGAGCAGGGCGAGCACATGATCCCTTTCCTGGTGGTGTGCGACGCGTTCCAGAGCGAGACCGTGGCCTTTGCTGACTTGGTGCTGCCCGACACTACCTACCTGGAGCGGCATGACGTGATGGGCATGCTGGATCGGCCGATCAGCGAGTTCGACGGGCCGGTCGATTCGGTGCGCATCCCGGTGGTGCCCCCGACCGGCGAATGCAAGCCCTTCCAGGAGGTGCTGATCGAACTGGCCTCGCGCCTCAAGTTCCCCGCCTTCACCGCGCCGGAGGGCGGGCGCAAGTTCAGCGGCTACACGGATTTCATCGTCAACTTCCAGCCGCAGCCGGGCATCGGCTTCCTCATGGGCTGGCGCGGCAAGGACGGCACCGAGCACCTGAAGGGCGAGCCCAATCCGAAGCAGTGGGAGGCTTACGAACAGAACAACTGTGTGTTCCAGTACCACATGCCCGAGTCCATGCACTACATGCGCAACTGGAACCGCGCGTACTTGGACTTCGCCAAGGACAAGGGCTGGCGCCAGCGCAACGATCCGGTGCAACTGGCCTTGTACTCCGACACTTTGCAGACCTTCCGCCTGGCCGCGCAGGGCAAGACACGCGGCCGCCAGCCGCCCGACGAACTGCGCAAGCGCATCGAGAGGTACTTCGATCCCTTGCCCTTCTGGTACCCGCCGCTCGAAGACAGCGTGACCGACCGCAAGGCCTTCCCGCTCAACGCGATCACGCAGCGCCCGATGGCGATGTACCACTCCTGGGATTCGCAGAATGCCTGGCTGCGACAGATCCACAGCCACAACTACTTGCATGTGAACCCGCAGACCGCGCGGGCGGCCGGCATCGAGGACGGGGGCTGGTGCTGGGTCGAAAGTCAATGGGGCAAGGTGCGCTGCATGCTGCGCTACAGCGAGACGGTGGAGCCTGGGACCGTGTGGACCTGGAATGCGATCGGCAAGGCGGATGGCGCCTGGCAGCTCGCGCCGGGTGCGGACGAGGCGCGCAAGGGCTTCCTGCTGAACCACCTGATCACCGAGGAGCTGCCTTTCGCCAATTCGCATGGCGGCACGACCATCAGCAACTCCGACCCGGTCACCGGGCAGGCTGGCTGGTACGACGTGCGTGTGCGCATCCGGCCGGCCGAGCCCGAGGAGCCGGAAGAGAGCTTTCCGCAGATGAAGACGATGCCGGCCGCGCCCGGCGTCATCGGCAAGGCCGCGAACGTGTTGACCTACTTTGCCGGGAGGCGGAAATGATCCAGTGGTTGAAGGACTTGATGTTCGCGCCTGAACTCCCTCCCCCGCTGGGGGAGGGCAGGGGTGGGGGCACGGGCGGTGGATCGAGCGCTGCAGAGTTGACGGAGCGCTTGCCCCCACCCCGACCCTCCCCCAGCGGGGGAGGGGGAAATACCCGCTGGGAGCCCGGTGACACCCTCGCCAAGCAACTCGCCCTCGTCATCGACCTCAACGTCTGCGTCGGCTGCCATGCCTGCGTCACCTCCTGCAAGCAATGGAACACTTCCGGTAGCGCCGGCGCGCTGGCCGACCTGAGCCCCTACGGCGCCGACCCCACCGGCACCTTCTTCAACCGCGTGCAGACCTACGAGGCCGGCGCGTACCCGCTCACCGAAACCATCCACTTCCCCAAGAGCTGCCTGCACTGCGAAGACCCGCCCTGTGTGCCGGTGTGCCCCACCGGCGCCAGCTACAAGCGCAAGGAAGACGGCATCGTGCTGGTCGACTACGACAAGTGCATCGGCTGCAAGTACTGCGCATGGGCCTGCCCCTACGGCGCGCGCGAACTCGATGAAGAGCGCCAGGTGATGACCAAGTGCACGCTCTGTGTCGACCGCATCTACGACGAGAAGCTGCCCAAGGAAGACCGCAAGCCGGCCTGCGTCAAGGCCTGCCCGACCGGCGCGCGCATCTTCGGCGATGTGAAGGACCCGGACTCCGAAGCGTCGAAGGCCATCCGCGAGCGCGGCGGCTATGCGCTCATGCCGGAATGGGAGACCCAGCCGTCCAACCACTACCTGCCGCGTCGCGTGACCGAGGTGGTGGGTGATGCGTCGAAGGTGCAGCCGCGCGTCGGAGGTGAGGCATGAACCCGGCCTTCTCCGTCGTCATCTTCACCACCGTCGCCGGCGCGGCGCAGGGACTGGTGGTCGCGCTGGCGCTCGCAAGGCTGGCCGGCGTGGCCGTGGCGCCAGCTTTCATGAGCGATGCGCTGATGGTTGCGGAAGCCATGCTGCTCGTCGGCCTCGGCGCTTCCTTCGCCCACCTCGGCCGGCCCGAGCGGGCCTGGCGCGCGGTGCTGATGTGGCGCACCTCCTGGCTGTCGCGCGAGGTGATCGTGCTGCCCGCGTTCATTGGCGTCGTCGCGCTGTGGTGGCTGGCGCTGCTTGCCGGCATCGATGGCCTGGTGCTGCCGCTGATCGCCATCGCGCTGGCCGCGCTGCTCTGGTACTGCACCGCGATGATCTACGCCTGCCTGCGCTTCATCCAGGAATGGGCGCAACCGCTGACGCTGGTCAACTTCACGCTCATCGGCCTGTCGTCGGGCCTTGTGTTGCTCAGCGCGCTGGCGGCCCTGCTCCACCAGCCGCACTTGCTCGCCGCCACCGGCCCCGCCGCACTGGCCGTCACCGTCGCTGCGTGGTTCACCCGCACGCTCGCACTGCGCCGAAATGCCGCGCTCAAGCACAAGTCCACCCTGCAATCGGCCACCGGCATCCGCGCGGAGAAGCTCGTACAGAAGTCGATGGGCATGTCGGCTGGTGCGTTCAACACGCGGGAGTTCTTCCACAAGGCCGGGCAGGCGGCGCTGAAGAAAGTCAGGCTTGCGCTGATCGTGCTGGGATTTGCCTTGCCGACGGTACTGATGCTGTGGGGCGTGGCGGCAGCGTCGGGGGCGGCCTTCGTGCTGGCGCTGCTGGTGCAGGTGCCGGGGCTGCTGGCGGACCGGTGGTTCTTCTTTGCGCAGGCGAGGCACCCGCAGAACCTTTACTACCAGGTGGTGTCTTGAGGCATGTCGATCGCATGCGGAAGCCCGCCATCCCTTGGGGCAATCGCTGAGCAACACCAGGTGCAAACGTGTCATGCTTTCGTTTGCCTTGCGCGCGTCGCAGTGCGGCGCGCACCTGTTGCGTGCGGCATGCACCAGGCGCAAGGGTAAGTCCCCGTCGGCTGGCTCCATGGCCTGAACGCTGCTGGCACTTCCGGGCCGCCGTCGATGGGAGCAAAGTGCTTCGATCCATTCACAGGAGTATTCAGATGAACTTGTCACGTCGCCTCACCCTGCAACTCTCGACGCTGGCGGTTGCCTGCATCGTGAGCGGCGGCGCCTTCGCACAGGCCAAGGAAGTCACCTTCGCCCACCAGGACATGCTGGTGCCGCTGCGGCTGGTGATGGAATCCGGCGAGGTCGAGAAGGCGACGGGCTACAAGATCAACTGGCGCATGTTCAACGGCGGCGGCGACGTGATCCGCGCGATGGCCTCGGGTGACGTGCAGATGGGCGAGACCGGCTCCAGTCCATTGACGGCCGCGGCGAGCCAGGGCCAGGACATCAAGCTGTTCTGGATCTCCGCCGACATCGCCGATGCCGAGGCGCTGGTCGCCCGCAACGGCGCCAACATCAACAGCATGAAGGACCTGGCCAGCAAGAAGGTGGCGACGCCCTTCGTCTCGACCGCGCACTACCAGCTCATGGCCGGCATGAAGATGGACGGTGTCGATGCGAAGAGCGTCAACGTCATGAACATGCGCCCGCCGGAAATCGCCGCCGCCTGGGAGCGCGGTGACATCGACGCCACCTTCATCTGGGACCCGGTGCTGTCGAAGATCAAGGGCAACGGCAAGGTCATCGCCACCTCGGGCAGCATCGGCAAGAAGGGCGCGCCGACCTTTGAGGGCATCGTGGTGAATTCCAAGTGGGCCGAGGCCAACGAGCCCTTCATGATCGCTTTCGTGAAGGCGCTGAACCGCGCCAACGAGGAATACAAGGCCACCGGAAAGACCTGGACGGCCGACTCCGCGCAGACCAAGGCGATGGCCAAGTGGACCAAGGCCAATCCGGCCGACGTCGGCCCGGCGATGGCGCTCTACACCTTCCCGACCTATGCCGAGCAACTGTCGCCGACCTGGCTGGGCGGCGGCGCGGCCAAGGCCATGGCCAACACCGCGGCCTTCCTCAAGGAGCAGGGCCGCGTGCAGGAGGTCAAGCCCGACTACAGCGCCTTCGTGACCACGACCTACGTGCAGAAGGCGATGGCAGCCAAGTAGGCCTCTACCTCAAGGAGCCCGCATGCCGACCCTCGACATTCGCGACCTCACGGTCAACTACGCCATCAAGGGTGGCACCTTGCAGGCGCTGGCGCCGGTCAACCTGACGATGCACGGCGGTGACTTCACCGTCGCGCTCGGTGCCTCGGGTTGCGGCAAGAGCACGCTGCTCAACTGCATCGCCGGCTTCCTGCCGCCGTCGAGCGGACAGATCCTGCTCGATGGCCAGCCCGTCACCGGGCCGGGCGCCGATCGCGGCGTGGTGTTCCAGAAGCATGCGCTGATGCCCTGGCTCAACGTGCGCGACAACGTGTCGCTGGGCCTGCGCCTGAACGGCATGGGCAAGGCCGAGCGAGATGCGATCGCGCTGGCCAAGCTGCGCCTGGTCAGCCTGGAGAAGTACGCCGACCGCGCCGTCTACGAATTGTCCGGCGGCATGCAGCAGCGCGTCGGCATCGCCCGCGCGCTGGCCAGCGACCCGGCCGTGCTACTGATGGACGAGCCCATGGGCGCGCTCGATGCCTTCACCCGCGAGACGGTGCAGGAGATCCTGCTGCATGCCTGGGCCAAGGCGCAGAAGATGGTCTTTTTCATCACGCATTCGGTGGAAGAGGCGCTGTTCCTCGGCACGCGGCTGATCGTGATGAGCCCGAGCCCCGGCCGCATCTCTCATGTCTACGAGGACATGCCGTTCTCGCGCCAGTTCCTCGCGCACGGCGATGCGCGCAAGGTGAAGTCGGAGCCGGAATTCATCCGCATGCGCGAGGAAGTCCTGGCGATCATCCATCACCGGGAGGTGGCCCATGCCTGACGTGACCATCGCCTCGCCCGTCGTGGTGTCGCCTTCTTCCTCCGCGCCCCCGTCGGCGCCCGTCGTCGCGGCGACCGGCGGGCAGCTCAAGACCAGCGCCTTCAAGGTGCCGGGCGAGGGCTCCAGCGTGGTCATCAGCGTGGTCACGGTGGTGGTGCTGCTCGTGCTGTGGGCCGTCGCCACGAACGTCGGCTGGATCAAGCCGCTGTTCCTGCCGACGCCACAGGCCGTGTTCCAGCAGTTCTACGAATACCTGACCGGCCAGGCCAACGACAAGCCGCTGTGGCAGCACTTCCTGGCCAGCATGTTCCGCGTGTTCTCGGCCTTCTTCCTGGCCTGCATCACCGCGATCCCGATCGGCATCGCGATGGGCATGAGCCGCGTGGTGCGCGGCATCTTCGACCCGCCGCTGGAGTTCTACCGCCCGTTGCCGCCGCTGGCCTACCTGCCGCTCATCATCATCTGGTTCGGCATCGACGAGACGCCCAAGATCCTGCTGATCTTCCTGAGCTGCTTCGCGCCCCTCGCGCTCGCGGCCCGCGCCGGCATGCGCAGCGCCTCGCAGGAGCAGATCAACGCGGCCTACTCGATGGGCGCGAGCTACATGCAGGTGATCCGCCATGTGATCCTGCCCTCGGCCATGCCCGACATCCTGATCGGCATGCGCATCGCGATCGGCTTCGGCTGGACAACGCTGGTCGCGGCCGAGATGGTCGCGGCCAACATGGGTCTGGGCCAGATGGTGCTGAACGCGTCGAACTTCCTGCGCACCGACATCGTGATCATGGGGATCATCGTGATCGGGGTGGTGGCGTATCTGTTCGACCTGCTGATGCGGTGGGTGGAGCGGACGGTGGTGCCGTGGAAGGGGCGGATGTAGAAAGCGAATTCGAAAGCAAGCGGCGGAGTGCCGCGGTCCGGGCCATTGCCTAAAGTCATTCCCATCCACTCAGGAACGAAAGGATGGGCAAGATGAACATGATGATGACCCCCAGCGAACTGCAAGCCGCAGCCACCGTCAACGACCCGCGCTGGGCTGCGGTTCAGGCGCGCGATGGCCGCTTCGACGGGCAGTTCTTCTATTCGGTGAAGACCACCGGCGTGTATTGCCGGCCGTCCTGCGGCGCGCGGCTGGCGCGGCCCGAGAACGTGGCCTTCTACGAGAACACGGCCGAGGCCGAGCGCGCAGGCTTCCGGCCCTGCAAGCGCTGCAAGCCCGACCAGCCGCCGCGCGCGGAACGGCAGGCCGACATGATTGCCGAGCTGTGCCGCTTCATCGAAAGCGCGGAGCAGGTGCCGTCGCTCGATGAACTCGCTCAGCGCGCCGGCATGAGCCATTGGCACCTGCATCGCATGTTCAAGGAAGTGACGGGACTCACGCCGCGCGCCTATGCCACCGCGCATCGCGCGAGCCGCGTGCGCGAAGCCCTGGGCCGCAGCGACACCGTGACGGATGCGATATACGACGCCGGCTACAACGCCAACAGCCGCTTCTACGAGGAATCGGACCACGTGCTGGGCATGACGCCGAGCGCCTTCAAGGCCGGCGGTGCAGACACCGACATCCGCTTCGCCATCGGCCAGTGCTCGCTCGGCGCGATCCTGGTGGCCCGCAGCGGGCGGGGTGTGTGCGCGATCGAACTGGGCGACGATCCGGATCAATTGGCGCGTGCCTTGCAGGACCGCTTCCCGCAGGCGCGGTTGATTGGCGATGATCCGGAATTCGATCGCATCGTGGCCCAGGTGGTTGGCCTGGTCGAGGCACCGGGGCACGGCCTGGACCTGCCGCTCGACGTTCGCGGCACGGCGTTCCAGCAACGCGTGTGGCAGGCCCTGCGCGCGGTCCCGGTCGGCGAGACCGTGAGCTATTCGGAGATTGCAGAGCGAATCGGCGCGCCGAATTCGCATCGCGCGGTCGCGCAAGCCTGTGGTGCCAACACGCTGGCGATTGCGATTCCATGCCATCGCGTGGTGCGCAGCGATGGCGCACTGTCTGGCTACCGCTGGGGCGTCGAGCGCAAGCGCGCGTTGCTGGACCGCGAGCACGAGGCCGTGGCATGAAGGTGGATTGGGAGGCCGTCGGGCAGTCGCTCGACGCGGAAGGTCACGCCATCATCGAGAGCGTGCTGAGGCCCGCGCAGTGCGAGGCGCTGGCTTCGCTCTACGCCAGGGATGAACTGTTCCGAAGCCGCGTCGTGATGGCGCGCCACGGCTTCGGCAGCGGCGAATACAAGTACCTCGCCTATCCCTTGCCGCCGCTGGTGGCGCGTCTGCGCGAAGCCTTCTACCCGAGGCTCGTGCCGATCGCCAACCGCTGGCACCAGGCCATGGGCATCGACGTGCGCTTCCCCCCGACGCATGAGGAGTTCATCGCGCGCTGCCATGCGGCGGGCCAGGCCAGGCCGACACCGTTGCTGTTGCAATACGGAGAGGGCGACTACAACTGCCTGCACCAGGACCTGTATGGCGAGCATGTGTTTCCGCTGCAGGTGGTCCTGCTGCTGTCGGAGCCCGGCCGCGATTTCACGGGTGGAGAATTCGTCATGACCGAGCAACGCCCGCGAATGCAGTCCCGTCCCATCGTCCTTCCCTTGCGGCAAGGGGATGCGGCCATCATCGCCGTGCACCACCGCCCGGTACAGGGCACGCGCGGACCGTATCGCGTGAACCTTCGGCATGGCGTGAGCCGCGTGCGCTCGGGGCATCGGCACACGGCGGGCATCATCTTTCACGACGCGGCCTGAAGCCATGCGCGACCTGTTCGAAGCCGAGGAAGGATTGGCGCTGCCCATCGTGCCGGGGGCTGTGTTGTTGCGAGGGTTCGCAAGTGATCGCGCGCCGAAGTTGCTTGAAGCGCTGGAAGGCGTGCTGGCCGCGTCGCCGTGGCGTCACATGATCACGCCGGGCGGCTTCCGGATGTCGGTGGCGATGACCAACTGCGGCCCGCTGGGTTGGGTCAGCGATCGCACGGGCTATCGCTACGACGCCATCGATCCTGGCAACGGCAAACCTTGGCCGGCGATGCCGCAAGCCTTCCGTGAACTCGCAGGCGCAGCCGCCAGTGCGGCGGGCTTCGATAAGTTCAAGCCTGATGCCTGCCTCGTGAACCGCTATGAACCGGGTGCTCGGCTCTCACTGCACCAGGACCGCGACGAACACGACTACGGCCATCCCATCGTCTCGGTGTCGTTGGGCCTGCCGGCTGTGTTCCTGTTCGGCGGCCCGCAGCGCGTAGACAAGTCAATGCGCCTGCCCCTCGTGCACGGCGACGTGGTCGTGTGGGGCGGCCCGGCAAGGCTCCACCATCACGGCATCCTGCCGCTGAAGGACGGCGACCATCCGTCGACCGGACGCTGCCGAATCAACCTGACCTTTCGCAAGGCCGGTTGAATCTCACGGTCAGGTCAGTGCGCGTGCTCGCGCTCGACCAGACGCTTCAACGCCCGCGTGCCGGCTGCGAGGGCGGCTTCATACGAGTCGAAATCCTTCTCGGAGGTCTCGACATCGCGTACCGATTCGCCCTTGGCGTCGGACTCGATCAAGGCCCAGAAGTACGAGCCTGCGACAGGCTCCCGAACGATGAGTTTGGTGTGTGTCATGCCACTCATATTGGTCCGATGCAAGGGGTATTTCTGTAGGTCATTTCCCCATGTGTTGATTCGTCCAGTTGCGCACCGAAGAGGGGCATGACGCAGGGTCAAGGCGGTGACAGGAAGGGCCGCTTGTCGAACTTCCATTCGGCGTTCGGACCCTCCCGATCGACATAGTGCAGGAAGACCTGTGCCAGCCGATCGCCCATGAATGGTTCGCGCCAGTGATAGCAATCGCATCCCCTGTAGATCAGTCCGTCGCCGGGATCCAGTGACACGGTTGCAATGCCCGTCGGCCCCGCGATCCGGATGGGCCACCGTGCATCTTCATCCATGCCCAAATTGACGGTCATGCTGATTTCACAGGCGGGCCGATCCACATGCGCCCCGAGCAGGCTGCCTCGCTTGTAGACGCGGAAGTACGAGTAGGTCGGCCACAGGCGCAACCCGGTCGCGCGCTCCACCCGGGCGCGCACGCTCTGCAGGAGCATGTCCGTGAAAGGATCGCCGTAGGCAACCGGCGCGTCACGGACCTGGGGATCGCCGGGCGCGATCCTGTCGCTGTCAGCGCGGGCCAGCACATGCGCGCGATGGAGGTCCACGGCGTCGGCGTCGATGACGGCCCGCTCGACGACATACCACTTTTCGGCGAACTCGATGGCGCTGGCTTCCACGTCGACCGAGGCCTTCATGTTGCGTTCCCCGAGATCCTGTGCACCCAGCAGTTGAGTGCGAAGCGCCCATCCTCGAAAGAAGTGCTGCGGCAACGCACAGGCAGCACCTCGTGCGGAAACCATGACGGAAAAATGACGGCCCGGTCCCATCGCGGCTCGATCTCCTGGTAGTCGCTGCTGCCTGGTTGCGCGCCCAGGCCATACAAGCGCAATTGACCTCCCTCGAACGCCTTCGGCTCCTTGTGAAAGTAAAGGACCATCGTCAGGACGCGCGGGTTCGCGCGATCCCGGAGCGTGTCGGCATGCATCTTGAAGAAGGCACCGTCACCGGACCAGGCGATCTCGGGCTCCAGAAAGTACGAATCGACATTGACGAGGCCCAGCCTCGGAATGGCATCCGCGACGGCCTTCCTGATCATGGGCTCGATCAAGGGCATCACGGACTCGATGTCCGGATTCACTTTCGACACACGGTGGGTTTCGTCGACATGGCCCTCGTATCCCAGTGCAACTTTCGACGGGAGGAACACAGCTTCATTGGCGATCGCATATTCGAGCAATCGCTGCGCCGTCGCGTCGCCGACGAAGTCATCCAGGACCATGACGGGCGCCGGGCAGTTCAGCACGATCGTCGAGCCACGAACGGAATCGGAGGGCCATACTTGCGCGCTCGGGACTGAATCGACGGAGGCGCATGAAAGCGACAGTGACGGCGTTCGAGGTGCTGGACGCGCTCGGCCTGGCGCAACTTCAGAAGCGCAGCGGCGACCTTGGCGGGTCGGTACCGCTGCGGGTGGCGCAGGCGTGCGCGCCGCTGTTCGAAGGCAACGCTTTCGGCTTCCAGATCACGCTGCGCCAGCCCATCGTGCTGCGTCGCACTAACGGGCATTTGGCCGTGGAGATGGCCTCCCCGTATGGCGAAGCTTTCACCGCCGCTCATCGCGCTGTGCTGCCGAGGCTTGTGGCGCAGGGGATTCTTCGCGCCGACGGACTGCTGCCGACGACCTTCGCCGACGACTTCGTGAAGGTTGCAAGCGCAAGCCCGGGCGAGGTGCGTGTGCATCTTTGGACCGGGCTTTGCGTGCGCGCCGACGCGGGCGTATGGCTCCGCGTCTCCGCGACGGCGAACCGGCGCAACCGCTTCTTCGAAGTGGAGGAACATTTCATCGCCGACGATGGCGCGTTCGCGCCGTTGATCCTCGAAATCAAATTGCGCCCGGACGCCCCGGATCGCATCCGCCTCGAAGGCGAGATCGGCACCGTGGCGCCCGTTGCACCCGGTGTACGCATCGAGGAGATTTCGCTTTTGCAGGCACCGGAGATCGGCGCCGCGCATGCAGCCTTCTATGACGCGGCCTACTTCGAAGCGAAGGCGCACGGGCCGACACGGAAGTACCGCAAGACGGATCTTTCCGACGACCCCGGCAGCGATGCACCGGCACGCTGCCGCGTGATCACGGTCGGACCACCGGCACACACCATCACGGGCCCCATGCCACGCGTCATCTTCTCCAACCGCGTGCCCTTCGAGGCGAGCCATGACGGCTACGCCCTCACCATCGAGCCGGACGAGTCGTTGCTGCGAGCCGGTGCGCGCGAGGTGGAGCGGGCCTTCGCAGACGCGCTCGGTCCCACCTTCCTGGGCGAGAACCCGCGTGCGATGTTGTATTTCACAAAGTACTTCACGCCCCATCCGCCGGGCGAGCCGCACTTCTTCGTCAAGCCATGGGCCTTCGTGCAAACGCCGCCGGGTTGGTCCTGCCTGCTCGAGGGTGTGTATGGCGAAGGCTTCGATGTCCTGCGCGGGATCGTCGCCACGGATGTGTTCCATGCGACGCCGGCGGTGTTCCAGGTGCATCGATCGGGCGAGCCCATCCGGGTGGCCCTTGGCGCGCCACTCCTGCACGTGCTGCCGATCCCCCGGCGACTGCTGCAGGCAGGCTTTCGCGAGGCCACGCTCCATCACTGATCGACGATGCGCTACTTGACTTTCGCGTTGAGGGCGCGCACTTCGCGCTGCAACTCGAGGAGCAGATTCAATATCGCCGGCGTTCCCACATCGGGGCGTGCGGGACCGGGCGGCGGGGGAGGGGGGCCGCCCGGGCCACCGCCGGTCCCATCGGGTCCCGCGACTTCGTCGAGAAGGTGCCGGTAGTTGTGGATGATCTCGATGACCGCGTTGGGCGATTTGTCCAGATCGATGACTCTTCCGTACCGCTTCTTGATCGCTTCCACGATCTCGAGGTCCTTTGGATTGGTCGGCATGGCGTTCCCAAGGTTGAATCGACTGAAAGTGAGTGGATACTAGGATTGGGCCCCTTGGGTGTCCAGCATTGACCCTGCCGCCGGGTGCGTCGGGATCGAGGGGATTGACGCGACGGGCGGGGGCATGCAATTTGCGTGAGCGATCAACGGGCTCTGCGTTGTGCAGTGCCTGTCGTGCTTCGGCTTCTCGTGAAAGAAAGGGATCCATGGCTTTCATCCGTTCGGCAATCGTTTCGGCTTGCGCTGCGTCCGGCTTCATCTGCGTGTCGCCTGTGTCGGCGCAGGACAGCTACCCAAGCCGCCCCGTCAAGGTCGTGGTCGCGCTGCCGGCCGGTGGCAGCGTGGACATGGTGGCCCGCATGGTCAGCCAGCAGCTGGCGACCGACACGGGCCAGCCCTTCGTGGTCGACAACCGTGCGGGCGGCTCCGGGCAGATCGGCATGCCGGTCGTGGCGAAGGCGCCGCCGGATGGCTACACGCTCGCGGTGTCGCCGGCATCCTTCCTGACGACCAACAAGAGCATCTTCAAGACGCTGCCCTACGACCCGGAAACGGACTTCACGCCCGTCACAAAGCTGGTCAACCAGGCGATGGTGCTGGTGGTGCGGGACAAGGCACGCTTCGCGACGGTGGGCGACATGCTGGCCGCCGCCAAGGCCAGCCCCGGCAAGCTCAACTACGCGTCGTCAGGCGACGGGAGCCCTCAGCACCTGGCGGGCCTCCTGTTCGAAAGCCGCACCGGCGCGAAGCTGACGCACATCCCGTACAAGGGCGGCGCTCCGGCGATCACGGACCTGATGGGCGGGCAGGTGGACATGATCTTCGCGCCGCTGCCCGAAGCACTCCCGCATATCAAGTCCGGCAAGTTGCATCCGCTGGGCGTGCTGAGCGAGAAGCGGGCCGTCTCGGCACCGAACATTCCCACGCTCGGTGAAGGCGGCGTCGATCGCGTCTTTCTTTCCGCATGGATCGGCCTGCTGGCGCCTGCGAAGACGCCTCAGCCCGTGCTGGATCGGCTCGACAAATCCGTGAAGGCGCTGCTTCAGGGAGACGCCAAGGCCAAGCTGCTGGAAATCGGGATGGAGCCCGCGGCCGATGAGGCCAAGCCTCTCAAGCAGGTGATCTCAGAAGAAATCCGTCTGCATGCGGACTTGGTGAAAGCTGCGGGCCTGGTGCCGCAGTAGTCTTCGCCTGGTGCGAGGCACGGCTCACTGGTTCGGCGACTTCGGTGGGCTGGTGCGGGGCGCCGAAGACGGTTCCCAGGAGTCCGGCGTGGTGGCGACGAGCTGCTTCAGATCGTTCCATGGCCTCGCGCCCGGAACGCTCTTTGCGCCCGTCACCGCGCCCTTGGCGAACGCGACCATGCGCTCCTGCAAATAGCGCAGGTCTTGCGCGGGCCAAGTCTCGATCGAATGCGGACCGCGCGCCACGACGATCTCCTTCAATCCGCCGATGCGGTCGTATGCAGCGATGGTCCCTTCCACCGTCTCGGCGCGATCCCACAGCCCCTTGCCGAAGAACGCCGCCGGCCACTTGTCCATGCCCGCCAGCGGCGCCGAGTTGGGATAGAAGACGATGTGATGGTCGGCCGCCATGCCGCCGAGGAACTGGTTGCGATCGGACAGGTCGGGCGATACGCCCACATAGCCCGCGCCACTCGCGAAGGACGACAGCAGGATCGCGCCCTTGATGTTCCTCAGTCCCTTGGCCGGCGTGCAGGTGGGCGCGGGCATGTCGAAGCTGCAGGAGGCCGAGAAGTTCTTCGTCATGGCCCACGCGGTCGACATCGAGCCGCGCGAATAACCGCCGAGCAGGATCGGGATGGTGTCGGCTTTCATGCCGGCGAGCAGCCTGCCACGGGCGGCGGGGCCTTCGAGCACGTGGCCACCCGGCGTCAGCATGCGCATGCCGTCGCCGCTCTCCAGTTGCGCCAGCACCCGGAACACATCCTCGCCTTGCTCCAGCGTGTTGGTGTCGCTGAAGCCGCCCGAGAGACCCTCGCCGCGCCGGTCGTAGGCCAGCACGTCGAAGCCGGCCTGGTTGAGCGCATGCAATTGGTCGCGCCACCAGCGCTGGCCCATGGTCTCGGTGGTCGCGTTGGGGAAGCGGATGGGGACCGTCTTGCCCGTCGCCGGATCGATGCGGTAGGACTTCTCGTCCGGATGCTGGATGGCGGTGAGTTGACCGCCGCCGCCGGGCGCCATGACGACCAGCGCACGCACCTTGCCGCCCTTGCCGTCGTCGACGCCCGCGCCTTCGATGTACCAGCCGCGCAGCTTGATCAGGTCGCGCATGTTCAGGTCGATGCGCTCGAAGGCGTCGCGCGGGGCGGTGAACTCGACCGTGTACGTGCGGGCCTCGTCGGCGGCGATCGCTTCGTTCCACGGCGCCCTGGCGAAGAAGGCGGGGCGGCGGATCTGCTTCAGGTCGACAAGGCCGTCCGGGTCGATCTTGCCGGACGGGTCGAGCACGCCGGTGGAGCGTGTCGCACGCTCCTTGTTGGGCGGCAGCCAGCGCTGCATCTGTGCGTCGATGCGCTTGAAGCACGCGGCATCGGCCTTGCAGGCGGCCCAACGCGTCTTGAGTTTCGCGTCGGTGAATTCGTCGACGTAGTAGTCGCTGCCGGTGTAGTTCACGGGCGGCTTGTTGGCGGTCTGCAGGAAGGGCACGCAGACGCTGCCGCCACTGGCTTGCGGCAGCAGGTAGCCGGGGATTTCCGCGTCGCGGTCGGTGCCGACCCAGGCCTTGCAGTTGGTGAGTGGCGGCGCGGCACGCGCGGTGCGCTGTGTGCTGCCAGTGCTGGAGCAGGCAGCGAGGGTCGCGATGGAGAGCGCCGCGAATGCTGCAGCCAGGCCACGCTGTGCGGCGGAGAATTTCGACATGTAGATTGCCTCCTTGGATTGGCTTGGAGAACCCCAATCAACGCCACTGCGACGAGCTTGACCAGGCTCTCCTATCCCGCCAACAACTTCTGCACCAACTCGGCGGTCGTGCTCGCACTGTACTTGCGCATCAACCGCGCCCGATGCAACTCCACGGTGCGATGGCTGATCCCCAGCGCCTTGCCGATCTGCTTCGAGGTCATGCCCTGCATCACATGTGCCGCGACCTCCCGCTCGCGCGGCGTCAGGTCCGCCGTCTTGCCGGCGCGCCGCGAGCCCAGGTCCTCGAAAGTCCAGATGCCGGCTTCGTGCGGCGCGGCCCGGTTCAATGCATGCCCCGTGACATGGCACCAGAAGGTCTCGCCGCGCAGCGGACCGTCCAGCCGTTTCATCATCCGGTTGTCCGCGTAGCGCCCACTTGCATTCAGGATCGGCTCCATGCGCTTGCCGATGCGCTCGAATTCGGCGACGCTCGGGTACAGCACGCGAAACGACTGGCCGACCAAAGCCTCGCGCGTGGCCCCGAACATCTCGCACAGGCGTGCGTTGCAGTCGACCATCGTGCGATGGCGCGACAGCACCATGCCCACGGGCGCGTTCTCGAAGGCCAGGCGGTAGTCGATATCGGGTGTGCCCATTACGAATTACTACGTATGCGACTACGTAGTATCGTTGCAGCAGTCTCCAACGTGTTTTTTCAACCCACTCGACCCAAGGATTCCACGCCATGGCGAACAAGATTTTTCCCTCCGCTGACGCGGCGCTGAAGGGCATCGTGGCCGATGGCCAGACCCTCGCCGTCGGCGGCTTCGGCCTCTGCGGCATTCCCGAGGCGCTGATCGACGCGCTGCACGACTCGGGCGTCAAGGACCTCACCTGCATCTCCAACAACGCGGGCGTCGACGGCTTCGGCCTCGGCAAGCTGCTGGAGACGCGCCAGATCAAGAAGATGGTCGCGAGCTACGTCGGCGAGAACAAGGAGTTCGAGCGCCAGTACCTGGCCGGCGAACTGGAACTGGAATTCACGCCGCAGGGCACGCTGGCCGAGAAGCTGCGCGCAGGCGGCGCCGGCATCCCCGCCTTCTTCACGAAGACCGGCGTCGGCACGCAGGTTGCGGAAGGCAAGGAACTGCGCGAGTTCGACGGCGAGACCTACGTGATGGAACGCTCGCTGGTGCCCGACGTGGCACTGGTCAAGGCCGACGTGGCCGACAAGTCCGGCAACCTGCGCTTCCGACTGACGGCGCGCAACTTCAACCCGGCCGCGGCGATGGCCGGCAAAGTCTGCATCGTCGAGGTCGAGAAGATCGTCGAGGTCGGCGAGATTGCACCGGACGACATCCATCTGCCGGGCATCTACGTGCACCGCATCGTGCTGAACGCGACGCCTGAAAAGCGCATCGAGAAGCGCACGGTGAGCGCATCGGCGCCGGTCGACCCGGTGGCCGCCAAGATCGAGGCCCAGGCCGTGATCGCCCAAGCCGCCGTCATCGACACGCCTGCTCCCGCCAAGATCAAAGGAAACTGACATGCCCTGGACCCAAGACCAAATGGCCGCACGCGCGGCGCAAGAGCTCGAAGACGGCTTCTACGTCAACCTCGGCATCGGCATCCCCACGCTGGTCGCGAACTTCGTCGGCGACAAGGAAGTCTGGCTGCAAAGCGAGAACGGCATGCTCGGCATCGGCCCCTTCCCGACCGAGGACCAGGTCGACGCCGACCTGATCAACGCCGGCAAGCAGACCGTGACCACGCTGCCCGGCAGTGCGATCTTCGGCAGCCATGACAGCTTCGCGATGATCCGCGGCGGCAAGATCAATCTGTCGATCCTGGGTGCCATGCAAGTGAGCGCGAAGGGCGACCTCGCCAACTGGATGATCCCCGGCAAGATGGTCAAGGGCATGGGCGGGGCGATGGACCTGGTGGCCGGCGTCAAGCGCGTGATCATCTTGATGGAGCACGTCGCTCGGAAGAAGGACGGCACCACCGACCTGAAGATCCTCGAAGCCTGCACCTTGCCGCTGACCGGCGTGGGCGTGGTCGACCGCATCATCACCGACCTGGCTGTGATGGACGTGACGCCCGAGGGCCTCAAGGTGACGGAACTCGCGCCGGGCGTGAGCATCGACGAACTGCAAGGCAAGACGGGCTGCAAGCTCATCCAGTGATCCAACTCAGCGAGCGCGGCTTCGGGCGCATGCCGGACGGCCAGGACGTGGTCGAGTACTCGCTCGACAACGGCCGTGGCCTGCGGCTCTCGGCGATCAACTACGGCGGCATCGTGACCGCGCTGCATGTGCCCGATCGCAACGGGCACAGCAGCAACATCGTGCTGGACCTGCCGACGCTCCCGGACTACGTCGAGCGCAACCCGAACTTCGGCACGATCGTCGGGCGCTTCGCGAACCGGCTGGCGGGCGGGCGCTTCGAGATCGACGGCGTGAAGCACCAGGTCACGCTGAACAACGGCCTCAATTCACTGCACGGCGGCAATCGCGGCTTCGGCAAGCGCTGGTGGCACATGGCGCCGGTGCAGCACGAGGGCGCCACGGCACTCGAACTGCGCTACACCAGCGTCGATGGCGAGGAGGGCTACCCGGGTGAAATGCGCGTGACCGTGCGCTATTCGCTGGGCACCGAAGCCAACGCATGGCGCATCGACTACGAAGCGGTCTGCGATGCGCCGACCATCGTCAACCTGAGCCATCACGGTTACTTCAACCTGGGTGGTACGGGTTCGATCCTCGACCATCGCCTGACGCTCCACGCGAGCCGCTATGCGCCGGTCGATGCGACGCTGATCCCGACCGGTCTGGCCGAGGTCGAAGGCACGCCTTTCGACTTTCGCAAGGCGACGGCGATCGGCGCGCGCATCCGCCAATCGCACCCGCAATTGCTCACCGCGAAGGGCTATGACCACAACTGGGTGCTCGACCGGACGGATGCCGGCGGCGATGGCCTGTCGCTGGCCGCGCGTGTCGAGCATGACCCCTCCGGCCGCGCGTTGGAGGTCTGGACCACGGAGCCCGGTGTGCAGTTCTATTCGGGCAACTTCCTGGACGGCAGCCTGGCCGGCACCGCGGGCCAGGCGTGGCGGCAAAGCGACGGCCTGTGCCTGGAAACCCAGCACTTTCCGGACTCGCCGAACCACACGGATTTCCCCTCCACGACCCTTCGGCCGGGAGAGGTTTTCCGCAGCAGCACGGTGCATCGCTTCGGAATTTGCTGACCGTCAAATGACTTGATCGACCGGCTGTCTGGGGGACTATGCACGCGGCATCCAGCGTGGTTGAATGCAGAAATGGGTTCCCCCAAACTCAAGGTAGACCGGACGATTCATGGGGCAGTCTTGCTGGCTGCCCTGGTGCCGGCCTTTGCTGATGCGCAGACGGCGCCGGCCGATGCGAACCCCAATGCCTGGCGCTATTCCTTGTCGGTTTACGGCTACCTGCCGAACTTCGGCGGGCAGGTCGATTCGGTGACATCACCCGGCGGGCCGGGCTTCCAGGCCAACGTGGGCCAGTTCTCGGACAGCCAGAAGTTCGGCTTCATGGGTTCCTTCAGCGCTGGCAAGGGGAACTGGGGTGCCTTCAGCGATTACCTCAACCTGAACCTCGCGAGTGCCAAGCCCTACAGCCCCGACTTCTCGCTTGGCGGTGGCGCGATCTCGTCGAGCACGGCGACGGACTTCAGCCTGAAAGGCTCGGTCTGGACCCTGGGTGGCGAGTACCGCGTGATGTCCGACCCGGTGCTGACGCTGGACCTGCTGGCCGGCGCGCGCATGTTCGCCATGAAGCCCACGTTGCGATGGAATGTCCTGGGCGATTCCGGGTCGCTGCAACCAGTGAGCCGAGTCGGCGGCAGCGCGGGCACCGACACGCAGTGGGACGGGATCTTCGGGCTGAAGGGGCGGTATGTGGTGGGCAACAACGGCAGGTGGTCGCTGCCCTTCTACTTCGACGCGGGCACCGGACAGTCGCACCTGACCTACCAGGCTGCCGCGGGCGTGAGTTACTCCTACTCGTCGATCGAACTCACTGCGATGTGGCGCTACCTGTCGTACGACATGAAGTCAGGCGGGCCGATCGACAACCTGCATTTCAACGGGCCGATGGTGGGGGCGACGGTGCGCTGGTAAGCGCACGGCTTGTCGATTCACCCGCCGAACAGGTTCGCCGCCACGCCACCGCCGTCGATACGCACGGCAAACAAAGCGCCCGCCAGAGGCTCCGCTTCGCGCTGTTCCGGCGTCAAGTCACTGGTCGCGCTGGTGATGAACATCGTGCACATGTCGGCCCCGCCAAAGGCGCAGTTGGTGATGTAGCGAGTCGGCAATGCCAGGCGGTACAACTCGGCCGCGCTCACGGGGTCGTGGCAGGTGAGGCAGGAGGCGCCCCAGTGCGCGATCCACAGGCGACCGGTCGCATCGGTGGTCATGCCGTCGGGGTAGCCGTCGTCCTTGGCGAAGCGCAGCCACTGGCGCTTGTTGGACAGGTTGCCCGAAGCAGGATCGAAGTCCCAGGCGTAAACGCGCTGGGTCACGGTGTCGTTGAAGTACATGGTCCGACCGTCCGATGACCAGGTAGGGCCGTTGCTCACGGCAATGCCGGTCTCGTGCTTCGTGCAGCG
Source organism: Variovorax robiniae (assembly GCF_037889955.1). Lineage (NCBI taxonomy): Bacteria > Pseudomonadati > Pseudomonadota > Betaproteobacteria > Burkholderiales > Comamonadaceae > Variovorax > Variovorax robiniae. The sequence continues at coordinate 155,579 of NZ_JBBKZS010000008.1, forward strand.
GCCGTCGGGGTCGTAGCGGTAGAGCGAGCCTATCGGTGCTTTGCAGTCCCACTCCATCGAGCCGCCCCAGAAGCGGCCTTGGGCATCGCACTTGCCGTCGTTGAAGCGGTTGGCGGTCAGTTCGGGTTCAGGCTGGTGCAGGTACTCGGGCTTGCGATCGGGTTGGGCCGGGTCGAACAAGGCGAAGCCGCGCCGCAGCGTGATGATGAGGCCGGGTTGGTTCGCGCGTTCGGCCACGGCGGAGATCTCCTCGTCGAAGTCCCAGCTTGCGCGTGATCCGTCCGCCGGCGTGAATCGGTACAGGCGGCGCGAGAGGATGTCGACCCAATACAGCGACTGCTCGCGCTGCGACCAGCAGGTGCCTTCGCCCAGCGTGGCAGCGGCGGGCCAGATGCATTCGAGGGGGCCGAGCAGGGTCGGCGCGGGCACGGTGGCGGATTGTGTGTTCATGGAGTTGTTGTAGTCGTTGGGAGAAAGGCGTCGCGAATCGTAGGGCCGTCCGGCCGCGGGTCAATCCTCCAGCCGCCGCCCATACACCGCCAGGCTCTGCCGCTTCAACGCATTCATCATGATCTTCGCCGCCGGCGACAGCAGCCGGTCGGTGCGGGTGATGATGCCGAACATGTCCATGTGGCAGGGCAGCTCGATCGGCAGGATGGAGACGATGCCGTGTGAGGCGTAGTAGCGGGCCACGTCGGTGGCCAGCACGGCGATCATGTCGCTCTGCTGCAGCATGCGGGTGATGAAGAGCAGGGCGGCGCTCTCGATCACGTTGAGCGGTGGCGGCAGGCCTTCCTCCTGGTACATCAGGTCGAAGCGGTGCCGCAGCACGCTGCCCGCGGGCGGCACGATCCAGCCGGCCGACACCACGTCCCGCAGCGTCAGCCCGCTCATGCCCAGCAGCGGATGGCCGGGGCGCACGAGGGCGCAAACGGGCTCCTCGGTCAGGGCTTCGTAGCGCAGCTTCGACTTGTCGTGCTCCGCGAACAGGCGGGCCACGAGGATGTCGAGCTTGCCTTGCTCCAGCCGCTCCATCAGCACGGGGCTGGTCTCGATCTCGACGGAGATGCGCAGGTTCGGCTGCTCGCGCTTGACCGCGGCCACCGCGCCCGGCAGCAGGGCCAAGCCCGGCGCGGTGATGACGCCGACGTTGACCTGGCCGAAGCGTCCGGCCTTCAGCGCGTTGAGCTCATCGTGCGCCTCGTTCAGCGTGGCGAGCGCGACGCGGGCGTGCCGGATCATGGTCTCGCCATACCAGGTGGGCCGCATGCCGCGCGGCAGCCGGTCGAACAGCGACACCTCCAGCACGTCCTCCAGGTCCTTCAGCAGCTTCGATGCGGCCGGCTGGGTCATGTTCAGCACTTGCGCCGCGCGATGGATGTTGCCTTCCTCGGCCAGCGCCACGAGCAGCAGCAGTTGGCGGGTCTTGAGTCGCGCACGGATGAACCAGTGCGTGTAGTTGGTCATGGGGTAAACGTCAATGCCGGATTTGATATCGATTCAACCAAATTTACGATTTGAAAGATATCAGTGACATTCCTACACTCGCGCCACTTTGAAACGCAGTGACCTCACCCAACGCGCTCGCCATTACATCAATGGCCGCTGGGAGACAGGCGTGACCACCGGATTGAGCGAGAACCCGTCGGACACGAGCGAAGTGGTGGCCGAATATGCGAGGGCCGATCGCATCCAGACAGAGTTGGCGATCCGCGCCGCGTCCGATGCATTCAAGCACTGGAGCCACAGCACGCCGCAGCGACGTGCGGATGTGCTGGACCAGATTGGCAGCGAGATCATCGCGCGCAAGGATCAACTGGGGCTGCTGCTCGCACGCGAGGAAGGCAAGACCTTGCCCGAGGCGGTGGCCGAGGCCACGCGGGCCGGCCAGATCTTCAAGTTCTTCGCCGGCGAGGCATTGCGCGCGGGCGGGGAAAGCATCGCTTCGGTGCGGCCCGGCGTGCATGTGGACGTCACGCGCGAGCCGGTCGGCGTGGTCGGGTTGATCGCGCCGTGGAACTTTCCGTTGGCGATACCGGCGTGGAAGATCGCGCCAGCGCTGGCCTATGGCAACACGGTGGTGTTCAAGCCGGCCGAGCTGGTGCCGGGGTGCGGCTGGGCGCTGGCCGAGATCATCAGCCGCGCTGCCTTGCCCGCGGGCGCCTTCAACCTGGTCATGGGCAGCGGGCGTGAGGTCGGGCAGACACTGGTCGACAGTCCGCTGGTCGATGCCTTGAGCTTCACCGGCTCGGTGGAGACGGGCGAGCGCATCCTGCAGGGCGCCACAGCGCGCCGCGCCAAGGTCCAGCTGGAGATGGGCGGCAAGAACCCGCTGGTGGTGCTGGCCGATGCCGATCTCGACAAGGCGGTCGATTGCGCGGTGCAGGGCGCCTACTACTCGACCGGTCAGCGCTGCACGGCATCGAGCCGGCTGGTGGTCGAGGCCAAGGTGTTCGATGCCTTCGCGGCGCGACTGCGCAAGCGCATGGCGGCCCTGCGCGTGGGCCATGCGGTGGAGCCGGAGGTGCACATCGGCCCGGTCGTCAGCCGTGCCCAGCTGGAGCAGAACCTCGCCTGGATGGGCATCGCACGGGACGAGGGCGCGGAGCACCTGGTCGGTGGCGAACCCTTGCAACGCGCGACGGTCGGCCATTTCATGAGCCCCGCGCTCTTCCTGGCCAGGCCGGAGCACCGCGTGGCGCGCGAGGAAATCTTCGGGCCGATCGCCTGCGTGCTGCGCGCCGACGACTACGAGCACGCGCTGGCCCTGGCCAACGACACGCCCTTCGGCCTCTGCGCGGGCATCTGCACCACCTCGCTCAAGCATGCGACGCACTTCAAGCGGCACGCCCGTGTCGGCATGGCGATGGTCAACCTGCCGACGGCGGGCGTGGACTACCACGTGCCTTTCGGCGGGCGCAAAGGATCGAGTTACGGCCCGCGCGAGCAGGGCCGTTACGCAGCGGAGTTCTACACCTCGGTCAAGACGGGCTACACGCTGGCCTGATCGCGACCGGGGTCGAACATTTCTAGTCGTCATCACGCCAACCAGGAGAACATCACCATGAAACTGACACGCCGCAACCTGACCAAGGCACTCGCCTCCGCATCGCTCACGGGCCTGCTGCCGGCCACTGTCTTCGCGCAAAACAAGATCGTTCTCGGCTTCGCTCAGGTCGGCGCTGAAAGCGAATGGCGTACCGCCAACACGGAGTCGATCAAGTCCTCGGCTGCCGCGGCGGGCATCGACCTCAAGTTCTCCGACGCGCAGCAGAAACAGGAAAACCAGATCAAGGCGATCCGCTCGTACATTGCGCAGAAGGTCGACGTGATCGCCTTCTCGCCGGTGGTGGAATCGGGCTGGGACACGGTGCTGCTGGAGGCCAAGGCCGCGAAGATCCCGGTGGTGCTGACGGACCGCTCGGTCAACTCGAAGGACACCTCGCTCTACGTGACCTTCATGGGCTCCGACTTCACCGAGGAAGGCCGCAAGGCCGGCAAGTGGCTGGTCGAGAAGATGAAGGACAACAAGGGGCCGATCAACATCGTCGAGCTGCAGGGCACGGTGGGCTCCGCGCCGGCCATCGATCGCAAGAAGGGCTTCGAGGAAATCATCAAGGCCGATCCCAAGTTCAAGATCACCCGCTCGCAGACCGGCGACTTCACCCGCGCCAAGGGCAAGGAAGTGATGGAAGCCTTCCTGAAGGCCGACAAGAACATCAATGTGCTCTACGCGCACAACGACGACATGGCCATCGGCGCGATCCAGGCGATCGAGGAAGCGGGCCTGAAGCCGGCGAAGGACATCACCATCATCTCGATCGATGCGGTGAAGGGCGCCTTCGAAGCCATGATCGCCGGCAAGCTGAACGTGTCGGTGGAATGCAGCCCGTTGCTCGGCCCGCAACTGATGAGCGCGGTGAAGGACATCAAGGCCGGCAAGACCTTGCCCAAGCGCATCGTGACGGAAGAGGGGATCTTCCCGATGGAAGTGGCCGCGAAGGAATTCCCGTCACGCAAGTATTGAGCGACAGGACGCGCGGCACATCGTGCCGCTCTTCCGACCCCTGCCAGGGGTCTGCACCAGCGGGCCGGCGACGCCGGTTCGATGGTGTTGCTGGAATGAGATTCGCGGCCCGGCAAAAGGCTGGCCCCGCGGTGCTTCCAGGACGAGAATCGCAGCCCGCAGTACAACGCACAACACACCCAAGGAGAACTTCCATGAAACGCACATTCCTCAAGACCCTGCTCGCCGGCATCGCCGCCACGGGCCTCGTCGGCGTCGCCTCGCTTGCGCAGGCGCAGGACAAGGGCCCGATCGCGATCTCGATGCCTACCAAGTCCTCGGCCCGCTGGATTGCCGACGGCAACAACATGGTCAAGTACTTCAAGGAGAAGGGCTACAAGACCGACCTGCAGTACGCCGACGACGACATTCCGAACCAGCTCGCGCAGATCGAGAACATGGTGACCAAGGGCTCGAAGGTGCTGGTCATCGCCGCCATCGATGGCACCACGCTCTCCGACGTGCTGCAGAAGGCAGCAGACAAGGGCGTGAAGGTCATCGCCTATGACCGCCTCATCAAGGGCTCCAAGAACGTCGACTACTACGCCACCTTCGACAACTTCCAGGTCGGTGTGCTGCAGGCGCAGTCCATCGAGAAGTCGCTGAAACTGAAGGAAGGCAAGGGCCCGTTCAACATCGAACTCTTCGGCGGCTCGCCGGACGACAACAACGCCTTCTTCTTCTACAACGGCGCGATGTCGGTGCTGGACCCCTACATCAAGAGCGGCAAGCTGGTGGTGCGCAGCAAGCAGATGGGCATGGACAAGGTCGGCACGCTGCGCTGGGACGGCGCGGTGGCGCAGGCGCGCATGGACAACCTGCTGTCTGCCTTCTACGGCAAGGAGCGGGTCGACGCGGTGCTGTCGCCGTATGACGGCCTGTCGATCGGCATCCTGTCCTCGCTCAAGGGCGTGGGCTACGGTTCGGCCTCGCAGCCGATGCCGGTGGTGACCGGACAGGACGCGGAAGTGCCCTCGATCAAGTCGATGATCCGCAAGGAACAGACCTCGACCATCTTCAAGGACACGCGCGAACTGGCCAAGGTGACGGTGGCGATGGTGGAAGCGATGGCCTCGGGCAAGACGCCGGAAGTCAACGACACGAAGACCTACAACAACGGCGTGAAGGTCGTGCCCTCGTACCTGCTGAAGCCGGTGAGCGTGGACCTCAGCAACTGGAAGCAGGTGCTGATCGACAGCGGCTACTACACCGAGGCGCAGATCAAGTAAGGCAACTGCCTGCCTGATTGCCTGCCTGCGAGGATTGACGGGAGAGAACGATTGAACGACACCATTCTGGAGATGCGAGGCATCACCAAGACGTTTCCGGGGGTGAATGCGCTCGACAACGTCAACCTCGCGGTGCGCGCGGGTGAGATCCATGCCGTCGTCGGAGAAAACGGCGCCGGCAAGTCCACGCTGATGAAGGTGCTCAGCGGGGTCTACCCCGCCGACACCTACACCGGCGAGATCCACTTCGAAGGCGAGCTGCGCCGCTTCAAGGGCATTGCCGACAGCGAGAAGCTCGGCATCATCATCATCCACCAGGAGCTGGCGCTGGTCCCTCTGCTGTCGATTGCCGAGAACATCTTCCTCGGCAACGAGACGGCGCGCGGCGGCGTGATCGACTGGTTCGAGGCTTATGCGAGGACGCGCGAGCTGCTGGCCAAGGTCGGCCTGCACGAGCAGCCGACCGCGCTCATCACCAACCTCGGCGTGGGCAAGCAGCAACTGGTGGAAATCGCCAAGGCGCTGGCCAAGGAAGTCAAGCTGCTGATCCTCGACGAGCCGACCGCGAGCCTGAACGAAAGCGACAGCGACGCGCTGCTGCAACTGTTGCTCGGCCTGAAGGCGCAGGGCATCTCCTCGATCCTGATCTCGCACAAGCTCAACGAGATCGCCAAGGTGGCCGACTCCATCACCGTGCTGCGCGATGGCGGCACGGTCGAGACGATGGACTGCCGCAACACCGCGATCAGCGAGGACCGCATCATCCGCGGCATGGTGGGGCGCGACATGGCGCACCGCTATCCGCAACGCTCGCCGAAGATCGGCGAGACCATCTTCGAGGTGCGCGACTGGCGCGTGCACCACGCGCAGCATGCCGACCGCGAGCAGATCAAGGGCGTGAACCTGCATGTGCGCAAGGGCGAGATCGTCGGCATCGCCGGGCTCATGGGGGCAGGGCGCACCGAGTTCGCGATGAGCGTGTTCGGCCGCTCCTACGGGCAGAAGATCAGCGGCACGGCCCTGATGCACGGCAAGGAAGTCGACCTGAGCACCATCCGCAAGGCCATCGACCACGGCATCGCCTACGTGACCGAGGACCGCAAGGGCTATGGCCTGGTGCTCGAGGAAGACATCCGCAAGAACATCAGCCTGGCCAACCTCGAGGCGGTGGCCAGCGCGATGGTGATCGACGACGGCCGCGAATACCAGGTGGCGGCCAACTACCGCAAGGCGCTCAACATCCGCTCGTCCGACGTGTACCAGCAGGTGGTGAACCTGTCGGGCGGCAACCAGCAGAAGGTGGTGCTCAGCAAGTGGCTGTTCGCCAAGCCGGAGTTGCTGATCCTCGACGAACCCACGCGCGGCATCGACGTGGGCGCCAAGTACGAGATCTACACCATCGTCGACCAGCTTGCGAGCGAGGGCAAGGGCATCCTGATGATCTCGTCGGAGATGCCGGAGTTGCTCGGAATGTGCGACCGCATCTACGTGATGAACGAGGGGCGCTTCGTCGCCGAGTACGCGGGCAGCGAAGCCACGCAGGAAAAGATCATGCGGGTTATTGTCAATTCGGGGAGTTCAGTCCATGACGAGTGAAGTGAAGGGGCTCACGGCCCAGCCGGCGAGTGCGCCGACGACGACAGGCACCACATCCCACGCAGGCTTCATCAAGAACAACCTGCGCGACTACGGCATGCTGATCTCGCTGGTCGCGATCATGGTGCTGTTCCAGGTGCTGACCGACGGCACGCTGATGCAGCCGCTGAACCTCACCAACCTGCTGCTGCAGAACAGCTACATCGTCATCATGGCGCTGGGCATGCTGCTGGTGATCGTGGCCGGGCACATCGACCTGTCGGTGGGCTCGGTGGCCGGCTTCATCGGTGCGCTGGCCGCGGTGCTGATGGTCGAATACGAATGGCACTGGGTGCCGACCATCGCGGTGAGCCTGGTGGCGGGCGGGATCATCGGCGCTTCGCAGGGCTGGTTCGTCGCGTACTTCCGCATCCCCTCGTTCATCGTGACGCTGGCGGGCATGCTGGTGTTCAAGGGACTGGCGCTGGCAATGCTGGCCGGGCAGTCGGTGGGGCCGTTTCCGACGGCGTTCCAGCGCTTGAGTTCGGGCTTCATTCCCGATGTGTTCGGTGGCGAGACGCTGCGCACCACCTCGGTGGTGCTGGGCGCGATCGCCGCGGCGGCGATGCTGTTCTTCGCGATGCGCAGCCGGGCCAAGCTGTCGGCGCATGGCATGGCGCAGGAGCCCTACGCCTTCTTCCTGGTCAAGAACATCTTCTTTGCCGGCGTCATCCTGTTCCTGAGCTACCTGCTGGCCTCGTACAAGGGCCTGCCGAACGTGCTGATCGTGATGACGGTGCTGATCGTGGCCTATGACTTCGTCACCAACCGCACTACTGTCGGCCGCCGCATCTATGCGCTGGGTGGCAACGAGAAAGCGGCGCGCCTGTCGGGCGTGAAGACGCAGCGGCTGGCCTTCCTCACCTTCGTGAACATGGGCGTGCTGGCGGCGCTGGCGGGGCTGGTGTTTGCGGCGCGCCTCAACACGGCCACGCCCAAGGCCGGCCTCGGCTTCGAGCTGGACGTGATCGCGGCCTGCTTCATCGGCGGCGCCTCGGCCTCGGGCGGCGTCGGCAAGGTGATGGGCGCGGTGATCGGCGCCTTCATCATGGGCGTGATGAACAACGGCATGTCGATCATGGGCATCGGGATCGACTACCAGCAGGTGATCAAGGGCTTGGTGCTGCTGGCCGCGGTGTTTGTCGACGTCTACAACAAGAACAAGTAATGGCTGATTCCGGCGTCGCGCCCGTTCTCGAACTCACCGGGATCTCCAAGGATTTCTCCGGCGTCAGCGTGCTGCGCGACGTGCGGCTGCGCTTGTACCCCGGCGAGATCCATGCACTGATGGGGCAGAACGGGGCGGGCAAGTCGACGCTCATCAAGGTGCTTACGGGCGTGTTTCCTTCGAGCGGTGGCGTGATGCAGTTGGGTGGCGAGGCGATCAGGCCTTCGTCTCCGCAGGAGGCGCAGAAGCTGGGCATCAGCACGGTTTACCAGGAGGTGAACCTGTGCCCGAACCTCTCGGTGGCGGAGAACGTGTTCGCGGGGCGTTATCCGCGCCGGGGCATGGCGCAGGGCTATCGCATCGACTGGGGCACGGTGAATCGCCACGCAGAAGAACTGCTGGCGCGCATCGGGCTGGACATCGACGTGACGCGGCTGCTGTCGAGCTATTCGGTGGCTGTGCAGCAGATGGTCGCGATCGCGCGGGCGCTGGGCGTGCAGTCGAAGGTGCTGATCCTCGACGAGCCGACATCGAGCCTGGACGACGATGAGGTGCACAAGCTGTTCGAGGTGTTGCGGCGGCTGCGTGGCGAAGGGCTGGCGATTGTGTTCGTCACGCACTTCCTGAACCAGGTCTATGCGCTGTCGGATCGCATTACGGTGCTGCGCAACGGGGCTTGGGTGGGGGAGTGGCGGGCGAGCGAGCTGGGGTCGCAGGCGTTGATTGCGGCGATGCTGGGACGTGAACTGGCGGCGCAGTCTGCGCGGCCTGCGGAACTGCCTGCGTTCGATGAATCGGCGACGGCGTTGTTGCAGGCGGAGGGCATGGGGCAGGCTGGGCAACTGCAGCCGATGGACTTGCGCGTGCAGGCCGGTGAAATCGTCGGGCTGGCGGGGCTGCTGGGCGCGGGCCGCACGGAGCTCGCGCGGCTGCTGTTCGGGCTGGAAGCGCCCGATCGCGGCGTGCTGAAGATCGACGGCAAGACGGTGAAATTCGCAAACCCTGTCGATGCGATCCAGCAAGGCCTGGCCTTGTGCCCCGAGGAGCGCAAGACCGACGGCATCGTGGCCGAGCTGTCGCTGCGCGAGAACATCGCGCTCGCATTGCAGGCGCGGCTGGGCACGCGGCGCTTCCTGTCGAAGGCGGAGCAGACCGCGCTGGCGGAGAGGTTCGTCGCCGCGCTCGGCATCAAGACGACCAGCGTGGAGACGCCCATCGGGCTGCTCTCCGGCGGCAACCAGCAGAAGGCCATGATCGCGCGCTGGCTTGCGACCGAGCCGCGCCTCCTGATCCTCGACGAGCCCACGCGCGGCATCGACGTGGCGGCCAAGCAGGAAATCATGGAGCAGATCCTCAAGCTGGCGCAGGCCGGCATGGCGGTGCTGTTCATCTCGTCGGAGATGAGCGAGGTGGTGCGCGTCGCGCATCGCATCGTGGTGCTGCGCGACCGGCGCAAGGTGGGCGAGCTGCCCGGCGGCGCGAGCGAGGACGACGTGTACGAAATGATCGCGGCCGAACATGCCTGAAGCAACATCTCCCAATCTCTTCCACACGCTGATGAAGCACCGGCTCGCCTGGCCGCTGGTCACGCTGTTCCTGCTGCTGGCGCTCAACGCGGCCTTCAATGCAAGCTTCCTGCACATCGAGGTTCGCAGCGGACATCTGTACGGCAGCCTCGTCGACATCCTGAACCGCGCGGCGCCGCTGGTGCTGGTGTCGCTGGGCATGACGCTGGTGATCGCGACGCGGGGCATCGACATTTCGGTGGGCGCGGTGGTGGCGATCTCGGCGGCGCTGGCGGCCTGGATGATCGGCGGCTCGGTCAAGCCGGATGTGAGTCGGTTTCCGATGTGGATGGCGCTGGTGTCAGCGGTGGCGCTGGCGCTGGCCTGCGGGCTGTGGAACGGGCTGCTGGTGGCCAAGGTGGGCATGCAGCCGATCATCGCGACGCTGATCCTGATGGTGGCGGGGCGCGGCATCGCGCAGCTCATCACCGAGGGGCAGATCATCACGATCTACTACGCGCCGTATTTCTTCCTGGGTAGCGGTTATCTGTTCGGGTTGCCGTTCTCGGTGTACATCGCGGCGGCGGTGTTCCTGCTGCTGTACCTGGCGATCACGCGCACGGCGCTGGGGCTCTTCATCCAGGCGGTGGGCATCAATCCGACGGCGGCGCGCGTGTCGGGCATCCAGGCGCGGAGGTTGATCGTGGGAGCCTACGCTTTTTGCGGCATGTGCGCGGGGATCGCGGGGCTGCTGATCAGTTCGAACGTGAAGAGCGCGGATGGCAACAACGCGGGGCAGCTGCTGGAGCTGGATGCGATCCTGGCGGTGACGCTGGGGGGCACGGCGTTGACGGGCGGGCGCTTCAGCCTGGTGGGGAGTGTGATCGGCGCGTTGATCATCCAGACGCTGACCTACGCGATCTATTCGCTGGGGGTGCCGCCCGAGATCAACCTGGTGGTGAAGGCGGTGGTGGTGTTCCTGGTGATGTTGATGCAGTCGGCGGAGTTTCGGGGGACGGTGCGCGGCTTCGTGCAGCGGCCGGCGTTGGGGGCAGTCAGATGAGTGCTGTGTTGGCGAAGGATGCACCCTCACCCCGGCCCTCTCCCGCGAGCGGGAGAGGGAGGAAGACACTCAATCCGAAGTACTTGCCATTGGCGGCGACGATTTCGCTGTTCCTCGTGATGGCGACGCTGGGCTCGGTGATGTACACGGGCTTCTTCTCTGCGCAGGTGTTCCTCAACCTGCTGATCGACAACGCCTTCCTCATCGTCGTCGCGGTCGGCATGACCTTCGTGATTCTTTCGGGCGGCATCGATCTGTCCGTGGGCTCGGTGATCGCGCTGACCACGATGGTGTCGGCCTCGCTCGTGGAGAAGCATGGCTGGAGCCCGCTCGCGGTGATCCCGCTGGCGCTGCTGATGGGCACGCTGTTCGGCGCGTTCATGGGGCTGCTGATCGAGCGCGTCCGCTTGCAGCCTTTCATCGTGACGCTGGCCGGCATGTTCCTGGCGCGCGGGCTTTGCTACGTGATCAGCATCGACTCGGTCAGCATCCAGAACGAGTGGTACACGCAGGTCTCGCAGATCCGCATTCCGGTGTGGGGCGATGCGTCGGTGTCGATCAGCGCGGTGATCGCGATCGCGGTGATGCTGGTGGCGATCTTCGTCGCGCACTGCACGCCCTTCGGTCGCACGGTGTATGCGATCGGCGGCAGCGAGAACTCGGCGCTGCTGATGGGCCTGCCGGTGCGCTCGACGCTGATCGGCGTCTACACGCTGTCGGGCTTCTGCTCGGCGCTGGCCGGCGTGATCTTCACCTTCTACATGCTCTCGGGGTACGGCCTGCATGCGGTCGGGCTGGAGCTGGATGCCATCGCAGCCGTGGTGATCGGTGGCACCTTGCTCACGGGCGGTGTCGGCTATGTCGCCGGCACGCTGTTCGGCGTGCTGATGCTCGGCATCATCCAGACGCTGATTTCCTTCGACGGCACGCTGAGCTCCTGGTGGACGCGCATCGTCGTCGGCGCCTTGCTTTTCGTGTTCTGCCTGCTGCAACGCTTCTTCACCGCTCGTCGCTGACCCTCCCATCCCTCACTGGACTCTCATGGCCCACACCCGCTCCAACCCGCGCTACCGCGGCATCTTCCCGGTCGTGCCGACCACCTTCAACGAGGCCGGCGAGCTCGACCTGGAAAGCCAGAAGCGCTGCCTCGATTTCATGATCGACACCGGCTCCGACGGCCTCTGCATCCTGGCCAATTTCTCGGAGCAGTTCCTGCTGTCGGACGAAGAGCGCGAGGTGCTCACGCGCACGGCGCTGGAACATGTCGCGGGCCGCGTGCCGGTGATCGTGACGACCACGCACTTCAGCACCAAAGTCTGCGCCGAACGCAGCCGCCGCGCGCAGGACATGGGCGCGGCCATGGTGATGGTGATGCCGCCCTACCACGGCGCCACCTTCCGCGTGCCGGAGCCGAAGATCGAGGAGTTCTATGCGCGGGTGTCGGATGCGATCGGCATTCCCATCATGGTGCAGGACGCGCCCGCGGCCGGCACGCCGCTGTCGGCCGCGCTACTCGCACGCATGGCGCAGCAGATCGAGCATCTCGCCTACTTCAAGATCGAGACCGCCGGCGCCGCGTCCAAGCTGCGCGAGCTGGTCCGCCTCGGCGGCGAGGCCATCGAAGGCCCGTGGGATGGCGAAGAAGCGATCACGCTGATGTCGGACCTGGACGCCGGCGCCACGGGCTCGATGACCGGCGGCGGCTACATGGACGGCATCCGTCCGATCATCGAGGCGCACCGCGCGGGCGACCGCGAGAAGGCCTTTGCGATCTATGAGAAGTGGCTGCCCCTGATCAACTACGAGAACCGGCAGGCCGGCTTTCTGGCCGCCAAGGCGTTGATGAAGGAGGGCGGCGTGATCGCGTGCGAAGCGCCGCGTCATCCGTGGCCGTCGATGCACCCCGACACGCGCTCGGGATTGCTGGAAGTGGCGAAACGCCTCGATCCCCTGGTGCTACGCTGGGGTCGATGAATGAAGTCACACTGCTGCACGGTTCGCATGTTCTTCGTCACTTGTGGTCACTGGCGGGCCTGCCCGCCGAGGCATTGCGTCTTGCCAGCCTGACCGGCGTCGACCCGGTCTTTCCTTCTTCCTTTGCGGTCGGCGCCGCCGCGCAGGCCACCACCGCCGCCGCGGCGCTTGCGGCCTGCGAACTGGGCCATGTGCGCGGCGTCGCGCGCCAGCAGGTGTCGGTCGACATGCGCGAGGCCGCCATCGAATGCACAGGCTGGTTCAGCCTCGATGGCCAGGCGCCGGATATCTGGGATGCGTTCTCCGGCCTTTATCGCTGCGCCGACGGCCACGTGCGCGTGCATGCCAACTTTGCGCATCACCGCGAGGGCGCCTTGCGTTTGCTGGGACTGGACCCGGCGACGGCACAACGCGCCGATGCGGAGCAGGCGATGCTCGGCTGGCGCGCGCTCGACTTCGAGGAAGCTGCTGCCCAGCGCAAGCTGGTGGCCACGGCGCTGCGCCGCTTCGACGAATGGGACGCCACGCCGCAAGGCCGCGCCATCGCCGCGCAGCCGCTGTTCACCATCGAGCGCATCGGCGATGCGCCACCGCTGGCCTTGCCGCCGCTTCGTGAAGACCAGCGCCCATTGACTGGCCTGCGCGTGCTCGACCTCACGCGCATCCTCGCCGGGCCTGTGGGCGGCAAGGCGCTCGCGGCGCATGGGGCGGACGTCATGCTCGTCAACTCGCCGAACCTGCCCAACATCTCCGCCATCGCCGACACCAGCCGCGGCAAGCTCAGCGCGCATGTCGACCTGCAAACCGACGCAGGCCGCGATGCGATGCGGCGTCTCGTTGCCGATGCGCATGTGTTCGTGCAAGGCTATCGGCCCGGCGGCCTGCGGTCCCTGGGGTTCGGCCCTGACGATCTCGCGCGCCTGAGGCCCGGCATCGTCTGCGTCTCCCTCACCGCCTACGGAACGCAAGGCGCGTGGGCAGGCCGACGCGGCTTCGACTCGCTGGTGCAGACGGCCATGGGCTTCAACCATGCAGAGGGCGAGGCGGCCGGCGATGGCAAGCCGCGTCCCATGCCGATGCAGATCCTCGACGAGGCGACTGGCTACCTGATGGCCTTCGGTGCCGCGGCGGCCATGGCGCGCCAGCAGCGCGAGGGCGGGAGTTGGCATGTGCAGGTGTCGCTGGCCCAGACCGGGCAGTGGCTGCGCTCGCTGGGTCGCGTGCCGGATGGCCTCTCGGCAGCCCGGCAAGATGTGACGGCGCAGGTCGAAACCACGGACTCCGGCTTTGGCCGGCTCGCCGCGCTGCGCCACAGCGCCCGGCTGTCCCGCACGCCCGCCGCATGGACGCGCCCGTCGATGCCGCCAGGCACGCATCCACCCGCGTGGCCCTGATGCGCCCTTGGCATTCCGTGCGAAGGAACACGAGATGCCGTATGGAAGTCGACCAATGGGTAACGGTCGGTTTCAGCGACTTCGATCGCGAGAACTTTGGTCCTATAACCGCTCACTGAACAGAGATTGAAGTCGGGAGTGGCAGTCGTGGACGCGTTGAGATCGAATTGGCTGGTGTGGGGCGGCGTGGTGCTGATGCTGATTGCGGCAGCACTCGTCGTCTTCATGCGAACCCGGCGGGGGCGCGAGACGCCGACGCTGGCCCTGGTGCGCCGCCGACGCGAGTTGATGGCTCAACTGGAAGAACTGGCCGGCGACACCGGTCCCGCGCTGCTGCAAGCCGAGGCGCGTCGGCAGCGGGCCAGCCCTGCGAGCATCGAGGTGCTGGAAGCCGCGGTGGCACGCGCGACGAAATCCAGCTAGAGGCGTGCATGAAGTCCGCCGCGAGGCGGTTGCGCGACCCCGCGGAGGACTCGATCGCAGCCTCCTCACGCGGCGTTTGCTACCAAGCTTGCCCGGTTCCGTTGCATCGTCGGAAGCCACTACTGCGCTGACACCTCAAGCGCAGCGATACACAAGCGCCTTCTCATTACGCAAGACCCCCGCAGGGGTCGATCGGGGCGGGAAATCCCTCCCATTCCCCCGCTTGATTGGCAAGAAATTCTCTTGATAATTCGCATTAGCAATTTAGTAATGCGAATTAGCACTCGAATTTCTGGCGATCGAACTGTCCATGCCCACCACCCGCCGCTTGACCCAGCACGACATCGCCAAGCTCGCCGGCGTGAGCCAGGCAACGGTGTCGCTGGTGCTCAATGGCGCGGACAACGCGCTGGCGCGCATCCCGCCGGGAACGCGGGAGCGGGTGCAGGCCATCATCCGCGAGACCGGCTATGTCCCCGACCCGATCGCCCGCCGGATGGCGAAAGGATCGAACCGCATCCTCGCCGTGTTCACCTACGAGCCGGCCTTCCCGAGCGCGCATTCCGACTTCTTCCTGCCCTTCCTGTTCGGCATCGAGGAAGAGGCGCAGGCGCGCGGGTATGACCTGCTGATGCTCACGGGCGCGGGGCAGGGCGCGCAGCGCAAGATATTTGCCGAGGAAAGCCGGCTGCGCATCGCAGACGGCTGCATCGTGCTGGGCAAGACCTTCGACCCGGCGGAACTGGCGCGGCTGGTGGCGGGCGACTATCCCTTCGTGGCCATCGGCCGGCGCGAGGATGCGGGCGGTCCGGTGCCCTTCGTCGGCGGCGACTACGCGACCGCCACCGGCGCGCTGGTGCAGCAGGCACGCGAGCTGGGGCACCGGCGCCTGGCCTACCTCGGACACACCGGCCCGGCCGAATCGATGGCCGATCGCTGGACCGGCTTTTCCGCCGCGCTCGGCGACGACCTGCAATTGGCCCTGCACCTGTCGGACCTCCCTGATCGCGACGACGAACTGCTCGATGCACTGCTGGCCAGCGGCGCCACCGTGGCCTTCTGCGTGGAACTGGTGGATGCGGTGCGCCTGCAGCGCGCGGCCCATGCGCGCGGCTTGGGCCTGCCGGCCGACCTGTCGGTGATCGCGCTGGGCTCGCACATCCGCACCGAAGGCAGCGGCACGCGCTTCGCATCCTTCGCGATTCCACGCGAAGAGATGGCGCGGCAGGCGACGGCCATGCTCGTCCGCCTCGTCGAAGGCGGCAGGGTGCGCGAAGTACAGCAGTTGCTGTTGCACTGCGAGCCGATCCGTGGCGAGACCCTCGGGCCGGCGAAGGCCAGTCCGCAAAAAGCACATCAGCGCGCGATCGCCACGCCGGCCGCGGGCACCGTTTTTCCCTCCAAGAAGTGAACATGCAAGAACTGAAGACAGACATCCTCGTGGTCGGCGGCGGCCTGGGCGGCGTCGCTGCCGCGCTGGGCGCGCTGGCGCTCGGCCGCAGCGTGGTGATGAGCGAGGAATACGACTGGATCGGCGGCCAGCTCACCAGCCAGGCGGTACCGCCGGACGAGCACACCTGGGTCGAGCGTTTCGGCGTCACGCGCCGCTATCGCGCGCTGCGCAACGGCATCCGGCGCTACTACCGCGACCACTATCCGCTGACCGAGGGCGCCCGCGCCTGGGATGAACTCAATCCAGGCGCCGGCTGGGTCAGCCGCATCTGCGCCGAGCCACGCGTGGGCCTCGCCGTGCTCGAGGCCATGCTCGCGCCGTACCGCGCCGGCGGCCTGCTGACCGTTTTGCAGCCGTACCGCCCCGTCGCCGCGGATACGCAGGGCGACACGGTCGGCGCAGTGACCTTGCGCCATCGCGACACCGGCCATGAAGTCACCGTGCAGGCTGCGTACGTCATCGACGCCACCGAGCTCGGCGACCTGCTGCCCCTCACCGGCACCGACTACGTGACCGGCTTCGAAAGCCAGTCCGACACCGGCGAGCCCAGCGCGCCCGCTACCGCGCAGCCTGCCAATGTGCAGGCCGTGTCGATCTGCTTCGCCGTCGATCACGTCGATGGCGACCACACGCTCGACAAGCCGCGCAACTACGACCATTGGCGTTCTGTGCAGCCGCACTTCTGGGGCGGCCCGTTGCTCGGCTTCAAGGCACCGCATCCGCGCACGCTGGAGATCGTGGAGCGCTCCTTCACGCCCAACCCCGACGATGATCCGCTGCTGGTCGACGCCGACCAGCGCAAGGGCGGCGGCGACATGAACCTGTGGACCTTCCGCCGCATCGCGGCGCGGCGCAACTTCGTGCCGGGCGCCTATGCCTCGGACATCTGCCTGGTCAACTGGCCGATGATCGACTACATGGAGGGCACGATCCTCGATGTGTCGGAGGCCGAGAAGGCGCACCACCTCGAACGCGCGGCGGAACTCTCCTATTCGGTCTTCCACTGGCTGCAGACCGAGGCGCCGCGCGAGGATGGCGGCACCGGCTTCCCCGGCCTGCGACTGCGCGGCGACATCACCGGCACGACGCGCGGCCTGGCCATGGCGCCCTACATCCGCGAGAGCCGCCGCATCCTCGGCGTGACGCGCATCGTCGAGCAGCACCTGTCGCATGCGGTGCGCGGCGACCAGGGGGCGGTGCGCTACCGCGACAGCGTGGGCGTCGGCATGTACCGCATCGACCTGCATCCCTCCACGGGCGGCGACAACTACATCGACGTGCCGTCCTGTCCCTTCGAGATACCGCTTGGTGCGCTGTTGCCGCGCAGGATGAAGAACCTGCTGGCAGGCGGCAAGAACATCGCGACCACGCACATCACCAACGGGTGCTATCGCCTGCACCCGGTGGAATGGAACGTGGGCGAAGTGGCCGGCATGCTGGCCGCCCATTGCCTCGCGACCGGCGCCATGCCGCACCAGGTGCAGGCCGACGACACGCGGCTGGCCACCTTCCAGGCGCTGTTGCAGCGCGCTGGCGTCGAGATCCACTGGCCCGACGTGCGCGCCTACTGAAGCATTCGAATTCGACAACCAGAACGAGGAGACCATCACCATGTCCCATCGCAAGACGCACTTCACATTGCGCACCATCGCCAGCGGCCTGGCCCTGTCGCTCGCCCTCGCGGCCAGCGCGTCCGCGGAGGTCAAGCTGCGCATGACGATCTGGAGCGCCAACGAGGCGCACCTGAAACTCTTCAACGGCATCGCGGAGGACTTCAAGAAGACCAAGCCCGATGTCACGGTCAGCTTCGAGTCGCTGCCCTTCGAGAACTACACCACCGCGCTGACCACGCAGATTGCGGGCGGCAATGCGCCCGACATGGCCTGGATCTTCGAGACCACGGCCTACGACTTCGTCAACTCGGGTGCGCTGGTGCCGCTCACCAAGACGCTGTCGGCGACGCCTGGCTACAACCTCGGCGACGTTGCACCGAGCGCGACCGAGCGCTGGTCGAAGGGCGGCGAACTCCACGCCTACCCGTTCTCGACCTCGCCCTTCGCCGTGTTCGTCAACAACGACCTTATCAAGAAGGCCGGCGCCAAGACCCCCGCCGAACTCATCGCCGCTGGCCAGTGGACCTGGCCCAATGCCATTGCCACGGCGCAGGCGGTGGCCAAGGAGCCCGGCAAGGGCGGGTTGGTGGTGCGCGACTTCAACTACCAGGCCTGGCAGTACCTGTCGTCGGTGTGGAACGCGTGGGGCGCCGCACCCTGGAGCGCCGATGGCAAGCGCTGCACGCTGGCCGACAAGCCCATGGTCGATGCGCTGGGCTTCATCCATGACGCGATCTTCACCAAGAAGGCGATACCGGGCCCGGGCCAGAACGTCGACTTCTTCGCGGGCGATGCCGCCATGACCATCACGCAGATCAGCCGCGCCTCGCTGCTGCCGAAGGATAAGAAATTTGACTGGGACCTGGTGCCGCTGCCCAAGGGCTCGGCGGGCGACTATGCGATCGTCGGCCAGGCGGGCATCGGCGTGCTGAAGGCGGGCAAGCAGCCCGCCGAGGCGGCCGCCTTCGTCGCGTTCATGACCAACCCGGCGAACTCCGCCAAGTTGGCGCAGTTCTTCCCCTCGGCACGCAAGTCGCTGCTGAACGCGGAGGTGCTGGGCAAGACCAATGCGCTGCTGTCGCCGGCGCAACTGGACAAGGTGGTGGTGTCGGGCATCGAGACCGGCAAGCTGATGCCGGGGCACACGGACTTCGCGCGGCTGCAGCAGATGGTGCGCTCGGGGCTGGATGCTGTGTGGCAACCACAGGCGGACATTCCGGCGGCCACGAAAGCGATCTGCGCGCAGATCGGGCCGCTGCTGGCCAAGTAGCCGTTTGTTTGCCGGTAGCGCACCAGTCACCTCCATGAGCATCACGTCCGACCCCGTGTCTCCACTGCCGCCTCATTCAACGCGGCGGTTCTGGACTATCGCGCGACGTGATGCGCTGGCGGGCTATCTCTTCGCCGGGCCGCAACTCGCGGGCACGCTCGTCTTCGTGCTGGTGCCGCTGGCCCTGGTGTTCTGGTACTCGCTGCACGAATGGAACGTGCTGGCCAACACCTTCGAATACACCGGCCTTCAGAACTACGAGCAACTGTTGCAAGACCCGTCCTTGCTCGGCGTGCTGCTGGCCTCGGCGCTGTTCTCGGGCGGGCTGGTGGTGCTGAACATGAGCCTGGCCTTGTTGCTGGCCGTGCTGCTGAACCAGAAGCTTGCCGGCATCGCGGTGTTCCGCACGCTGTTCTTCTCGCCGGTGGTGGTGTCGCTGGTGGCCTGGACCATCGTCTGGGGCTTCCTGCTGCAGAACAACGGCGGCATCAACGGCATGCTCGGGTTGTTGGGCATCCAGGGGCCGAACTGGCTGCGTGCGCCCGGCACCGCCATGGTGTCGGTGATCGTCATGCAGGTGTTCAAGAACGTGGGCCTCAACATGGTGCTGTTCCTGGCCGCACTGCAAGGCGTGCCGCGCGAGCTCTACGAGGCCGCGCGCATCGACGGTGCACCGCGCTTCGCGCAGTTCCGCCGCATCACGCTGCCGCTCATCAGCCCGACCATCCTGCTGACGTCGATCATCACCATCGTCGGCTCGCTGCAGGTGTTCGCGCAGATCGCGGTGCTCACGCAGGGCGGGCCGGGCGTGTCGACCACGGTGCTGGTGTACTACCTGTACCAGCAGACTTTTCAGTTCCATCGCTTCGGCTATGGCTCCACGCTGGCCATCGTGCTGTTCGCGATCGTCGCGCTGCTCACGCTGGCGCAATGGCAGATGCGCAAGAGGTTCGTGTTCCATGAACAGTGAGCTGTCGCCGCGCATGAAGGTTGCGCTCTATGGGTTGATGTGCGTGCTGCTCATCCCCTTCGTGTTTCCGACGTGGTGGATGGTGACCTCGTCGCTCAAGCCGATCAGCGACATCTTCGTCTTCCCGCCTGAGTTGTTCCCGACGCACCCGGACTGGAACAGCTACAAGCAGGTCTTCACGCTGCAGCCCTTCGCGCAGCAGTACTGGAATTCGGCCTGGATCGCGGGCGTGGTGACGGTGGGCACGCTCGCGCTGTCCTCGATGGCGGGCTATGCCTTCGCGCGCATCCGTTTTCCGGGTGCGAACGCATTGTTCATCGTGGTGCTGACCGGGTTGCTGATTCCGTCGGAAGTGACCATCGTCCCGCTGTTCCGGATGTTCCTGCAACTGGGCTGGGTCAACACGCACTGGCCGCTGGTGCTGATCCCGGTTTTCGGTGCGCCGAGCGTGTTCGCGACGTTCATCATGCGGCAGTTCTTCATTGCGCTGCCGGTGGAACTGGAGGAGGCCGCGCGCGTGGACGGGCTGGGGCGCTTCACGATCTTCCGCACCATCGCATTGCCGCTGGCGCGGCCCGCACTGGCGTCGGTGGCCATCTTCACTTTCCTGCACAGCTGGAACCTGTACCTGGAGCCGATCGTGTTCCTGTCGACGCCTTCCAAGTTCACACTGCCGCAGGCCCTCACGCAATTCACCGACGCCTATGGAGGGCCCATGTGGAACATCCAACTGGCGGCGGCCACGCTGACGGCGCTGCCGGTGCTGATCGTCTTCGTGCTGGCGCAGAAGCAGTTCGTCGAAGGGCTCGCGCATACCGGACTCAAGGGCTGAATCCACTCAATCAATCGCATGGCAGAAGTCCTCCTTTCCTCGGTCCAGAAACGCTTCGGTTCCGTCAACGTCATCCACGGCCTCGACCTGCACATTCCCGACGGCGAATTCGTCGCGCTGGTGGGCCCTTCGGGGTGCGGCAAGTCGACTTTGCTGCGCATGATCGCGGGGCTGGAGAACGTCACGCAGGGCAGCATCCGCATCGGCGGCCGCGATGTGACCGACCTGGACCCGAAGGACCGCGACATCGCGATGGTGTTCCAGAACTACGCGCTGTATCCGCACATGACGGTCGCGGTGAACATGGGCTTCTCGCTGGAGCATCGCGGCCGGCCCAAGGCGGAGATTGCCGAGCGCGTGCGTTGGGCGGCGGAGATCCTGGGCTTGTCGCAACTGCTCGACCGCTATCCGCGCCAACTCTCCGGCGGCCAGCGCCAGCGCGTGGCCATGGGGCGCGCGATCGTGCGCGATCCGCAGGTGTTCCTGTTCGACGAGCCGCTGTCCAACCTGGATGCCAAGCTGCGCATCCTCATGCGCGGCGAGATCAAGGGGCTGCACCAGCGGCTCAAGACGACCACGGTCTACGTCACGCACGACCAGGTCGAGGCGATGACGATGGCGGACCGGATCGTGGTGCTCAACGCGGGAAGGGTGGAGCAGGTGGGGACGCCGCTGGAGTTGTTCGACCGGCCGGCCAACCAGTTCGTGGCCGGGTTCATCGGGTCGCCGGCGATGAATTTCATTCCGGGGCGTTGCACGGCGCAGGGCTTTGAGACGCAGGGCGCGCTGCTGCCCCTGGACGCTGGCGCGATCGCGGCGCACGCAGGACGCGGGGCCACCTGCGGTATTCGGCCGGAGCACTTCGAGCTCTGCGCAGCGGGCGAGGGCGCTGCGGCGCAGGTGTCGGTCGTGGAGCCGCTGGGCTCCGACACGCAACTCAGCCTTCGCCTGGGCGATGCACAGGTGATCGCGCTGTTCCACGAGCGCCTGGACGTCGTGCCGGGCGATGTGGTGCACCTCCGGCCAAAGGCGGGGATGGTGCATCTGTTCGATGCGGACGGGCTGCGGTTGGAGTGACGCTGGCGACCGAACGCCTCACTCATCGTCCTTCTGATGATGCTGCCCCATCAGCGTCTGCTGCACCGAAGGCGGCACCGCCTCGTAGTGCGACAGCTCCATCGTGTACCGCCCCTGCCCACTGGTCAGCGCATTGAGCCGCGACTGGTAGCCCGAGAGCTCCGCCAACGGCACCTGCCCGCGGATCAGCACCATCCCCGCCGCGCCGTTGGACGTGCCCGTCACCAGCCCACGCCGGCCTGACAGGTCACCGGTCACGTCGCCCACCACGCGGTCCGGCGTGGCGATGTCGACGTTCACGATCGGCTCCAGCACGATCGCGCGCGCCGCCTGGATGGCCGCGATGAAGGCCTTGCGGCCAGCGGTCGCGAAAGCGATGTCCTTGCTGTCCACGCTGTGGTGCTTGCCGTCGTACACGACCACCTTCACATCGACGACGGGATAGCCGGCGATCGCACCGTGCTCGAGCACTTCGCGCACGCCTTTCTCTACCGCTGGAATGAACTGGCCGGGGATGGTGCCGCCACGCACTTCGTCGGCGAACTGGAAGCCCGCCCCGCGTGCCAGCGGCTCGATGCGCAGGAACACCTCGCCGAATTGCCCCGCACCGCCGCTCTGCTTCTTGTGCCGGTGATGTCCCTCGGCCGGCATCGTCACGGTCTCGCGATAGGCAATGCGCGGCGGGCGCGTGTTGACCTCGAACTTGTAGACCTCGCGCAGCCGCTCCAGCAGCACGCGCAAGTGCAACTCGCCGAGACCATAGACGATGGTTTCGTTCGTGACCACCGCATGCTCCAGCCGCAGGCACGGGTCTTCATCGACCAGCTTGCCCAGGATTTCCCACATGCGCTGCTCGTCCCCATGCCGCTTGGGCTCGATCGCGAGGCCATGCACGGGGATCGGAAAGTCCAGCGGCGCGAGGTGCACGTGGTCGTCCTCGGCCGCGTCGTGCAGTACTGCGTCGAAGTGGATCTCGTCGACCTTGGCCACGGCGGCGATGTCGCCTGGCATCACGCGGTTCACTTCGACATAGTTCTTGCCCTGCAGCATGAACAGGTGGCCCACCTTGAAGGGCTTGCGGCCATCGCCGATGAAGAGCTGGCTGTCGCGCGTCAGTGTGCCTTGGTGCACGCGGAAGATGCCCATCTTGCCGACGTACGGATCGACCGTGACCTTGAACACATGCGCCAGCACATGCAGCGACGGGTCGGGCGAAACGGTCATCGGCTTGGCTTCGTCACCTTCGCCGAGCAGGAAGTCCGGCGGGTTGGATTCGGTCGGATCGGGCAGCAGCCGCACGATCACGTCCAGCAACTCGGACACGCCGGCGCCGCTGCGCGCCGAGACGAAGCACACCGGGATCAGGTGCCCTTCGCGCAGCGCCTGTTCCAGCGGGGCATGCAGTTCGGATGGATCGACGTCGCCTTCTTCCAGGTAGCGGTCGACGAAGG
This sequence comes from Variovorax robiniae, assembly GCF_037889955.1. NCBI lineage: Bacteria > Pseudomonadati > Pseudomonadota > Betaproteobacteria > Burkholderiales > Comamonadaceae > Variovorax > Variovorax robiniae. The sequence continues at coordinate 178,702 of NZ_JBBKZS010000008.1, forward strand.
CCGCATCGACTTCCACCACCTGCTCGACCAGCGCCCGATGCGCCGCCTCCACCGGCCCGAAATCAGACTGCCCATGGCGGTTGAAGAAGCAATCGACCACCTTCTTGTCCATCGCATTGGGCAGGTTCAGCGGCAGGCATTCGCGGCCGAAGGTGGCCTGGATGTCCGCCAGCAGACCCTGCAACGAGATCCCCTGCGAGTCGATCTTGTTGACGATGATGATGCGCGTGAGATGGCGCGAGGCCGCGTACTCCATCATGCGCACGGCCATCGGCTCGATGCCCGTGGCGGCGTTGATGACGACGGCGGCGGTCTCGACGGCTTCCAGCGCGGGCAGGCTCTGGCCGAGGAAGTCGGGTCCGCCGGGGGTGTCGAGGAGGTGGATTCGGGTGGCGCCGTGCGTCAGGTGCATCACCGAGGAATTGAGCGAATGCTGCATGCGCCGCTCGATCGGGTCATGGTCGCTCACGGTGCTGCCGCGCTCGACGCTGCCGGTGGCGCCGATGGCGCCTGCGCTCTTGAGGAGGAGTTCGGCAAGGGTGGTCTTGCCGCTGGCGGACGGGCCGACGAGGGCCAGCGTGCGCACTTTCTCCAGTTCGGCCGCAAGGCCGTTCGATCGGCTTGGCATGGATCGTCTCCTTCCGTCCTCGAAAAGGGACGGTACCTGCGTTTTACGCCGGAGCGCGTCGATCGGAATGCGGGCAAACGTGGGGGCGCGGGCGCGGCGGCTCGGGGCATTGTGCGACTGGAGAGGCCGCGCGACAAGGATGCCTTGCTCCCTCTCCCCTCTGGGGAGAGGGCTGGGGTGAGGGGCTAGGGTGGTCGCTACGCCAACTCGGGCACGCGCCCCCAGGCCTGGATGAAGAGGGACGAGACCACGAGCGTGGCGGGATCTTCCAGGTGCCGTCGCAAGGCGGCGGTCAACGCATCCAGCTCGTCATTGCCAACCAGGCTGCATTCGATAAGCCGACTTCGCGCGTTCTCGACGAATTCGAGCAGCAGCATGCGGCGCCCATGGCCCACCGGGTACACATGGACCAGGGGGTGCACGCGCAAGTCGACCAATCCCGCGTCCCGCAGCATCCCAGGCACCTTGAGTCCGATCATGCGATCGATGCCGTTCATTTGCGCGTAGCTGTCCAGAAGCTGCAACAGGCGCTTCTGCGCGGGATGCGGCGGCTCGCATCGCTGAAAGGTCGCATCAGGCTCGTGCAGGGCGACGAAACCGCCGGGGCGCACGAAGCGCACCATCTCCGCAACGATCCGCTGTGGCTCCGGTACGTTGACCAGGACCAGTCGAGCGGTCGCCAGGTCAAAGGCGCCGGTCGCCAGGCCGGTGGCGCGGGCATCGGCGGCCAGCACCTCGACGTTCGACAGATGATGCCCGGCGGCGAAGCGACGCGCCGTCTCGGCCTGCTCCTTGCTCAGCTCCAGGCCGGTCACGTGTCCGCTCGCGCCGACGCGGCTCGACAGGAGATCGAGGCAGCCCCGCGGTCCACAGCCGACCTCCACGACGCGCCAGCCCTCGCTCACGCCGATCTGGTCGAACAGCCATTCCGATTCGCCCGCGAGTTCGATCGCCTGGCGTTCCAGCCGCTGTTGTTCGGCGTGGCGGTAACCGAGCAGGTAGGGGTCCTTCTCGCTCATCCCGAGCCTCCAGCGGCGCGGCGGACCTGCCACCTGGCCTCGCACCTCAGGTGCGCGAAACCTCGATGCTGTAGAGGCCCCAGGGGCACAGCGCGAAGCGTTCTTTCAGCGGCTTGTCCTTGAAGGCGGCCAGCGTGTCGGCCTCGTAGATGCCCCATTGCGGGCCCAGTCCGCCCAGCACGAGCGGCATGCCGTCCATCTCGGTCGCGACGATCATGCGATAGGTCCGCGCATCGGCCATCTTCAGCGGCACCACATAGCCATCCACCGCGCGCATGCCGAGCATCGCGTCCGGCGCCACGCCGACCGACTCCAGCACACTGGTGAGCAAGGGGCCGGACAGCGTGTGGACCTTGGCGTCGTATTCGAGCGTCGGCTTGATCTTCACCGCGGGAAGCCGGGCCAGCGCATCGGCGTCCACCACGAAGGCCTTGTCGAAGCTGACCTTGTGCTTGACCATCAACTGGTCTAGCAACGGATCGACAGGCCCCCGGTTGGACTTGCCAACTGCGCCGCTGATGGTCAGCAGGCCCGGACCTTTGCGCGGCGCATCAGCGGCCCCTGCGCCGCCTGCAACGGGCAACAGCCCCGCAAGTGCCGTGCTACCAAGGAAGTGGCGTTTGTTCATCGGTTCATTGTGGGACGGGGGGCTTGTATCAGTCCACTGTGGGGCTGTAACCGCAGGTCAGCGGATCGCCTCGGGCCACGCACCTCAGGCCAGACTCAAAGTCGAAGTGGTGCGCCGCCAATGCCTCAGGACTTGGCGCCCATCTCGCCGGCAATCCGGCAGAACTCATCGCGCACAGCGTCTTCCGAAGCGCTCAGGCCACCCGTGATGGAGAAGCTGAAAGCGACCGACGAGCCCTTGCCCTCGCTTTGCACCACGACATTGAGGGGCACGCTCTTGCCTCCCTTGGAGAAACTGACGCCCTGCGCCGCCGAGATCACGCCAGCGCCCTTGTCTGACTGGACGATCTGATAGCCGGTCTTGGCCAGTGAGCCGTACGCCTTGGTAAAGGCGGTGTCCTTGCTCACGCCTGGCAGAGGCACTTGCGTTGAAAACTTCTTGCCCGAAATGAAGCTGCCCGACGACGCGAAATTGGCTGCGCACGGAGCGATGTTTGCCGCAGTTTTTGCCGCTGTCGCCTGTGCCTTCGCTTCGGGAGCAGGGGAGGCGGGGGATGTTGCCGTGCTGCTGCAGGCAGAAAGGACGAGCGCCGACACTGCGGCGAGGAGAATGGATTTCATGGGGTTCCCTGAATGTTGTTGTGTCTGAGAGTTGCCAACGAAGCTGGCGAGGCTGAATCTAGCATTGCCTCATGCGAGGCCGTCCGGATCGCTATCCCATCAACACCCCCCGCTGCGCCTCCACCGTATCCCGCAGGAACCCCCACACCGCCTGCATCCGCGCCACCTGCTTGTTCTCCACCGGCATCGACATCCAGAAGGTGCGCGTGAGGTTGGCCTGCGCCAACGCGGGCAGCACGCGGCGCAGCGACTTGTCCTCGTCCGCAATGAAGGCCGGCAGCACCGCGATGCCGGCGCCCGCCGCCGTGGCGCGGTGCTGCGCCATGATGCTGGTGCTGCGCAGCGCGAAGGCATCGGGCTTGTGCAGGTCGTCGAGGTACTGGAGTTCCTTGCTGAACAGCAGGTCGTCCACGTAGCTGATGAAGCTGTGGCCGCGCAGGTCTTCGCGCGCCTGGATCGGCGGGTGCTTCGACAGGTACGACTTGGCCGCGTAGAGCCGCAGCGTGTAGTCGGTGAGCTTGGTGACGACGACGGCGCCGCGGGCGGGGCGCTCCAGCGAGATCACGATGTCGGCCTCGCGCCGCGACAGGTGGACCAGGCGCGGCATCGCGAGCAGGTCGATGGTCAGGCCCGGATGCTGGCGCGCGAACAGCGAGAGCTGGGGGGCGAGGATGACCGTGCCGAAACCCTCGGTCGCGCCGATGCGCACCACGCCCGACAAGCCCTGTTGCGCGGCCGGCGCCGTGCTCGCCACGGCCTGGAACGCGCTCTCCATCGACTCCACCTGCGGCTGCAGTCGCCGCCCCGCTTCGGTCAGCCGATGCCCCCCGGCCTCGCGCGAGAACAGCGGCGTGCCGATCTCCTTCTCCAGCGCCTGGATGCGCCGCGCCACCGTCGTGTGGTCCACCTCCAGCCGTCTGGCCGCGCTCATCAAGGTGCCCGAGCGTGCCAGCTCCAGAAAGTAGCGAAGGTTGTCCCAATCCATGCGTTGCGATTATGCAGATCACGGATGCATTTATGTCTATTGCCATCGCAAAACTGCAAAGCTAGGATGCCCGCCTGCATCGCGAAACCCGCACCCAAGGAGACACATTCACATGGACGCCACCACCACTTCCACGACCACCCAGGTCGCCACCGTCAAGCTGCTCATCGGCGGCCAGTTCGTCGAGTCGAAGACCACCGAGTGGCGCGACATCGTCAATCCGGCCACGCAGGAAGTGCTGGCCCGCGTGCCCTTCGCCACGCAGGCCGAGGTCGATGCGGCCGTGGCCTCGGCGCAGGAAGCCTTCAAGACCTGGAAGAAGACCGCCATCGGCGCGCGCGCCCGCATCTTCCTCAAGCTGCAACAGTTGATCCGCGAGAACATGGGCGAGCTGGCCGCGATCCTCACGGCCGAGCAGGGCAAGACGCTGCCGGACGCCGAGGGCGACGTGTTCCGCGGCCTGGAAGTGGTGGAGCATGCCGCGAGCATCGGCAACCTGCAGCTCGGCGAGATGGCCAACAACGTGGCCTCGGGCGTCGACACCTACACGCTGCTGCAGCCGCTGGGCGTCTGCGCCGGCATCACGCCCTTCAACTTCCCCGCAATGATCCCGCTGTGGATGTTCCCGATGGCCATCGTCACCGGCAACACCTTCGTGCTGAAGCCCTCCGAGCAGGATCCGATGGTCACGATGCGGCTGTGCGAACTCGCGCTGGAGGCCGGCATTCCTCCCGGCGTGCTCAACGTCGTGCATGGCGGCGAAGCGGTGGTCAACGCCATCTGCGATCACAAGGACATCAAGGCGATCAGCTTCGTCGGCTCGACCAAGGTCGGCACGCACGTCTACAACCGCGCCACGCCGACCGGCAAGCGCGTGCAATGCATGATGGGCGCGAAGAACCATGCCATCGTCATGCCTGACGCCAACAAGGAGCAGACGCTCAACGCGCTGGCCGGCGCGAGCTTCGGCGCGGCTGGGCAGCGCTGCATGGCGGTGTCGGTGGCGGTCCTGGTCGGCGACGCGCAGAAGTGGGTGCCCGACCTGGTCGCCAAGGCGCAGACGCTGAAGATCGGCGCCGGCACGGAGAAGGGCGTGGACATCGGCCCACTGGTGTCCTGCGCCGCGTATGACCGCGTCAATGGCCTGATCGAACGCGGCGTGGCCGATGGCGCCACGCTGGCCCTCGATGGCCGCAAGCCCACTGTGCCCGGCTACGAGAAGGGCAACTTCGTCGGGCCGACGGTGTTCGCCGATGTGAAGCCCGGCATGAGCATCTACGACCAGGAAATCTTCGGCCCGGTGCTGAGCCTGGTCAACGCCGACAACATCGATGAAGCCATCGAGTTGATCAACGCCAACCCGAACGGCAACGGCACCGCGATCTTCACGCAGTCCGGCGCCGCGGCGCGCCGCTTCCAGGAAGACATCGACATCGGCCAGGTGGGCATCAACGTGCCGATCCCGGTGCCCGTGCCGATGTTCTCCTTCACGGGTTCGCGCGCATCGAAGCTGGGCGACCTGGGGCCGTATGGCAAGCAGGTCATCTTGTTCTACACGCAGACCAAGACGGTGACGTCGCGCTGGTTCGATGACAGCACGGTGAGCCATGGCGTGAACACCACGATCAGTCTCAAGTGATTTCCTCCCTCTCCCTCCGGGAGAGGGTTGGGGTGAGGGCACCGGGCGGTCGAAAGGCTGCGAGGTCTCCATCGCCCATGCCCCTCACCCCCACCCTCTCCCCAGAGGGGCGAGGGCGCAAGAGAATGCCTCATGGACTTTGAACTGACCGAAGAACAGCGCGCCTTCGCGCAAACCGCCCGCGACTTCGCGCGCGCAGAATTTGCCCCCCACGCGGCGCAATGGGATGCCGAGGCCATCTTCCCCAGGGAGGCGATTGCCAAGGCCGGCGAACTCGGCTTCTGTGGACTCTACGCGCCGGAGAGCATCGAAGGCCTCGCATTGCCGCGCCTCGATGCCACGCTGGTGTTCGAGGAAATGGCCGCCATCGACCCGTCGACCACCGCCTTCATCACGATCCACAACATGGCGACCTGGATGCTCGGCACCTGGGGCACCGAGGCCGTGCGCCAACGCTGGGGTGCCGACCTGACCAGCGGCCGCAAGCTGGCCTCGTATTGCCTCACCGAGCCGGGTGCTGGGTCCGATGCAGGTTCGCTGAAGACGCGTGCCGACGCGAAGGATGGCGGCTACGTCATCAACGGCGGCAAGGCCTTCATCTCCGGCGCCGGCTCGACCGACGTGCTGGTGCTCATGGCGCGCTCCGGTGGCGGCGGCGCGGGCGGCATCTCGGCCTTTGCCGTGCCAGCAGACGCGCCCGGCGTGAGCTACGGCAAGAAGGAGCACAAGATGGGCTGGAACAGCCAGCCCACGCGCACCATCAGCTTCGACAACGTGCACGTGCCCGCCGACCATCTGCTCGGCGGCGAGGGCGAGGGCTTCCGCATCGCGATGAAGGGGCTGGACGGTGGCCGCATCAACATCGCGACCTGCTCGGTGGGCGCAGCGCAAGGCGCACTCGATGCGGCGCGGCGCTACCTCAACGAACGCCAGCAGTTCGGCAAGCCGATCGCCAGTTTCCAGGCGCTGCAATTCAAGCTGGCCGACATGGCCACCGAACTCGTCGCCGCGCGCCAGATGGTGCGCCTGGCCGCATCGAAGCTCGACGCCGGCCATGCCGATGCGAGCACCTATTGCGCGATGGCCAAGCGCTTCGCCACCGACGCCGGCTTCAACGTCTGCAACGACGCGCTGCAATTGCACGGCGGCTACGGCTACCTCAGCGAGTTCCCGCTGGAGCGCCTGGTGCGCGACGCCCGCGTGCACCAGATCCTCGAAGGCACCAACGAGATCATGCGCGTGATCGTTGCGCGCAAGCTGCTGGAGGGGGATGCGGATATCCGTTGAGAAAGAATCCGGACATCCACATTCCCAGAAACTGAAAAAGACATGACCGACCCCGTCGTCCTCTTCCACGAAATCAACACCGCCAGCGGCCAGCGCTTTGGCGTGGCCACGCTGAACTCGCCAGCTTCGCTCAACGCGCTGGCCGTGGAGATGGTCGCGCTGCTCACGCCCAAGCTGCGCGAATGGGCAGCCGACAGCGGCATCGTCGGCGTGCTGCTGCAGGCGGCCGGCGAGAAGTCCTTCTGCGCGGGCGGCGACCTGCGAAAGCTCTACCAGACGCTGCTCGAAGTCGGGCCGGCCCGCAATGAGTACGCCGAGCGCTACTTCGCGCAGGAGTACGAGCTCGACCACCTGATCCACACCTTTCCCAAGCCCTTCCTCTGCTGGGCGCATGGCATCGTGATGGGCGGCGGCATCGGGCTCATGGCGGGCGCCTCGCATCGCGTGGTCACGGCGCAGAGCCGGCTGGCGATGCCGGAAATCAACATCGGCCTGTACCCCGATGTCGGCGGCAGCTGGTTCCTGCGCCGCATGCCGGGCCGGGTCGGCTTGTTCCTGGCGCTCACGGGCGTCAACTTCAACGCGAGCGACGCGATCTTCTGCGGCCTGGCCGATTTGTTCGTGCCGCACGAGCGCAAGCAGCAGGTGCTCGATGCCATCTCGGCGGGCACCTGGACCGGCAATGCCAAGGCCGATCGCGCCGCGCTCTCGTGCATCCTGCTGCAGGCCGGGGAGGGCGCGGACGCGCCGCCGTCGAAGGTGCGCGAGCATTTCGATGAGATCAACAAGCTGATGGCCGGCGACGACCTGCTCGACATCGCGAAGCGACTGCGCGCCTTGCAGAGCGACGACAAGTGGATGCAGACCGCGGCCGAGACTTTCACGAGGGGCGCGCCCAGCACCGCCGCGCTCAGCTTCGAACTGTGGCAGCGCGTGCACCGCATGTCGCTCGCCGAGGTGTTCCGTCTCGAATACTGGGCGTCGCTCGGCTGCTGCGCCAACAAGGACTTCGCCGAAGGCATCCGCGCCCTGCTGGTCGACAAGGACCGCAACCCCAAGTGGACGCCGGCCAGCATCGAAGAGATCACGCCCGCCTTCATCGATGACCACCTGCGCGAGCGTGGCGCCATGGCACCGGAACTGGCAGGACTGGTTTGAGATAAACAACGCTTGGAGACACCCAAATGAAGATCGCATTCATCGGACTTGGCAACATGGGCGGCCCGATGGCCCTGAATCTGCGCAAGGCGGGGCACGTGCTCAGCGCCTTCGACCTGTCCGCCGACGCCTGCAAGAAGTTCGCGACCGAGGGCTTGCCCATCGTCGCATCGGCAGCCGACGCGGTCGCGGGAGCCGAGGTGGTCATCAGCATGCTGCCGGCCAGCGCGCATGTCGAAGGGCTCTACCTCGGCGGTGAAGGCAAGCCGGGCCTGCTCGAACACATCGCCCCCGGCACGCTGGTCATCGACAGCAGCACCATTGCCGCGGCCACCTCGCGCAAGGTCGCCGATGCGGCCGGCAAGCGCGGCATCGCGGTCATCGACGCGCCGGTGTCGGGCGGCACCGGCGGCGCCATCGCGGGCACGCTGACCTTCATGGTCGGCGGCAGCGCGCAAGACCTGGAACGCGCCCGGCCTGTGCTGGAAAAGATGGGCGCCAACATCTTCCACGCGGGAGACGCCGGCGCCGGCCAGACGGCCAAGATCTGCAACAACATGCTGCTCGGCATCCTGATGATCGGCACCTCGGAAGCGCTGGCCCTCGGCGTGGCCAACGGCCTGGACCCCAAGGTGCTGTCCGAGATCATGCGTCGCAGCTCCGGCGGCAACTGGGCGCTGGAGAAGTACAACCCGATGCCCGGTGTGATGGAGACCTCGCCCGCGTCGAAGAACTATGCCGGCGGCTTCGGCACCGACCTGATGCTGAAGGACCTGGGGCTGTCGCAGGAGAACGCTACGGCCGTGCGTGCCGCCACGCCATTGGGCGGCATGGCGCGCAACCTCTACGCGGCGCACAGCCTCGCCGGCCATGGCGCGCTGGACTTTTCCAGCGTCATCAAGCTGGTGCAGAAGGCAGGCTGATGGGCATGGCGGCGGCCGGCCGCCTGCCGCTTCGACGTCGGCACTGGGCGCGGCAGCGGCCTTGAACATCCGTGTGAAAGCCCCGACGAATTGCTCGTCGAAGTGGTGGAAAAACGTGCATAGTTCCGCATCCGCAAATTTGGAGTGCCGCCATGCAAACCAGCACTTGTGAGATAGCCGACCGCATCTACCGCATCTCGACCTGCGTGCCCGACGCGGCGCCCGGCGGCTTTACCTTCAACCAGTTCCTCATCGACGCCGACGAGCCGCTGCTCTTTCATACCGGCTTGCGGCAGATGTTCCCCCTCGTCTCCGAGGCCGTCGGGCGCATCGTGCCGTTGTCGCGCCTGCGCTGGATCACCTTTGGCCATGTCGAGGCCGACGAATGCGGCGCGATGAACGAGTTCCTTGCCGCAGCGCCGCAGGCCGAGGTGGCGCATGGCGCGACCGGCTGCATGGTGTCGCTGGACGACCTGTGCAACCGGCCGCCGCGCAAGCTGGCCGATGGCGAGGCGTGGGACCTGGGCGGCAAGCGCGTGCGCCACATCGACACGCCGCACGTTCCGCACAACTGGGAGGCGCGGGTGCTGTTCGAGGAAAGCACCGGCACGCTGTTCTGTGGCGACCTTTTCACGCACACCGGCAACGGACCGGCCCTTGTCGAAAGCGACATCGTCGGCCCGGCGATGGCGGCGGAAGCGTTGTTCCATGCCACCTCGCTTTCACCGGCGACGGCGCCTACGATCCGGACCCTCGCGAAACTCGAACCGCAGGCGCTGGCACTGATGCACGGGTCATCCAGGCGCTCGCGCTGCGGTGAGGCCTTGATGCAACTGGCCGACGCGTACGAGGCCATGGCCCGCGCGCATTGAGCCGCTCGCAGCCGCGGCGCCGCGCGCGCCTCAGCCGGCCGGCTGCATGACCGGCGCGCCGCCTTGGCGCACGCGCGGGAACGACAGCGCGATGGCGACCGCACCCAGCCCGACGACGAGCGAGCCGCTGTACATCCAGGCGTAGCTGCCGGTCTTGTCGTAGAGCCAGCCGCCCACCATCGGACCCAATGCCATGCCCAGGCTCGACACCATCGTCGCGGCGCCGAGCACGGTGCCAAGGATGCGCACGCCGAAGTAGTTGCGTGCCAGCACCGCATACAGCGGCATCACGCCGCCATAGGCCATGCCGAAGACGATGGCCACCGCATAGAAGCCGCCCAATTGATTGACCAGCATGTAGCTCGCGGCCGCAAGGGCCTGGATGACCAGGCCCGCGATGAGCACGCGCTTGGCGCCCACCCGGTCGGCCAGCACGCCGAAGAGCAGTCGCCCGCCGAGTCCCGCCGCACCTTCCATGCTGTAGATAGTCACTGCGGCAAAGGTCGGGAGTCCGCAGCCGATCGCATAGCTGACCGTGTGGAAGATCGGACCGGAGTGTGTCGCGCAGCAGGCGAAGTACGTCGCTGCCAGCACGAGGAACGCGCGCGACCGGAGCGCTTGCCCGACCGGAACCGGCTGCATGCCGGCAGCACTGGCCACATGGTCATCGGCTGTGCGCGGCGCGGCACGAATGAAGCAGACCGCAGGCAACAGCACGACCCACGCGCCGATGCCGATGATCAATTGCGAGGTGCGCCAGTCATGGTGCGTCACCAGCCATGCAGCCAGCGGCGCGATGGTCATCGGCGCCACGCCCATGCCGGCCGACACAAGCGACACGGCCAGGCTGCGATGCCGGTCGAACCAGGATGCCGTGTTCGCCATGATCGGCGCAAAGAAGCTGCCCGCTGCGATGCCTGTCATCACGCCGAAGGTGAGCTGGAACCCGATCAGCGAGGTCGCGCGGCTGGCCAGCACGGCAGACAACCCGAGCAACACCGTGCCTGCCGCGACCACCACGCGCGGGCCGTACCGGTCGCTGAGTGCGCCCCATCCGAACCCGGCGACACCCATGCTCAGGAAGGCCAGCGTCATCGCGGTGGAAATGCCACCGCGCGACCACCCCGTGTCGGCGCTCATCGGCTCCAGGAAGACGGCCAGCGAGAACAGCACGCCGAGCGCGACGCAGGTCATCAATGCACCGGCGGCCACGATGGACCAGTTGCGGTCGATCCCGGCTGCGGAATGGCGCGTGGTATCCATGGTCGACCTCACTTCGCCGAACGGCCGTCGTAGTGCTGGACCGGGATGGCCTTCAGGTCGATGCCGTCGATGCAGCGTGCATTGATGGCCGCCATCCTGTTGCCATCGGGCGTCGTGGCTTCGCCGTAGGTGTGGATGCCGCAATGCGGGCAGAAGTGGTGCTTGATCGCGTGCGTGTGGAATTGGTAGACACTGCTGTCCGACTCGGGCGAGTGCAGGTGCAGGGCGTCGCGCGGGACGAACCACAACAGCGCGCCCTTGCGCTGGCAGATCGAGCAATTGCACTCGGTGACGGAGGCGATGTCGCCCTCGGCCTCGAACTTGTTGCGTCCGCAGTGGCAGCTTCCGTGATGGGTCATGTCAGGCCTCTCGCGTTCGAGCCCGGATCGGGCTTTTCAATGGTGAACCATTTGGTTGAGTATTGAGGCACGCGAGGGCGTTTGTCAAGTGAGCCTGCAGCGCCGCCGGCCGTGACGCTCGCCGCATTCGGCATCGCGCTGCCCGTGTTCTGGACCGTGCCGACCGCGAATGCTGGGCGGCGTCGCCACGGCACGTGGGCATTGCGCGGAAGCGAGCGTTGCTCGGCGCGCAACCGGTGCGCGCCTGATCACATTCGCGCCTACCTGTTGCGGAAGACGATCTCCTTCATCCGCGCCAGCTTGGGCGTGACGATCGGCACGGTGAGCATCGTGCTGCCCACGGCCATCAGCAGCAGGGCGGTGAAGGCGGCGTTGGTGATCAGCGCCTTGTCGAGCAGCACGTTGGCAAAGACGATCATGATCAGCGCCTTGGTCTGCAGCATCCAGCCGATCAGCGAGCCCTCGCCGGGCTGCCACTGAAGGATGCGGCCGGCGATGTGCGTGCCGATCAGCTTGCCGCTCACGGCCGCCGCCAGCAGCACCGCCGCCGCGATGAAGACGGCCACGCCGCCGGCCTCGAAGTTGGTGCGCAGCCCGGTGCTCAGGAAGTACACCGGCATCACCACCATCAGCAGCTTGTGGCGCAGCGAGTCCATGTCGGCCTGGTCGAACCAGTGCGAATCCATCACCGCGCCGGCGATGAAGGCGCCCACCATGTAGTGCAGGCCGCACCAGTCGGCGCCGAGCCCGCAGGCGGCCAGCCAGATGATGCCGACGTACCAGCGGTCCGGCTCCGGGATGCGCACCATCAACCAACGGATCGCCGCGCTGGCCACGCCGAACAGCGCGAGGAACGCCACCTGCCGGCCCACGCGCTCCCAGTCCAGCAGGATGAACGCGAGCACGCCCCAGATCAGGATGTCGTCCAGGCTCGCATAGCGCAGGATGCGCTGTCCGATCGGCTGGCGGAAGATGCGCAGCTTCTCCATGAGCAGGATCAGGATCGGCAAAGAGGTGACGGCACACGACATGCCGATGCCCAGCACGAACTGCCAGGTCACGGCCTGCGCGCCGACCCAGCCCGGATACATCGCCATGCCGATCCCCGCCACCCCGCCGAACACCAGCGGCACGCCCAGTGCCAGTCCTGCCGTGATGCTGCTTTCACGCCGGTGCGTCCAGGCCTCGCGCAGGTCCAGCTCGATGCCGGCGATCCACACGAACAGCATCACGCCCCATTGCGCGATGGCGCTGAGCGACTGGATCACCGGCTCGCTGAAGACGAAATGGTAGTAGTCCGGATAGTGGGCGCCGAGCACGCCTGGCCCGAGCAGCACACCCGTGATGATCTGCACGATCACCAGCGGCGCGAAGTACTCGGTGCGCCCCAGCCGCCAGATCAGGTAGGGGCCGGTGAAGATGATCAGCATCGCGATCAGGAAGATTTCGGAGGTACTCATTGGCAAGGGGCAAAGGGGAAGCGGGGTCGCGAAGCGCGCCGCAGTTTGCCACGGCAAAATGGGGGCATGCCCAACTACTGGTTGATGAAGTCCGAACCCGAGGAATGCTCGATCGACGACGCGCTGGCCGCGCCCGACGCCACCGTGCCGTGGACCGGCGTGCGCAGCTACCAGGCCCGCAACTTCATGCGCGATGACATGAAGGTCGGCGACGGCGTGCTGTTCTATCACTCGAGCTGTCCCGAGCCGGGCATCTACGGCGTGGCGCGCGTGGCCTCGGGCACACGGCCCGATCCGACGCAGTTCGATGCGAAGTCGCCGTACTACGACGCCAAGTCGAAGCTCGAGGACCCGCGCTGGCTGCTGCTGGACGTGCAGGCCGTGCGCAAGACGCGCGTGCTGGCCTTGCCGGAGATGCGCGATACGCCTGCGTTGGCCGACATGCTGGTCTTGCGCAAGGGCAACCGGCTGTCGATCACGCCGGTCGAGGCGGCGCACTGGCATTTGATCGTCGACAAGATGCTGAAGTGATGGGGGACATCCGGCAGGTCGGCGTTGCTGATGCGCCGGCCGTGGCGGCCGTGTTGCAGGAAGCCGCGCAGTGGCTGGTGGATGGCGGCAGGACGCTGTGGACGGCGGCGCATGTCAGCGACGAGCGTGTGCTGCGCGATGTGGAGGCGGGGCTGTTCTTTGCCGATCGCCGCGAGGGTGAGATCGTCGGCGTCAACAAGTTCGAATTGGAAGACCTGTACTTCTGGCCCGAAATCGAGCGTGGCACTTCGGCCTTCGTGCACAAGCTTGCGGTGCGCAGGCAATGGGCGGGGCAGGGCGTTTCAAGCGGGTTGCTCGCTTTCGCCAAGGCGCGTGCGGAAAGCTTGGGGCTGCCTTGGCTGCGCCTGGATTGCCGGGCGGATCGCGGATCGCTGCGTGCGCTGTATGAAGGCTTCGGCTTCGGATTGCACAGCGTCATCCACAAGGGCTCGGTGGCTTTTGCCCGGTACGAGCTTCGCACCGGCGCGCAGGGGCCCGATCAAGGCTTCGGCGCACCCTCGCCGAACAGCTGAACGATCGTGCGCCGCAGCCACGCATTGCCCGGGTCCGCATGAAAGCGCTCGTGCCAGTGCTGCTTGACGGCATAGGCCGGCAGCGCGATCGGCGGCTCGACCATCTTCACCGGTTCCTGCGTCGCCAGGATCTGCCCGAGGATGCGCGGCACGACGACGATCAGTTCGGTCTGCGCCACGATACGTGCCACGCCGAGGAAGCTCGACAGCCGCACTGCGATACGCCGCTCGATGCCGTGCCTCGCGATGGTCTTGTCGACGATCGCATGGCCGGTGCCTGAGGATGAAATCACCGCATGCGCCTCTGCGGCGAAGGCCTTCTTGGTGAGCTTGCTGCCGATGCGCGGATGGTCCTTCGCCACCAGGCAGACGAAGTTCTGGCGGAACAGCACCTGCTGGTAGAAGCCGGCCTCCAGTTGCGGCATGAAGCCGACGGCCAGGTCGACCTCGCCATCCTCCAGTCGGCGACCGCTGGCGGTCGAGACGATCTCGGTCTCGATCTGCACGCCGGGTGCCTCGCGTTGCACATGGTTCAGGAGCCGCGGCAACAGCACCACTTCGCTGATGTCGGTGAGGCAGATGCGGAAGTGCCGCTGCGCCTGCTTCGGCTCGAACACGGCCTGGCTGCCCCGCGCCATGGCGAGCTGCGCCAGCGCCTCACGGAGCGCTGGGTAGATCTTCTGCGCATGCGGCGTGGGCTGCATGCCCTGCGCGGTGCGCGCGAACAACTTGTCGTCGAAATGCGCACGCAGCTTGTTGAGCGCGGTGCTCGCCGCCGCCTGCGCGATGCCGAGCCGATCGGACGCCTTCGACACGCTGGCGGTCTTGTAGACCTCGTCGAACACGGCCAGCCATTCCAGGTCGAGCTTTGCCATCGCAGTCTCCATTATTGAAAAACGCAATTCGAAGTATCCGCCAGTGTGCTTGATGGAATAGTGGCAAGGGCGAACAATCCGCTCCATGAACACCGCCGTCGCCACCCGCCAAGCCCCACCTGCCCGCGCCCCCGGCCGCCAGGACTTCTACGACCGCATCAAGCCCATGAGCCTCACCCCGCTGTGGGAAACGCTGCACGCGCTGGTGCCCCGCGAGCCCCAGACGCCCTGCGTGCCGGCGATCTGGCGCTACGACGAGATCCGGCCCTTCCTCATGGAGTCGGCCGAACTCATCACGGCCGAGGAAGCCGTGCGCCGCGTGCTGGTGCTGGAGAACCCGGCCATCCCCGGCCGCTCGTCGATCACGCAGTCGCTCTACGCCGGCCTGCAACTCATCATGCCGGGCGAGATTGCGCCTTCGCATCGCCATGTGCAATCGGCGCTGCGTTTCATCGTCGATGGCAAGGGCGCCTACACGACCGTGGGCGGCGAGCGCACCACGATGTACCCCGGCGACTTCATCATCACGCCGTCCTGGGCCTGGCATGACCATGGCAACGAAGGCATCGGCGGCAGCAGCGAGCCGGTGGTGTGGCTCGACGGCCTGGACATCCCGATGGTCCGCTTCTTCGATGCCGGCTTTGCCGAGAACGACGATGCGAAGGCGCAGAAGGTGGCCGTGTCCGAAGGCAATAGCCTGGCGCGCTTTGGTCACAACATGGTGCCGGTGAAGCACGACCACCGGTCGCCTACCTCGCCGATCTTCAACTATCCCTATGCACGCAGCCGCGAGGCGCTGGCCACGTTGCAGCGCCAGGAAGCGCCCGACGCCTGGCAGGGCCACAAGCTGCGCTACATCAACCCGCTGACCGGCGGCTCGCCGATGCCCACCATCGGGACCTTCCTGCAACTGTTGCCCAAGGGCTTCGCCGGCAAGACGCATCGGCAGACCGATGGCGCGGTCTACAGCGTGGTCGAGGGGCGCGGCACGGCCGAGATCGGCGGCCAGCGATTTGCCTTCGGTCCACGAGACACCTTCGTCGTGCCCTCGTGGGCGCCGCTCAAGCTGTCGGCCGACGATGAGGTCGTACTGTTCAGCTTCTCGGACCGTCCGGTGCAGCAGGCCATCGGCATCCTGCGCGAAGCCTTCCTCGACGAAGCCTGAATCCCCTTTTTCTTTCAATCATTCGCCGCCCCTGACGCGGCAGGAGACACCATGTCCTACGTCATCACGCCGCCGTCCGTCGTCGGCCTCCCGGTCGAGGGTTCGACCGACCTGTTCCCGGTGCGCCGCGTCTACTGCGTCGGCCGCAACTATGCGGCGCATGCCCGCGAGATGGGCTTCGACCCGGACCGCGAACCGCCGTTCTTCTTCTGCAAGCCCAATGACGATGCGTCCGTGGTGCCAGTGAATGCGGGCACCACGGCCACGCTGCCATATCCGGGCCAGACGGCCAACTACCACTACGAGGCCGAACTCGTCGTGCTGATCGGCAAGGGCGGCAGCGACATCCCGGTCGCGCAGGCGGCCAGCCACATCTACGGCTATGCGGTCGGCCTCGACATGACGCGGCGCGACCTGCAGATGAAGATGCGCGAGCAAGGGCGCCCCTGGGAAATCGGCAAGGCCTTCGACCATTCCGCGCCCATCGGCCCGGTGCGACCCATTGCCAAGATGGGCGAGTACAACGCCGGCGCCATCACGCTGGAAGTGGACGGCGCCACGCGCCAGAAGAGCGACATCCGCAACCTGATCTGGTCGGTGAGCGAGATCATCGCGAACCTCTCGACCTTGTTCGCGCTGCAACCCGGCGACGTGATCTTCACCGGCACGCCCGAAGGTGTCGGCGCGGTGAAGCCGGGCGAGACCATCACCGTGCGCATCGACGGCTTTGCACCGTTGTCCGTGCGGATCGCTTGAGGAGACACGCCATGACGAAACCTGAACGTGCCTCGGTCCTGCTGGTCGGTGGCGGCATCGGCGGCCTGGCCACCGCGCTGTCGCTGGCGCGCCTCGGACTGCGCGTCGAGTTGCTGGAACAAAGTTCCTCCATCGGCGAAATCGGCGCCGGCCTGCAACTTGGCCCAAACGCCTTCGCGGCGCTCGACGCGCTGGGCGTGGGCGACGAGGTGCGGCGCAAGGCGGTCTTCACCGATCGGCTGGTGATGATGGATGCGGTCGATGCGACAGAAGTCGCCTCGGTGCCCGTCGGCGAAAGCTTTCGCAAACGCTTCAGCAATCCCTATGCGGTGAGCCATCGCGCCGACCTGCACGGTGCGATCTTCGATGCGGTTCGTAGCGATCCGCGCATCCGCTTCCACACCGGCGCCGCGGTCGCCGATGTCGACATCCGCGACGACGGCGTGATCGTGACCACGAAGGACGGCCGCCGCTTCAATGCCGACGCCGTGGTGGGCTGCGACGGCGTGAAGTCGGTGGTGCGGGCCAAGCTGGTCGGCGACGAGGCGCGCGTCTCGGGCCATGTGGTCTACCGCGCTGTCGTGCCCGCCGCCGACATGCCGCCGGAGTTGCGCCTGAACGCACCCGTGGTGTGGGCCGGCCCCGACTGCCACCTGGTGCACTACCCGCTGCGCGCGGGCGAGCAATACAACCTGGTCGTGACCTTCCACAGCCGCGACAAGGAAGAGTGGGGCGTCACCGAAGGCAGCAAGGAGGAGGTGCTGTCGTACTTCCAGGGCATCCACGCGACGCCACGCCAGTTGCTCGACCGCCCGACCTCCTGGAAGCGCTGGAGCACCGCAGATCGCGAGCCGGTGATGGACTGGGGCAAGGGTGCGGCCACCCTGATCGGCGATGCGGCGCATCCGATGATGCAGTACCTGGCGCAGGGCGCGTGCATGGCGCTGGAGGATGCGGTCACGTTGGGCGAGGCCATTCGCGCATGCCGTTCGCGCGATGGTGTCGATGACCTGCCGCGTGCCTTCCGCCTCTACGAATCCGCCCGCGTGGCACGCACGGCCCGTGTCGTGCTGTCGGTGCGCGAGATGGGCCGGCTCTATCACGCCAAGGGCGTGGAGCGCCTGGTGCGCAACAGCCTGTGGCCGGGCCGCTCGGAGCAGCGTTTTCACGATGCAGTCGAATGGCTCTATGGCTGGCGCCCCGAACACTGCCTCGATGCCGCCCCGGCACGACCCGCCCCGCAAGAATTCCATTTCCAACGAGAGACAGAAGAGACATCATGAACGCACGCTTCGCCTTGGCCGCCATCGCCGCCGCCATCATCAGTGCCCCGGTGCTGGCCCAGTCCACCGACTACCCGACTAAGCCCGTCACCATCGTCACGCCCTTTGCCGCCGGCAGCGGCCCCGACGCGGTGCTGCGCCTCATCTCCGACAAGCTCGCCAAGCTCTGGAACCAGCGCGTGGTGATCGACAACAAGCCCGGCGGCGCCGGCTTCATCGCCATCGAACAGGCGACCCGCGCCGCACCCGATGGCTACACGCTGCTGCAACTCGACAGCGAGCACCTGGCCGCGTTGCCGCACCTCTACAAGTCGCGCAACTTCAAGCCGCTGCAGACCTTCGACCCGGTGGCCTCGCTGTTCCGCACGCCCTTCTTCGTCGCGGTGCCGACCGATTCGAAGTGGAAGTCGATGAGCGACATGATCAACGAGGCGAAGGCGAAGCCCGATGCGCTGAGCTACGGCTCCTGGGGCATCGGTAGCCCGGGTCACCTGGGCGCGCAGCAACTCGAGGCGATGGCGGGCGGCCTGCGCATGCAGCATGTGCCGTACAAGGAGGTGTCTCAGTTGTATGCCAGCGTCGGCGCCGGCGACATCGCCTGGGCCTTCGCGAGCATCCCGTCGAGCGCGGGCATCTACAAGGCCGGCAAGCTGCGCTACATCGCAGTCGCTGCACCCAAGCGCGTGCCGCAGATGCCCGATGTGCCGACCATCGGCGAGGCCGGCGGTCCGAAGGGGCTGGAGGTCAATTCCTTCGTCTCGCTGGTTGCACCCAAGGGCGTGCCCGCGGCCATCAAGGCGAAGATCAACGCCGACATGGGCAAGGTGATCGCCGACCCCGAGATCCGCGCCCGCTTCGACACCTTCGCCTTCGAGCCGCTGGCCTGGTCGCCGGAGGAGATTGCGCGGAACGTGGAGGCGAAGTCGAAGGTGTATGGGGAACTGGTGGTGCGGGGGAATATCAGCCTGGATTGAGGCAAGTGCAGCCAGGCAGCCTCTGCGTGGCCAATGGCGCAGAGTGCTCGTGCATCGAGTCTCGGGTCACGGCCGCCAACCGCGATGGCGGGTACGCCGAGCGACCGGCATTTCTCCTATTGCTCCGGAAGGCCCGCGGCACGCATGCCCGCGACCAGGCGGTTGCGGGCGGCCAGGAAGCTGTCGGAGCCCGACGGGTTGTTCGCGATGTAGCGTGCGACCGAGGTGTGGGGCACGAGCCGCAAATGCTCTGCCATGTTCTTCTGCGCTTCGGCCGTGCGGCCGTGCAGTGCATCGATCGCGGCCATCGTACCGAAGGCTATCCCGAAGGTCGGCCGCTCCGCCAACGCGCGTTGCGAAAGTGCGTAGGCCTCGTCGTCATTCCCCTGCACGAACGCCCCCACCGCCGCCAGGCTCCAAGCCGAGGCGGTGACACGCGGGTCGCGGTGGCCGATGCGCAGCGCATTGTCGATGTGCGAACGGGCTTCGTCGGCGCGCCCGACGGAGAGCAGGACCCACGCATAGCGCACGTGTGCATTGGCATTGGAGGGCGCGATGAGCACGGCCTTTTCATAGAAGGGCAGGGCCAGGCGGGGCTGACCCCGGAACACCAACACGTTGGCCCAGTTGATGAGCGCGGCACTGTTGTTCGGCGCGATGCCAATGGCCCGCGCCGACACGCGTTCAGATTCGCCCACGTCCGCCGGGTTGGGCTCGCCGGAGTTGCCGAAGCGCTGTGACATGAGCGCGGCGCCCAGGCCGGTGAGCGCGGTCACGGAGTCGGGGTCGGCACGCAGCGCTTGCTCGAACCGGGCCCGGCCCCGGCTCACATCCTCCGCCGTCTGGCGTCGGTCTATGTCGTCCCATCCCGACACTGCGAGATCGGCCGGGTCGAAGCGATAGTCCGGTACGCTCACGCGCGCCCGGTGCAATTCGGCAAAGCGCAGGCGCAGGCCGCTCGTGGCCCGCCGCGCCGCGTCCAGGTTCATGCCGGGATCGTTCGCGTCGGGGTAGTCGTAGTGATCGGCCCAGACCACGGCGCCGTCCGCAACCGACTTGACTTGCAGGTCGATCGCGACACCGGCGCCGCGCGCGACGAAGCTGCCGCTCATTGCGTAGCGCGCGCCAGCAGGCGTTGCCGAACGCGTCACCTGCGAGTTCTGCCGCTGTGCAAGCTCGGCGGCTACCGCTTCGACGAGGCCGTCGCGGACCAACTTGGGCGCGGGCGTCCTGCCCAGGTCCTGGAATGGCGTCACGACGATGGAATAGCGCCTCGCGAGCTCGTCATCGATACGGTATGGCGCCGTTGTCGGCTGCAGATAGATCGCCCCCCCTACCGCAGTCAACACACTCAGTACCAGGGCCAGCGCGAGGCCATGCCATGGACGCCGCAAGGGCACGGACCACTTGCTGGACGCGATGGATTCCACTCGACTGAAGAGGTCAACCGGTTTACCTGGCGTGACTGGCGATGCATGTGCCGCAGGGGCGATGGGTGCGACTGGCGAGGGCGCCGCAATCGCCCCTTCCAATGTCGCGCCAGGCGCCACGGGCCATACATCCGCCTCTAACATGTAGCCACGCCGCGGATGGGTCGTGATAAGCAACGCACCGTCCTTGCCCATCCGGCTGCGCAATTCGCCCACGCATTGCACCACCGAGTCGTCCGTGACCACCACGTCGGCCCACAGGTTGTCCAGCAACTCGGACTTGCCGATCAAGCGTTGAGGGTGCGCCAGAAAGTAACGCAACAGTGCACTTGGCTTGGGGCTCAGCGGAATGACGGTGTCGCCGCGCCGCAACTGGTCGCGCGCGAAATCGAACTCGAAGCCGGCAAAGCGCACCATTGCCGGCGTACTGCCAGCACCGCCCATCGCGCGCGGAAGGGCAGCCGCCGACGCGGGGCGCTCGTGAACCGCGGATAGCTCGTCGTTCATGGACCATCCTCCGACCTTGTGCGCCCAGGGCGGGGCGTGCGGTTGAACAAGCGGATTCTGTCCCCGTTTTCCGCGTCGCGAAAGGACTCCTTCGGACGCTTCTCGGCGATTGATCGCCCTTTCATCGGCGCGCGCTCGTCGGCCTTCCGGGGTCGCCTCCTATCCTGAGACGTGGCGAAGGTCCGCCAGTCCCGGAGGTAGAAACATGAACAGAAGGCTCTGGATGCTCGCCGCGGCCGGCGGGCTCGGTTTCCTGGTCTCCCTGATGGCCGCATGCGGGGGCGGCGGTGGTGGCGGCCTGAGCGGATTGGGCGTCGCGGCACCCATGGATGCAAAGGCAGTGCAGGTCACGGTCGGCAAGCCGAACGCCGTGACTTACTGGAATGCAGTGGGCACCGATGTCGTCGCAGCACCGGCCGACGCCTCGGGCTCGCCGGCGGAGATGCGGCCGAGCGATTCGGTCGACCTTGCCGTCATGCACCTTGCCATCTACAACGCGCTGGTCTCCATCGCCGGGCAGTACCAGCCCTTCGGCGTTGTCCTGGCTGACGCGACGGGCAGCGGGGCATCGCAGCAGGCGGCTGTGGGGGCGGCGGCCTATGGCGTGCTGAAGGGCATGTATCCCCACCGCACGGCGCAATACCAAGGCGCCTACGACAGCTTCGTGGCATCGATTCCGGATGACAGCAGCAAATCCCTGGGTCTGGCCATCGGCAAGGACTCGGCACAAGCGATCCTCGCCTTGCGTGGCGACGATGGGCGTTCCGTGGAACTGGCGCCCTACGTGCCGGGCACTGCGCCGGGCCAGTTTCGCGGGATGAATCCCGTCAATCGATTCGCGCCGTTCATCAAGCCTTTCACCTTGGCGGCCGCCTCGCAGTTTCGCGCGCCCGCCCCACCGGCGCTCGACAGCGAACTCTACGCCAGGGATTTAAATGAAACGCGCGCGATGGGCGGCGCCGTCAGCAGCACGCGCACCGACGCCCAATTGGAGATTGCGAAGTTCTACACCGAAGCACCACCGCGCTACTGGAACCGGAATCTGCGGCGATTCGCCATGTCCGATGCGAGCCTGCTCGAGCAGGCTCGCCTGATGGCAATGTTCCTCGTCGTCGAGGCCGATACGGGAATCGCCTGTTTCGATTCGAAGTACTACTACCAGTCCTGGCGCCCGCAAAGCGCGATACCGCTGGCCGACACGGACGGCAACTCGTCCACGACAGCCGACCCGGCATGGAAGCCGGTCGTGCCGACGCCCAACCACCCGGAGTATCCGGCAGCGCATGGGTGCGTGACGGCGGCAGTGGCGGAGACCATCAAGACTTACTACGGCACCGACCAGGTCGCGTTCACGCTCGACAGCACCGTGACAGGCACCACCCACAGTTTCAAGACGACTGAGGCGATGGCCGCAGAAGTGATCGACGGGCGCGTCTTCGGTGGCATGCATTTCCGCAACTCGGTCGAGCGCGGTGAAGACATCGGGAGGCAAGTTGCACAGTGGGTGCTCAAGCGAAATTTCCTGGCCCGTGAGAAGCCATGACGGCCCACCCGGCACCCGTGTTCTCACAACGTCCCGCGCGATTCCAGCACCGCTTTCAACCTGCGCACCTCCTGCTGCAGATCCAGGATCAACGCAGCCGCATCCAGCCCCACCCCAAAGTCCCGCTCCAGCCGCCGCGCAGCCAGCGCGCGATGAAGGTCCCCGCTGCCAAAGCGCCATTGCGCAGGCGGCGCGTCCTGCTGTTCGATGCGTGCCCGCACGATGCCCACTTCGACGAGCTGCACCACCCAGGCCACATCAGCCCCGCAGGCATGCGCCAGTTCGCCGACGGCCAGCGGTTGCGCGGAACTGACCACCGTGGTGGTCGCGATGACGGATCGAGTCGCCATGATCAGACTCCCAGATGGCGGCGTGGGTTGAAGGATGTGGCCGCTTTCGCAAGCGCCTCGTAGGCGGCGCGGGCGGCGTCGTTGTCGGCGGGCGGCAGCGCGATTTCCAGCAGCAGGTACAGGTCGCCCGGCGTCTTGCCCGGCAGGCCGCGGCCCTTGAGGCGCAGCTTCATGCCGTTGCGCGCGTTCGGCGGCACGGTCACTTCGACCACGCCGCCGGTCGGCGTCGGCACCTCGACCTTGGCGCCGAGCGCGGCTTCACTCGGCGTCACGGGGAGCGTCATGTAGAGGTCGCGCTCCTCGATGCGGTAGTGCGCATGCGGCGCGATGCGCACCTCCAAGTACAGGTCGCCGGCCGGTTCGCCGCCGTGGCCGGGCATGCCCTGGCCCGCGAGGCGGATGAACTGGCCGGGCCGCACGCCGGGCGGGATCTTCACGCTGAGCGTGCGGTTCTCCCACTGCGGCATGCCTTGCGCGTCGATGGTCTGCGCGCGCAGCGTGATCTCGCGCTCGGCGCCGTTGAGCGCGTCTTCCAGCGCGATCTCGATGGCGGCGTGATGGTCTTCGCCGCGCATGCGCATGTTCTGCCGCGTCGCACCGCGGCGCTCGCCTGCGCCGAAGATGGACGAGAAGAACTCGCTGAAGTCGGCATGGTCGGCCGGGCCCGCGTGGGGGCCGCGATGGAACTCGTAGCCGGTGTCCCAGCCCGGCGGCGGCTGGAAGTCGCCCTCGGGCGACCCGCCGCGTGCCACGCGGTCGGCCAGGGCGTCGTAGGCGGCGCGCTTTTCCTTGTCGCGCAGCACGTCGTTGGCCTCGTTGACGTCGCGCATCTTCACCTCGGCGTCGGCTTCCTTGCTGACGTCGGGGTGGTACTTGCGGGCCAGCTTGCGGTAGGCCTTGCGGATGTCGTCTTCGGTGGCGCCGCGCTCGACGCCGAGGGTCTTGTAGTAGTCCTTGAATTCCATGGTGATGGGGAATTGAAAGCGGAGCTATGCGATGGCGGACTCCGCATCGCCCTTGGCTTGCAGCGCCCTGATCGACCAGATGGTGCCGGTGCGCTCGAATCGCAATGGTTGCGCGTTGCCGAGGATGCTCAGGTCGATGGTCACCCCGAGCAGCGCGGCCAGCACGAACAAGCTGCCGCCGTGCGCCACGACCAGCACGGGCGCCGGCTGGGCCAGCGCGGTGGCCAGTGCGATGCGCTTGCGGTCGACGAACTGCTTGAGCGTCTCGCCGCCCTCGGGTTCGCAGGCCCAGTCGATGTTGGCCGAGGACGTGCCGATCAGCGCGCCGAAGTGCCGCTCGCGCAAGCCGGCCTCGGCAGCCGGCACGAGCCCGTGCGGCACTGCCACGGTCTGCGCCGTGACGTGGGCGCGGGGCGCGTCGCTGCAGACGATGCTGCGGATGGTCTCGCCGGCCAGCACGCTCGCAGCCTGCGCGGCCTGTGCCAGCCCGAGTTCGCTCAGGGGCTCGTCGGCGGCCTGGAAGATGCGCAGTGCGTTGCGCCCGGTCTGGCCGTGTCGCAGGAAATAGAAGTGGTCGCAGGCCGGTGCGATGGGCTCGGCGGCGGCCAGTTGAACCAGCAGGTCGAGCCCGGCAGGATGGAAGTGGGCGGGGGTGACGAGGGACGCTTGGCTTGTGGTGCTCATGAAGTCTTGTGGGAGGCTGTATTGCCGAGTAGTTTCATTGCCGCTGGCCGGGCCAGCAGGCGCTTGATGTAGGCGTCGATCTTGTGGCTGCCCGATTGGCCACCGAACAGTTTCTGCCAGATGAAGACGGAGCCGATCATCACGTCGGCGGCGCTGAACTGGGCGCCCAGCAGCCAGGGGCCAAAGCCCAGTTCGTGTTCCACGACGTGTACGGCTTCCCGGAAGTCGGTCCACTCACGCGCGGCGGTGGGCGTGACCTTCATGAAGGCGTCGCTCACCGCGGGTTCGAGTTGCGAGGCCGAATAGGCCATCAGCGACAGGTAGCGGCCTCGGTCGTCGGCGCCCACCGGCGGCGCCAGGCGCTTCTGCGGAAAGCGCTCGGCCAGGTACATGCAGATCGCGGCGCATTCGTAGATCCGGGTGTGTCCATCGACCAGCACCGGCAGCTTGCCGGCCGGGTTGATCTGAAGGAAGGCAGGTTGCCTGTGCTCGCGCTTGCTGAAGTCGATGTTCACCAACGCGTAGTCGATGCCGCATTCGTCGAGCATCCACTTGGCGGTGACGGCCCGGCTGTGCGGGTTGTAGTAGAGCTGCATGGTTGTCTCCTGCGCTTCTATCAAGGTGGGCCGTTCGCTCCCCCGGCCCCGGGACTCAGAACTTGGGAATGCGAAGCGTCTTGCTGATCATCAACGTGCCCGACAGCGCGAACAGCAACGCGATCGGGTGCAGCATCCAGGGGCCGAGCGTCCATGCGCCGCCCCAGAGCGTGGCGCCGATATTGCCCTTCCACGCGGCATATGCCAACACCCCGACGAGCACCACGCTGGTCGGGATGGGGGTGCCCTCGAAATACTTGACCTTGTCGGCGCCTTCGGAGAGTGCCTCGGCGGTGACGTTGTAGCGTGCGAGCCGGCTCACGCCGCAGCAGACGAAATAGATCAGGATGGCGGCATCCCAGCCGCCATTGGCGCCGGCGGCAAAGGCCAGTGAAGCAGGCATCACGCCGAAGGAGATCACGTCGGCCAGCGAGTCGAGTTCGCGGCCCAGCGCCGAATGCGTCTGGCGCCAGCGCGCGATGCGGCCGTCGAACACGTCGAAGATGAAAGCCGCGGGCGCCAGTGCCGCGGCCCACATGAACAGCGACAGGTCACCCTTGGCGGCGTAGGCCATGGCGAGGAACACGCCGCCGACGCCACAGGCCGCGTTGCCGAGCGTGAAGGCGTCGGCCAGGTGAAAGCCTCGGATCATCGAGAAGTGCTTGCGGGGCCGCGTGGCGGGGCTGGGCAGGGGCATGGGTGACCTCCGGGGGAACTGACGCACCTTAACGCAAGCTGGCCGCCGCGGCATCGTGCGCTTCGGCCAATTGGGCGAAGCGGCCCAGCAGTTGCGCGGCGGATGGCGTGGGCTGGACCTTGTCGCGTAGTGCGTCGGGATCGGCGCCTTCGGCGCGCAGGTCGTCGGCCAGCGCATCCACGTAGCCGCGCATGGCGGCGGCGTCGAATTCGGGATGGAATTGCACGCCCCAGGCGCGCTCGCCAAAGCGGAAGGCCTGGTGGGGTTCGAAGGCATTGCCCGCGAGGCGCACCGCGCCGGGTGGCAGTCGCAAGGCGCTCTGGCGATGCACGACGTTGGCCGGGAACTCGCGCGGCATGTCGTGGAACAGCGGATCGTCGGCGGACGCGTCGGTGAGGGACACGGTCACCGTGCCGATCTCCAGGCCGCCGGGATGGTCGTCGGCCTCGCCGCCGAGCGAATGGGCCAGCAACTGGTGGCCGTAGCAGATGCCGAGCACGGGCTTGCCCTGGTGCACCACGTCGGCCAGCCATGTGGCTGTCGCCTCGCTCCAGTCCTCACGGTGCGACACCATCGAATGCGACCCGGACAGCACCACGGCCGAGAGTTGCGCGGGTCCGGGCAGCGTATCGCCGCGGCGCGGGTCGAGCACCACCACCGGCAGGCGCGTGTCGCCGAGGCCCTCGGCAATCCAGTGCTCGAAGTCGCCGCGGTCGTTGCGCAGGTCATCGAAGGTGTCGCCTGTCTTGACGATGACGAGCGGGTGGGGGAGAGCGTCTTCCATGCCAGTTGATTTCAGTCGGTGATTCGTTGGTCGTATTCGGCCGCGGCCTTGTCCAGGTGCGACCAGAAGGGGCGCGGGATGCGGCCGTCCAGCACGTCGAGCAGCACGCCCAGATGCGCATGCCAGCCGGCGGCCACGTCTCGCATTTCTGCCGCGTTGGCCAGGCCGCTGTGTGTCAGGCGCAGCGAGGTCTGCTTGTCGCCTTGCGACGCGAGTTCGAATCTCGCTTCGGACGGCGGCGAATCGGTGCCGCCGCCCCAGGCCAGTACCAGCAGATGCGGTCCCTCGTATTGCAGCACGCGCGAAGCTTGCGTCACCGGGACGCGAAATTGCCTGAAGCGCTCGGGCGCCTGTTCGCCGCTGAGCGCGGTGTGGTCGAACAACAGATCGAAGGCATCGCCAGGCTGCGCGCCCATGGCGCCGCCGGCCAGCCAATGGGCGCGCAACTCCGGCTCGACCAGGTGGGCCCACGCACGGTCGATGCCCACGGGCAACAGGCGTTCGAAGCGCAGCGTGCCGGGTGCGGTCACGTCGCCAAGGTCTTCCTTCATCACGGTGTGCTCCTTCATCAAGCTCAAGCGCGGTCGATGGCCGGACGCACGGCGCGCGCCACCTCGTCGACCAGTTCCCGGCGTTCCGTGGGGGCGAACCAGTGCGTGGTGAGGCCGGCTTCCCAGTCGGGGTGGCCGCGCGCCGGCTCGGCCGCTTCGACGATGGCTTCGAGGCGATGCCCGATGAAGGGCTCGGCCTGCGGGTCGGCGGAGGCGGCGATGCGACCGGTGGCGGCGTGGCCGCGCTGCTCGAGCGCATGGACCAATGCGAGCAGCCAGGCCACGAGCACCTGCAGCACGCGGTCTTCCACGGTCAGTTCCTGCACGTCGTTCATCAGGTTGATCAGCTTGCGGCCCATCGGGCCGAAGCCCTGCGACAGCGCGCCACCGATGGTCGCGCCGAGGGCCGTGGCCGCGCCCAGCGACAGGCCGGCCAATGCCATGTCCGCCACCACGCCGACGGCCGCGCCAACCGCCGCGCCCTTGCCCAGGCGCACGCCGGCATCCTTCATCGCCTCGGCGCTGAAGAAGTCCATGCTCCAGCGGCCAGCGAGTTGGGGCAGCGGCGCCTCGTCGGCATCGCCTTCGCGGAAGCCGTAGAGCGCCAACAGGTCGTCGGCGCAGCGCTGGGCCTTGGTGGAGACGGTGGCCTGGAGGTCGGCGATGAGTTTCTGCCGGCGCACGGTGTCGTTGAATTCGTCGGACGGCACGGTGCGGCGCAAGGCGCTCACGTCGACCACCAGTTCCGCGATGCGCGCCGCGGCGGCGCTGCGGCGTTCGGTGGTCTCGGCCGCCAGCGAGGCGACGATGCGGGTCAGTTGTTCACGCCGGTCGCGCAGCAACGTGCCCAAGTCTTCGTAGAGCGCGCGTTCGGCGCCGACGAAGGGCGCGGCGGCGTCGAAGCGCACCACGGCATGCAGGCCATAGGCGGAGAGCAGTTCGCGCCAGGCGGGCTCGCGGCTGGCGTCGCTGCGCACGAAGTTCAGCACCGGCAGCACCGGCCGGGCGCAGGAGTTCAGCAACTCGATCTCGGCACGGAACTTGGGCAGTACCGGCTCGCGCACGTCGATCACGAGGAAGGCCGCGTCCACATCGAGCATGGCGCGCAGCACCTTGGCCTCCTGCTCGAAGGCGCCATGCGCCTCCGGGCCTTGCAGGAAGGCGCGGATGCGATCGGGCGGGGTCGCCGCGCTGGCGGCGAAGGCCGTGAGGTGCTCGCGCAGGCTCACCGCATCTTCCAGGCCCGGCGTGTCGAGGAACGTGACGGCCGCGCGGCCGGCCACTTCGAGCGCGATCTTCTCGACATGGCGCGTGGTGCCGGGGCGCTCCGACACTTCGCCGAAATGGATGCGGCGCGTGAGCGTGCGCAGCAGCGAGGTCTTGCCGGCGTTGGTGTGGCCGACGACGGCGATGCGGATGCTGGTGTCGTTCATGGACTCGCCAGTGTCGCCGCAAGGTCGTCACAGGCCTTGATGCGGTCCAGGCCCACGTCGCCGAGCCAGCGCCGCCAGCGCCCGCGTGCCGCTTCGTCGCCACTCATCAGCCACAGGCGGCATTCACCGCAGTGGGTGAGCAATTCGCGCAGCAATCGTTCGGTGCCACGGTCGGGGCTCGATGCGGCGTGGCAGGCCATCAGCAAGGTGCGCGGGCGCAGCCGGCCGATGGTGGCGAGTACGGCATGACGTTGGCCGGCGCTGCCGTCGACATGCAGCACCGGCGCGATGGAGGGCGGAAGTCCGGCGGGCGGCCATGGCGTTTCTTCCGGCAACTCGAAACCGACAAGCACCTGCTTGTCGCTGGTCTCTCCGGCACCCAGCCCGACAGGCGACTGGCCCCGCACGAAGCCCGGGTCGCCATCGACGATGCTGGCCGGCGCCATCGCCTCCAGGCGCGCGAGCAGCTTGACGTAGTACGGTTGCGCGAGGTCGGGCCGCAGGTGACGCTTGCGGCGCTGCCACACCAGCGCGCTCACGACCGCGAAGAAGATGCGCGGCAGCAGCCCATAGGTCACGATGCAGCCGGTGAGCCACAAGGCCCAATCGCGCTGCTCGGCCGGGCCGGCGATGGGCGCCAGAACGGTGGATGCGTCCGGCACCGGAAAGCCCAGCAGGCCTGGCGCCCAGCCCAGCCACTTCACGCCGTTGACGAAGAAGCCGGGCTCGAGGATCGTCGTTTCCCAACTCAGCGTATAGCTCCGAAAGGCCAGCGCGAAGAGCAGGGCGCCCAGCACTGCCGCGAAGGACAGCGCCCAGATGCAATGGCTCACGAAGCCGAAGGCCCACGGCACCAGCCGCGCTCGCCCGAGCAACTGCGTGGCCGCGCGCAACAGAACGGGCGCCTGGCCGCGCTTGCCGCCCGCGACGCGTGCGGTCAACGCCATCCACAGCCATCCGAGAGAGGTGTTGAAAGAGGTCAGCGGGAGCACCAGCCCCGCAAGCCAGAGCAGCAGCGTCAGCAGGTGCACGCCCAGCAGGCTCACCAGCGCGACCATGATGTTGATGCGGCGCTCGCTGCCGCCGACGACATTGCCGGCCAGGGACAGTCCAGCCATCACAACCAGTATCACCAGTCCCAAGCCGACCCAAGGCGCCCAGTGCCATGCACGCAGCAGTTCGGCCTGGAGCCCGATGCGCTCGCCGAGGACGTTGGCGCGGTGCGTGATGCGGGATGTGCTTGATGCCTTGGCGAGGGTCGCCTCGCGCATGGCCGCGGCGTCGTCGAGCGGCCCGGTCTGCTCGATGAGCTGCACCGCCTCGGTGACCACCGCGTCCTTCAACAGCCAATCGGTTTCGCGCAGTGCGGTGTTCAATAGCGTCCCTCGGGCAACAGCTTGTCAGAGCGCTGAAATTATGCCCGTCGATGCGCCATGGAAAAGGGCTGCCAAGGCAGCCCGTTGAATGCCGCCTTGATGGCGGGGTCTCGTCCGGTCAGCGCATGCCGAAGAAGGAAAGCACTGCAACCACGACAACGACCAGCCCGACGATATAGATGATGGAATTCACGGAGGACTCCTCTGTTTAAGGTGTTTCCAGTATTGGACCCAGGGCAGGGCAAGGCTGTCGGCGGGCGTGGTCGCGTGGTGTAGGAATCAGGCCGCTTCCGCTGCCTCCTCCTCGTCCAGTTCGCCCAGGAAACCGCCGCTCTGGTGCGCCCACAGCCGCGCGTAGAGCCCGCCTTGTGCCAGCAGCGTCTTGTGGTCGCCTTGCTCGACGATGCGGCCTTCGTCGAGCACGATGAGCCGGTCCATCGCCGCGATGGTGGAGAGCCGGTGCGCGATCGCGATCACGGTCTTGCCTTCCATGAGCCGATAGAGGCTGGCCTGGATCGCGGCCTCGACCTCCGAGTCCAGCGCGCTGGTGGCCTCGTCGAGCAGCAGGATGGGCGCGTCCTTCAGCATCACGCGCGCGATGGCGATGCGTTGCCGCTGGCCGCCGGAGAGCTTCACGCCGCGCTCGCCCACATGGGCGTCGTAGCCGTGCCGGCCGCTGGCATCGCTCAGTGTCTGGATGAAGTCGTGCGCCTCGGCACGCTGCGCCGCTGCGCGGACGGCCGCGGCGCTCGCATCGGGCCGGCCGTAGGAAATGTTGTCGGCCACCGAGCGGTGCATCAGCGAAGTGTCCTGCGTCACCATGCCGATGTGCGCGCGCAGCGAATCCTGCGTGACATGCGCGATGTCCTGCCCGTCGATCAGGATGCGCCCGCCCTGCAGGTCATGGAAGCGCAGCAGCAGGTTGACCAGCGTGGACTTGCCGGCGCCGGAGCGGCCGACCAGGCCGATCTTCTCGCCGGGCGCCACGACCAGGTTCATGTCGTCGATCACGTTGCGGCCCTTTTCCGCGGGCGTGCCGTAGCGGAACACGGCATGGTCGAAGCGCACCTCGCCGCGCGGCACGTCGAGCGCGACGGCATCGGGCGCATCGAGCACGCTGCGCGGCCGCGAGAGCGTCTTCATGCCGTCCTGCACGGTGCCGATGTTCTCGAACAGGCTGGTCATCTCCCACATGATCCAGTGCGACATGCCTTGCAGGCGCAAGGCCATCGCGGTCGACGCCGCGACCGCGCCGATGCCCACGCTTCCCTGCGACCACAGCCACAGGCCGGTGCCAGCCATCGCCGCTGTCAGGCCCATGCTCAGGATGTGGTTGCTGATCTCGAAGGCGCTCACCAGCCGCATCTGGCCGTAGCCGGTCACGATGAAGTCCTGCATCGCGGAGCGCGCGAAGCCGGCCTCGCGGTGCGTGTGCGAGAACAGCTTGACGGTGGCGATGTTGGTATAGGCGTCGGTCACACGGCCGGTCATCATCGCGCGCGCATCGGCCTGCGCCTTGCCGATCTGGCCGAGCCGGGGCACGAAGAACCAGAGCTGCACCACGTACAGCAGCAGCCACGCGATGAAGGGCAGCATCAGTTGCCGGTCGAGCACGGCCGCCAGCACGATCAGCGTGGCGACGTACACCGCCATCGCCACCAGCACGTCGGCCAGCACAAAGATGGTGTCGCGCACGGCCAGCGCGGTCTGCATGACCTTGGCCGTGATGCGGCCGGCGAATTCGTCCTGGTAGAAGGCCATGCTCTGGCCGAGCATGAGACGGTGGAAGTTCCAGCGCAGGCGCATCGGCAGGTTCACCGCCAGCGTCTGGTGCTTGACGATGGTCTGCAGCGCCACCACGCCGATGCTCGCGATGAGCGCAAAGCCCAGCCACATCAGCGTGACGCCGCGCTCCTGCCACAGCCGCGCCGGATCCTGCCCGCCGAGCCAGTCGACGATGCGGCCGAGCATGGCGAAGAGCAAGGCCTCGAAGGAGGACATGGCCGCTGTGAGCAGGGCCATCGCGAGGATCTTGCCGCGCACGCCCTCCGTGCAGGCCCAGACGAAGGCGAAGAAGCCGGAAGGCGGCAGCGTCGGCTCGGAGGGCGGGTAGGGGTGGAGGAGTTTTTCGAAAAGGCGGAACAAGGGGAGTCGGCTCCTGGGTGCGACACGGCTGTCGTGCGGGACGTGATTTTGAGCCCTGCACGGAACCTTGGCTTTTGCAAGGCATTGGCACAAGAGATGTTTCTCATTATGTTCAATAATCGAAAATCGAATAAAATGAGAAACGTCATGCCCGCCAAAGCTCCCATGCCGAAAGCAGATGCTGCCGATGTCCTCGGCGCGTTGGGGGCGCGCATCCGCCAGCGGCGCAAAGACCTTCGCGTCAGCGCCATCACGGCCTCCGAAGCGGCTGGTTTGTCCCGCGTGACCTTGCATCGCATCGAATGCGGCGAGCCCTCGGTCACCATGGGTGCGTATGCCAATGCGATGGCCGCGCTGGGCATGAAGATTCACGTAGTCAACGGCGGCGATGGGGCGCAGGAAGTGGCGGTTGATCCCGCAGCGGTGCGCGCGAGGAAAGTCCGGCGCATCCAGCTTGCCGACTATCCGCAGTTGAAGCAGTTGGCTTGGCATGTTCCGGGCGCCACCGAGTTGACGCCTGGAGAAGCATTGGGCTTGTACGAGCGCAACTGGCGGCACGTCGATTCGTCACAGTTGCAGGCCAGCGAGCGCGCCTTGATCGATGCGCTGGTCCGCACGGTGGGCAAGGGGAAGTTGCTTGTTTGAGCGCCCGCACCACGCCCGCGTCGCCGCAGTACTGGCGTCGCTCGATGGTCCTTTGCTGTTGGCAAACGGCTGCCTGTTCGGTGGCGGCACCGCCATGGCGTTGCGCTATGGCGAATATCGCGAGTCGGTGGACATCGACTTCCTCGTCTCCGAGATCGAGGGCTATCGCGCGCTGCGGCAGCGCCTCACCGGCAAGGACGGGCTTGCCGGCATCACACGCAAGGGCGCTTCGCTGAACCAGTTGCGGGAGGTGCGTGCGGACCAGTACGGCATTCGCACGGCTGTCGGTATCGACGGCGCTGCCATCAAGTTCGAGATCATCCTGGAGGCGCGCATCGCATTGACGCCACCCGGCCCTGACGACATGCTATGCGGCGTGGCGACCTTGTCTCCGCTCGACATGGCGACGAGCAAGCTGCTCGCCAACTCCGACCGATGGGCGGACGACGCGGTCTTCAGCCGCGACCTGATCGACCTCGCGATGATGCAGCCGGGTGCGAAGTTGCTGAAGCTGGCGCGGGAGAAAGCGATGAACGCATACGGCAGCAGCATCGACACCGACCTGGCGCGAGCGATCCTGAAGCTTCTTGCTCGCGAAGGCCGGCTGGAGCGCTGCATGCAGATGATGCAGATGACCGTGCCGCCCGCGCTGTTGCGCCAGCGCATCAAGCGGCTGATGCCGAAGGCCGCTACCGCGCGTCCATGAAGCAACGCGGCTTCCCTTGCCTCACCGGGGCCTGTTCAGCCCGGTGCCGAAGGGGCCCCACCAACAACCCGCGCATGCGCGATGTGCGCCGCCCCGCTGGAGCGCAGGCCGTTGACACCGTCCTTGTCGTACCGCGCCGTCGTCTGGTCGCCACTCAGGTCTTCCAGCAGGACCAGGCCGCATTCTCGAAGCTCATCCGCGAGCGTTGCCGGGTCGAAGCCTGACAGGAATGCCTCGCCGATCGACGCGACGGACGCCCGCAGCCTCTCGAACGATTCGCTGCCCGCGAACGCGGGCGAGAAGACCGCGCTGTCCACATAGGTGAAGACCAGCTCGCTGCCGGCCGCCGCACACGAGGCGATCGCGCGCAGCGTCGCGAGGTTGGCCTCGCGCGGGAGGTACATCGTGACACCGAGCCACGAGAAGAAGCTGGGACGGCCGGGGTCGAACGACGATCTCGCCAGCGCCGCGTCGAGGCTTTCGCTCGCCAGGTCCGCGGCGATGAAGTGCAGGTTGTCGGGTGCGGAGATGCCGGTCTCGGCCAGCCGCCGCCGCTTCATGCCTTGTGTGGCGGGATGGTCGATCTCGAAGATCGCCAAGCCTTCTGCATAGGCGAGTTGGCGCAGCGCAAAGCTGTCGAAGCCCGCACCGACGATGACATATTGGTCGATTCCGTTGCGAATCGCCGCCGCCAGCGCGTCCTCCGAATAGCGCGACCTGAGGATGACGTCCGCGTAGGCCGCATTGGCGCGCAGCCCGATGTCCAGCGCCGCATCGCCCAGCGCTTCAACCTTGGCGCGCGCTTCCGGTTCCATGCGTGCCAGGGCCGCCTGGAGAAAAGCCGATCGCACGGTGTCCGGAACAAGACGGTCTGCCCAGCGGTCGTCGAGCAAGGGCTTGGGTGCCGTGCGCGAATGCACGGCACGCATCATGGAAGTGGCAAGGGCCGTGCGGCTGGGGTCGGCGGGATTCAATGCAATGTCCTCGAGTGGCAATGAGGCCGCGCAGTGTCGATTTCCTTCGCCCTTTTGTACAGAGCCTGGGACATCACGACAAGCGCTCCGCAAGAAAGTCGATGAAGCTGCGCAGCTTGGGCGCCATGTATTGCCGGCTCGTGTACACCGCGAAAAGGGTCACCGCCGGTGCGGTGAAGTCGGGCACCAGGCGCGTGAGCAGCCCTTGCGCGAGGTCGTCATCGACCAGCCATTCGGGCAGGAAGGCCATGCCCATGCCGGCGCGCACCGCGTACAGGCTCAGCGTGGTGTCGTCGGAGCGCATCACTGGCGCCAAGCGCAACGGCGCCTGCCGACCGCCCGCGGCCTTGAGCGACAGCCCTTCGATGTTGACGTAGCTCGGCACGATGGCGCCGAGCCGCGCAAGGTCCGCGGGCACGGCGGGCGTGCCGACGCGCTTGACCAGCGCCGTCGCGGCCACCAGGTGGAACTGCACCTTGCACAGCGGCCTGGCAATCAGCGCCGGCGAAGGCTCATGGGTGGCGCGCAACGCCAGGTCGTAGCCGTCCGCCGCGAGATCGACCTTGCGGTTCTCCAGGTGCATGTCGACCAGCACATCCGGGCAGCGCTCGCGGTATTCGGCCAGCAGGCGGGCGAAGCGCGGCGTGGCGCACCAGACCGGCGCGCTGACTTTGAGCTGGCCGCGCGGTATTTCGTCGCGCTGGCCGATCGAGGCTTGCGCCGCGTCCAGCAGGTCCAGCGCCTGGCTGCTCTGCGCATACCAGGTGGTGCCGGCTTCCGTCAGGCTCAGGTGTCGGCTCGATCGGTTCAGCAGGCGTGCGCCGAGCGTCTTCTCCAATTGCGCCACATGCTTGCTGGCCATGGGCGCGGAGATGGCCAGGCGCTCCGCCGCCGCGGCAAAGCTGCCCGCGTCGACAACCTCGCGGAAGACGCGCAGGCTGGTCAGGCGGTCCATCGATGGTTTCCTGTCGAGAAATGAATCATTGAATCCGTGGCTCTCGAATTCTGCAAGGGAAATCACTACATTCGATGAAACGGAGATTCACGACATGACCACCCCCACCACGAATTCGCGCCTGCCCACCTACTTCATCTCGCATGGCGGCGGCCCCTGGCCCTGGATGAAGAAGGAGATGGGCAACGCCTACACCCGGCTCGAGGCCTCGCTGGCCGACATGCCGCGGCAGATCGGCCGCAAGCCGCGCGCCATCCTCATGGTGTCGGCGCACTGGGAGGAGCCGGCTTTCACGGTGCAGGCGAATCCGAAGCCGCCGATGATCTATGACTACGGCGGCTTTCCCGCCCACACCTACCAGGTCCACTACGACGCGCCGGGTGCGCCGGACCTGGCGTTGCGCGTGAAGCAGTTGATCGAAGGCGCGGGGCTGCCGGCCGCTATCGACGCCGAACGCGGCTTCGACCATGGGGCCTTCTCGCCGATGGCGGCGATCTATCCGGATGCGGAGGTGCCGATGGTGCAACTGTCGCTGCGTCGCGGCCTCGACCCGGCCGAGCACGTCGCGCTCGGTCGTGCGCTGGCGCCACTGCGCGACGAGGACGTGCTCATCATCGGCAGCGGGCTGAGCTATCACAACCTGCGCAACTTCGGGCCGCAGGCGCATGGCGTGTCGAAGGCTTTCGACGACTGGCTCGAAGAGGCCGTGGTGGAGGGCGCACCGGCCAAGCGTGCGGAACAACTCGCCAATTGGGCCACAGCGCCGTCGGCCCGCGCGGCGCATCCGCGCGAGGAGCATCTGATTCCGCTCATGGTTGCCGTCGGCGCGGCCGAAGCGGAGGAGGGTGTGCGCGTGTACCACGAGGACGCCTTCATGGGCGGCCTGGTGGTGTCGAGCTACCGGTTCGGGGCGGCGGCGAACGCTTGAGGTTTTCAGCCTGCACGATGACCCGCTTGCAGTCAGGCAACCGTCACTGGGCCCCCTCTTTCAGGATTTCAAGAAAGCGCAGCGCCAGCGGCGAAAGCACGTGATTCTTGCGCGTGACCGCGCCGATGGCCCGCGTGAAGCGGGCCTCCGCGAAGGGTAGCGGCGCGAAGCCCTCACCACTCGGGCCTGCCAGGTTGGCTTCGCTCATGAGCGCCACCAGATCGCTGTGCGCAAGCAGCCGGCTCAGCGGCGCGGCCGTGTTGCTCACCTCGACCGCAACCCGCGGAGGCGGAAGACCGGCCTCCACCAACCTTGCCTCGACCCCGCGGCGGGCAGCCACGTCGGGACCGGGCAGCATCCACTGCGCGTCCGCCAGATCTTGCAAGCGCACACGTCGGCGTGACAGCAGAGGGTGGCCTTCGCGCACGACCATGCAGAGGTCGTCCTTCATGAGCGTCAGCGCCTGCAGGTCATCGGGCAAGGTGCGCGGGATCGCGTTGATGCTGAGGTCCAGGTCGCCCAGACGCAGCGCGGCAAGCAGCGTGTCGTTCAGATTGATCATCAGGCGCAGCCGTGCGGCGGGGCGCTGCTGGTGCAACTGCAGGAAGGCCGGCACCAACAAGCGATCCGCGTAGAGCGGTGACACGCCCACGCGCAACGTGCCCATCGCGCCCAGGTGCAGGTCCGCGGCTTCCTTTATGGCATCGCCCAGGCTCGCGCGCAGCGTCTGCGTCCGTTGGCGGAACTGATCGGCCACCGGCGTGAGCGTCATGCCGCGCGCGCCTCGCTCGAACAGTGGAAAGCCCAGCTCCTTCTCCAGCCGCTGCAGGCCCTTGGTCAGCGCGGGCTGTGACAGACCCAAGGCCGCGGCAGCGCGGCGCACTTGCCCGTGCCGGGCCACGGCCAGGAAGTAATCGATGTCGTCCAGCCGCAGGGCCATGGCGCTACTCCGTGAGGCTTCCCGTCGCACACGGGCATGGCCGCTGCGATAACGCGGCGTTATCGGAGAGCGGCGATTGATTATCCGCAGGAAGGGCACCGCTTCCTAGACTTCCGCATCACTTCAGGAGACAACCGATGAACCACAGCCCTTGCAGATCGGAGCGCCAGTCATGAACCTCGGCATGTATCTCGCGCGCGGCGCCCGCCAGTGGGCGGAGCGTCCCGCCGTACTGTTCCGCGACGGCGCGCTCACTTACCGTGATCTTGAACTGCGCTCCAACCGGCTCGCCCACGCCCTCAAGGCGCTGGGCCTGCGGCGCGGCGACCGCGTGGCCGTGGTGTCGCCCAATCGGCCGGAAATCGTGGAACTGGAATGCGCGCTCTACAAGGCCGGCCTCGTGAAGGTCGCACTCAACTCGCGGCTTGCGCCGCAGGAACTGGCGGACGCGCTCGCCAACGCCGAGCCTGTGGCCTGCCTTGCCGGACCCGAACACCGGCGCATGGTCGAAGAGGCTTCCGCCAGCCTGCCGTGCCTGGCGCACCGGATTGCCTTCGAGCCCGGACCCGCGAACGAAGAAGGCGGCTGGCTTTCGTATGAAGACCTCCTGGCCGGCTCGCCCGATAAGCACCTGCACGAGGAGATGCGGCCGGAAGAGTTGGCCGTACTGCACTACACCTCCGGTTCAACCGGCAAGCTCAAAGCCGCCATGCAGACGGTTGGCAACCGCTACGCCTCGCTGCGCAAGAACGTCATGGGCCGCATGCACGCCACAGCGGGCGACGTGCTCATGCTGTCCGGCCCGATCACGCACGCCAGCGGCATGTTCATCCAGCCGATGCTGTTCCAGGGTGCAACCATCCTGTTGATGGAGGGCTTTCGCCCCGCCGAGTACCTCGAGGCCATCGAGAAGCACCGTGTCACCATGGCTTTCCTGGTCCCCGCCATGATCTACGCGCTGCTGGCCGAGCCGAGCCTTCGCTCGCGCGACCTGTCCAGCCTGCGCCTGCTGAGCTATGGCGCGGCCCCAATGTCGCCGGCACGCATTCGCGAGGCCTGGGCTGCCTTCGGCCCCGTGCTGGCGCAAGGCTACGGCGCTGGCGAGACCACGGGCGGTGTGGTAGGCCTTGGCATCGCCGACCATGCGGCGGCCATCGAGGGCGGCAGGGACGCGCTGCTGTCGGCGTGCGGGCGTCCGATCTGCGAGTCGGATGTCCAGGTGCTGGACGATGCTGGCCAGCCCGTCAACGGCGATGCCATCGGCGAGATCTGCGTGCGCGGCCCCGACGTCTTCGCCGGCTACTGGCGCGCGCCCGAGCAGACCGCACAGGCGCTGGATGCCGACGGATGGCTGCGGACCGGCGACCTCGCGCGCATGGACGCGCAGGGCTACATCTACATCGTCGACCGCAAGAAGGAGATGCTGGTCTCCGGCGGCTTCAACGTCTACCCGAGCGAGATCGAGTCGGTGCTGGCCCAGCATCCTGCGATCTACGAGGTCTGTGTCGTCGGTGTGCCCGACGACCGCTGGGGCGAGACGGTCAAGGCGGTCGTCGTCCTGCGAGAAGGCGCCCGGGTGGATGACGGCGAGATCATGGACTTCTGCCGCGGCCGGCTGGCGGACTTCAAGCGGCCGCGCTCGGTCGACTTCGTGCCGCACCTGCCGAAGAACGGCAACGGCAAGCTCTCGCGCAAGGACGTGCGTGAACACTATTGGCGTGGCCGCGAGCGGCGCGTGAACTGAGGAGCCCGCATGGACATGAACACCACCCACCTGGCCCTGCGGATGCCGCTGCCGCCTTTCGAAGGCTCCGACGCCGCGCGAGATTTCATCGCCCGACTCGACGCCTTTCTACGCGAAGAGTTGCAGCCGCTCGCCGCCGAGCACCACATCACCTCCGAGAACGGCGCGCCACGCGAACTGCTGGAGCGGGTGTGGAAGCGTTCGCGCGACCTCGGCTTCTACGGCATGACGCTGCCCAAGGCACTGGGCGGCGCCGGCTTCGACATCGTCGACCACGTGCTGATCAAGGAGTTCATCTACGCCAGCGGCTCCCCCTTCGCACC
This sequence comes from Variovorax robiniae, assembly GCF_037889955.1. Lineage (NCBI taxonomy): Bacteria > Pseudomonadati > Pseudomonadota > Betaproteobacteria > Burkholderiales > Comamonadaceae > Variovorax > Variovorax robiniae. The sequence goes on from NZ_JBBKZS010000008.1 coordinate 217,936, forward strand.
GCACATCCTCGGTGAGCTGACGGGACCGCCGCGCGTGGGCGCGCTGGCCAGGCAGGCGACGCCGGATCAAATGGAGCGCTTCATCCTGCCGGTGGCACGCGCCGAGAAGGCAATCTGCTTCGCGATCACCGAGCCCGAGGCAGGATCGGATGCCGGCGCATTGCAGACGCGCGCCGTGCGCGACGGTGACAGCTTCGTGCTGAACGGAACCAAGCGCTTCATTTCGGGCTCTCCTTTCTGCGACTTCGCAGTGATCATCTGCTCGACCAGCGAAGATCCGGCGGTACGCGAGGCCACCGCCTTCTTCGTCGAGCGCGATCGCGAAGGCTTTCGCGTCGATGCAGGCTACAAGACCATGGCGGGCCAGTCCCACACCGGCAACATCGTCCTGACCGACTGCCGCATTCCGGCCACCAACCAGATCGGCGAGCGTGGCCGCGGACTGGCACTGGCCCTGGGACGCATCACCGTCAACCGCCTCCTGCACTGCCCTGCAATGCTCGGGCTGGCCCGGTTGGCATTGGAGGATTCGCTCGCGCATGCCACCAGGCGGCGCCAGTTCGGGCAGCCCATCGGCGCCTTCCAGGCGGTGCAGCACCTGCTGGCCGACATGGCGACCGAACTTGCCGCCGCGCGCGCACTCATGCTCAGCGTGGCGCGCAGCCTGGATGCAGGCGGCGAGGCGCGTGCCGATGCCTCGATGGCGAAGCTGTTCTGCTCGGAGACCGCCTTTCGCATCGCCGATCGTGCCGTGCAGGTGCATGGCGGTGAAGGCATCGTGCAGGGAAGCCGCGTCGAATTCCTCTTCCGGCTGCTGCGCATGTACCGCGTGCTGACCGGCACCAGCGAAATCCAGCGCAACACCATTGCCCGCGAGCTGCTCGGCCAGGCAGTGCGCTGAACAACAAATCAGGAGACAAGCATGCAGACACTCACGCGACGCGGCCTGTTGCTGGCCGCCGCCGGCCTCGCACTGCACAGTGCGGCGCTGGCACAAGAGTACCCGGCGCGACCGATCAAATGGGTCGTGCCCTACCTCGCCGGCACAGCCCCCGACATCACCGTGCGCATCACCGCCGAGGCGATGTCGCGAATCCTCAAGCAGCCGGTGGTGGTCGAAAACAAGGGCGGCGCGGCTGGCAACCTGGGTGCGCAACTCGCGGCCCGCGCGCCGGCCGATGGCTACACATGGGTCTACTCCGCCACGCCCATGGCCACCAACATGCGCATGTACCGCAAGCCCGGCTATGACGTGATGAAGGACTTCATCCATGTGGGCGGGATCACGCGCTCCGACGTGGTGCTGGTGGTGGCGGCGGATTCCGGCATCCGCGACGCCAAGGATCTTGTCGAGCGCATGCGGCAGCAGCCCGGAAAGTTGTCCTATGCATCCGGCGGCGTGGGTACCCCGGCGCACATGGGCGCGGAGCTCATCCTCAAGACGACCGGGACACAGGCGCTTCACGTACCGTACAAGGGCGCATCGGAATCGGCGAATGCCGTGCTGGGCAAGCAGGTGGATTTCGCGCTCACGATCAGTTCGGTGTCGCTGCCCCACATTGCCGGCGGCAAGCTGAAGGCGCTGGCGGTGACGGCGCCTACGCGCAATCCGCGACTGCCCGAAGTTCCCACGCTTGCGGAAGCGGGCATACCCGGTGTGACCCTGGTGTCCTATGGCGGCCTCTCATTGCCGGCGGGCACGCCGTCACCCATCGTGCAACGCGTTTCCGACGCGCTGCAGAAGGCGCTGGTCGACCCCGCGGTCCGTGCGAAGCTCGAAGCCAACGGCGCCGCCGTCGTGGCCAGCAAGTCCGAGGAGTACGCGCAAAGCCTCGAATCGGAGATTGCGCTGACAGAGAAGATGATGAAGGTCACCAACGTCACGGCGCAGTGAGTTGCGCTGCGTCGGGCGGCTCCAGAAGTGCATGACGGCCGCGTCGTCGCCGATTGCGCGGCTGAAGTGCGCCGGCCACATCTTCGGGGCCATGCATTGGCAGCATGCGGATGCTTGCGTGCGCTTCAAGTCGTTGCCGCGATCGCCTGGGCCGTGTCGTAGAACTCCATGAAATCGACGAGCTTGCCATCCCGCATCCGCAGCACATCGGCCTTCGGCGAATCCACGACCTTGCCGGTCTTGCGGTGCCTCCAGCGGCACGCGCCCAGCATTACGACCCGGTCCCCTTGCGCAATGAACTCATTGGCGTCGTAGCCCAGCATCTCCCACTGGCTCCCCATTTCCTCGAAGTACTTCTGCACCAGGGGCTTGCCGCTGCATTCGCGCGTGAACTCCGAGCCTGCCGCGCCGCCACCGAGCGAACGCCAGTGAACGTCGTCCGCCATCAACTTCATCCAATAGTCCGAACTCTCGGCCCGGGATTCGTGCCAGAGGCGATAGCCTTCGCGGAGGATCTCCACGTTGCGTTCTTCTTCAGCGGTCATGTTGGTCTCCTCGCGTTGAAGCGGCAGATGATGCCGGCGAGGGGCGGCGCGTCAATCGGCCATCGGGCCGGGGTCTCAGGAATGTGACGGAACGACGTCCTCGCGGCTCAGGCCTCGCTGTCTTCGTCGCGTGCGCCCAGGCCGGCGCGCGATTGCCGACCCCATGAACGGTTGCCGCTCAAGAACACCCACCACCCCATCGCCGCCCCCGTGTGCCGCAGGATCTGGAAGCTGAAGGGCTCGACCAGCGCGGCCATGAAGGCCTGGAACAGCCCGGCCTCGCCATGCTTGCCGATCCAGCGCCGATAGAGGAACACCGACCACAGGTGAAAGGCCAGGTCCAGCACGATCTTCGCGCCGATCACGCCGGCCACGGGCGCCAGCACGCCGAGGTTTCCGCGCACCATGTAGACCAGCAGCAGGAAGAACGCGGCCAGGCCGTACAGCGGTTGCAGCGTGTCGATCGCCTTCACCGGCAGCATCAGCGTGCCGAGCCATCCGTAGCGCCGGTCGCCCACCATCGCGCGGTACAGGTACTGCGTCTGCAGGAAGCCGCCGAACCAGCGCCGTCGCTGGCGCAGGAAGGCCGGCACGCTGCTCGGCGCATCGGTGTGCGCCTGCGCATCGCCGAGCACGCGCACGCGCCACGGCAGGCCATGGGCTTGCGCGTAGCGGTGCAGGCGGTGGATGAGTTCGTAGTCCTCGACCAGGCAATCGGGGTCGAAGCCGCCGACGGCACGCACGGCATCGAGCCGGAAGCCGGCGAAGGCGCCGGAGATGAGCAGCAGGCCGTTGAGCCGCATCCACGCATAGCGCGAGAGGAAGTTGCGGATGTATTCGTAGGTCTGGAACCACTGGAAGCAGCGCCCGCCCAGGCTGCGGCTGCAGACCGGCGTGATGACGCCGGTGGCCGCGACCAGGGAGGGTTCTTCCGAGAAGGCGCGGCGCACCGCGGCGATGGCCTTGTCGTCGAGCAGCGTGTCGCCGTCGACGGTGAGCACGGTGTCGGTGCGGATGCAGAGCATCGCCGCGTTCAGCGCGCGGGCCTTGCCGCCGTGGGGCAGGCGCAGCCAATACAGCGACGGATACAACGCGCTGGCCGTGCTGATCTCGCCGAGCGCGGGCGCGATGAGGCCGTAGCGGGTCTGCAGAAGTTCGGCGGTGCCGTCGGTGGAGCCGTCGTCGGCGATCACGATCTGGTCGGGCGCATCGGTCTGCGCGAGCAGGGCGCCGAGTGTGACAGGCAGCACGGCGGCCTCGTTGTGCGACGCGACGATCACGCCGACCGTGCAGGGCGGCGCGCTCATCGCGACCCGGGTTTTCGCGCGGAGGATGGGCAGGGTGGCCCAGGCGGTGAACAGCAGCAAGGCCGTGTCATAGGCCACATAGGCCACGCCGACCGACCAGCTCCACACGCCGCCGGCCATGAAGGCCATGCTGAACAGGCCGATCCACAGCAGCAGCACGCCGCTGTGGATCAGCACGCTGAGTGCGGGCGTGGGAGGTGGCGTGAGCCTCGGGGAGGCCGCTGCAAATGCGCGCTGGAGGGAGTCTTTCAAAAGCGGATCCGATGACTTCAAGTGGGTACGCAAGCCGCAAGGACTTGGTTTCAGCGACCGCGCAACCCGGGACAATGCTGACAGACTCCGCCCACCCCGAAAAATTCCGCATGCCCTCCATTCCCGACAAATACACGAAGCCGGCCATCATCCTGCACTGGCTGGTGGCCGCGCTGATGGTGGTGAACGTCATCCTGGGCCTGACCGCCGAAAGCCTGCGCGACGAGTGGGTGCGCCCGGCCATCGACACGCACAAGTCGATCGGCATCACCGTCCTGGGGCTCGCCATCCTGCGCGTGCTCTGGCGCGCCACGCACAAGCCCCCGCCGATGCCCGGCACCTATGGGCGGCTGGAGCGCCTGGCCGCGCATGCGGCGCACGGCGTGCTGTACCTGCTGATGTTCATGCTGCCGCTATCAGGCTGGATGCACGACTCGGCCTGGAAGGATGCGGCGACGCATCCGATGCAGTACTTCGGCCTGTTCGAATGGCCGCGCATCGGCTGGATCATGGCCATCGAACCGGTGGCGAAGGAGCGGCTGCATGACCTGTTCGGCCTGGCGCACATGTGGATCGGCAACGTGCTGTACGTGATGTTCGCGCTGCATGTGCTCGGTGCCCTGAAGCACCAGTTCCTCGACCGTGAAAGGGAACTGCAGCGCATGCTGCCGTGACGAGCTTCGCGCCCGTCGCGGCGGGGTCTAGCGAAGCACGAGCACCGGCAGCGCCGAATGCGTCAGCACATGCTGCGTCTCGCTGCCGAGCAGCAGCCGCTTGATGCCCTTGCGGCCGTGCGAGGCCATCACGATCAGGTCGCACTTGTACTTCTTCGCCGCTGCGATCAGCGCTTCGGCCACGCTGTCCGAACTCGGCGCGGTGGTCTTGATCCGCACGCCCGCCGCCCTGGCGAGTTCGCTGATCGATTCCAGCTTGCCCTGGGCCTTTTCCGCCCATTCGCCTTCGATGCGCGCGATGTCATCCGGCGAGAAGGCCATCGCCCCCTCGAAATAGTTCTTCGGATAGCGGGGCACGACGGTGACGGCCACCAACTCGGCCTCGTTCCCGGCCGCAAGGGAAATGGCGCTGTGGACCGCCTTCTTCGAAAGTGTCGAGCCGTCGGTGGCGACGAGGATGCGCTTGAACATGATCGGGTGCTCCTGGTGTTGATGGAGCAAGCCTAGGCATCCGGTTACGCGGAGGGTTGACACAGATCAAGGTGGTGCCGCATGGATGCGCCTAGCCTCGCAGGATGCAAGCTGCCGCCATTTCGTTCGAAACCACCGGACCCGACGGATTCCCCGCGGCCCGGGCGCGCGAAGTGGAGGCGGTGCTGGACGATCCTGCCGAATGGCCGGCGTACAGCCGGCTGCTGGGCGGCGATCCGGTCGAGGGGCGCTGGGAGTCGCATGTGGTGGTCGACGGCGTGCGTTGTGCCGGGTGCGCGGCGGCCGTCGAGGCCGCCCTGGCGCGAGTGCCGGGGCTGGTCAGTGCCGAGGTCAATGCGGCGACCCGGCGCGCACGCATCGTGTGGTCGGCCGCGCAGGTGCGGCCCTCGACCTGGTTCCGTGCCGGCGAGGTCGCGGGTTACCGCTTCGTGCCCGCGGGCGACACCTTCGTGCGCGAACGGCGCCTGCGCGAGGGGCGGCTCGCGCTGTGGCGCTGGCTGGTGGCCGGCCTTTGCATGATGCAGGTGATGATGTACGCGTACCCCGCGTACGTCGCGCGGCCGGGCGACATGTCTCTCGATGCGGCGCAACTGTTGCGATGGGCGTCGTGGGTGCTGACCCTCCCGGTGCTGCTGTTCTCGTGCAAACCTTTCTTCGCCGCGGCGTTGCGCGACATGAAGGGATTGCGCATCGGCATGGACCTGCCTGTGGCGCTCGGCATCGCCATCACCTTCGCCGTGAGCAGCGCCGCAACCTTCGACCCGTCGGGCCCCTTGGGTGGCGAGGTGTACTTCGACTCGCTCACGATGTTCGTGTTCTTCCTGCTCACCGGCCGCTGGCTCGAGACGCGCCTGCGCGGGCGCACCGCGGGTGCGCTGGAGGCGCTGATGAACCGCCAGCCCGACAGTGCCGAGCGGCTGACCATCACCGGCGCCTTCGAGACCGTGGCCGTGCGGCGCCTGCTGCCCGGCGACGTGGTCCGTGTGCGGCCCGGGGAGCGCTTTCCGGCCGATGGCGTGATCAGCCTCGGCAGCACCACGGCTGACGAGGCGCTGCTCACCGGTGAATCGCATCCGGTCGTGCGCGGCCTGGGAGAGCGCGTGCTGGCCGGCAGCCACAACCTGTCGTCGACGGTGCAGGTGCGCGTGGAGTCGGTGGGGCAGGGCACGCGTTTCGCGCAGATCGTGGCGCTGATGGAAAGCGCCTCGCTGCACAAGCCCCGGCTGGCCGCGATGGCCGATCGCGCGGCGCGGCCGTTCCTGCTGTTCGTCCTGTGCGCGGCGGTGGCGACCGGTGCCTTCTGGTGGCCGGTGGACCATGGCAAGGCGCTGATGGCCGCCGTGGCGGTGCTGGTCGTCACGTGTCCGTGCGCGCTCTCGCTGGCCACGCCGGCGGCGATGCTGGCCAGCGCGGGCATGCTGGCCCGGCGCGGCGTGCTGGTGCGCAATCTCCAGGGCCTGGAAGGCCTGGCGGGCGCAGACACCGTGGTGTTCGACAAGACGGGCACGCTGACCCTGGACACCCCGCGCATCGGGCGCATCGCTTGTCGCCAGGGCTGGCGGGTCGCCGAGGTGCTGGATTGCGCCGCCGCGATGGCGGTCCAGTCGCTGCATCCCGCCGCGCGCGCGATCGTCGAGGCATGGAATGCCACGCCGCACCCGGCGTCGCCGTGGCAGGTCTCGCAAGCATTCGAGCAGGTGGGCATGGGCGTGGACGCCTGGATGACCGATCAAGGGAGCGACGCGGGCCCGTGCCGCATGTGGCTGGGCTCCGCTTCGTTCTGCGGCGTGCCGCCGCTGGGCGAGCATGCGTCCCAGGTCCACCTGGCCGACGCGCAAGGATGGCTGGCCAGCTTTGTCCTCGAGGAGAACGTGCGGACTGATGCGAACGCGGCGATCGATGCACTGCGCTCGCAGGGGGTGTCCGTCCACCTGCTGTCCGGTGACCGTGCCGCGGCGGCGAGCGCCGTCGCACAGCGCGTCGGCATCGAGAGCGTGCAGGGCGACTGCACGCCTGAAGCCAAGCTGGCTTTCATGAAGGCCTTGCAGGAGCAGGAGCACGGCGTCGCGATGGTGGGCGACGGCCTGAACGACGGCCCGGTGCTGGCCCGCGCCAACGCCTCCTTCGCCTTCGGCAATGCCGTGCCGCTGGCCCAGGCACGGGCCGATTTCATCGTGATGGGCGGGGAGCTCGAGGCCATTCCCGCGGCCCGCGCGCAGGCGAAGCGGACGATGCGCGTGGTCCGCCAGAACCTGTGGTGGGCCGCGGGCTACAACGCGCTGTGCGTGCCGCTGGCGGCGGCCGGCATGCTGCCCGCATGGCTGGCCGGCCTGGGCATGGCCGCCAGCTCGCTCGTGGTCGTGCTCAATGCGGCGCGCCTGGCGCGCCACGGCGAAGGAGGGGCTTGATGGACATCCTGTTCCTGCTCATCCCGCTCTCGGTCGTGCTGGTACTGCTGATCCTGGTCGGCCTCTGGTGGGCCGTGGACCGTGGCCAGTTCGAGGACGTCGAGGCCGAGGGCCAGCGAATCCTGCACAACGATTGATCTGCATCAAGGGGGCGCGCGAGGCAGCCCCGGACACTGCGTGAGTTCACACAAGAAGAGGGGTCCACGATGGAACACAACAACCCGCCCGCCGCGGTCTACAGCGATACCGTGGTGACGCAATTCGCCCTGATGTCCGTGGTGTGGGGCGTCGTCGGCATGCTGGTCGGCGTGGTCATCGCCGCGCAACTGGCATGGCCGGACCTCAACCTCGGCATTCCGTGGCTGAGCTATGGACGCCTGCGGCCGTTGCACACCAACGCGGTGATCTTCGCCTTCGGCGGCTGCGCCCTGATGGCGACCAGCTTCCATGTGGTGCAGCGCACCTGCCAGGTCCGGCTGTTCGCACCGAAGCTGGCGTCCTTCGTGTTCTGGGGCTGGCAGGCAGTGATCGTCGCCGCGGCCATCAGCCTGCCGATGGGCTTCACGCGCGGCAAGGAATACGCCGAGCTGGAGTGGCCCATCACCCTCCTCATCGCCGTGGTGTGGGTGGCCTATGCCATCGTGTTCTTCGGCACCATCGGCATGCGCAAGGTTCGCCACATCTACGTGGCCAACTGGTTCTACGGTGCCTTCATCATCGCGGTGGCGCTGCTGCACATCGTCAACGGCATGACGATGCCCGCGACCTGGATGAAGAGCTACTCGATGTATGCCGGCGTGCAGGACGCGATGGTGCAGTGGTGGTACGGCCACAACGCGGTGGGCTTCTTCCTCACGGCGGGCTTCCTCGGGATGATGTACTACTACATCCCCAAGCAGGCCGACCGGCCGGTGTATTCGTACCGGCTGTCGATCGTGCACTTCTGGGCGCTGATCTTCACCTACATGTGGGCGGGGCCGCACCACCTGCACTACACCGCCTTGCCCGACTGGACGCAGTCGCTGGGCATGGTGTTCTCGCTGATCCTGCTGGCGCCGAGCTGGGGCGGCATGATCAACGGCGTCATGACGCTGTCGGGTGCCTGGGACAAGCTGCGCACCGACCCGATCCTGCGCTTCCTAATCGTCGCGCTGTCCTTCTACGGCATCGCCACTTTCGAAGGGCCGATGATGTCGATCAAGTCCGTCAATGCACTCAGCCACTACACCGACTGGGGCATCGCCCACGTGCACGGCGGCGCGCTGGGCTGGGTCGGCTTCATCACGATGGGCGCGCTGTACTACCTGATCCCGCGCATGTACGGCCGCACCGAGATGTACAGCGTGAAGGCGATCGAGGCGCATTTCTGGATCGCCACCATCGGCGTGGTGCTCTACATCGCCGCGATGTGGATCGCCGGGGTCATGCAGGGAATGATGTGGCGCTCCATCAATACGGACGGCACGCTGACCTACACCTTCGTCGAGGGCGTGAAGGCGACCTTTCCGTTCTACGTGGTGCGCCTGCTCGGCGGCCTGCTGTACCTGGGCGGCATGCTGGTCATGGCCTGGAACGTCTGGATGACGGCCATCACGGGCATCTCCGCCCGCGCGCAGATCCCGCCGCTCGCACCGGCTCACGCTTGAGGCAACGCCATGTCTTCCAATTCGAACCCAGCCACCGGTTTCACCCATGAGAAGGTGGAGACCAACAACCTCCTGATGATCGTGCTGATCCTGCTGGTCGTCGCCATCGGCGGCGCGGTGGAGATCGTGCCGCTGTTCTTCCAGAAGTCGACCACCGAGCCGATCCAGGGGCTCAAGCCCTACACGGCGCTGCAACTGGCGGGACGCGACGTCTACCTGCGCGAAGGCTGCTACGGCTGCCACTCGCAGATGATTCGCCCCTTCCGCTCGGAGACGCTGCGCTACGGGCACTACTCGGTGGCCGGTGAGTTCGTCTACGACCATCCCTTCCAGTGGGGCAGCAAGCGCACCGGGCCCGACCTGCACCGGGTCGGCGGCAAGTACAGCGACGAGTGGCACCGCATCCACCTGAACCAGCCACGTGACCTGGTGCCGGAGTCGAACATGCCGGCCTATCCGTGGCTGGAGAAGAACCTGGTCGATGCGCAATCGCTGCCCGCTCACATGCGCGCACTGCGCCGGGTCGGCGTGCCGTACACGGACGCGGAGATCGCCGCGGCCGCGAAGGAGGTCGAGGGCAAGACCGAGATGGATGCGACGGTCGCCTACCTGCAATCCCTGGGCCTTGCGCTCAAGTGAAGGAGCAAGAACCATGGACCTCACCACCTTGCGCATCGCTGCCACCGTCGCCTGCTTCCTCGTCTTCATCGGCATCCTGGCCTGGGCCTTTTCGCGCCGCAACACGGAGCGATTCGAAGAAGCCGCACGCCTGCCCTTCGAGCAGGACTGAAGGAGGCATGCCATGAGCGACTTCATCAACAACTTCTGGGCCAACTACGTGGCCGCGGCCTCCGTGGTGAGCATCCTCGCCTGCGCCTTGCTGCTGTGGCTGACCGCGCGCAAGCGCGTGGTGTCCAGCGACGACAACACCACCGGCCATGTGTGGGACGTGGACCTGCGCGAGGCCAACAACCCGCTGCCGCTGTGGTGGGTGGGCCTGTTCGTCATCACCATCGTCTTCGGCCTGGTCTACCTCGCGTTCTACCCGGGGCTGGGCGCCTACGACGGCAAGTTCGGCTGGAGCGCTTCCGGGCAGTACCAGGCCGAGGTCGCGCAGGCCGACAAGGAACTGGCGCCGGTCTATGCGGCCTACACGGCGATGCCGGTGGAAGCGATTGCCGGCGAAGCACGTGCCATGGCTATCGGCGAGCGCATCTTCATGAACAACTGCGCGCTGTGCCACGGCTCCGACGCGCGCGGCAGCAAGGGATTCCCGAACCTCACCGACACCGACTGGCTGTACGGCGGCACGCCCGACAAGATCATCGAAACCATCACCAAGGGCCGCGTCGGCGTCATGCCGCCACTTGGCGCGGCGGTGGGCGGGGCGGACGACGTACGCAACCTGGCGCAGTACGTGTTGAGCCTTTCGGGCAGTTCGACCGATTCGGTGCGCGCGGCGCTCGGCAAGTCCAAGTTCACGGCCTGCGCCGCGTGCCACGGCATCGGCGGTGTCGGCAACCAGGCGCTCGGCGCACCCGCGCTCAATGACAAGGTATGGCTGCATGGCTTTGGCCAGGAAGCGATCATCGCGATGATCAACGGCGGCAAGCACAACGTGATGCCGGCACAGGAAGGCCGGCTGACCGAGGCGCAGATCAAGGTCGTCGCGTCCTATGTCTGGGGCCTGTCGAACAAGGCGCAGCCTGCCGCCAAGGCCTCGAACTGACGCCCGGCAATCCTGTCATGTCTCGCGACGCGGAGTCCCGCAAGATCATTCCGATTGCCCCCGCGGCGGCGGAGTCGACCGCGCTGTACGAGGCGTCGAAGAAGATCTATCCGCGCAGCGTGCGCGGCAGGTTCGCGCGCTGGCGCTGGGCGATGGTGTTCGCGACCCAGCTTTTCTTCTACGTCATGCCGTGGACGCAATGGGGCGGGCGCCAGACGCTGCTGTTCGACCTGGCGGCGCGGCGCTTCTACATCTTCGGTCTGGTGCTCTATCCGCAGGACCTGATCTACCTGGCCGGGCTGCTGGTGCTGTCGGCGATGGCGCTGTTCCTGTTCACGGCCGTGGCGGGCCGGCTGTGGTGCGGCTACACCTGCCCGCAGACGGTCTACACGGAGATCTTCATGTGGATCGAGCAGAAGATCGAGGGCAATCGCATCGCGCGCATGCGCCTCGATGGCGAACCCTTCTCGCTCGAGAAGCTGGTGAAGAAGTGGTTCAAGCACCTCGTCTGGCTGATCATTGCGATGTGGACCGGCTTCACCTTCGTCGGCTACTTCACGCCGATCCGCGAGCTGGGCATGGAGTTCCTGCAAACGCGCATGGATTCGTGGGAGGTGTTCTGGGTCATCTTCTACGGCCTGGCGACCTATGGCAACGCTGGCTTCATGCGCGAGCAGGTCTGCAAGTACATGTGCCCTTATGCCCGGTTCCAGAGCGCGATGTTCGACCGCGATACCTTGATCGTGAGCTATGACAGCGCCCGTGGCGAGCCGCGCGGCGTGCGGGCCAAGGGCAAGGACGGCCGGGAGCTCGGCCTGGGCGACTGCATCGATTGCTCGCTGTGCGTGCAGGTGTGCCCGACCGGCATCGACATCCGGCAGGGACTGCAATACGAATGCATCGGCTGCGGCCTGTGCGTCGATGGCTGCAACACCGTCATGGACCGCATGAACCTGCCGCGCGGCTTGATCCGCTATGCGACCGAAAACGGGCTGGCCAAGGGCTGGTCGTCCGCGCAGATCCTGCGGCGCGTGTTCAGGCCGCGGGTGCTGGTGTATTCCTGCGTGCTGGTGGCGCTGGGCATCGGCCTGCTGGCGAGCCTCGTCCTGCGGATGCCGCTGAAGGTGGATGTGGTGCGCGACAGGGGCTCGCTCGCGCGCATCGTGGAAGGTGGCGAGTTCGAGAACGTCTACCGCTTGCAGATCATGAACGCCACGGAGTCGCCGCAGGTCTATCGCATCGCGGTCAGCGGACTGGATGGCTTGCACGTGGCCTCCGCCGCGGAGGCCGAGGTCGGACCGGCCGAGTCGCGCTGGGTGGCGGTGCGGCTGCAACTGCCGGGCGACAAGGCACCACCGGGCTCGCACACGGTGCACTTCGAGGTGGGCACGGCGGATGGCCGTGCGCATGTCTCGGAGAAGGCAGTCTTCCTGGTGCCGAGATGATGAAGAAAGGACAAGCCATGCCAGCCAGCAACCCCCAGACTTCGCTGCCCTGGTGGCGCTTTCCGCTCATGTGGCTGGTGGTCGGCCTGCCGGCGACCGTGGTCGTCGCCGGGCTGTACACCGCGTGGATCGCGATGCACGGCACCGACAGCGTGGTCGAGGAGGACTACTACCGCAAGGGCATCGAGATCAATCGCACGCTCGCCGACAAGAGCCTGCTGCCGGCGCAGAAAGGGCGCAACCATGCGATGACGCCAGCCGAGGACGTGCCCGCGCATGGGAGCGCAAAGCAGTGAGCGCGCGCAGGTGGATCGCGATCCTTTGGCCGGCCTTCCTCGTGGCGAGCCTGATCGAACTGGTCGTGTTCGCGCTGGTCGATCCGTCCGACTTGCGCTGGGGCAGGGAAGGGCTGGGCTATACGCGGCAGGCCGTCTACACCGCCAGCTTCTTCTTGTTCTGGGTAATGTCGGCGGCCGCCTGCGCGCTCGCGGTGGCACTGACGGTGGAGCCGCCCGAGGGCGATGCGCCGCCGGAGCGTTTCAACGCCCGGGCGGATTGACGATGCGTTGCAAGGCCTGCGCATCGAGGATGCGAAGGTTGCGTTGCTGCACGTCGACGATGCCGTCCTCGCTGAACTTCGACAGCGTGCGGCTGATGGTCTCCAGCTTGAGCCCGAGGTAGCTGCCGATCTCCTCGCGCGTCATGCGCAGGATCACCTCCGAGCGCGAGAAGCCGCGCGCATGCAGCCGCTGGACCAGGTTCAGCAGGAAGGCGGCCATGCGTTCCTCGGCCCGCATGCTGCCGAGCAGCAGCAGGACGCCGTTCTCGCGCACGATCTCGCGGCTCATCACCTGGTGCACGTGGCGTTGCAGTGCCGGCACCTCGCGCGACAGGGCCTCTACGCGTTCGAAGGGAATGATGCAAACCTCCGAGTCCTCCAGCGCCACGGCATCGCAGTTGTGGCGCGCGTTGACGATGCCGTCGAGCCCCATGATCTCGCCGGCCATCTGGAAGCCGGTGACCTGGTCGCGGCCGTCGTCGCTGGCCACGCGGGTCTTGAAGACGCCGGTGCGGATGGCATAGAGCGAGGTGAACTTGTCGCCGTTGTGGAACAGCGTCTCGCGCCGGCGCAGCTTGCGCCGCGTCTTGACCAGGCCGTCGATGCGGCGGAGATCTTCGGGCTGCAGGCCCGCGGGCATGCACAGTTCCCGGAGGTTGCAGTTGGAGCAGGCGACCTGGATGGTAGGTGGGATGGTCATGGGCAGCATTCGTCGTTTGCGCCGGATTCTGCTGAGTGCTACCTGGGGTGGTGTTGACGCAGGTCAACACGCGTGACGACCTTCGAGGGCACATTGAATTTCCCTCTTCCGTTGTGCGAGTCATCCCGATGTCCCTCGTCTGTCCCTCCGCCGAGTCTTCCGTTGGCCCCTTGCTGCCCTCCGTCGCGATGCTGCGGCGCTTCGACGTGGCTGGGCCGCGCTACACCTCCTACCCGACGGCCGACCGCTTCGTCGAGGCCTTCGATGCGGCGGACTATGCGCAGGCATTGCGCCAGCGCCGCAGTGCCGGCGCCCGCGCGCTGCCGCTGTCGCTCTACGTGCATGTGCCCTTCTGCGAGTCGCTGTGCTACTTCTGCGCCTGCAACAAGATCGTGACGCGCCATCACGAGCGGGCCACGCAGTACCTCGGCTACCTGGCGAAGGAGATCCAGTTGCAGACGGAGCAACTCGGGCGCGGGGCCTCGGTAAGCCAGTTGCACCTGGGCGGCGGCTCGCCCACCTTCCTCGACGACGCGCACCTGGCACAGCTGATGGGGATGCTGCACGGTGCCTTCAACTTCACGCCGGATTGCGAGCGCTCCATCGAGATCGACCCGCGCACCGTCGATGCCGAGCGCCTGGCCAACCTTGCGGTGCTCGGCTTCAACCGCCTGAGCTTCGGCGTGCAGGACTTCGACCACGAGGTGCAGAAGGCCATCCACCGCATCCAGCCCGCGGCGCAGGTGTTCGAGCTGATGGCCGCGGCAAGGCAGCTGGGCTTCAAGTCCGTCAACATCGACCTCATCCACGGCCTGCCGCTGCAGACGGTGGAATCCTTCGAGCGCACGCTGGCGAAGGTGTGCGAACTGCGGCCCGACCGCGTCGCGCTCTATGCCTACGCGCACCTGCCGGACCGCTTCAAGGCACAGCGCCGCATCCACATCGAGCAGCTTCCGGCCGCGGCGGACAAGGTGCAGATGCTGGCGCGATCGATCGCGGTGCTGAGCGCGGCCGGCTATGTCCACATCGGCATGGACCACTTCGCCTTGCCGCAGGATGCGCTGGCCGTCGCCAAGCGGCAGGGCCGCCTGCACCGCAACTTCCAGGGCTACAGCACGCAGCCGGACTGCGACCTGGTGGCGCTGGGCGTGTCGGCCATCGGGCGCATCGGCGCGACCTACAGCCAGAACGCGAAGTCGCTGCCGGACTACTACGACCACCTGGACCAGCACCGCCTGCCGGTGGTGCGCGGCCTGGCGCTGACGCGGGACGACCTGCTGCGGCGCGCGGTGATCATGGCCCTGATGTGCCAGGGCCGGCTCGATTTCGAGGCGATGGGCCAGGCGCATCTCATCGACTTCCGCGACCACTTCGCGCCGGAGTTCGCCGCGCTCGGGCCGCTGATCGCCCACGGTCTCGTGCGCCTGAGCGACCACGCGCTGGAGGTCACGCCGATGGGATGGTTCTTCGTGCGCGCCATCGCCATGGTGTTCGACCGCTACCTGCAGGCCGATCGCAACCGCACGCGCTATTCGCGCGTCGTGTGATGCAGGCCGGCCTGGCGAGCGCGGCATTGTTGATGGGGCTGGCCGGCGGGCCGCATTGCGTGGCCATGTGCGGCGCGCCGGCGGCGGGCGTGATCCGGCTGGTGCGTGCGCCGCGTGCTTCCGCGGAAGGAGCCGTGCCGCTCGTTGCGCCGGTCTCCACGACCCTTGCGTTCCATGCGGGCCGGGCTGTGAGCTATGCGATGGCGGGCGCGCTGGTCGCCGGGGCGGCACAGTCGCTGGCCCTCGCGGGCGAGCACGTCGCGGCCCTCAAGCCCTTGTGGGTGCTGCTGCATGCGGCCACGCTGGCCTGGGGCCTGGCGCTCATCGTCCAGGGCCGGCAGCCGAACTGGGCACACCGCTTCGGCAAGGCGCTGGCCTCGCGCGTGCGGCCGCACACACGCTCGGCCTTCGGCGTGCTGGCCACGGGCACGCTGTGGGTGCTCATGCCCTGCGGCTTGCTCTACTCGGCGCTCGCGCTGGCCAGCCTTGGCAACGGTGCGCTGGACGGGGCCATGGTGATGCTGCTGTTCGCGCTGGGAAGCGGTGCATCCCTGGTGGCAGCGCCCTGGGCCTTGCAGGTGTTGGGGAACAGGCTCGGTCCTTCTCGTGAAGGCTGGGGCGCACGCATTGCCGGCGGGCTGCTGGCATTGCTGGCGCTGCAGGCCTTGTGGCTGGACGTCGCGCAGGGCATCAGCGACTGGTGCCGCTGAACGAGCGCATGGTTTGCGCGAGCGCAAGGGCGGCGCATCCTGCGGACGCGACCATTTGTCCATGAAATCGGTTCGCTTCCTGTCGGTTGCCATTGCCTTGACCCTTGCCGGCCATGCCATCGCCATGGAAGCGTCATGCCCTGAGCGAGCCGATGGCCGCGTCGGAGACTTCGTGGCGGCCGCCGCGCGCGAAGCGCCATCGGTCGTGACGCTGGTCGCGAGCGGCGTCGACGTGGGGTGGAACGTCGGGCAGGCCGGCGACGATGAAGTGGACGGCATCGGCGCCGCGGGCGCGCCACGGCGCACGCAAGGCGCGCCGTCCGTTGGTCAGCGGGGCGGCGCAGCGCGCGGGCATCCACGTCGGCGACCAGATCCTCGGCGTGAACGATGCCTTGACGAGCACCGTCGACGATTTCGACAGCGCACTGGCGACCGTGCGCAGCAACGATGTCGTCGCCATGCTCGTCGTGCGAGGAACGCTGCGCAGTTTCGTCGCGGTCGACCGTCGTTGAGTGAGAGGGGCTCGTCATGAACCTCAAGACCATCCTCGTGCATCTCGATCACACGGAGCGCTGCAGCGCCCGCGTTGCCCTTGCGGCCAGGCTTGCGCGTGTGCATGTCGGCCATCTGGTCGGGCTGCTCCCGACGGGGCGCTACGAAGCCGCCATTCCCTTCGGGGCGGTGCCTCGGGATGCGCCGGACCTCGCCGCAGCCACCGCCGCCTGGCTGCCCCACCGGGCCGACCATGTCGCGGAGGCCTTCCGCCACCAGATGGCCGGGACGGCCGGCGTGGCCTGGGAGCTGCGCCGCACGGACCGCCCGGCGCTGGAGGCGCTGGTGGCCCATGGCCGTACGGCCGACCTCCTCGTCATGGGCCAGGAGGACGAGCACGATCCGCCCGAAGCCGCGCTGCGCGGGCTCACCGGACGGGTCATGCTGGAAGTGGGCCGGCCGGTGCTCGCGGTGCCTTGCTTCGGCCGCCTCGACACCATCGGCACGAGCGTGCTCGTCGGCTGGGATGGCGGCCGTGCCGCGGCCGTGGCGATGCGCGCGGCGCTGCCGCTGCTGGGCACCACGCCGCGCGTCATGGTGCTGTCACTGCGCCAGCCCGGCGAGCCGGACGACGAGGACGCGCTGCTGCCACCGGAGCAGGTCGCCTGGTTCGAGCGCCATGGCATGCACGCGACGCTCCGGCGCGAGATCGTGGACGGCGACATCGCCGAAGCCCTCTTGTCGAGCGCGCGGGACATGCACGCCGACCTGCTGGTGATGGGCGGCTACGGGCACTCGCGCTGGCGCGAGTGGATGCTGGGCGGCGTCACCGAGCGGATGCTGCGATCGATGACGTTGCCGGTACTCTTCGCCAATTGAGGCCGCTCAGGCCGTCTTCGAAGAACAGGTGCTCAGGCCGAAGATGGTGTACGCCGGGCACACCGCCGCGAGCCCGGTGATGAGCGGCACGAGGCCGACCCATCCCCACAAGCCGATCGTGCCGTTTCCCGTCAATGCGAGGAGCAGCAGGCCGACGATGATGCGCAGTGCGCGATCGATGGTTCCAAGGTTGGTTTTCATGGGGGCACCTTCAATGAGTGGCCAGGGAGATGCCATGCTGCGCGCCTTCCGCCGCCGGAGTCTTGTGTTTGATCAAAGCTTGTGCTCTCCCGCGGCGGCACGATGCCCGCCAGGCGTTCGATGCAGACCGTGCGCGGCGATCGGTGACGCCGATCAAGCCGGACCGGTCGCGACCTGAGACGCTTTGGCAGGCAAGGAGACCATGATGCGCATCCAGTTCCTCGGCGGCACCGGAACCGTCACCGGCTCGAAGTATTTGCTGGAGCACGACGGCAAGCGCCTGCTGCTCGACTGCGGGCTGTTCCAGGGCCTCAAGCAACTGCGGCTGCGCAACTGGGACCCGCTGCCCGTCGACCCCTCGGGCATCGATGCGGTGCTGCTCACGCACGCGCACATGGACCACAGCGGCCATGTCCCGCGGCTCGTCAAGCAGGGCTTCCGGGGCCCCGTGTACTGCAGCCGGGCGACGCGCGCGCTGTGCGAGTTGCTGCTGCCCGATTCGGGCCGGTTGCAGGAGGAGGAGGCCGACTTCGCCAACCGGCACGGCCACTCCCGGCACAGGCCCGCGCAACCGCTGTACGGCGAGGACGATGCGCGCGCAGCGTTGCGCCGCTTCGAGGCGGTCGATTTCGACATCGACCATGCGACCTGGCCCGGATGGACCTGGCGCCTGCAGCGGGCCGGCCACATCCTCGGTGCGGCCAGCGTACGGGTCGCATGGCAGGGCGGCAGCATCCTCTTCTCGGGCGACCTGGGCCGCAGCGACGACTTGGTGATGCGCGCGCCGGAGGCTCCGCCGCCGGCCGACTACCTGGTGATCGAATCCACCTACGGCGACCGCGTGCGCCCCGATGCCGATACGCTCGGCATGCTGGCGGCCGTGATCAACCGCACCGCTGCACGCGGTGGCGTGACGGTGATTCCGGCCTTTGCCATCGGACGTGCGCAATCGCTGCTGCATGGCATCCACCTGCTCAAGCGAGCGGGCCGCATTCCCGCGATGCCGGTCTATCTCAACAGCCCCATGGCCACCGATGCCACGCGCATCTTCCGGCACCATCTCGATGAATTGCGCCTGGACGCCGCGCAATGCGCGAGCCTGAGCGCGGGCGTGACCTTCGTCAACACCATCGAGGAATCGAAGCGGCTCAACGCGCTGGCGATGCCGTCGATCATCGTTTCGGCCAGCGGCATGGCCACGGGCGGGCGGGTGCTGCACCACATCGCAGCCTATGCACCGCATGCGCGCAACACCATCCTCTTCGCCGGCTTCCAGGCGGCAGCGACGCGCGGTGCCGCGATGGTGGCGGGCGCGCCGTCGGTCAAGATCCATGGCGCCTACGTGCCGATCCATGCCGAGGTCGCGAACCTCGACGGTCTTTCGGCCCATGCCGATCGCGAGCAGTTGCTGGCATGGGCGGGCGGCATGCCCGCGCCGAAGCGCGTCTTCGTGACGCACGGCGAGCCGGTGGCAGCCGATGCGTTGCGGCTTGCCCTCGAGGAAAGGTACGGTTGGCCGGCAACGGTGCCCGACTACCTGGAGGCGCGCACGCTCTGAGCACGGGCTCAGGCGGTCTGGCTGAGCGCCTCCTGGAGCTTCCCGAACCCGGCCGCTTGCGCCGTGCCGAACAGCGGATCCGACCGATTGGGCGTTGCCTCGGCCACGGCCTGCCAGTCGTCCTCGTCGAGCAGTCGTGCCGCACGCGGGAGGACCTCGCGCTCCTCGGTGGCGAGGTGATGGCGGTAGTAGACGAGGTAGAGCGCGGCGGCGGATTCCACCCTGGCGCGCGCGACCACGCCATCGGTGGTGATCGCCTTCAGCAGTCCCACCAGTTCCTCGCCGGCGAAGGCGATGGCCCGGTGCTCCTGCTTCAACCGGTTGACCGGGATGCGCATCTCGGGCGCGCGCAGGACCAGGCGCGTGAACGCCATGTCCTCCATCGGATGATGGACGCTGTCGCCGTACTCGCGCAGGTACGCGACGATGTCCAGCATGAGGTCGTAGTCGGGACCGCTGTCTTCATGGAAGGCGTTGACCTGCTGCTTCAGCAGGTCCAGCAGCCGGGAGAAATGGACATGGTCGGCATGCCATCGGGTCATCAGCTTGTTCATGCGGGGATCCTCGGTGTGGTCAGGCGAATTGCATCGGCGGTGCGATCACTTGCGAACCCGGCGTGCCGGCAAGCGCAGCGCCGAACACCTGCATGCGCTCGGCGCAACTGCCGTCCGCCACCTCGCGCGCCGTGACGGTGGTGCTCCATGCGGCCGGCCGGCCGATCCAACGGCCCACCTCCTCGGCGGCATCCGGGCAGCCGGTGCCGCCCATGACCGAAACGACTGCAACCTCCGGCAGCCGCCCGCGGCGGTCCGACAGGAAGCTGCGCATGGGGCTGGCCAGGCGCATCACCCAGATCGGGGAGATGAGCACGACGGCATCGAAGTCCGCCGGGTGCGGCCCCTCGTAGCGAATGGCCGGTCGCAGGTGAAACATGGAGTCCAGGACACAGAGCAGGTTGCCCCATCCGCCCGTTCGGCGATGGACTGGCGTGATCTCCGCCATCGGCCAGTTCTGCTGCGCGCACAGCAGCTTCGCCACGTTGCGGGATGTTCCGGTGAGGGAGTAGAAGACCACTAGGACGTTTTTCATGGCTGCCTCCGGGTGTGCATGCGATTCAATGTAGGGCGCGCGTGCGGGCGATGCCTTGCGTTGAATCAATGAATGCGACCGGGCGCGTGGCACAGTCCGCGTGGATGACTGATCGAGCATCCACATCGCATGCTGCGGACCCTTCGCTGGCCCAGGCTTTGCGTCTGCAACTGCAGCTGGAAACAGGTCATGCGGTGGGCCTGGTCGAGACCCACATCTCCTGGGTGCTGCTGACACCCACCCTGGCCTTCAAGCTGAAGAAGCCGGTCCGCCTGCCTTTCGTCGACTTCAGTTCCCTGGCGGCGCGCAGGCACTTTTGCGAGGAGGAACTTCGGCTCAACCGGGTCCTCGCCCCGGACCTGTACCTGGACGTACGGCCCGTGTGCGGCACATCGGAAGCGCCGTGCATTGGGGAAGAAGGCAACGCAGCCAATGCGATCGACTACGTGGTCCGCATGCGGCGCTTCCCCGACGGAATGCTGCTGGGCGAGCTGCTTGCGTCCGGGCAATTGGAGAACGCGGAACTCGACGACCTCGCGCGCACACTTGCGCGCTTTCATCGCGACGCGCCCGTCGCCGCGGTGGCATCGGGCTTCGGCGCACCGGAGGGGATCGAGCAGCGGGTCATGGCCGCCCTCGACAGCCTGGCTGCCGCATGCGGGCCGGCGCGCGTCGCGGCACTGCGGCGCTGGGTCGAGGGCAAGGTACCGGGCCTGCGCATGGCCTGGCTGCTGCGCCAGCGAATCGGCGCGGTGCGCGAATGTCATGGCGACCTGCATCTGGCGAACGTGGTGCGGCTCGACGGCCGCCTGCAGCCCTTCGACTGCATCGAGTTCGATCCGGCGCTGCGCTGGATCGACGTGATGAGCGACGTCGCCTTCCTCACGATGGACCTGAAGGCGCACGGCCATGTCGACCTGGCCTTCCGTTTTCTCGACAAGTACCTGGAGCACTCGGGCGACCATGAAGGCCTGCCGGTGCTGCGCTTCTACGAGGTGTACCGGGCCCTGGTCCGCGCGCAGGTCGCGAGCCTGCGCGGTCCGTCTGGCGAGGGGAAGCCGGACGTGGAGGACTACCTGCTGTGCGCGGAAGACATCGTGCGTCGTGCGGAACGCCGCCCGCGCCTGCTGATCACGCATGGCCTGTCCGGCTCCGGCAAGTCGACCGTGGCGGCGCAGTTGCTGGAACTCGCAGGCGCGGTGCGCCTGCGCTCCGATGTCGAGCGCAAGCGCGTGTTCGGCCTGTCGGCGCTGTCGCACTCGGCCGATCACGCGGTCGACATCTACACGCCAGAGGCCACGCGGCGAACCTTCGCCCGCCTTGCGGAGGGCGCCCGCCTGGCGTTGCAGGCGGGCTATCCGGTGATCGTGGATGCCACCTTCCTGCGCCACGCCGAGCGGGCCGCATTCCGCGCGCTGGCGGTCTCGTTGCAGTTGCCCTTTGCGATCCTGGACCTGCATGCCAGCCCGGCGCAACTGCGGCGCCGCCTCGCATTGCGTCAGGCCGGCGGTCTCGACGCTTCCGAGGCCGGGCCGGCGGTTCTGGAGCAGCAGTTCGCATTCCAGGAGCCGCTCGATGCGCCGGAGCGTGCGATGGCGATTGGCGTCGAGACCGAAATGCGGCCGGACGCGGCCTCGTTGTGTGCGCTCTGGATGTCGCGCACCTGAAGACGCTGGCTCTTGCGCCGGGACATGCTCACCGGCGCTGGGCCTCCAGCGCCGCCTGGCACGCGGTGCAGCGGATGGCGATCGGCTGCGCGAGCAGGCGCAGGCGCGCGATCTCCTCGCCGCAGTCGATGCAAATGCCGAAGCGTCCGCAGGCCAGGCGGCGCTCCGCTTCCTCGATGTCGTGCAGGCGATGGCGATCGATCTCGATCTCGGCGCTGCGCACTTCCTGCGCGCGCTCGGCCTCGGCGTCGTCCGCATGCGCGTGGACTTCCTGAACGACGGAAGGCGCCCCGTCGTCGACCTGAGTTGCGGCGCCGCGCAGTTCGTCGATGGCCTGGCGCTTCATGGCATCGAGTTGCGTGGCCAGTGCAATGCGCTCGGCGGTGGTCAGCTTCATGATCGGCTCCTGGAAAAGGGTGCGTGGCTGAGTTCGGGTGGGTCTATGGCAGCAGTGGCTCGACGATGCGGGCCATGGTGCCGAAGGGCCCGCTGCTGTCGCTGGCCATGGAATCGTGCATCGCTATGCCTCGACCAGCAGGTTGTTCACGACATTGGCCACGCCGGGCGCGGACCAGGCCGCACCTTGCGCCGCATTGCGTTCGGCCCATGAGTGCACGGTGCCGCGCAGCGTGACGTGGGCGCCGTCGACGGTGATCTCGATGCGCCGTGCCTCGCGGTCGGCCTGGCGTTCGAGCGCGTTCTGGATCTTCAGCGCGATGTCCGTGGGCGTCACGCTCGGCTTGACGATGATGTGGTTGGCCACGCCGGTCACGCCGAGCAGGTCTCGCACCGCCACCTCGGATGCGCGACGCTGGTACTCCCACTCGACCTTGCCGGTCAGGGTGGCGAAGCCTTGCTCGACCATCACCTTGACCTTGCCTTCCGGCACCAGCACGCTCCATTCGAGCGCGCGTTCCGCAGCCAGGGCAATGTCGGCATCGGTGCGTTTGAAATCCGCCGGCAGCCTGACGGTCATCTCGACAGCCACCGCGCGCACGCCAGCGACGCGCTGTGCCGCATGCTCGATGGCGCACTTCTCGGCATGGCTCGAGGGATGGCCGGTCAGCGTGACCACGCCATCCTTGACGATCACGCCGACATCGGTGACGTTGACGGCCGGGTCCCATGCGAGTTCGGACAGGACATCGTTTCTCAGTTGGACATCGGACTTCATGAGGATCTCCAGATGGGTTGGGAAGGAACTTTCAATGTAGGCAGCAAGGTGCGCGCGGGTCTTGTGTCAGATCAAGGGTCAATGCGATCCGCGTCAAGGCCGCGCCCGCTCGTCACGCTTGGCCGATGCTGTCGATCAGGACGGCCTGGATCAGGTTGCAGTGGTTTTCGGTCCGCCGGTTGTCGTCGATGGCGCCGGCGCAGGTGCGGATCGGCCAATGCGCCTGGCGGTACGCCTCGATGACGAAGGTGGCATCGGCCGCCGCAGGGGCCGCGGCATGCACCGCGGTCACCTCGAATCCGATATTGCGTGCCGCCGACACGAACGCCTTGCCCTGCCCGCTGCTCGCGTCGCCGATGAACCGGATCGACAAGGGTGTAGCCGGCGGCAAGGGATGCTCATGGAGCGTCATGAGGTCGGCCAGGAGGCGCAGCGGATGGCTGTCGAGCCCCAGCCCCTCGTAGACGGGCACGCCGGCGGCGGCTTCGATCTGGTGCACCGTGGCCGCCGGCAGGGTGCCGCAGTCGATGGCGTCGTACATCCGGCCCAGGGTCCGGGCCACGAGGCCGACGTCGGCGTGCGGTGTTCCCGTCTGCGGGCGGTAGCGAACCTGCGCGACGCGAGCGCCAATCTCGGTAGCGGCGCGCTGGAGGAGGGCGCGCTTTTCGGCAAGCTGGTCATCGATGAGCAGGGCGAGGTTCCTGCCGCGCAACGGTGCGTGCTGGCGGTGGGTCCGCAGGTCCGCCCGGATCCGGCGGGCGCCCGCGAAGAGTTCGAGGATGCGCGCTGCCCCGGGCGGCCGATGCGAGGACGGCAGGACGGCTGCGAGGATGGGAATGGAGTGCACAGCCGCGAAGGTAGGCGCTGCCGCGCCGCCGATGTTGACCGGCGTCAAACTCTGGTGCGACGCTTCCTCCGCAGGCCTTGCGTCGCAGCAAGACACAATGTGGACACAAAGCATTGACGCACTGTTACCCAAGGCCTCCTGGCTGTCGCGAGCCGGTTGCAATCGCTGCCTAACCTTTCGTTCATCCCACCTGCAAGGAGCCAGCGATGAACGAAGTGTCCAGCATCCCCCGGTCCGGCAATTCCGGTCTCGGCCACATTGCCGACATGCTCCAACTGCTCCAGGACAGCGTGCCGATCCAGCGCCGCGTGGTGCGCAGCGGCGACGTCGTCTACCAGGTCGGCCAGCAGTTCAACTGCCTTTACGTCGTCAACACCGGCTTCTTCAAGATGGTCAACCTCTCGGGCGAGGGGCGCGAGCAGGTGGTGAGCCTGCACTTCAAGGGCGACTGGATGGGCCTGGACGGCATCGCCAACGGCCAGTACGGCTGCGATGCCGTCGCCATCGACACCGGCGAGGTCTGGGCCATCCGCTACGACGCGCTGATCCGGGCCGCGGTTCGCACGCCGGCCCTGCTGACGGCGATGCACGGCGCCATGAGCCGGGAACTGCGGCGCGAGCACGATTCGATGCAGTCGCTGTGCACGCTGTCGGCCGATGCCCGCGTGGCCGGCTTCCTGCGTTATTGGGCCGATGCGCTCGAGCAGCGCGGCCTGCGCACCGACCAGTTCACGCTGCGGATGACACGCGCCGAGATCGGCAACTACCTCGGCATGACGCTGGAAACGGTGAGCCGCGCCCTGTCAAAGCTGGCACGTGGCGATGTCATCCGCTTCACCGAGAAGACCCGGCGCGACATCCACATCCCGCAGGTCGAGGCGCTGACGGATTTCATCCGCGACCTCGGCGCGCCGCACGCGGCCTCTGCCGCGGCGCTTCACTGAGGGCTGGCCAGCACCCGGGCCATGGCGCGTGCCAGCTCGGCGCGGGTGCAGGGCTTGCGCAGCAGTTCGCGGCTGTGCGGCTCGTCGAGCAGGTCGCTGGAATAGCCTGACATCAACAGCACCGGGAGCGTCGGCAAGTGCGCGTGCACGCGGTCGGCCAGTTCGGTGCCGCGCATGCCCGGGCCCAGCACGATGTCCGTCAGCAGCAGGTCGAAGGCCTTGCCGGCGTCGAGCATCTGCAACGCATCCTCGGCATTCGCGCAGGCGGTCGCTTCGCAGGACAGCGAGGCGAGGAAGGCCCGCATGACCTTGCGCACTTCGGGGTCGTCCTCGACCAGCAGCACGCGCAGCCCTGGCCGCAGGTGCTGGCCGGCGGCCGGTTCGGCATCGCTGCCCGAAGCCGCGTGCTCGGCGACCCGAGGCAGGTAGAGCGTGACGGTGGTGCCTTCGCCCGGCGCACTGGCCAGCGTGATCGCGCCGTGCGACTGCCGCGCAAAGCCGTAGACCGTCGACAGGCCCAGGCCGGTGCCGCGGCCGGCCTCCTTGGTCGTGAAGAAGGGCTCGAAGGCGCGCTCCTTCACCGACTCGGACATGCCCTGTCCCGTGTCCGAAATGGCGATGGCGACGTAGCCGTCGGTCGAGCCCGTCGCGCGCTCCGCCGCGGCTTGGGCCGGAAGATCGGTTGCGGACCGGCATTCGATGGTGATGGTGCCGCCCTGGGGCATCGCGTCCCGGGCATTGATGGCGATGTTGAGCAGCGCCGACTCCAGCTGCACCGGGTCGGCCAGGCACAGCAGGGCCTGCGCATGCAGCGTGATGGTGATGCGCTGGTCCAGCGTGCGCCGCAGCATGTCGGTGAGCGAGCCCAGCAGCGCCAGGGTGTCCACGGCGACGGGTTGCAGCACCTGGCGCCGCGAGAAGGCCAGCAGCTTGCTCGTGAGTTCGGCGCAGCGGCGTGTGGCGCGCTGCGCGGCCGCGACCAGCTGCCGGACCATCTCGTCGTCCTCGCAGGCGGGCAGTTCCTCCAGCACTTGCAGGTTGCCCGAGATGACGGTCAGCAGGTTGTTGAAGTCGTGCGCCACGCCACCGGTGAGCTGGCCGACCGTCTCCAGCCGCTGCGCATGGTTGAGTGCGTCCTCGCTGGCCGAGCGCTGCATCACGGTGGCCAGCATGCTAGAGAGCGATTCGAGGAAACGCAACTCGTCGTCGCCGAAGCGCTGCGGCGTGCGGGAGCGGACCGCCAGCGTGCCGATGGTGCGGCCACGGTCGCCCAGCGCCACGGAGAGTTCGCACACCATGCCCGCCGCGATGTAGTGGGCGGGAATGGTGAAGCGCGTTTCGCTGGCGTAGTTGCGCATCAGCACCGCCTCGCCCGTGCGCATCACATGCCCTGCGGGCGTTCCCGGCGTGTTGGGCAGGCGCTGCCCGATCGATTCGTGCGGCAGCAGGCCGACGCCGGCGGCAATGCGGAATTCCACGCCGTTCGATTCGAGTAGCAGGACCTTCGCCATCTCGACCTGCAGCGCTTCCGAAGCGACGACCGGCACCAGTTCCAGCAGCTGGCTCGAATCCCGGGCCTCGACCGCGAGCCGTCCGAAGCGGGCCAGGTGCTCGGCATAGCGCGCGCGCTGCAGGGCCTGCTTGACACGCGGGTACTCGCCGACGGCGCGGATGGCCGCCACCACATAGGGCAGGCCATGGTCGTGCAGCGGGCTCAGGGCGATCTCGACCTTCACCTCGCTGCCGTCGCGGCGGCGCGCCACCAGGTCCATCTGCGTGCCCATCGGGCGGGCGACGGGTTGCGCGGCGTAGGCGTTGCGAAAGGCTGCATGGCGCGGGCGTATCGCGTCCGGCACGAGCTGCTCGACCGACAGGCCGACGAGCTGGTCGACCGTGTAGCCGAGCAGGCCGAGCGCCGTCGGGTTGGCGAGCTGGATCGTGCCTTGCAGGTCGACCAGCAGCAGCGCGTCCGGATAGGCGCTGAAGAGCGAGCGGAACAAGGCGCCGTCGTCCAGGCCCGGCAGCGACGGCAACGCGGTCATCAAGCCGCCTCGACCCGCGGCACCAGGATGTAGCCGGCGCCGCGCACCGACTTGATGATCTGCGGGTTGTCGGGATCGGCCTCGACCTTCTTGCGCAGCCGCCCGATCTGCACGTCGATGGTGCGATCGAAAGGCCCGCCGTCGCGGCCACGCGTCGCGGTGAGCAGGAAGTCGCGCGAGAGCACGCGGCCGGGGTGCGTGACCAGCGTCGTCAGCAAGTCGAACTCGCCGGTGGTGAGGGCGACCTCGTCTCCCTTCGGATCGAGCAGCCGACGGGCGTCGGTGTCGAGCTGCCATTGCGCGAAGCGCAGCGTCGAGGGTGCTGCCGTTTGTGCCGGGGCGGGCGCCACGGCAGGCGGTGTGATCCGTCGCAGCACGGCCTTGACGCGGGCCAGCAGCTCGCGCAGGTCGAAGGGCTTGGTCACGTAGTCGTCCGCGCCCACTTCCAGGCCGACCACCTTGTCCACCGCATCGCCCCGTCCGGTCACGATCACCAGGCCGCAGTGCCAGTGTTCGCGCAAGGCGCGCGCGATCGAGAAGCCGTCTTCGCCGGGCAGGCCCAGGTCGAGCAGCACCAGCGCCGGCGCGTCGCGCGCCATGAGCTCCATGAGTTCCTTGCCGGAATGCAGCTGGCTGATGCGATAGCCCTGGCTGCCGAGGTAGGTTGCCAATAGTTGCGTGATGTCGGCTTCGTCGTCGAGGACGGCCAGATGGGTCTTGATGTTCACGCGTGGATGGTAGTCCGGGCGGGACTGTTGCGCCATGTCAACACGCGCGATGGTCGGCGGTGGGCAGCTGGATTCCTCATCCACAGGAGATCACCATGCCCCATGACGACAAGCCCGCGCTTCCCTCACCGGATGCCCTGATGCAACCACTCCTCGACTGGCAGAAGGCCTTCACGGATTTCATGCTGCAAGGGCAGCAGAACCAGCTCCAGGTCATCGCAGCCTGGCAGCGGGCGATGCAGGACGCGCAGCGCGATTGGGAGGACCGGTGGATCTGCCGCTTCGGCGGCGGCGTGCCGCTCGACGGTTGAGCTCCGCGCCGGATCAATCGCCGCTCATCAGCATCCTGACGTGCGCGGCGACGCTGCGCGCAAGCGGCTCCAGCGCATAGCCGCCCTCGAGGCAGGAGACGACCCGGCCACGCGCGTGCCGGTGCGCGATGTCCATGACCTGCCGTGTCACCCAGGCATAGTCGCTCTCGACCAGTCCGAGGTTGCCCATGTCGTCGTCGCGGTGCCCGTCGAAGCCCGCGGAGACGAACACCATCTGCGGTGCGAAGGAGTCCAGTGCAGGCATCCAGTGCTGCGTCACGGCATCGCGGAACGCGGCGCTGCCCGAACGCGAGGGCAGGCCCACGTTCACCATGCAGGGGCCGCTGTCGTCTTCGCCGGTGAAGGGGTAGATGCCCTTCTCGAAGATGGAGCACATCAGAACCCGCTCGTCGTCGCGGAAGATGTCCACGCTGCCGTTGCCGTGGTGCACGTCGAAGTCGATGAGGGCGACGCGCTCCAGGCCGTGGACCTCCAGCGCATGCCGGATGCCGACCGCGACGTTGTTGAAGAAGCAGAAGCCCATGGCGGCAGCCCGCTCTGCATGGTGGCCGGGCGGTCGCACGCAGCAGAAGGCCGAGGCCGCCTCGCCCGCCTGCACCATGTCGGTCGCGAGCACCACGGCGCCGGCGGCACGCAATGCGGCATCGATGGTGTGGGGGTTCATACTGGTGTCGGGATCGATGCTGTGCAGGCCTTCCTTGCGCGACGCGGCGACCACGGCCCGCACATGCTCCATCGAATGTGCGCGGCCCAACTGCCCCGGTGTCGCGCGCGGCGCGTCGCATTGCAGCATGCAGTCGAGCAGGCCCAGCGCGAGCAGGCGATCGCGGATCGCCGAGAGCCGCTCGGGGCATTCAGGATGGTGCGGCCCCATGGCATGCAGCGCGCAGTCCGGATGCGTGATGAAGGCGGTGAGCATTTGTCGTCTCCTCGGGTTCATTGCGAACGGCACGAGTCTGACGAGCTGGATCGACGCGGTGTTGATTCGCGTCAAGGTGTGGTGCCGTGGCGAGGAAGAACATGGATGCACCTGAACCCATGCCAAGGCCATGACCTATCCCACCATCCTCGTGCATCTCGATCGCACTGCTGCCTGCCGCGTGCGTGCGGACCTGGCGGCGCAGTGGGCGCGTGCCCACGGCGGCCATCTCGTCGGGCTCATCTCCACCGGGCTGATCGACGGCATCATCCCGGCCGACGAACTCCTGTCCGGCGCCACCGACTACATCGCGGAATGCGCGGAGTACCTTCGCCATCGCGCGGAGGCCATCAGCCACGACTTCCGCGAGCGGGTGACGGCGCAGGGTAACCTGTCGTACGAAGTCCGCCTCATCGATTCCACGACCGTCGACGCGGTGGTCCGGCATGGACGCACGAGCGACCTGGTGGTGCTCGGCCAGCGCGACGATGAACAGGTCAAGGACATCACGACGCAAGACCTGCCGCAACGCGTGGTGATGGAAGTGGGCCGGCCGGTGCTGCTGGTGCCGTACGCGGGCCACTTCGAAGGCGTGCCGAAGAACGCGGTCGTGGCCTGGGATGGCTCGCGCGAGTCGGCCGTCGCATTGCGGGCCGCGGTGCCGGCCTTGCGCCAGGCGTCGAAGGTCACGCTGGTGTCCTGCCGCGCGGTCCATGCCGACGGCGCCCAGGATCGCCTGCTGGTGCCGGACATGCTGCAGTTCCTGGCGCGGCACAAGGTCCATGCGACGGCGGAGAGCGACGTCACCGACATCGACTTTGGCGATGCGCTGCTGTCGCGCCTGTCTGACCTCGGCGCCGACCTGCTGGTGATGGGCGGCTATGGCCATTCGCGCTTTCGCGAGTTGATGCTCGGCGGTGTCACGCGGCAGATCCTGGCGCAGATGACGGTGCCGGTGCTGATGACCCACTGACGGCCATGCGAATCCTCATCATCCAGGGGCATCCGGACCGCTGTGCGCAGCACTTCTGCCATGCGCTCGCAGATGCCTACGCCGAAGGTGCGCGCAGTGCCGGGCATGCCGTGGAATGGATCGACATCGGGATGCTGGATTTCGCCTTCCTGCGCAGTCAGGATGAATGGCAGCATGCGACCTTGCCCCCCGCACTGGCCGAAGCGCAAGCGGCCATCGCGCGAGCTGATCACCTCGTCATCATCTATCCGCTGTGGCTGGGCGGGATGCCCGCGGCGCTCAAGGGCTTCCTCGAGCAGGTGATGCGCCCGGGCTTCGCGGTTCCGGCGGATCGGCCGAGCCTTCGGGCCAGGCTGCTCGCCGGTCGCAGCGCACGGGTGATCGTCACCATGGGCATGCCGGCATTCGTCTACCGCTGGTACTTCCTCAGCCACGGACTGCGGCTGCTCAAGCGCAACATCCTCGGGCTCATCGGCATCGCGCCGGTACGCGACGCGGTCATCGGCTCGGTGGAGAACCTCACGCGCAAGCAGAAGATCGTGTGGATGCGGCGCTTGCGGTCATGGGGGAAGGCGGCGGTCTAGCAGGGCGCGCGCACGCGGCAGGTCGCGCCACAGCGGCGGCACCGACAGCCCCAGCAGCAGGGCCGCGAGCGGCACCACGAACACGAAGCCCACGTGCTTGAAGCCCAGCGCGCCGGTGATGCCGCCCAGAACGAACATCGCGACCAGACCGCCGGAAATGCCCATGCGATGGCGGTTGCGCCGCAACTGCTGCCGTGACGGCGCATGCCTGCTGCGGGCCCAGTAGAGCGACTTGCCCAGTTCCATGCCGAGGTCCGTGATATTGCCCGTCATGTGCGTGGTGCGCACGCTGCCGCCCGAAGTCTTGGACGCGACGGCGTTCTGCAAGCCCATGATGAAGGACAGCAGCAGCACCGTAAGCGGCACCGCGAAGGGCGTGGACCAGGTCAGCGTGATGGCGCCGGCCAGCCCGAAGGGAAACATGAGCGCGGCCTCCAGCAGCAAGGGCAGGGCGTAGACGCTGTGCAGGCGATGGCGGCGGCTCCAGTTCACGAGCACCGCGCAACTGGCGGCACCGACCATGAACGCGAGGATGGCGCCGACGGCATTGAGCACCAGCGTCGTGTTCCCCAGCACCAGGCCGTCCGCGACCTGCGAGGCGAAGCCGGTCATGTGCGAGGTGTACATGTGCAGCACCAGGAAGCCGCCCGCATTGACGGCGCCTGCATTGAAGGCGAGCAGCAGGCCGAGGACGGCGTTCGTCGAAGGCGCGCGGTGGCGGTTGGTGAGCAGGAGCAGCCGGCGCATCGGCGTGCGGTCAGGCCGCGGCCGCGGCCACCGGTGCGGCGCGCACCAGCAGCACCGGCACCGGCGAAGTACGCAGCACCGCCTCCGCGCCGCTGCCCAGCAGCATTCGCTTGACGCCGTGGCGGCCGTGCGTGCCCAGCACGATGATGTCCGCGGGCCACTTGCTTGCCTGTGCCGCGACCAGCTCGGCCATCCTGCCGGTGAAGCTGCTGTGCAGGACAGTTTCGGATTCGACGCCTGCGGCGCGGGCCGTTTCGCTGGCATCTTCGAGCACCTTGGTGCCATACGCGCGCATCGCCTCGACCCACTGCCCACCGTGATCCTCATAGGCATCCATGGCATGTGCCATCGCCATGTCGCCGATGGCGTGGAAAAGGCGCAGGCGTCCCTTGGTCAGTCCCGCCAGGCGAATGGCTTCGTCCAGGCCGCGCTTCGATGTTTCGGTCCCGTCGAGGGGGACGAGGATGTGCTCGTACATGGCAGCTCCTGTCTGGATGTGGGGTGCGGATCCAGTATGGAATCGCAGGTGGCCGGGCGCCTTGACATGGCGCAAGCGCATGGTTGCGCCAGGTCAAGCCGCGAGCGTGCGCGGACTTGATCCACAGACAAAGCCGTTTCGCAGCGATGTTGCGTTGCCTCAAGGTCCGATCTCGCCAATGCGGAGACGATGCAACGGGGTGAGAGCCCTGTTCAATGGTTCAACGAGAGGTGCAACATGAATTCCGCCGACAGATCCGCGTCGCCAGCGTGGGAGGTGCAGCCATGAAGACGTTGTGGACATGGGTCCATGCCGTGGTCGCGCTGATCGCATGGCTGTTCATCCTGGTGGTTCTCTCGCTCGGCTTGCTGACCGCGCAATCGTCCATCCACGAGGACACCACCTACGTCCTGATCGTGCTCTTCGTGGTCATCGGCCACCTGAGCGCGGCAAGCTACCTGGTGCGCAGGATTCGCGACGATCTTCGTGCGGCGAGGACAAGCCACACCTGAGGGCCGGGGTAGGGGACTGGCATGGTCACGGGCTCGTGGCACAGTCGCGCCATGAGCCACTGGGATGTTTTCAATGGCGACGCCGACGGCATCTGCGCGCTGCACCAACTGCGCCTCGCGCAGCCGCGCGCCGCCACCCTGGTCACGGGCGTGAAGCGCGACATCGCCCTGCTCGAGCGCGTGCCGGCGCAGGCGGGCGACAGCGTCACCGTGCTGGACGTGTCGCTGGATCGCAACCGCGAAGCCCTGCTGGCGCTGCTTGCGCGCGGTGTCGAGGTGCGGTACTTCGATCATCACTTCGCGGCCCAGTTGCCCACGCATCCGCACATTGCCTGCCCAGGGCGCGCCATGCGGCTTTTGTCGAAGCATTTGCGCGGGCATTCCCCGGCGGGGAGCGCGGTTGACGCACTGGATCAGGGTCTTCGCTGCGGCGTTGGGCCATTCGCCCCGCGACGCTTCAAGGTTCCGATGCCGCAGGCCAATGGAGAACCGCGTGCACCGCTCCCGCGCCCGCCCGCACATCGACCTGGCGCGTGACGCCGGCATAGCTGGCGGAGACACGGTAGAGACCGGGACGCAGGGCGACGTAGAAAAGCGGACCGCAGTCGGCGAAGGGACCGAAGGACACGCCCTTGCGATCCGTCGATTCGAGCCTGACCGTCACGCCCGCGACGTAGGCGCCGGTCCCGGCCTCGGCGAAGGTCAGCCGCACGTTGTACAGGTCCTTCTTCGCCAGCATCTCCTGCCGGCCTTCCGCGCTGATGCCGCCACTGGCATGGGTCCCGGCCGCGAGTACCGGCGTGACGGCGCTCGCGGAAGCGCCGTGAAGGACCATCGCCACCACGGGGACGATGCGCAGGATGTCGTGAACTTTCATGGCCTGTCACCGTGAACCAGCAAGACCGGCACGGTGCTGGCGCGTGCCACGCCTTCCGCATCGCTGCCGAGTCCCAGGCGGCTGAAGCCGCGGCGTCCGTGCGTGCCCATGACGATCAGGTCGATGCCGGACTTCGTCGCCTCGTCGACCACCACGTCGGCCACGCGCCGACGCATGACGCTGCGCAGGGCCGTGTCGGCCTGCACGCCGGCCCTGGCCGCCGCCGCGCGGCCTCTTTCCAGCAATTGCTCGCCGGCCGCACGCGCCTCGCGCAGCAAGTCCTCCTCGAACCTGAAGGGCGTGGCCATTCCCAGCAGCAGGGGAAAGTCGTCGATCACGTGAAGCAGGTGGACCTTAGCCTTGTGTTCGGCGGCGAGTTGCACAGCCTCGCGCAGGCCGCGCTCGGCGGTCGCGCTGCCGTCGACGGGGACCAGGATGTCGTGGTACATGGTTGCTCCTTGTCGGGTGCGGGAAGGAAGAACCCGGATGTGGGCGAGTTCATTCTTCACGGCACAGGCGCGTGCCGTCTTGCGCTGTGTCAATGCTTCGGACGGGGCGGCCTCGTCACTTGCGAGCGGGCGGGGACTGCGAAGCCAACGCACGCGCGGCCTCGGTGGCCACACGGTCCAGCAGCATCGTGATCGCGCGGGCGTGCGACTGCGGCGTGTCCGCATCGACGGGGATCGACCAGGCGCGTTCTTCCGCAGAGACCAGGCGAGGCGGCCGGTCGTCGCTCCACAGCAGGAGTCGCGCACGGGCGTCGAGCCGCCGTTCGCTGCGCACGAGATCCATGCGGTCCCACCGCACTTCGAGCGCATAGGCGGGCGAGCGCTCGCCGCAACTGGTCTCGCACAACGTCCATCCGGGCAGGTGGCGCCGCAGTGCATCGTGGAGCTCACGGGTGACCGCGACCTCGATGCGTTCGGACCAGTAGGCGTCGGGCCACTCGGCCAGGGTGCTGTCGTCGGCGCGGTAGCGCACGCGCCGCGCCAGCAGGTACTCCGGCATGACGATTCGCCGCACCGCCAGCACACGGGGCGGCGCCATCGGCGGGGCCGGCGCGGCCATGGCGACATCCATGCGGGGCAGGGTGAGCAACAGCGGCGGCGAGGTCGTCGCGCATCCGGCGAAGGCCAGGGCGATCGCGCACAGAGCCGGCGAAATGCCTCGATGCCGATTCCTCATTCGTGCACCTTTCCGAAGACGATGGCATTGGGCTTGTCTTCCAGCATCTCGCTGAGGGAACGGAAGCTTCGCGCGGCACGCGAGAGATCCGCGACGGTGGCCTCGAGGTCCGCGCGCAGCGGTGCTTCCGGCGCCGCGATGTCGGCCATGCGGTCCATCGCCAGCTTTGCCGACTCCGCAGCTTGACGCGTGCCCACCAGCGCACGCTGCAACTCGGGCTGCGAAGCCGAGACCGTCTCGCGCGAGACGTCGGCCAGGCGTGTCATCGATTGCAAGGTTGCTGACGAATGGCGCTGGACGAGCCGGATCGCCTCGGTCGCCGCTGCCAGTGTCTTGCGGGATTCCATCGCGGTCAGCTGCAATTCCTTCGAGCTGGCCCCGAGTACCGATTGGGCCGTGTCGATCGTGTGCTGGACCGAGACCAGCGTCGTGCGCAACTCCTGCACGGCCTCGCGAATGTCGGTCACCGAATCGCGCAAGGGCAGGCCGGCCACCTGGTCGATCAGCGCGCCGAAGCGCTCGGGCGTGGCGGGTATCTCGGGCACGCCCGGACCGCCCAGCAGGGTGGCGGGGGTGTCGGGCAGCAGGTCGAGGTCGATAGCCTTCTGTCCGGTGACGATGCTCTGCGAGGCCAGCCTCGCGCGCAGCCCGCGCTGCACCAGCTCGCGCACGTCCAGCTTCCTGCCTGCCGTGTCGCCCGAGAGATGCAGCAGCGAGGTCTGCAGCTTCAAGGACACGGGAATCGTGGTCTTGAGCGAACCGGCGTCCATCTGGATGCCGATGTCGGTCACCTGGCCCACGGTGACGCCGCGGAAGGTCACGGGCGCGCCGACGGACAGGCCGCTCACGTTGCCCTGGTAGTAGACGCGCGCCTTCCGCTGCTCGCTGAACAGGTCGTTGCCGCTGAGCCAGAGGATCGAGGCGACCGCGATCAGCAGCGCGACGATGACGAAGCCGCCGATGAGCAATGCGTTGCGCTTCATGACGATGCACTTTCGGCGGGGAGGGCCGGGGCTTTCACGCGCGGCACCTCGCGATGCAGGAAGGCATGCACCGTGGGATGCACGGCACGTTCGGCCAAGTCCCGGGGCGAGCCCTGGGCAATGGGCACCTTGCTGTCCGCATCGAGGAAGATGCCGTCGTCGGCAATCGCGAAGAGGCTTGCCAGCTCATGGCTCACAAGCACGATCGCCGCACCGGTGCGCGTGCGGATGTCGAGGATCAGGTCGTCCAGGCGGCGCGAGCTGATCGGGTCCAGGCCGGACGAGGGTTCGTCGAGGAACAACAGCGGCGGCTCGGCCGCGATGGCGCGGGCCAGGCCGGCGCGCTTCTTCATGCCACCACTGAGGTCCGAGGGAAGGAAGTCCGTGAAGTCGCCGAGTTCCACCCACTCCAGCACTTCGCGTGCCCTGGCCTCGCGCTGGCGGGCGTCGAGCCCGGTCTGGCGCGCCAGCGGCAGGCAGACGTTTTCCAGCACGGTCATCGAAGACCACAGCGCGGCGCTCTGGAACAGCATGCCGAAACGCGAGCGCAGCGTGTTGCGTTGCATCTCGTCGCTGGCCCAGTAGTCGGTGCCGTCGTATTGCACGGCGCCCGCGGCCGGCCGCAGCAGGCCCACGAGATGCTTGAGCAGCGTGCTCTTGCCGCAGCCGCTGCCGCCCATCACGGCGAAGATGCAGCCCTTCTCGACCTTGAACGACACGTCCCGCTGGATCAGCCGCTGGCCGAAGCGCATCTCGAGCCCGTCGACCTGGAGCAATGCCATTCAGACCTCCAGCGCGTTGGCGCACAACGCGAACACGGCGTCCAGCACGATGATGCCGACGATGCTGGAGACCACTGCCGCCGTGGTGGCGATGCCCACCCCCTCGGCATCCCGGCTCGCGCGCAGCCCGTGGAAGCAGCTCACCATGCCGATCAGCACGCCGAAGACGACGGCCTTGGTCACGCCCAGCAGCAGGTGCGGCGCCGCAAGGGCATCGTTGGTCCGCAGCAGGTAGGCGGTGGCAGAGACGTCGAGCATGATCGTCGAGACCGTCATGCCACCGGCCAGCCCCGCGACGCAGGCAAAGACGTAGAGCAAGGGCATCATCAGCAGCAAGGCCGCGACGCGGGGCAGCACGAGGAAGTCGATCGCGCTCAGGCCCAGCACCTCGAGCGCGTCAATCTCCTCGTTGGCCTGCATGGTGGCCAGCTCGGCTGCAAAGGCGGCGCCGGTCCGCCCCGCAATGACCACCGCCGTGATGATGGCGGCCATCTCGCGCACCACCGCGATGCCCACGAGGTCCGCGACGAAGATGCCCGCGCCGAACTTGGCCAGCTGCACCGCGCCGACAAAGGCGAGGATCGCGCCGACCAGCGAATTGACCACCAGCACGATGGGCACGGCCCGGCCGCTGCAATCGGCCAGGACCCGCACGAAATCCTTGAGGCGGAACTGCCACCGGCCGCCCAGCGCCGTGCTCCCCGACACCAGCACGTCGCCGAGGAAGGAGACGGGCCTGGCGAGCGTGCGAAGGCCTGGTGACAGTGCGGTCATGGCGCGTGGTTCAGTGGGTAGGGGCAAGGTTCATGCATCGAGAGGCCTGGGACGCAGGTGTTTCCCTCGCGAGTCTGGGTCGCCGGCGGCGCATGGCCTTGATTTGCGTCAAGTGCGGGCCAGGGCTCCCTCGCATGATGGGATGCACACACATTGAAAGGTGACCCCCATGAAAGACACACGACAGTCCTCATTGCCGCAACACTCCTTCACCGACGAGGTGCGGGCATGAAGATCCTCGTCGGCACCGATGGATCGAAGCACGCGCTGCGTGCGGTCAAGTACGCCGCCGAGCTGGCGCGCCTGGTGCGCTCCGCCTCGAACAGGATCACGCTCGTCAGTGTCCATGACGACACCGGCCTGCGCCACGCGAAGGCCTTCGTGGGCGCCGCCGAGGTTGGCGACTACCTGCGCGAACTCAGCGAGAAGGAACTCCGGCCGGCCGTGCGCTGGCTGAAGACGACAGGGATCGACTACGACATCGAGATCCGCACCGGGCGGGTCGCCGCGGAAATCGTCCATTGCGCAAGGGCAGGAAAGTTCGACCTCATCGTGCTGGGGTCGAAGGGCCGCGGCGCGGTGGCCGACCTGCTGCTGGGTTCGGTGGTCCAGCGCGTGCTGGCGATTTCGCCGCTGCCCGTGACGGTGGTCAAGTAGCGCGGTGGGCGGCCATCCCGCCGCCCACCTGCCTTGCATCTCAGTCCAATGTCACCAGGGTGATCCAGGCGTAGAGCGCAATCCAGAAAAGGCTTGCCGCGAGGGCGATGGCCAGCGCGAGCCGGATCGCGCTCCACGGTCCCCGTGGGCGCATCCCCTTTGGTCCCGGAATGTGGTTCATCTCGTCCTCGCGGCGGCAGGCAGCATGCGGTTCCATGATTCGACTAATGGCGTCCCGCATGCCTGCGCTCAATGCCCGCTCGCGCCGGCGGCGCCGATGCCGGTCTCCGAGCGCACCTGCTGCGCCAGGAAACCGTGCTTGTCGACCTTGGCGCGCGCACTCTTGTCCAGCACCGAGAACAGCCAGATCCCGATGAAGCCGATGGTCATCGAGAACAGGCAGGGCGAGGTGTAGGGGAAGGGCGCGGAGCCCGCCGGGTAGCCCAGGGTTGCTTCCCAGACCGAGGGCGAGACGATGGTCAAGCCCACCGAAGAGACCAGTCCCATGAAGCCGCCGATCACCGCGCCGCGCGTGGTGCATCCCTTCCACAGCACCGACATGAACAGCACCGGGAAGTTGGCCGATGCCGCGATCGCGAAGGCGAGCGACACCATGAAGGCGATGTTCTGCTTCTCGAAGGCG
The DNA here is from genome assembly GCF_037889955.1 of Variovorax robiniae. Taxonomy (NCBI): domain Bacteria; kingdom Pseudomonadati; phylum Pseudomonadota; class Betaproteobacteria; order Burkholderiales; family Comamonadaceae; genus Variovorax; species Variovorax robiniae. Next base: position 255,911 of record NZ_JBBKZS010000008.1, read on the forward strand.
ATGCCCAGCACCACGGCCACGATGCCGAGCGCGATGGTGGTGATCTTCGACACGCGCAACTCGGAAGCGCTGTCGGCCTCGCCATTCTTGATGACGGTGGCATAGATGTCGTGCGACACCGCGGAGGCGCCCGACAGCGTCAGCCCCGCCACCACGGCCAGGATGGTCGCGAAGGCCACCGCCGAGATGAAGCCGAGGAACACGTTGCCGCCCACCGCGTTCGCGAGATGGATGGCCGCCATGTTGCCGCCGCCGATCAGCGCACCCTTGGCATCGGTGAACTGCGGGTTGGTCAGCACGAAGGTGATGGCGCCGAAGCCGATGATGAAGGTCAGCAGGTAGAAGTAGCCGATCCAGCTGGTGGCCCACATCACCGACTTGCGCGCCTCCTTGGCGCTGGGCACGGTAAAGAAGCGCATCAGGATGTGGGGCAGGCCGGCGGTGCCGAACATCAGCGCCATGCCGAAGGAGATCGCCGAGATCGGGTCTTTCACGAAGTTGCCCGGCCCCATGATCGACTGGCCGATGCTGGCGGCCACCTCGGCCGTCTTGCCGTCCTTCATGGCCAGGTCGGTCTTGATCTTCACCGCACCGGCGAACATCGCCTCCGGGCTGAAGCCGAAGTGCCACAGCACCGACAGCGCCATGAAGGACGCGCCGCCCAGCAGCAGGCAGGCCTTGATGATCTGCACCCAGGTCGTGGCCGTCATGCCGCCGAACAGGACGTAGACCATCATCAGCGAGCCGACGATCACCACGGCGACCCAGTATTCCAGGCCGAACAGCAGCTTGATGAGCTGGCCCGCGCCGACCATCTGCGCGATCAGGTAGAACGCGACCACCACCAGCGTGCCGGAGGCCGCGAACATGCGCACCGGCGTCTGCTTGAAGCGGAACGCCGCCACGTCGGCGAAGGTGAACTTGCCGAGGTTGCGCAGCCGCTCGGCCATCAGGAAGGTGATGACCGGCCAGCCGACCAGGAAGCCGATCGAGTAGATCAGCCCGTCGTAGCCCGCCGCCATCACCGCGGCCGAGATGCCGAGGAAGGAGGCGGCCGACATGTAGTCGCCCGCGATGGCCAGGCCGTTCTGGAAGCCGGTGATGCCGCCGCCCGCCGTGTAGAAGTCGGCCGCCGAGCGCGTGCGCGATGCGGCCCACTTGGTGATGTAGAGCGTGCCGAGCACGAACATCGCGAACATGCTGATGGCCGTCCAGTTGGTGGCCTGCTTCTGCATCTGGCCGAGGTCGCCGCCGGCGGCAAGCGCTGATGCCGATGCGCCGAGCAACGCGGCAAGCGCCAGCGCGCGGCGAAGGAGTTGGGGCTTCGTGTTCATTTCATTGCTGCCTTTGCGACGGCGTCGCTGAGGGTGTCGAACTCGGCGTTGGCGCGCCGCACGTAGAAGGCCGTGATCAGGATCGTGAACACGATGACGCCGAAGCCGATCGGGATCCCCAGCGTGGTCACGCCGTCGCCCAGCCGCTGCGCGAGGAAGGGCTTGTTGAAGGCCACGAGCATGACGAAGCCGTAGTAGACGACCAGCATGAGCAGCGTCAATGTCCAGCCGAAGCGGTTTCGCCGGCCCTTCAGCAACTGATATTGGGATTGGCTGGCGATGCGCCGCGCCAGGTCTTCTTGCATGAGCGTCTCCTTCAAGGTGGTGGTGATGTCGCGATTGGATGCGTTGGCGCGCGGCGGACCTTTGCGCAAACGCAAGGTTTGCGTTCGCGCTTTCGCCGACCATGGCCGCACCTTCAACCCTGGCTTCCCATCAAAGGAGACACGCATGAATGCCCCTGACAAGTTGCATCGCCTCGCCCCCTACGCACCGCCGCACCAGCTGCTGCACACGGCCCATGTGCCGGGCCACGCCGCGTACCAGGCGCTCGTCGCCGAATCGCAGGAGGACTACGCCGGCTACTGGGCCCGCCTCGCGCGCGTGTTCGTGCAATGGAAGAAGCCCTTCACCCGCACGCTCAACAGCAGCAACGCGCCGTTCTACAGATGGTTCGAGGACGGCACGCTGAACGTCTCGTGGAACTGCCTCGACCGGCAGGTGAACGAAGGCCTCGGCGACAAGACCGCGATCGTCTTCGAGTCCGACGGCGGCACCGTCACGCGCATCAGCTATTCGCAGTTGCTGGCCATGACCTGCCGCATGGCCAATGCCATGAAGGCGCTGGGCGTGCGCAAGGGCGACCGCGTCGTGATCTACATGTCGATGTCGATCGAGGGCGTGGCGGCAATGCAGGCCTGCGCACGCATCGGTGCCATCCACTCGGTGGTGTTCGGCGGCTTCTCGGCCCACGCGCTGCGCGATCGCATCGCCGACACCGGCGCGGTGCTGGTCATCACGGCCGATGAGCAGGTGCGCGGCGGCAAGACGCTGCCGCTCAAGGCGCTGGTCGACGAGGCCTTGGCGCAAGACGGCTGCGGCTCGGTGCGCAACGTGATGGTCTATCGCCGCACGGGCGGCGCGATCGCGTGGAATGCGCACGACCGCTGGATGCACGAGGCGACGAGCGAGCAGCCCGCCGTCTGCGAGCCCGAATGGGTGGGCGCGGAGCATCCGCTGTTCCTGCTCTACACGTCCGGGTCCACCGGCAAGCCCAAGGGCGTTCAGCACAGCAGCGGCGGCTACCTGGTGCAGGTGGCGGCCACGATGAAGTGGACCTTCGACATGCACCCCGAGGATGTGTTCTGGTGCACCGCCGACATCGGCTGGATCACCGGCCACAGCTACATCGCCTATGGCCCGCTGGCCATCGGCGCGACGCAGGTGGTGTTCGAGGGCGTGCCGACCTTCCCGGATGCCGGCCGCTTCTGGAAGATGATCGAGCGGCACAAGGTGACGGTCTTCTACACGGCGCCGACGGCCATCCGCTCGCTCATCAAGGCGGCGGAGACGCATCCCGAGGTGCACCCGGACCGCTACGACCTGCGCAGCCTGCGCATCCTCGGATCGGTGGGCGAGCCCATCAACCCGGCCGCATGGGAGTGGTACCACGAATACGTCGGCGGCGGCCGCTGCCCGATCGTGGACACCTGGTGGCAGACCGAGACCGGCGCGCAGATGATCACGCCGCTGCCCGGCGTGACCACGCTGGTGCCGGGCTCCTGCACGCTGCCGTTCCCCGGCATCACGGCCGCGATCGTCGACGAGACCGGCGAGGACGTGCCCAACGGCCAGAGCGGCCTGCTCGTCATCAAGAAGCCGTGGCCCTCGATGATCCGCACCATCTGGGGCGACGACGCGCGCTACATGTCGAGCTACTACCCGCCCGAACTGCGCGGCTACTACCTGGCCGGAGATGGCGCCGCGCGCGACAAGGACACGGGCAACTTCACCATCGGCGGTCGCATCGACGACGTGCTGAACGTCAGCGGCCATCGCATGGGCACGATGGAGATCGAGTCCGCGCTCGTGGCCTGCACCGAGCTGGTGGCCGAGGCCGCGGTGGTGGGCCGGCCCGACGAGACCAGCGGCGAGGCCATCTGCGCCTTCGTCGTGCTCAAGGGTCCGCGGCCGAGCGGCGAGGCGGCGGAGAAGCTGGCGGTCCAGTTGCGCAACTGGGTCGGCAAGGAGATCGGGCCGATCGCCAAGCCCAAGGACATCCGCTTTGCGGACAACCTGCCCAAGACGCGCAGCGGCAAGATCATGCGTCGCCTGCTGCGCTCGGTCGCGAAGGGCGAGGCCATCACGCAGGACGTCTCGACGCTGGAGAACCCGGCGATCCTGGCGCAGCTGAGCGAAGCGCACTGAGCGCGAGGGACCGGATCAGCGGCTGTCGCGAAGCGCGGCGCCGCGGTCCGGGATCGGCACCGGCACATAGGCCCGGCGGCCGTTGCGCTGCACCAGCAATGCCGCGACGCGGCCGGGCGCCATGCCGGCCAACAAGCGCCCCATGTCGGCGATGCGGTCGACCGAACTGTCGTTGATGGCCATGACGATGTCGCCCGGCCGGAGGCCTTCGCTGCGCGCGGCGCCTGCGGCTTCGCGGACCATCAGGCCTTCCTCGATGCCGAGCTGTATCTTCTGGACGCGCGACAGTTCGCCGAGCCGCAGGCCCAGCCCGTCGTTCCATTCGACAGGCGCTGCGATCGTCTTCGGCGATGGTGCTGGCACTTCTTCCTGGAGGACCGGCGACGCCTTGGCGGCGCGGCCTTGCCGCCAGAGATCGAGCCGTACGGTGGTGCCTGGCTGGCGTTGCGCCACGTCCTGCACCAGCTCCGTGAAATGCGCGATGCGCACGCCATCGATGGCCCGCACGACGTCGCCGCGCAGCAGGCCCGCCGATGCGGCCGGCCCGCCGCGCAGAACGCGCACCACCAGCGCACCGTTCGCATCGGGCAGCCGGAACGATTGTGCGAGCGCGGGATTGACTTCCTGCATCTCCGCGCCCAGCCTGGCGCGCCGCACCTTGCCGTTCGCACGCAGTTCGCTGGAGATGCGCATCGCGAGGTTCATCGGCACGGCGAAGGACAGGCCCATGAAGCCGCCGCTGCCGCTGTAGATCATGGAATTGATGGCCACCACCTCGCCGCGCGCGTTGAACAGCGGGCTGCCGGAGCTGCCGGGGTTGATGGCGACGTCGGTCTGGATGAAGGGGATCTCGCCGCTGCCGGCCACGTAGCGGTTGGTCGCGCTGACCACGCCGGTCGTCACGCTGCCGTGGAAGCCGAAGGGCGTGCCGATCGCGGCCACCCAGTCGCCGGGGGCGAGCTTCGACGAGTCCCCGACGACCGCGGCGTGCAGTCCGCGCGCATCGATCTTCAGCAGGCCCACATCCGTGCGCTTGTCGCAACCCACGATGCGCGCGCTGAAGCGGCGTCCGTCCGACAGGCGCACCTGCGTCTCGTCGGTGTCTGCGATCACGTGGGCGCTGGTCAGGATGTAGCCGTCGCTGCTGATGATGACGCCCGAGCCCAGGTCGCGCTCCTGGTTCGCGCCATAGCCCACGGGCAGGGGCAGGGCGAAGCGGTCGGCAAAGTCGTTGTCCGGAAAGATGTCCGCGTTGTCGACCGCGTCGTTGTAGACATTGCCCTCGCGCTCCAGGCGCAGGGTCACGATGTCGACCACGGATTCGTTGCGGCTCGTCACCAGCGCCGCGAATGCGGAAGTCTCGGATGCGGGCGTGTTCGGCTGTGCCGCCGCGACCGTGCCCAGCATCATGCTGCCAGCCATCCAGGATGCCAACGCGCGTCGTTTCATGGGCTCGATTCTTCGAGTGGTGGCGGCACGATCCCTTGACACGGATCAAGGTGCCTGGCATCCCCCGACCGGACACTGACGGCATCACTTTTCCAGACGAGGTCCACCATGTATGAACGCATCCTGGTTCCCATCGACGGCAGCAACACCTCTCTGCAAGGCCTCGACGAAGCCTTGCGGCTGGCCAGCCTCACGCACGGCCGCCTGCTGCTCGTGCACATCGTCGACCAGCTCAAGTACCTGACCGGCTACGAGAGCGCCGCGGTCTACATGTCCGACCTGCTGCCTTACATGCAGGAGGCCGGCGAGCAGATCCTGCGGCAGGGCCTGGAACGCGCGCAGGGCGCGGGCATTTCGGCGGAAACGCTGGTGTTCACCGCGCTGACCGAGCGGGTCGCCGATGTCGTCGTCAGGCAGGCCAACGCCTGGAAGGCGGATCTCATCGTGATCGGGACGCACGGCCGGCATGGCTTGGGCCGGGTGCTGCTGGGGAGCGACGCCGAGCAGATCCTGCGCGTCGCGCCGGTGCCGGTGCTGCTGGTGCGCTCGAAGCCTGTGGCGTCGGACAAGAAGGCTGAGCCCGTCCCGGCCGCGGCCGACGCGTTGCCTCGCGTCTCCATCGCGGCTTGACACCCGGGAGGTGTTCCATGAAGCTCACCTGGCGAGGGGCGGTGCAGGTCATCGCCTTCATCTCCCTCACCTTGCTGGCCACGGCCCTGCTCGTCGCGGCCGGCTTGAACGAAGCGAACGCCCTGCCTGGCAGCCACTCGGCGTCTCACCAGCCTCATGGCGGACCCGGTTGAACTGCACGAAATCTTCAACAAGACGGAAACCCACGATGACCCCCAACCGCCGCATCTTCCTCATGTCCCTGGCCGCCACCGGCGCCACCCTGTCTGCCGCTCCCGCCTCGGCGCAAGCCGTGGTCGATGAAAAGGACCCGACCGCCGTGGCGCTGGGCTACGTCGCGGACACCACCAAGGCCGACGGCAAGAAGTTCCCCAAGCACGACAACACGCAGCAATGCAATGGTTGCAGCCTGTGGCAGGCCAAGCCGACGGATGCGCTCGGCAATTGCGCGTTGTTCGCCGGCAAGCAGGTGCATGCGAAGGGCTGGTGCAGCGCCTGGGCGAAGAAGGCTTGATCGGACCTTGCGCCCAGCGCGTAGCTGCGCCGGTTCGCATGGCCGAGGGCTGACAGCGCAGGCACCGGGGTCAATCGACTCTGCTTTTCATTGATCCATATTTCCACTATGATGGAAATATGGAAGAAAATGATGTCGTTCGCTCGCTCGCCGCATTGGCCCAAGGCGCCCGCCTGCGGGTATTCCGTGCGCTGGTGATCGCCGGCCACCAGGGCATGACGCCCGGCGTGATGTCTGAAGGATCCGGCATTCCGCCTGCAACCTTGTCCTTCCACCTCAAGGAGCTGATGAACGCGGGCCTGGTCAGCCAGGAGCGTCAAGGCCGCAATCTCATCTATCGGGCCTCGTTCGAGCACATGAATGCGCTCCTGGGCTATCTCACCGAGAACTGCTGCCAGGGTGACGCATGTGCCGTGGACGCGGTGACCAACTGTTCGTCGTGTTGAAGGAAATCTCCATGAAACGATTCCATGTGCATTTGAAGGTGCAGGACTTGCAGGCAAGCATCGCCTTCTATTCCAGGCTGTTCGCGGCCGAGCCGACGCGCGTCGAAAGCGACTACGCGAAATGGATGCTGGCCGATCCGCCGGTGAACTTCGCCCTGTCCACTGGCGGTGTGCCGGGCATCGATCACCTGGGCTTTCAGGCGCAGGACGAAGAAGAACTGGCCGAGTTGAAGGGCCGCGCCGTTGCCGCGGACCGCGCGTTGCTGGACGAAGGCGCCACCACCTGCTGCTACGCACGCAGCGAGAAGCATTGGGTCACCGACCCGCAGGGCATCGCCTGGGAGCAATTCCGGACGCTGGGCAGCATCCCCACGTTTCGTGATGCCGCGTCGTCGCCTCGCCAGGCCGTGTGCTGCACGCCAGCAGGCGGAATGGACAAGCCCGTCAAGCCGAAAGGCACCTGCTGCTGAAGCACGGCATGAGCAACACCCAACCGATCAACGTGCTGTTCCTCTGCACGCACAATTCGGCGCGCTCCATCCTGGCCGAGGCCGCCCTGAACCACATGGGCGGCGGGCGCTTTCGCGCCTTTTCGGCCGGCAGCAGTCCGCGCGCCAACCAGCAGCCCAACCCGATGGCACTGGAGGTGCTGAGCAAGGCGGGCATCGCGACGGCAGGCTTGCGCAGCAAGACCTGGGACGAGTTTGGCAAGCCCGACGCGCCGCACATGGACCTCGTCATCACCGTGTGCGACAACGCTGCAGGCGAGGTTTGTCCCTTCTGGCCCGGGCAACCGGCCACGGCGCACTGGGGCTACGCCGATCCCTCGGAAGTGCAGGGATCTCCCGAGCAGAAGCTGGAAGCCTTTCGCCAGACCTTGCACGCCATCCGCCGCCGGCTCGAGCTGTTGGTGAACCTGCCGCTGGCCAGCGTGGACAAGTTGATGCTCCAGTCGCAGGCGCGGGAACTGGCCAGCAAGTCATGACCCTCTGGCGCAAGGCGCTGGCCGAGCTGCTGGGCACGGCCGGCTTGCTGTGCGCGGTCCTGGGCTCGGGGATCATGGCCGAGCGCCTGGCGGGAGGCAACGTGGCCGTTGCACTGCTGGCCAATACCATCGCGACCGTGTTCGCGCTGTACGTGCTGATCGAGGTCTTCGGGCCGCTCAGTGGCGCGCACTTCAATCCCGCGGTCAGCGTCGTCATGGCGCTGCGCCGCGAACTGCCGGCGGCGAGTTTGCTGGCCTATGTCGCGGCCCAGTTGACGGGTGCAATGCTGGGCGCCTGGCTGGCGAATGCCATGTTCGACCTGAGCGTCCTGCAATGGAGTACGAAGCTGCGCGGCGGCTGGGGGCCATGGCTCGGTGAAGTGGTGGCCACCGCGGGCCTGGTGCTGGTGATCCTGGGTGCGCCAACAGGCAAGGCCGCGCAGTTGGTGGCCTGCTACATCGGCGCAGCCTACTGGTTCACGTCGAGCACTTCGTTCGCCAACCCTGCAGCGGTGTTCGGGCGCATGTTCAGCGACAGCTTTGCCGGGATCGCCCCGGGAAGTGCGTCGGGCTTTGTGGTGGCCGAGTTGATCGGCGCCGCAATCGGCGCCTCCCTCCATCGATTGGTGCGCTGACGGGGCCCTTGTGTGAAAGGCCGCTCATGCCTGACGATTGCCGGCCGGTCGCCAACGATCGACCAACGGCAGGTACGCGCGAAGAACGGTCATTCACTTCTTCGCGCATGCAGCGTTCTTGCCACCTACCCGCGCCATGGGGTGATGCGAGGTATCCATCGCCTCACATTCGCGCGGTAGCGCTTGTACTCGTCGCCGAACTGCTCGCCCAGAACGGGCTCTCCCCAAGCGACAACGAACAGGAAGAATCCGGCCCACACGATCGCGCCGTACGCCAGCACCGTCACGTTGCCGAACAGCAAGCCCTGGCCCGCGATCAACGCCGTGACGGCAACGTACATCGGATTGCGGACGTAGCGATAGAACCCGGTGACCACGAGGCGCCTGGGAGGCATCACGGGCGCCGGTGTGCCGAGGCCCTGCAACGGGAAGCGGGCGAACGAATCGAGCAAGACGGGCGGCGGCGCGCTGCACGGCAGGATCCTCGGTTCATCCGGCATGACTCGACAGGATGCGCAGCGCAACGTAGGGCACCAGGCAAAAGAGAAGAATGCCAAGCTTGTAGACCGCCATGCAAGCGTAGTGAATGCCATCGAAGCGCTCTTCCGAGATGCGGAACCATCGGCCGTGGAGGCCTCGCATCCAGTCATGCGCAAACCTGAAAGCGAGGAACCAGGCAATCAACACAGCGTAGTTGAGCACCGCGCACCACAGCAGGAAATCGCTCGCAAACTGAAGCGTCATGGGTCATCCCCTTCGAACTGGCTGGCCTGCGCGCCATGGTCGCACGAAGCATCTCGATGCACCAGCGCGTGGCCGCGCTCCGCGATGGTCATGGCGTCATCGCTTCAAGCCGATCGAGGAACGCGACCTGCGCCTCGTGGATGTGCGTGCGCGCGGCTGAAAGGGTGAACCATGTGGCGCGATCGACTTCCGCGAAGGCCTGGCGCTGGCCCGAGCGCGGCGGCCATTCCATCTCGAAGGTGTTGGAGACGAGGGCCTGCGGATCGACGTCGCCCTCGAAGGCCCAGGCCATGACCAGCTTGCCATTGCGCAACCGGACTTCACCCAGGGGCGTGCAATGCGCGCCCGGCGCGAAGCCGGTCTCCTCGGTGAACTCGCGTCTGGCCGCATCCAGCGGAGCCTCCGAGGGATCGTCGATCTCGCCCTTGGGTATCGACCAGCCGCCCAGGTCCCGGCGCGCCCACAGCGGGCCGCCGGGATGCACCAGCAGCACCTCGAGTACGCCGGCACGTTGGCGGTACATCAGCAGGCCGGCGCTGCGGCGCCCGGATCGTCGTGGCGAGTTGCCGATGCGCAGGATGGTCCGCCGCCTGGGTCGTTCTTCGCCCTGGCGGGCGATGGCAGGCGCTGCCACGGCCTCATTCCATCGACAGCGCGGCCGACGGAATGCTCACGCGCGCCTCGACCTGCGGCGCCTCCTCGGGCGCGGCCTCTTCAGGCGAGCGCACCAGCAACACCGGTACGGGCGCTGTGCGCAGGATGCTTTCTGCGCCGCTGCCGAGGAACATGCGGCCGATGCCGCGCCGGCCGTGCGTGCCGAGCACGATCAGGTCCGCCTGCCAATTGCTGGCCTCCGCAGCCACCAGTTCCGCGACCTTGCCGTTGAAGCTGTCATGCAGCACCACTTCGGCATCGATGCCGCCGGCCAGCGCCTTCGCCTTGGCATCCTGCAGCAAGCGGGTGCCGTTCTCGCGCAGGGTCTTGAGCCAGTCGCCGGAGTACCCGGCGTAGGCATCCATGTCCAGCGCGAACGAGAGTTCGTCGATGACATGGAACAGGCGCAACCGGCCCTGGGTAAGTCTGGCCAGGCGGATGGCCTCCTCGAGGCCGCGGGTGGACGTGCCGCTGCCGTCGACGGGAACGAGAATCTTCTGGTACATCGCAAGCTCCTTGGGGTGTTGGGGTGCGGCCAGTATGGAAACGCCGATGCGCGAAGGTCTTGACGTGGCGCAATGCTCTGCGAAGTTGGGGATGCGGGAGGGTTGATCTCGCGCAAGGCTCCAAGCCGTCGTTTGCGCGAACCTTTGGGCAACCCACAGGAGGCATCGCATGTCGCAACAAGTCACAAACCACCTCACCACCCGCATCATCCGGGACGAGCATTCCGCGCTGTCGGCCATGCTGCGGTCCATCCTCCTGCTGCTCGCGCAGCACCGCCGCGAGGGCACCCTGCCGGACTTCGCGGCGCTGCGCGCCATGCTGTTCTACGTCGACGAATTCCCGGAGAAGCGCCACCATCGCAAGGAGTCGGAACTGCTGTTCCCGAAGATGCGCGCAAGGACGCCGATCTCGCGCGAACTGCTCGACCGGCTCGACGACGACCACGACCGCGGCGAACGCAAGATCCGCAACGTCGAGCATGCGCTGCTGGCCTTCGAGATGATGGGCGAGTCGCGCCGCGAAGCCTTCGAGACCGCGGTCGAACGCTATGTCGACTTCTACCTGGCGCACATGGCGATGGAAGAGCGCGAGATCCTGCCGCTGGCCGAACGCGTGCTCACCGAGGAAGACTGGGCCGAACTCGACCGCGCCTTCAGCACCAACCACGATCCGCTGACCGGCTGCAAGCCAGATGCCGAATATGCGGCGCTGTTCACACGGATCGTCAATGCCGTGCCGGCGCCAATCGGGCTCGGCGCGGCGCGGTAGTCAGGAGCTACCGCGGCTTCTTCGCCTTCTCATACTTCTGCCAGTAGAGGAAGGGCTCCTCGTGCACCTCGATGTCGATCTCGTTGATGCGCGCCTGCAGGCGCTCCTGCACGTCGGCGACGGCCTGGTTGTAGATGAGCGGCCCGACCTCCTCGAGGAAGAAGCCCAGCAGCGCACCGGCGGCGATGTTGCCGATGCGCTCCTCCATGTGTTCATTGAAGTAGCGTTCGATGGAGGCGATGGCCTGCTGGCGCGCCTCGCGCGGGATTTCGAGGGTCATGGCTTGATGAACTTGAGGACGAACTCGTCCTTGGGTTGCAAGGGCTCGGGCGTGTTCCTGTCGCGCGGGTCGTTGGGGTTGCGCAGGAAGTCGCCTTCGGCCGCGAGCTTGAAGCCTGCCGCCTCGACCTCGCCGCGCAGGAAGGATTCCTCGACACGATGCAGCGTGCCCGATTCGGAGATGCCGGTACCCGGCCGCCCGGCATGGTCCGCGATCACGAACACACCGCCCGACTTCAAGGCGCGATAGATGGCGCGGTTCATCTGCGCACGGTCCACGCCCATGAAGCCCAGGTCGTGGTAGTTGAACATCAGCGTGATCAGGTCGACGCCGCCGTTGGCGACCGCCGATGGCGCGGGATCCTCGAAGCGCTGCGGCACGGCAATGATGGGTGCGGCGGGGGTGTTGCCACCTTTCAGCCTTGCATTGCGCTCGGCCAGCGCGGCGGCGGAAGTGGGGCGCGGTGCGGCGGGTGCCGCGGCAGGGGCTGGCGCCGGGGCCACGCCGCTTGAGTTGCCCTCCGGCGCGGCGGGCGAGGGCGCTGCACGTGCCGGGTCGCGCAGCGGCATCTGCCCGTAGACCACGCCCGTCGGCCCGATCGCGCGAGCGAGCAACTCGGTGGTGTAGCCGCCCGCCGCGCTCACGTCGAGCGCCACCATGCCGGGCCGCACGCCGATGAAGGCGAGCATCTGGTCGGGCTTGCGCCGCAGGTCGTTGATGCGATCGGGGCCGGTGCGGTCAGGGCTCGAGAGGATGGCGGCAATCTGGTCGCGCGTGACCGGCGGCGATCGGGTGGCGCAGGCGTCCAGCAGGCAGACCGCCGCCGCGAGCATGAGGAAAAGCGCTCCCTGGAGCATTCGTTGCGAGGACATCGTGACCACCTGTCGGGAAGAGGTGGGCGCAGTTTAGTCAGCCGCGCGACTTGTGGCGACTTGTTCCGTACGTTCTGGGATCACGCGGCGGCGCGCCAGAAAAATCACGGACATCGCGATGGATGCCGGAACTCGGCGCGGTCCATCGTGATCGACGCTTGATGTTCCAAGGGAGGTTCCAGAATGAGATTCCGAATTCTTGCCGTGACGCTCGTGGCCGCCAGCGCCGCACTTTCAGGCTGTGTCGTCGCACCGCCTGCCGTCCAACCGGCGTATGTCGCACCGGCTGGCGTGGCGTACGTGGCCCCCAGCTACGCCATGCCCGGCCCAGGCTACGTGTGGGCGTATCACGCGAACTTTGGCTGGGGCTGGCACCACCCCGTGCATGGCTGGCATCGCGGTTGGCGCTGACCACCGGGCCCGATCGCGCGCCGACTGCTCTCGAGGCATGGGGCAGGCACGGTCTCCGTGTTGCTGACCTTGAGTGCCCACGCTGCGAATGCCGATGTCGGCTGGCAGGTGCTGAACATGGGGGCCATTGAGGTGGCGGTCGTTGGCATGTGCGCGCTGGTCGCCGGTTAAGGCTTGCTCGTCCTCGGCGTCGACAACCTTATCTTCATCGCCATCCTGGCCGACAAGCTGCCGCCGAAGCAGCGCGACAAGGCGAGGGTGCTGGGGCTCGGCCTGGCGCTTTGCATGCGCCTGGCGCTGTTGTCGGTCGTGTCCTGGCTGGTCACGCTGACGACACCGTTGTTCAGCCTGGGCTCGTTCGCCTTTTCCGGACGGGATCTCATCCTGCTCGGTGGTGGTCTGTTCCTGCTGTTCAAGTCGACCTCCGAGTTGCATGAGCGCCTGGAAGGCGTCCCGCACAGCGCAGCGGCCACGGCGGCCTACGCGAGCTTTTCGGTGGTCGTCGCCCAGATCGTCGTGCTGGACGCGGTGTTCTCGCTCGACGCTGTCGTGACAGCCGTGGGCATGGTCGATCAACTGCCGGTCATGATGGCCGACATCCGCGCGCAGTTGCTGGACACGCCGCATGGCATCTTTCCTGTCTGCCGGGGCTCGCTGGATGCCGTCGTGGGCACGGCGCGCGCCAAGGATTTGCTGGCAGCGATCGTGCGGGACGGCAAGGTGGACGTGAAGCAACTGCGTCCTCCGCTCTACGTGGCCGAATCGACGACCGCCATTCGCGTCATCGACATCCTGCGAACGGCGCGGGGCCAACTCGTGCTGGTCAACGACGAGCACGGCGCGCTCGGGGGCCTGGTCACACCCATCGACGTGCTGGAGGCCATCGCAGGAGAGTTTCCCGACGAGGACGAGACGCTCGAGGTCCAGGCCACCGGGCGCAACCAGTGGACCGTCGCCGGCACGGCGGACTTGCGCTTGCTGGAGCAAACGCTCCAGACCCACGACCTCGTGAGCGACGATGACAGCTACATCTCCATCGCCGGACTGCTGCTGGCCAAGCTGGGCCACCAGCCCCGGAATGGCGATGCCTGGTTGCATGAGGATCTGGAGTTCAGGATCGCCGACGCGGACGCGCAGCGCATCAAGTCGGTCGCAGTCCGCCGGATCACGCGCGAACAGGCTACGCTGGAGGGTCGGGCCTGAGCGCCGTCATGGCGGGTTGGCTCGCAAGCATCCGCTGGACATCGCCGGCCCTCTTGTGAGCAACCTCCTACGAGGTGCCTTGAGCGCGGCTGACAGAGTGCCACGGCGGCGCCGGCCGAGTATTGGGTCCGTCGTTTCAGAAGCTTGTTTAAGGAGCTTTATCGAATGGCTTACATAGACGGGTTCGTGATCGCAGTCCCGACGGCCAACAAGTCCAAGTTCATCGAGCACGCGAACATGGGTGACTGTGTCTTCATCGAGCACGGCGCGATACGCGTTCTCGAGTGTTGGGGCGAGGACGTCAAGGCGGGCAAGCAAACCGATTTTCAGCGTGCGGTGCAGGCGAAGGACGATGAGACCGTCGTCTTCTCCTGGATCGAATGGCCGGACAAGGCGACGCGCGATGCCGCCATGGACAAGGTCATGGCGGACCCTCGCCTCGATCCCAAGAACAACCCGATGCCTTTCGACGGCATGCGAATGATCTTCGGCGGGTTCACGCCGGTCGTGGACCTTGGCAAGTAGCGCTGACCTGGCAACAGCAAGGAGCGAAACGAATGGACAGCAATCCGGTCGGGTGGTTCGAGATCTACGTGGCCGACCTGTCGCGCGCCCGCAAGTTCTATGAATCGGTCCTCGGGGTCAAGCTCGAGAGTCTCCCGAACCCTGACAAGTCGAACGACATCGAGATGCTTTCGTTCCCGATGAAGGAAGGCGGCAGCGGCGCCGCCGGCGCGCTTGCCAGGATGAAGGACGGCCCCGCAGGCGGTGGCACGAGCACGATCGTCTACTTCAGCTGCGACGATTGCGCCGTGGAGGCGAGCCGCGTCGCTGCGGCAGGCGGCGAGGTGATGAAGGAGAAGACATCGATCGGTCCCTACGGGTTCATCGCGCTCGTCTTCGACACCGAGAAGAACGTCATCGGCTTGCACTCGCTCAAGTAGGCCCTCTCGATGACGATCGATGCGCGTTGACGGCAAATGGGATGGCAAGACACGTCGCATCGGCGCGAACGCGCGCCTGTTCAGGGACTTCGATGCGGCGATCGCGCCCGTCAAGGTGATCGACGGCAAGAACCTCTGGTGATCGCGGCGGGGTACCCCGCTTCGTCGTGCGATGACGAATCGCGCGCTCCAAAGTCCACCGCCGCTCAGGTAACCTGCACAGCCTCTGAGAACGATGGAGGCGATCGGATGTATATCGAACAAGGAGGCGAGGGCGCCGACCTTCTGGTGATGCTGCACGGCCTGGGTGCGACCGCGGCCGTGTGGTCGCCCATGTGCGCACAGGCCAGCGAGCGCTGGCGGGGCCGCTGGGTTTCCATGGATCTGCCGGGCCACGGCGAATCCGCACGCCAGGACACTTACGCGATCGGGCAATACGCCGCCAGTGTCGCGCGCGCCCTGTTGCCGCATGTCGATCCCGGCGGGCGGATCACGGTGCTCGGGCATTCGCTCGGCGGCGTCATCGCGCTCGCACTCGCGACGGGATGGTTCGGCGTTGCGCCGCACCGGGTCTTCGGCGCGGGCATCAAGGTCGCCTGGGATGACGACGAGTTGCGGCGCATGGAGTTGCTGGCCCGCCAGCCGACGAGGTTCTTCGCCGCGCAGGCGCAGGCAGCGGACCGCTACCTGAAGGTCTCGGGGCTGGCCGGCATTGCGTCCGCAGAGTCGCCAGTCGCCGCGCGTGGCATTGCACAGGATGCGGACGACTGGCGTCTTGCCATGGATCCTCGCGCCTTTGGCGTCGGCCGCCCGCCCACCGCGGAGTTGATGGCATTGGCGCGATGCCCAGCGCACCTGGGCCGCGGCGCCGACGATGCGATGGTGACGTTGGAGCAGCTTCGCGCCATCGATCCGCATGCGCAGGACCTCGGTCCGCACGGGCACAACGTGATGGTCGAGGCGCATGCGCAGGTGTGGGACTGGATCGAATCCCTCAATCCAGCGTGAGGCCGCCCATGTCCTTCACCACCTTGCCCCAGCGGTCGGTATCGGCCCGCACCAGCTCTTCGAACTTCGCGCCCGAGAGTCCCGTGGCCGTGTAGCCCAGCTCGGCCATGCTCGCTTTGAGCTCGGCCGTCTGCAGCGACTTGCTGATGGTGTCGGCCAGCTTGGCTGTGATGTCCTTCGGCGTCTTCGCCGGCACGAACACGCCCAGCCAGCCGCCCATCGCCGCCAGGCTGGGCTGGCCGGCTTCGGTGAAGGTGGGCACATCGGGCAGGGCAGGGTCGCGCTTGGCGCCGGTCTGCGCCAGTGGCCGCACCTTGCCACCCTGGATGAGACCGCGCGCCGAGCCCAGGTCCGCCACCACCGAGCTGACGTTGCCGCCGATCAGGTCGGTGAGCGCCGGTGCGGCGCCCTTGAAGGGCACATGCAGCAGGTCGATGCCCGCCGACTTGCCGAAAGCGGTGCCCAGCAGATGGCCGGTCGTGCCCGCGCCGTACGAGCCGAAGCTGGCCGTGCCCGGCTTGGCCTTGGCGGCGGTCACGAATTCGGCCAGCGTCTTGGACGGATTGGCGGCGCTCACCAGCAGCAGCAGGGGTGTGTTGCCAGCCTGCGCCACCGGCTGCAGGTCCTTGGCCGGGTCGTAGGGCAGCTTCTTGTAGACGTGCGGGTTGAGGTTGATCGAGGAGCCCGCGGTGAACAGCACCGTGTACCCGTCCGGCGGCGCCTTGACGACGGCGTCCAGGCCGATGATGGCGCCGGCACCCGGGCGGTTGTCCACCGTGACCGGCTGGCCCAGCGCCTCGCTCATCTTCTTCCCGAGCTGGCGCGCAATGGCATCGACGCCACCCCCGGCCGCGTAGGGCACGACCATGCGGATGGGTTTGTTGGGATAGCCGGCGGCGCTTTGCGCGGCGGCGGGCCCTGCAAATGCGGCACAGGCCAGCAGCGCAGCGGCAACGAAGGAAGGCTTCTTCATCAAGTTTGTCTCCTGGAGTCGGCAGCCGTCGTTGCGGCCGCATGGGCGATGCCAGGGATTGTTGAGCCACCCGTCGGTGTCTCCAAGGTCGCGTGCGGTCAGAAACCGGTGGCGCGCGGCCAACATGGCGCCCACCGGGTCGGGAGCGGGCTCACTTTCGGAAGTCGCTCGGGCTCTTGTGCGTCCAGCGGCGGAAGGCGTGGCGGAAGTTGGCGGCGTCGCTGAAGCCCAGCGTGCTGGCGATGTCGTCGATGCCCATGCGCGTGCTGCGCAGGTATTCCTTGGCCAGGTGGCAGCGCACGTCGTCCAGGATCTCCTTGTACGAGGTGCCCTGCGTCGTCAGGTGGCGGCGCAGCGTGCGAGAGCTCATGTTGAGCTTGCGCGCCAGTGCGTCCATGTCGTCGAACTGGCCGGGGCGTTCCATCAGGAGGTTGTAGACGCGGCGGGTCAGCCCACTGGCGTTCCTGGCCTCCACCAGCATGCGTTCGCACACCTCGGCCGCCATCGCCACCGTGATGGGATTGCGGTACGCGGCGGGCTTGTCCAGCAGCGCCGCGGCATAACGCAGTTCAGTCTCCGGCTGATCGAACTCGATGGGGCAGCCGAAGTACACGCCGTACAAGTCGGCATGCGCTGGGCGCGCGTAACGTGCGCGCAACCGGCTCAACTTGAAATCGGGACCGACCATGTCGCGTGCCAGCGTCTGGTGGATGCCGTACTGGAACTCGACGAGAAAGCGGTGCAGCGCATCATCCGGGCCCAGGTCCAGCACGTCGTCGAAAGTCCAGACCGCCTCGCCGTCTTCTTCCCGAAATGTCAGGCCTACCGTCGGCGTGGCCAGCCGGTGGAACTTCACCGCCATCTGCGTGACCTCGCGCAGGGTTTGGCAGCAGAGCAGGGCATAGCCGTACATGCCGTAGCTGGACACATGCATGCGCGTGCCGGCACGAAAGGGCAGTTCAGGATCACCCGTGGCCGCCATGCCGTTGCGGCAGACCGTCGTGAACTGGCGGATGGAGGTCTTCAACACCGTGCTGCGCAGGTCGCTCGCCTGCAGACCTGTACGTTCCAGCGACCGCGCCGGTTCGACGCCGGCCTCGGCCAGCGTATCAACCAGGGTCGCGATCTTGTAGGGAAGGTAGACGCGCTCGTCGGCCAACGGCAATTGCGCAGCGGGACGGGTGGAGGGTTGAGTCACTGAACGTGTCCGGAACTCACCCCATGTTAGCCGCGGTGCACCTTCCATCGCAAACGCGCGGCTCGCACAATGCGACGGCACGCGCCCGCGAATTTGGCCAACCATGAGGGACACCCCAGCATGAAGATCGAGGAACTGTTCAAGCAGGTCAGCACGCCCCTGGGCGCGCCCGCCTTTCCGCGCGGGCCTTACCGCTTCCACAACCGCGAATACCTCAACATCACCTACCGCACCGACATCGAGGCCTTGCGCAAGGTGGTGCCGGAGCCCATCGAGATCGACGAGCCGCTGGTGCGCTTCGAGGTCATGCGCATGCCCGACACCACGGGCCTGGGCAACTACACCGAATGCGGCCAGGCCATCGTGGTGCGACTGGGGCAGGAGCGTGGCGAATACCTGCACGCGATGTACGTGGACAACCATCCGGCCATCGCCAGCGGCCGCGAGGTCAGCGCCTTTCCCAAGAAGCTGGGCGCGCCGAAGCTCTATGTGGATTCCGACACGCTGGTTGGCACGCTCGACTACGGCACGCTGCGCATCGCGGTCGCGACCATGGGCTACAAGCACCAGGCGATGCCGCTGGAAGAAGCCAAGGCCGAGATCTGCGTGCCGACCTTCATGCTCAAGCTCATGCGGGGCTACGACCGGCAGTTGCGGATCTGCGAACTGGTGCGCACGCAGATCCAGGACATCGAGATCAAGTTCGCCTTCCGCGGGCCGGCGCGGCTGCAACTGTTCGAACACGTGCTCGCACCCATGGCCGACTTTCCGGTGCGCGAGGTGGTGGCCGCCAGCCATATCCTGGCCGACCTGTCGCTCACGCCGCCGAGCGTGGTGCATGACTACCTGGCGAAGAAATCATGAGCAATCGAGACGTTCAACAAGTCACCGTGGTCGGCGCCGGCGTCATCGGCGCCTCCTGGGTGGCCCTGTTCCTGGCGCATGGCCTGAAGGTCTGCGTGAGCGACCCGCGCGAGGGTGTGGATGCCGAGGTCCGCGACTACGTGTCGCGCGCCATGCCCACGCTGGCGCAGCTTGGCGCGCCGCGCGCGCATGACGAGATTGGCGAGCGCCTCAGCTTCGAGCCCGACCTTGAAAGGGCCGTGGCACAGGCCGACCTCGTGCAGGAAAACGGCCCCGAGCGGCTGGATTTCAAGCGCGAGCTCTGGCGCCGCATCGAGCAGGCGGCGCCGGGCGGCGCATTGTTCCTCTCGTCCAGTTCGGCGCTGCCGGCCACCGACCAGGCTGCCAACATGGCGACGCCCCATCGCATGCTCGTGGGCCACCCGTTCAACCCCCCGCACATCATTCCGCTGGTGGAAGTTGTGCCGGGTCAGGCCACATCGCCCGAGTCGGTGCAGGCGGCCGTGGACTTCTACCGTGCGGTGGGCAAGGTGCCGAAGGTGCTGCGCAAGGAGGTGGGAGGCTTTGTCGCCAACCGGCTGCAGTCGGCCATCTTCCGCGAGTGCGTGGCACTGGTGGCGGCTGGCGTGGTCACCATCGACGAACTGGACGACATCGTCACGAATTCCGTGGGGCTGCGATGGGCTGCGGGTGGCCCTTTCGCATCGTTCCACCTGGGTGGGGGCGATGGCGGGTTGCGCAGCTTCGTGCAGCAGTTCGGCCCGGGCATGGAAAAGCGCTGGGCTTCGATGCAGCGCGAGGTGCGCTTCGACGAGGTCACGACCAAGTTGCTGTTCGAGCAGGTCGATGCCTCCTACGGCCAGCACACGCGCGCCGAACTCGAGGCTGCGCGTGATGCACGGCAGATCGCGATCCTCCAGGCGCTCGCCGACGACCAGGACCGGGCGCGATGAGCGACACCCTCACTGAATCCATCCGCCGTGCACTGGCGGCCCCTGCGGCGCATGCCGACGGTTTCGATCCGCACGCGCACCTGCGCAGCGTGTTGCAGGGCGTGGGGCTGGCGCCCGAGGACAGCGGCGGTGCCATCCAATTCACCGGACAGGATCCGATCCTCCCCAGCGTGTTCCGCATCGCGTCGGCGGCAGGCATCGGGCTGGCAGCCAAGTCCGTGGCCATGGCGGCGCTGTGGCGCCTTCGCGGTGGTGCGGGACAGGACATCGAGATGGACTTGCGCAGTGCGCCACACCGCCTGTGCCCCTTCTATGACCGCAAGTGGGAACTGATCAACGGCTACCCGCCGCGCAACACGGCCGACCCGGATTCACCGTTCACGCTCAAGTTCTATGAAACGGCCGATGCCCGCTGGGTGATGCCGCTCAACCTGTACCCGCGCATCAAGTCATCGGCGCTGCGCCTGCTGGACTGCAGCGACAGCGAGGCAGCCGTGGCGCAGGCCATTCGCGGTTGGAAGGCGCGTGAATTGGAGGAGGCGAGTGCGCAGGCCGGCATCGTGATGCCGATGCTGCGTTCGGTCGAGGAGTTCATGGAGGAGCCGCAGTACCTCGATGTGCTGCGCCACCTGCCACTGATCGAGATCGAGCGCATCGGCGACTCCGCGCCCGAGCCCTTCACGCTCGACCCGCGGCAGCCGCTCGACGGTGTGCGTGCGCTCGGCCTGGCGCGCGTCATCGCGGGGGCCGGCACGGGCCGCACGCTGGCCCTGCATGGCGCGGATGTGCTCAACGTGTGGCCGCCCGGTGATTTCGAGAGTGACTTGCTCTATGCCACCGCCAACGTCGGCGTGCGCTCCGCGCTGCTCGACGTGGCTGATCGCGAGAACGGCGGCTTCGAGCGCATGCAGGCCTTGCTGGTCGGCGCCGATGTGTTCTATGCCAACCGGCGCCAAGGCTATCTGGCGCGCCGCGGCCTTTCCGCGCAGCAGGCCGCCGCCGTGCGGCCCGGCATCATCCACGCGAGCATCAGCCTGCATGGCGAAACCGGCCCCTGGGCCGGCCGACCGGGTTTCGACCAGACGGCGGGCTGCGTGACCGGCGTGATGACGCTGGAAGGCTCGGCGAGCCAGCCCAAGCTGCCCCTCATCATGGTCGTCAATGACTACCTGGGGACCTGGTTGCTGACCACGGGCATCGTGGCCGCGCTGATGCGGCGCGCGCGCGAGGGCGGTAGCTACAGGGTGCATGTGTCCCTCACGCGCTTGTCGCTGTGGCTCTACACGCTGGGCCTGTTCGACAAACCTTATGCGCATGCCACCGCGAACAGCGGCGAAGCCCATCGCTACCTGGACCCGGAGGTGTTCCAGGCCGAAACCCCGATGGGTCTCTACCAGGGCGTGACGGACCAGGTGCGCATGTCGCTCACGCCAGGCCAGTACCGCCAGGTGCTGGTACCGCGTGGGTCGTCGCGTGCGGAGTGGCTGCCGAAAGCCTGATCGCCTACAAGCCGATCAAGCCGCTGCGCAGCCCGGCGCTGACGGCCTCGGCACGCGTCGAGGCCTCGACCTTCGCGAGGATCTGTCCGACGTGGTACTTCGCGGTGTGCATCGAAATGCCGAGCACCCCGGCGATGTCGCGATTCGACAGCCCCTTGCCGAGCAGCTCGAAGACCTCGAGTTCGCGCGGCGTCAGCGGCTCGTGCGGGGGTGCGCCAGTCAGCCATGGCGTCTCGCGCACCGACAGGCCTTCCAGTACCGCGGCCAGCGCCGCGCGCAGCCGGGCGGCACTTGAATCGAGCGCGAGCTGTGCACTCGCACCGCTCGCGCCGCGCACGACGATGTCCTCGTCGAGCTGGACCCATGCGTCTGCATCGTCGGCCGCACGCCCGACCCGCACGTCCCAGTCACCCACCGCGCGCAATGCCGTGCAGACGCCCTCCGCCAGCAGCGGAGACGAACCGGTCACGACGATGCTGCGCCGCATCGACGCTATCCGCAGCGCGAGGCCGGCCGCTCGCCGACCTCCACCGTGATCTCGTGCGCCGCGCCGCCGCGCGACAGCAGCACACGAACCTGCGCGCCGACGGTCATCCGGTCGCGCAGGGCGGCCAGGCTGGTGACCGCCTCGCCGTCGACCTTCACGATCACGTCGCTGACGAGGATGCCCGCGCGTGCGGCGGGCCCGTCATCGGCGAGCGAGCTGACCAGCAGGCCATCGACCGCGCTGCCGTCGAACGTGGCGCGCACAGGCTGTGCGGCGATGCCGAGGTACCCGTGGCGCATGCGGCCATGCGACAGCAACTGGTCGAGCACGCGGTCAATCGTTGCCACCGGCAGCACCACGCCATGGTGGCGCGACAGCGCGTCGCTCGCAATCCCGATCACCTTGCCCGCGCCATCGGCCACCGGCGCGCCCGTCAGGCCCGGATACAGCCCGCCGTCGAGCCGGATCAACTGGTCGACCCGCCCGCCGCGCCAGGTGCGCCATTCGCCGGCCACGGAGCCGACGTGACCGAAGCTGGCCTGCGCCAGGCCGGAAGCGTCGCGGCCCAGGGCGAATACGAAATCGCCGATGCGTGATGTGCCGGCTGCGGCCCGCTCGGCGACCGGCATCGACCTCGACTCGAATGTCACTACCGCCAGATCCGTGCTGCCGTCGGTCCCGCGCACTTCTCCCGGCACGTGTTCTCCGTCCGGCAACGCCAGCGACACGCTCGATGCACGCCAGACGGCCGATGCACTCGTCACGACGACGCCTGCGCGCCACAGCACACCGGAGCCGGAACGCCGGCGCGTCGCGACACCGACCACCGAAGGGGCCAGGCGCGCGACCGCATCGGGCAACGCGGAAGAGGAATTCGAAACGTCCATCATGAGCTCCAGTTTCTTCAAATGATGGCTGCCATCGTGCACAGAACCGACCCGTCGCGCCCCGGTCGACCGGTGGAGCCGGACCTGACCGTTCGGGCGGGTCGAAGGCTCACTTGGGGACGATGGGGGATCAGGCAAGTACACGAATGGGCAGTTCGCATGGATCGCGGCCCGAGGGTTGCATCGACGGCCGACCTCCGCAACACTGGATGGCTTTCCCCAAGGAGCATGCCATGACGCTTGCACGGACCCGTACCCTGTCGGTCGCCACGCTGCCCATCATGCTGCTGGCCAGCGCGCAGGCCTTCGCCGCATCGCCGAGCTTCAGTTGTGCCAAGGCCAGTGGCGCCGCGGAGGAGGCCATCTGCAAGGACGACATGCTGGCGGCGCTGGATCGCGAAAACGCACGCGTCTACAGCCTCGCGCGCGGCATGCCCGGCCTGGACCCCTGGAAGCGGAATCAGCTGATTGCGATGCAGCGGGGCTGGATCAAGGGGCGGAACGACTGCTGGAAGTCGGAGGATGCGAAGGCCTGCGTCCGCGATGCGTACATGATGCGCATCGCGGAGATTCGCGGTGGCTATGCGGCCGCACGAGCGAAAGGCGGCGTCAGCATTGGCCCCGTGTCCGTCAAGTGCCAGGGCACGGCCGCCATGAACGCGACATTCGTCAATGTCGACCCGCAGCTGGCCTACCTGGGCGGAGGCGACACCGGCTTCGTGATGACGATTGACCGATCAGGCTCAGGCGCGAAATACACGGGCAAGACCGCGCAAGGCGAAGCCACGTTCTGGCAGAAGGGGCCGGAGGCCATGGTGCAGCTGCCCGGCGGCAAGGACATGACATGCAACGTCGGGCCGCTGAAGTGAAGCCACGCCGCGGTGTCCGACGCGGCTGCGTGCCCCTCAACCCGGCAGGTACTTCGCCAGCTCCCGCTCGATCACCTTCGGCTCGTCCTTCATTCCGGCGTTGATCCAGCCCGCGAAGTCGCCGACGTAGACCTCCTCGTCGCCGCTCTCGATCCCCGCCAATACGGCCTTGGCGACTTCGGCTGGCGACGACATCGGCCCCTGGAAGTCCTTGCTCATGTCGGTGTCGACGGCGCCCGGCATCACGGCGACCACCAGCGTGCCCTTGGCCGCCATTTCGGCACGGACGCCTTCGGTCATGCGCAGGCCGGCGGCCTTGGCAGCACACAGCGAGCCCATGCCAGGGATCGTGACCTTCGCGAGGATCGACATCATGTTGACGATGGCGCCGCTGCCGTCGAGTTGCGGCGCGAAGGCGCGGCACATGGCCAGCGTGCCGAGGTAGTTGGTCGCGACTTCGGCGTGCGCGTCGTCGAGCGAGCCGGCCGAGAGAAAGCCCTGGTGGCGGTTGATGCCGGCGTTGTTGACCAGCAGGTTGACGTCGGTGCAGCGCGCCTTCACTGCGGCGATCTGCTGTGCATCGGTGATGTCGAGGGTCAGCAGTTCGAGCCGCCCAGGGTTCGCCTTGGCGAGCGCATCCAGCGATGCGGTGTTGCGTGCGCTGGCATAGACCTTCTTCGCGCCGGCGGCCAGCAGGTGCTGCACGAGTTCGAGGCCGATGCCGCGGTTGGCGCCGGTGACGAGGGCGATGGCGTTCTGGATCTTCATGGTGGACTCTCTTTCTTCAGTGGATGGGGCGCTTGTGGTTCGTCGCATGGCGACAGCGAATCGTCATTGATCCCGGACAGGGCGATGGCGTCGAGCGGGTTGTGAAGAGTGAAGCGGGATGGATGGAGCCGGATGCGCGGCGCGTCCTCGTCCTATTTGTCCGGCGCCTTGGGCGTCCACAGCACGGTGCGCGCCGTCGCCTCGTAGGCCATGCCGTTCGGGTAGCTGATCAGCTCCAGTTGCAGGCCCCAGGGCGCCAGGAAGTAGTTGATCGTGTGGCCGGCGGCGGGCCCTTCGGTCACCGGAAGCGGCCCGGCCAACACGCGCACGCCCTTCGCCTTCAGGTAGGCCACGGCGGCGTCGATGTCGTCGACGTAGAAGGCCAGGTGGTGGCCGCCGATGTCGCTGTTCCTGGGAATGTCGTTGCGCTGGTCCGGCGCGCTGTACTGGAACAGCTCGATGTTCGATCCCATCCGGCACCGCAGCAGCGCGATCTTCTCGATCACCGCGCGCGGATGGACGTTGAGCGTGTCGGCCATGAAGCTGCCACTGTCGTCGCGGTATGGGCCGAAGGTGGTGATCAGCTCGCAGCCGATCACGTCCACGAAGAAGCGGATGGCCGCGTCGATGTCGGGCACGGTGATGCCTGTGTGGTCATGGCCGCGCAGGCTGGGAATGCCGCCGGGTGCGGGCGCCGAAGCGCCGCCACCTTCCGGCGCGGGCGCTTGCAGTCGATATCCTGTGCGATTCATCTGGTCGTCCCATCCTGGCGTCAGTTGATCATGCAAGCAGCGTCGCGCCAGCAAACTGCTTTACACCTAAACTATATGAGCGCAGCATGCGCGCCCTCACTCAGGAGAACCCTAGATGGCAAGCCAGTACATCGACATGAAGGCCGCTGACGGCAGCGGCAGCTTTCGCGGCTACCTCGCGTTGCCGCCCTCGGGCACCGGCCCGGGCCTCGTGATTGCACAGGAAATCTTCGGCGTCAACAAGACCATGCGCGACGTGGCCGACGCCTACGCCGCCGAAGGCTACGTCGTCCTGGTCCCCGACATCTTCTGGCGCCAGGAGCCGAACGTCGAACTCGGCTACACCGAGGCCGACTGGCAGCGCGCCATGGCCTTCTACGGCCGCTTCGACGAGGCCAAGGGCATGGAAGACATCCAGACCGCCATCACCACCCTGCGCGCCCGGCCCGAAGTGAGGAACCACAAGGTCGGCACCGTGGGCTTCTGCCTCGGCGGCAAGCTGGCCTACCTTGCGGCCTGCCGCACCGATGCGGACGTGTCCGTCGGCTACTACGGCGTGGGCATCGACGCCGCGCTGGGCGAGGCGGACAACATCAGGAAGCCGCTGGTGCTGCACATCGCCGAGCTCGACAAGTTCTGCCCACCCGAGGCCCGCGACAAGATCCTGAAGACGCTGGCCGGTCGCCCTCACATCACGCTGGACGTGTACCCCGGCCAGGACCATGCGTTTGCGCGCGTGGGCGGGGATCACTACGACAAGGCGTCGGCTGATCTGGCGCATGAGCGGACGGTTGGGGCATTCAAGGCGGCCGGGCTGGTTTGAGCAAAGGGGGCGGGCGATGCGCCAATGCGTCGCCCCAGGACCAGGCGTCTCGCTTGCGAATTCGCTTTAAATACTGAGTTCGCCCGACTTGCACCACTAGGAGTGGCCGGTGGGCGCAAGTGCTGCAGATGTTCTTCAATCGCCTGCGATACGATAGGCGCGGTGCCGTTGAGGCATCAAGGGAGGGTGGTCAAGCGCGCCAACTGAGGTTGAGCAAAGTGCACGCTGCCCGTGTTTTGCATTCATCACACCGGCAGCCGCCATGTCAGAAATATCCCTCCCACCTTGGCCGTGGGACGCGCCCCCACGGAAACTCCTTGAGGAGCGCATTCAGCAACTTGCTGACCAGTTGCGTCCTGGTCCCGTCTACCTGCTCGTGGACCCAGGCTTGGGCGGTGATCCACCGGGGATTGATATAGGTGGAGAGCCTGCAGTCCATTCGCCAACCGACTCGCAGCAGGCTCGCGAACGCGCTTGGGGCCGCTCGGTTCTTTCACTGCATGTTCCCGAGTTTCGTGGGCATAAGGAAATTGAGTTCCCGTACCTGGTACGCCTCGAAGGTGTACGAGATCCACTGCTGGCTGTCAGCGTTGAATGGGCCATGCGAGAGCATCTTTTTGTTTGCGCCCAAGGGGGCGGCGCCTACCGCATTGGTGGATGGATCCAGCCGAATGGTGCCTTGGATGATCGCAACATGTTGGCGCGCCTGTCATCGGGCATCGACGATGAGGGGTTGGCGCTCGCGCGGCAATTGACCCATTTGATCCAATGGGGAGACAAGCTGCTTCGCCTCTTTGATCGACGCGTGCTGCACACCCTGCGTGTTGGCAGCACTCGCATCGATTGGTCCGGCGCTCTGCGGGGCATCCGGACCTGGATCTATCTCGATCACAACTTCAACCTGCATTCTCAACAGGGCTCACGTGGCCAGCCGTCCAGCCTGCCCTTGATGCAGGGCGCCACCCACACTGGCCTTGTCCGTCATTTCCAGGCGATTCATGGTGCGCAAAGCACCATCTTGCGGACGACATTTCCCTTGTCAGACGACAGCTTGAGCGTCATTGCCGCGAAGGTGAAAAAGATGGAACACCGCTTGAGCTATCCCGAAGATCGGGCCGCCTATGCCGCTGAGGCTGTGCTTGAACCCGCTTTCGAGTATTGGCCAGGGCTCCCTAAGCTGATCATGGAAATCCGACGCACGCGCCAGGAGTTGGCTGATGCACTCGACGACCTACGCCACGAGTGGGCCAGCAAGCCCATAGATCAATGGAGCGCCGCAGCATGAGCAAGGAAGAATGCAAGAGATGTGACAACAAAGCCGGTTTGTCGATCCTTCTGGTGCGCCCCAGCGCGATTGCCAAGGACCCCGACTTTGCGCCGGACGACGCGGCCAGAATGCAGACGCACGATGACAGCGTGCGTGCGCTCGGACTCCCCTCACTGGAAAAGTCCCGGCATGTGCTGCGCATGCTGCGCAAGGGTGGTTTTGTCTATGCCTACTACACCAAACGCCCGCCGCAATTGCGCAGGTCATGGCAGGCCTTTCGAGTCCAGGGCAGCGGTGCGTTGATCCCAGAAAGTCAAATCGTATGGGCCGACACGAAGGCGGAATTCTCTTGCAGTCGCAAGGATTCGCACCCACACGACGTTCGCACCTTGTGCATCGAGCTACCCGAGGATGACCCGGGCAGCGCCGGCCCGGTGTGGATCGGATTCAGCATGAACTGGTGGGACGACAAGTTGCGCAACACCATTCAAGCCAATCCGGCCGCCTCCGGCATGGTGTGTATCGACCCGCTGGCTGAACTCGGCGGCGTCAAGAATGCGTTCAAGGCAGAGGCGGGCAAGATGGAGGAATACATCGCCGATTTCGGCTTGCGGTCGTTCCGCCACGGAAGTAGCAAGAAGTTCTGCAAACTCCCAGATGGCGGTACCGAGCCCGCTACGCCGTTTTATAACGCGGTAGCTGACAAGACGTGCGGTCAGGCGAAAAGTCTGCAAGAAGTGATGCAGCGGCAGGCGGCAAAGCACCCGTTGACCAAAGCCAAGGAATTCGTACTGGCCATCCCTGACCCCGTCGGGTTTGTCGCAGATCTGAACGGCATTCGCGTCGCCATCGATCGGTTCCACAAGCAGCAGTGGCTTGCAAACGATGACTGGGTGCGCTCCGAGACATGCTATTCCACGCTCGAAGGCATGCGAAAAGCCATCATGGCCGCGGGCGTGCGGCAGGCGCCCGAATGGGCAACTCGTGCCTCGGAAAAACAGTGGAAGTCGCTGCAGGGGCGTGACGTCCCGTACGAGTGGGCGCCGAATCCCGATGGCACCTATGCGTCGGACGGGAGCCGAAATGGCCGGATGAGACCGATCGGTCCGAACGCAGTCGCCATTCGCAAGCGCATCGAAAGAGACGGCCTGGCAATCGGAAAGCGCAACTGGGGAAAGTTCACCGCCGAGTTGAATATGGGGAAATTTGAGGCCTGGCCGGCCAAGCGTGACCAGATCGACAGGATGTTCGCGGATTCCCTTGCCACCTACGAAGCGGACTGGATGGCCGCGCTCGATCGCGATGCGACGCGCGATTACTTCAAATTCGGTTTCGATGAGAACGACGAGGGCAAACTGACGGCCTGTGTCGAGGCGGGCTACGTCTACTGTCGCGAAAGCGATTTGATGCATTTCCCGCAGCCGCAGGCCATCAAGCACACGGCGCGCTGGACCGGGATCATTCTGGATTCGGATCTGACCGATCCCAAGGCTGTGGCGCTGCGAGCCTTCTTTGGAAACCAGCGCAGTATTCTGACCAAGGTCAAGGCCATCCTTGTAGGCAACGCCGATCGTCGCGCGACCGAGGCCAAGGACGGCCAGAATGAAATCACGGATATCCGGGACAAGACTTATGACTTGCTCAAGGGTGCGCTGTCACACGAACTCGGCGCGCGCTTCAATTGGCTGCACCCGCGTCTGATGGCGTTGTCGGCGGGTGGGCTGGCTGCGAGCGCGGCCGGCGCGTTGCAGACTATTTCTATCCTGTCGGGAGGGAAAGCGGCCCCGGACGCCCCAATGGCCAGGAAATATTTGGGCATTCTCGGTGGACTGACGCTCGCGCAGCAACAACTCGATCGGGTGTCAGAAGCTACCAAGCCCGGCGGTAACAAGGCCTTGCTGTCCACCATGCTGTATATCAGGACAACGGTTGATGAGGCCACTGCAATGCGCGTGCTCAATGGGTATGTGCCCAAGGACCAACTTGGAAACTCTGTTGTTGTCTCCCGTGGCGGCATCGTTGAACTGCATCTGATCACGGACGTCAAGACTGCGCTGGAGATCAATGAGGGAAAGATCAAGGTCGATCAAGTGCCAGGGGCGCGCGTTGAGGTCGCGCGTGCAACAGGGGGCAAAGCTGATCAGAGCCTTGACGAATTGCAAGCGCAGACCAAGAGCCTACCGGTTAAACAAGCGTTGACACCAGCACAGGTGGCGCAAGTGATGGAACGTCAGGCCGTCGCCAAGGAGCTGAGACTGACCAGTGTGGAAGGCCGCGTTGCAATGGGTGCCATGCTGGTGCAAGCACTAGGGCTCTATCAGGGTGTGCCGCAATTGTTGGGCGAGTTGAACAAGAGCGAGCGCGACCAGGACAAGATCGAGGACGCAGCGATCGGCGTACTTGACAGCATGGGGGGCTTCGTGGGCGCAACATGTGAGGGGCTGGCCGCCGTATACAAGTCTTCGCTGCTCATGAAGCAGGGAGGCGCGCAGTTGGTGGAAATCAGCACGGAGCTCACGGTACTGCGTACAGCGGCGGCGCTGACGGGGATGCTGGGTGCGGCTATTACCGTCTATTCAATGGGCAAGAAAGCCGATGCGGCGCAGGTGGAGGGCGATTCGCAATCAGCCTTTGGATATCGGTTGTCGTCCCAGATGGGACGTGCGTTGCTTGCGACCGGTGGCATTGCGGCCGTCGACGCCGTAGCCCAAAAGGTCGCCAGCCGCACTATTGCCCGCCTTGTGCTCTTGCGCGTTGCGGGCACAGTTGCAACGGAAGCCGCTGTAGCTGGTGCTGCCGGCACGGTCGCCAGCGTCGTGTCCGGTCTCGGTCTGGTACTCATGCTTGTGGCGGTCGGTGGCTATATCTATGGCGTCGTCAACGAACGTGATTCGCATCAGCGCTGGGCTGGCCGCTGCTATTTCGGAAAAGACACCGACAAACGTTTTGAGACAGCCAGGGCCGAAGAAGGCTGGCTTATGGCGATCGAGTACGAGGCCGACGCGCAGGAAGACGTTCGCCGCAAGTCGCAGCAATATCCCGCCCCGTCGCGCCCCGATTGGGGTATGGGAACTATGCTGTGATTGGCTTCAATACCAGCGGCATCAGCACAGATGATGCGCGAAGAGAAGGCTTCATTTCAGGGTTGATACAGCGCTATGACAAGCGGCTTCCAGGCGGGGGGCACGCAGATCACCAGGCGCGATTGAGCGGCCTCTACCGACATTCAATTGAACTCAATGGCGGCTCACTGGTCAGTGCCGGCGGGTATGTCACGACAGTTGGCTTGATCGGCGGCGTTTCCGGAACCGTGGCAGAGTGGCATTCATTCGTATATGAGATCGGCTACGGAGCGTGGTTCTTCGTCATAATCGGTTTCCTTGCCATGTGGGCGGTGTTCTTCGTCGGCGTGTACTTCGAGATGTTCAGCCCGAGCGAACAACCCATCTATTTCGATCGGTCGCGCAGGAAGGTCTACTACGTGCACCAAGGCCGCAAGAAGCGGTTCATCCTGTTCGGCCCTGCGAAGGTCGAGGCGCGCGAGGCAGACTGGTCCTTGGTGGACTGCGAATTGCATGCCAAGATGGGCGGAAGTACCACCAGCATCAGCCGCACTTACCATCTTCTCTTTCTTGTGCGTGCGAACAAGACGGATCCAACGATCGTGGATTCATTCGTGCTGCCCTCCGTAGAGTTTCCCGGGGCGCTGTGGGAGTACATCCGGCAATACATGGAAGCCGACATGCCGCCGCTGACGGCCGGTGAGACTGCCCCTGTCAAGGGAAGGGCTTCGACATGATCGAAGCCTTGAAGCGGCGCAGGCGCGACTACTGGCGCGACTGGAAGGAATTGCCATGGACGCAACTTTGGCAGCACATGGTTCTGCCGCTATTCCTTGTCTTCTTCGTCGTCAATCGCTTTGTGGTGTGGACAGCGCAGACCGTGACGTGGCCTCAAGCCATTAGAGAGGCATTGGGCGCACCGATCACCGATGCGGATCTGGCCGCAGACACATTGCACACGCTGCGCTCCGCGGTAGAAACATCGGCCCCATAAGTTCGATCGTTGAAGTTGGCCAATCGCGACTCCTCGTTCACGACCTTAACGCACGAGCGGACGGCCGGGGCGTTCCAGGCGGCGGGGCTAGTGTGAAGCTGCATGCAGCGGTCCAAACCATGCCTGCCGCGCACCAAACCGTACAGGGCTGTCCCGCCGCTCCTCCAAAGGGCCGGTCCTCAGATCACCCCCAAGAGCCCGGCACGCGATACCCTCCGGTCGCCGCCTCTGTGCCGCCGAGCAGCGCAGCGTGTCGCGGATCAGGGCTGGCGATTGTCTGAGCGCAGCGCAGCGGAGCGAGTTCGAGCCAGACCCCGCGACACGCGAGCAGCGCAGGGCAGTCGCGTAGCGACCGACACAGTGAAGGCGACCGGAGGGCATCGCGTGCCAGGCGGACGTCGATGTGCGCGCAAGTCAGAACAGAAACTGACGCCCGTCCAAACCACCAACTCATCAAATCGGACAAACCCTCGGTCTGCCCGATTCGACCAAAACCTGCCAAATCTGGCTTGCACATCCCCCGCAAAGCACTGCACCATCCGTGGAGAGAACGAACCCCACTCGCTGGAGACACGATGAAGTTTGGATGGATCGCCGCCGCGCTGACCGCGGCCGCCTGCATTGCACCCGCGCACGCGGCCGACAAGATCAAGGTGGGCTTCCTGTCCACCCTTTCCGGGCCGGGCGGTGCCCTCGGCGTCGACATCCGGGATGGCTTCCAGCTCGCCCTCAAGCACCGCGGCGACAAGCTCGGCGGCCTGCCCGTCGAGCTCTCCATCGTCGACGACCAGCAAAGCGCCGACACCGGCCGCCAGGCCGCGGAACGCATGCTCAAGCGCGACAAGGTCGACGTCATGACCGGCATGGTCTTCTCCAACGTGCTGCTGCCGATCATGCCGAGCATCCTCGGCAACGACACCGTCTACCTTTCCACCAACACCGGCCCCGCCGAGTATGCCGGCGACAAGTGCAACAAGAACTTCTTCGCCGTCGCCTGGCAGAACGAGGACATCCCCGCAGCCATGGGCCAGTACGTCGACGGCAAGGGCCCCAAGAGCGTCTACCTCATCGCGCCCAACTACCCCGGCGGCCGCGAATCCATCGGCGGTTTCAAGCGCCTCTACAAGGGCAAGATCGCCGAAGAGGTCTACGTCAAGATGGGCCAGCTCGACTTCTCCTCGGAGCTCGCGCAACTGCGCGCCTCAGGCGCCGACTCGGCCTTCTTCTTCCTGCCGGGCGGCATGGGCATCAGCTTCATCAAGCAGTTCGTCGCCTCGGGCCTGAGCAAGGACATCACGCTCTACGCGCCCGGCTTCTCCGGCGACCAGGACACCATCAAGGCCGTCGGCGAGCCGATGCTCGGCATGTTCAATTCATCGCAATGGGCCGCCGACCTGCCGAACGAGGCCAACCAGAAGTTCGTCGCCGACTTCGAAAAGACCTATGGCCGCATCCCAACGCTCTACGCCTCGCAAGGCTATGACGCCGCCATGCTGCTCGATGGTGCCGTGCGCGACGTCAAGGGCAAGATCGAGGACAAGGCCGCCTTCCGCAAGGCGCTGCGTGCGGCCAACTTCAAGTCGGTGCGCGGCAACTTCAAGTTCAACGTCAACCAGTACCCGATCCAGAACTACTACCTGCGCGTCGTGGGCCGCGACAAGGATGGGCGCATCACCAACCGCACGATGAAGACCATCCTCGCCGACTACCACGACCCCTTCGCGTCCTCCTGCAAGATGGCGCAGTAATCATCCAACCCACGACAACCACCAACCGGAAGAGACACCCCATGGGAAGCTACATCACCGTCCAGGCCGCCGATGGCAGCGGCCAGTTCCGCGCCTACCTCGCCACGCCCGCCTCGGGCAAGGGCCCCGGCATCGTGCTCGCGCAGGAAATCTTCGGCATCAACGCCTACGTCCGTGAGGTCGCCGACTACTACGCGGAAGAAGGCTACGTCGTCCTCGCGCCCGACCTGTTCTGGCGCCAGGAGCCCAACGTCGAGCTGGGCTACACGCCGGAGGACTGGCAGAAGGCCTTCCAGTTCTACCAGGGCTTCGACGAGAACAAGGGCGTCGACGACCTGGCCGCGACCATCGCCGCGATGCGCACACGGCCCGAGGTCACCGGCGGCGTCGGCGTGCTCGGCTTCTGCCTCGGCGGCAAGCTGGCCTACCTCGCGGCCTGCCGCACCGATGCGGACGTCAGCGTCAGCTACTACGGCGTCGGCATCGACAAGAACCTCGACGAGGCGAAGAACATCCGAGGCAAGCTGGTGCTGCACTTCGCCGAACTCGACCAGTTCTGCCCGGCCGAGGCACGCAACACCATCATGCAGTCGCTGGCCGGCAACCCGCATGTGCAGATGTACCTCTACCCCGGCGTCGACCATGCCTTCGCCCGCACCGGCGGCGACCATTTCGACAAGCCCTCCGCGCTGATGGCGCACCAGCGCTCCATCGCGGCCTTCAAGCGCGCCATCGGACCGGAGCATGACCTGTCGGCCCTGTGGGACAAGCACTGCGAATACGAGTTCGGCACGCGCAACGTCGACGACACCATGGCCACCATGGTCGCGCAGCCCTACGTCAACCACATCCCGACGATGACCGGCGGCGTGGGCCACGACCAGCTCAAGCACTTCTACGCCAATCACTTCGTCAACAGCAACCCGCCCGACACGAAGCTCGTGCCGCTGTCGCGCACCATCGGCGCGACGCAGATCGTGGATGAGATGCTGTTCTGCTTCACCCACACCTGCGAGATCGACTGGATGCTGCCGGGCGTGCCGCCCACGGGCAAATACGTGGAGATCCCGCTGGTCGCCATCGTCAAGTTCCGCGGCGACAAGCTCTACCACGAGCACATCTACTGGGACCAGGCCAGCGTGCTGGTGCAGATCGGCAAGCTCGACGCCGCCGGCCTGCCGGTGGCAGGTGCTTCGACCTCGCGCAAGCTGCTGGACGAGTCGCAACCCTCCAACACGCTGATGAAGAACTGGAAATACTGACATGTCGCGCTCGGACGAGCAAATCGCCGCACTGGTGCGCGGCGACAGCGTGCACAAGTCGGTCTACACCGACCCGGACCTGTTCGCGCTGGAAATGCAACGCATCTACGGTCGCGTGTGGATCTACGTCGGCCACGAGAGCCAGGTGCCCAACCCCGGCGACACGCACACCACCCGCATCGGCGACCAGGACGTAGTGATGGTGCGCGCGGCCGACAAGCAGGTCCACGTGCTCTACAACCGCTGCCCGCACAAGGGCGCGAAGCTGGTGGCCGAGGGCGATCACAACGTCGGCAAGTTCTTCCGCTGCCCGTACCACGCGTGGACCTTCAAGCTGGACGGCCAGCACCTGGCTGCGCCGATGAAGCTGGGCTTCGAAGGCACCTGCTTCGACCCGAAGCACCCGGACTTCTCGATGCGCCAACTCGCGCGGGTCGAGAACTACCGCGGCTTCGTGTTCGCGAACCAGAGCGCGGAAGGGCCGGGCCTCAAGGACTTCCTCGGTGGCGTGATCAGCTCCATCGACAACCTCTGCGACCGCTCGCCCTCGGGCGAGGTGGAAGTGGCGGGCGGCGTGTTCCGCGTGCTGCAACCGTCGAACTGGAAAGTGTTCTACGAGAACCTGCATGACACCATGCATGCCCGCGTCACGCACGAGTCCTCCTTCATGGCGGCACGCGACGAAGCCAAGGCGATCGGCAACATGCCGCTGGAACTGCACATCATGGACGGCAACGGCGAGCCCTATGAGTTCTGGGAAAAGCTGGACCTCTGCGCCTACGACAATGGCCACGGCTACATGGAAGGCATCTTCGACCCGGGCGCCGCCGACAAAGACCCGGTCACGCGCTCGCACTTCGAATCCCTCAAGCAGGCCTACGGCGAAGAACGCGCCCGCGAGATCCTCGGCATGAACCGCCACAACACCATCATCTACGGCAGCGGCTCGCCGCACACCGTGTTCCAGCAGTTCCGCGTGATCCGTCCCATCTCGGTGGACCGCACGCTGGTCGAGATCCAGGTGTTCCGCCTCAAGGACGCGCCGCCCGCGCTGTTCAAGCGTGCGCTGGTCTATGCCAACCTCATCAACTCGCCCTCGTCGAACGTCATGCCCGACGACATCGAGGTCTATGGCCGCTGCCAGGACGGCAACCTCAACCACGGCGGCGACTGGGTCAGCATGCACCGCTACCACGGCACCGACCGTGAAATGACCGGCGGCATGGTGTCGACCAACGGCACCAGCGAACTGCCGATGCGCAACCAGTTCAAGGCCTGGAAGCAGTTCATGATGAGCGAGAGCGCCTTCGCGCAAGCCGAGCCAGCGAAGGAGCCGGCCCATGCTGCTTGACCTAGACTTCGATGTCTCCACCGACAAGCTGAGCCCGGTCGACGTGCCGATGGAGACTTGGCTGCGCCTTCAACAGTTCGTCTACCGGGAAGCCCGCCTGCTCGACGAGCGCCGCTGGGACGACTGGCTTTCCCTGTGGACCGACGACGGCATGTACTGGCTGCCACAGCAGCACGGCCAGGCCAGCCCCTACGACCACATCTCGCTCGCGTGGGAAGACAAGATGCTGCGCGAGGTGCGGGTGCGCCGCGTCGAGCATGCGCGCAATTGGTCACAGCAGCCGCCGACCCATGCGACACGCCTCGTCGGCAACGTGAGCGTGGATGGCACCGATGCCGCCGGCAACCTGGTCGTGCGCGCCGTGTTCCAGATGACCGAATGGCGCAAGCGCCAGACCCGTCAACTCGCCGGCGACTACATCTACAAGCTCGCGGCCGAGGGCAACGGCTGGCGCATCCGCATGAAGCGCGTGAACCTGGTCAACTGCGACGCGGCCCACGAGAACCTGGAAATCTTCATCTGATGGCCGCCAAGCCCAAACCCAAGCCGGGGGTGCTGCTCGCGCTTCACTACCAGAACGACGTGCTGCATCCGGAAGGGAAGATCCGTGTGGGCCTGAGCGCCGACAGCCCGGTGCGCAGCGCGGTCATTGCCGCGGCGCACGCGCTTCTGCAGGGCGCACGGCAGCGGAACTGGCCGATCGTGCATGTGCGCATCGCCTTCCGTCCGGACTACGCCGACCTGATCCAGAACGCACCGATCTTTCGCAACGTCGCGGCCATCGGCGCGGTGGTGGAGGGGTCCTGGGGTGCAGCGTTCTACGAGTCGTTGGCGCCGGATGCGGATCGGGCCAATGAGTTCGTGGTGCGGCACCGGCGCGTGAACGCCTTCTATGGCACGCAGCTCGAGGAGTTGCTGCGCATCGTGGATGCCCGGCGCCTGGTCATCGCTGGCGTGGCCACGCATTCGGTGGTCGAGAGCACAGTGCGCCATGCGGTGGACATGGGCTACGAGGTGACCGTCGCGGCGGATGCCTGCGCCTCCGCGCAGCCGGCCGAGCACGAGGCCTCGCTGCGCAGCATGGACCTGATCGCGCGAATCGCGCGTGGCGAGGCGGTGTTTTCATGAATCGACACAGGGAGGCTTCGCCGTGAGCGCGGACCTGACAGGCAAGGTCGCCATCGTCACCGGCAGCACGCATGGCGTGGGCGCCGACATTGCGCGGGTGCTGTCCGCGTCGGGCGCGCATGTGGTGGTCGTCGGTCGCAGCAAGGATGCGGGCCATGAGCTCGTCTGGGAGCTCACCGAGCGCGACGGTGCGCAGGCCATCTTCTGTGGCATGGACATCGAGCAGGATGCGCACATCGACCAGTGCGTGAAGACCACGCTGGAGCGCTTCGGCCGCATCGACATCCTCGTCAACAATGCCTGCATCTATACGGACGAAGGCATCGCGTCGAGCCGTGCGCAGTGGCACCAGACGCTGGGCGTCAACCTGGTATCGGCAGCGATCTTCTCGCAGAAGGTGCTGCCGCACATGCAGCGCGGCAGTGTGATCGTCAACCTGGGCAGCGTCGGCGGCAAATTCGGCTCGGCGGGGCGCGCGTTGTATCCCGCTTCCAAGGCCGCGATGCTGCAACTGACCAAGAGCATGGCCGTGACAGTTGCGCCGCAAGGCATCCGGGTTGTGGCCGTGTCTCCGGCCTGGACCTGGTCGCCATCGGTCGAGTCGCTGAGCGAAGGTTCGCGCGAGCGTGCCGATGCGGTGGCCGCGCCGTTGCATCCGCTCGGGCGCGTGGGCGATGGCGCCGAGGTGGGCAACGTGGTGGCCTTCGTCTGCTCCGATGCGGCCTCGTGGATCACGGGCGTGGACATACCGGTGGATGGCGGTTATTCCGTGCTGGGCCCGGACCAGGGCCTGGGACCACGCGCCTGGTTCGAGCGCGGAAAATGAGACATGGCCAACCCCCTTTGCATGGGGGCAGCGGACTGGCAAGGCCGTTTTCGCGGTGTTTCTGGAAGGGAGAGGGTTCTTGAATTCGGTTCTGCTCCTGGAGCATGCCCTCAACGGGCTGCAGTTCGGGTTGATGCTGTTCCTGCTCGCGGCGGGCCTGACGCTGATCTTCGGCATCATGGATTTCATCAACCTGGCGCACGGCTCGCTCTACATGGCGGGCGCGTATTTCGCAGCCACCTTCACCGAGATGAGCGGCTCTTTCTGGCTGGGCCTGCTGGGCGCGGTGGTGGCCACGGCCATCGTCGGTGCGGTGCTGGAACTGGTCATCTTTCGGCGGCTCTACAAGCGCGACCACATGTCGCATGTGCTCGCGACCTTCGCGCTGATCCTGATCTTCAACGACGCCGCGCGGATGATCTGGGGGCCGCAGCCCCTGATGCTGAACACGCCGCCCTCGCTGTCGAATCCGGTGGAGTTGCTGCCCGGCTTTTCGTACCCCGCGTTCCGCCTGTTCATCATCGGCGCGGGCCTGGCGGTGGCGGGCTTGCTGTACCTGCTGGTGGTCAAGACCCGGCTCGGCATGCAGGTGCGCGCGGGGGCTTCCAACCGCGACATGGTGCGGGTCATGGGCGTCAACATCCAGCGCATCTTCACGGTGCTGGTGGCGCTGGGCGCGGCGCTGTGCGCGATGGCCGGGGCGCTGCTGGGCTCGGTGTTGTCGGTGCAGGTCGGCATGGGTGAGAGCATCCTGATCCTGGCCTTCGTCGTGATCGTGATCGGCGGGATCGGCTCGGTGCGCGGCGCGCTGTTCGGCGCCATCCTCGTGGGCGTGGTGGACACGCTGAGCCGCAGCCTGCTGCCCGCCGCACTGAAGGCGGTGGCGCCCGCGGACATCGCATCGAACCTGGGGCCGACACTGGCTTCCATCCTCATCTACGTGCTGATGGCGACGGTGCTCTTCTTCAAGCCCGAGGGGCTGTTTCCCGCGCGTGGTTGAAGGCCGTATGAAAAGCACCTTGCACCACGCGGTCTCCGCGCCGCTGGCCCTGGGCTTGCTGGCGCTGCTGGCAGCCGTTCCATTCATCGCGCAGGCCACGGGGCTCGAGTTCTACGTCGGCTTCGCCACGCGGCTGCTGATCTTCTCGCTGGCGGCGACGAGCCTCAACCTCATCCTCGGCTTCGGTGGCATGGTGAGCCTGGGGCATGCGGCCTACTTCGGCTTCGGCGCCTACCTGGTCGGCATCCTCATGCAGCAGGGCGTGGCCTCGGCATGGATCGCATGGCCGCTGGTGATGGTGGCCAGCGGCGTGCTCGCGCTCGTCATCGGCATGGTGTCGCTGCGGACCAAGGGCGTGCACTTCATCATGATCACGCTGGCCTTCGCGCAGATGATGTTCTACGTGATGACCTCGCTGAAGACCTATGGCGGGGACGACGGCATGAGCCTGTCGGGACGCTCGACGCTGGGCGCATCGGCACTTGACCTGGCCTCGGAGCCGGTCTTCTACTGGGTCGTGCTGGCGGTGACGGCCGTTGCGTCGTACCTGCTGTACCGGCTCATCAACTCCCGCTTCGGCCGCGTGATCCAGGCCATCCGCGAGAACGAGGTCCGCATGCAGGCGCTGGGCTATCCGGTGTTCCGCTACAAGCTGGCCTGCCTGGTTATCGCCGGAGCGCTGGCGGGCCTGGCGGGCGCGCTGATCGCCAACCAGAACATGATGGTCACGCCGGCGCTGCTGCATTGGTCGCAGTCGGGCACGCTGATGGTGATGGTCATCCTGGGCGGCATGGGCTACCTGTCCGGCGGCGTGCTGGGCGCGGTCGCGATGCTGGGGCTGGAGGAGATCCTGTCGGCGTATACGACGTACTGGCAATTCGCGCTGGGCATCATCCTGCTGTGCGCGGTGATTGCGTTTCCGAAGGGGTTGGCCGGGATGCTGGAGCGAGTCTTCCCAGGCAAAGGCAAGGCATGACCGAACCCATCCTGCAACTCCATGACCTGGTCAAGCGCTACGGTGGCCTGACGGTGACGGATCGCCTGAACCTCGTCGTCATGCCACGGCAGGTGCACGCCATCATCGGCCCGAACGGCGCGGGCAAGACCACGTTGATCCAGCTCATCGCAGGTGCGTTGAAGCCCAACAGCGGGCGCATCGTCTTCGGTGGCCGCGACGTCACGGCGCTCGCCATGCACGAGCGTGTCGCGCTGGGCCTGGCGCGCTCCTACCAGATCACCAACGTCTTCAAATCCTGCTCGGTGCTCGACAACCTCGCGCTGTCGGTACAGGCCCGCAAGGGTACGAGCATGCGCTTCTGGCGGCGCGCGATCGACGAGACCGCGCTGTTCCGCGAGGCCGCCGAAATCGGCGAGCGCGTGGGCCTGGCCGATCGGTTGCAGGTCATTGCCGCCAGCCTGTCACACGGCGAGCAGCGCCAGCTTGAACTGGGCCTGGCCTTGGCCAGCGCGCCGCAACTCTTGCTGCTGGACGAGCCCATGGCCGGCATGGGCCCCGAGGAATCGGCGCGCCTGATTCCCCTGATCAAGGAGCTTGGCCGGCAACACACCGTGGTGCTGATCGAGCATGACATGGACGCGGTGTTCCAGTTGGCCGACTGCATCTCGGTGCTCGTCGCGGGGCAGGTGATGTCGACCGGCACGCCGGATCAGATCCGTGTCGATGCCGCGGTGAAGAAGGCCTACCTGGGCGACGAGGTGGTCGCGTGACCGACGCCCGCGAAGTCCTGCGCGTCGATGCGATCGACGCCGGCTACGGGCAGAGCCAGGTGCTGTTCGGCATGCACCTGTCCATTCGCGAGGGCGAGACGGCGACGCTGCTGGGGCGCAATGGGGCAGGGAAGACCACGACGGTGCGCGCGATCCTCGGACTGACACCGCTGGCCAAGGGCAGCATCCACTTCAACGGCCGGCGCGTCGATACGTGGGCCACCGACCGTATCGCCCGACTCGGCGTCGCGCTGGTGCCGGAAGGGCGGCAGATCTTTCCGAACCTCTCGGTCACGGAGAACCTCATCGCCTTCGCCGCGAACCGCAGCGGCGCCAAGGGTCCGTGGACCCTTGAGCGCGTGCATGCGTTGTTCCCGCGCCTGAAGGAGCG
This sequence comes from Variovorax robiniae, assembly GCF_037889955.1. NCBI lineage: Bacteria > Pseudomonadati > Pseudomonadota > Betaproteobacteria > Burkholderiales > Comamonadaceae > Variovorax > Variovorax robiniae. The sequence goes on from NZ_JBBKZS010000008.1 coordinate 296,552, forward strand.
TGCCCGCAACATGGGCAACCAACTCTCGGGAGGCGAGCAGCAGATGCTCGCGATCGGCCGGGCGCTCATGACCAATCCGGCGCTGTTGATTCTGGACGAAGTGACCGAGGGCTTGTCGCCGCTCATCCGCGAGGAGATCTGGACCTGCCTGCGCCAGCTCCGTGCCGAAGGCCAGACCGCCCTGGTCATCGACAAGTACGTGGAGCGCCTGCTGTCGCTGGCCGACCATCACACGGTGGTGGAGAAGGGCCGTGTCGTGTGGACCGGCAGCAGCGCGCACCTGCGCGAAGCGCCGGACATCTGGCACCGCTACGTGGGTGTCTGAAGCCGCGTCATGACCAGCAGGATCTGTGCGTCCTTCCTGCTCGTGGACAGGTAGGCATGGCCGATGCCGCTGTCGAAATAGATCCACTCCGATTTCTTCAGCGCCACCGTCTCGCCGCTCTCGAAGCACAGTTCGATCGCGCCCGACAGCACCAGCAGGAACTCCTGCCCCGGATGCGAGCCATAGCCTTCGAACTCGTCCATGCTGCGTGCCCGGATCCGGCTGTACGCCGGCGTCATGCGCTTGTCCGCAAAGTCGTTGGCCAGCAGGTGATGGTCGTAGTGGTCGCTGATGTAGTTGGGCGTGGACTCCAGCGACGAGCGGCTGTAGATCGTCGGCTTGACCTTGCGCGCCGACCTGGCCTTGGGCTCCGGCTGGAACAACTGGGCGATGTCGATGCCCAGCGAGAGCGCGACTGCGGCGAACTTCTCGTAGCTGATGGACACCTGGCCGAGTTCCATCTTCGACAGCGTCGGCAGCGACACGCCCGACTTCTCGGACAACTGCTTGAGCGTGAGGCCGCTGCTCTTGCGGACTTCGCGGATGCGATGGCCCATGGCCTGGCGGTCGATCTGCGTGGCCTGCGATGGGGCGGTGGTCGCCGCTTTCGCCACGGGCTTGGCCGCTGGTGGCCGGACCTTTCGGGGAGGGGCCTTCGCGAGAGGAGGTGTCTTGGGCACGATGGCGGCAGTATGCCTTGGCGAGGCATTGGTGGAAACCATGTTCTCCCTTGTGAGAATTCTCATTTACGATAATTGCCGCGAGTCAACCGACGGGGAGGAAGTGCTCTACGGGGCTCGTATCGAACAATATCTGGAGCCAATCAAATGAAGCCTTTCCGATTCATTCTCGTTGCCGGTCTCGCCACGACTTGCGTGGCCGTCTGGGCGCAACAGCCCACCCAAACTGTCACCATCGGCTACGTCGGGCCCACTTCCGGCTCCATGGCCCACTACGGTGTGGATGCCCGCAATGCCGTGACGCTCGCCATCGACGACCTGAACCAGCAGGGCATGGTGATCGACGGCAAGCGCATCGAATTCAAGCTCGCAGCCGAGGATGATGCGGGAGACCCCAAGCAAGGCACCCTCGCCGCGCAAAAGCTCTGCGATGCCAAGGTCGCGGGCGTGGTGGGCCATATCAACTCCGGCAGCGCGATCCCGGCCGGGCGCATCTACAGCGAATGCGGCATTCCGCTGATCTCTCCGGGCGCCACGAATCCCCAGTTCACCAAGCAAGGCTACAAGAACGTGTACCGCCTGGTGGCCAACGACAACGCGCTCGCCACCGGCCTGGCACGTTATGCGGCCGAGCAGTTGAAGGTCAAGCGCGTGGTGGTCATCGACGACCGCTCCGCCTACGGCCAGGGCGTGGCCGAGGTGTTCGAGCGCGAGGCGCGTGCCGCGCACATCCAGGTCATCTCGCATGAGTTCACCACCGACAAGGCCACGGACTTCCAGTCGATCCTGACCGCCATCAAGGCCAAGAACGCGCCCGCCATCTTCTTTGGCGGCAACGATGCGCAGGCCGGTCCGATGCTGCGCCAGATGGAGCAACTGGGCATGGGCGACGTGCGCCTCATGGGCGGTGACGGCATCTGCACCACGCAACTCGGCAAGCTGGCCCAGAACGCCAAGCCGCTGGCCAATGTCGTGTGCGCCGAAGGCGGGCTTTCCGTCGAGAAGATGAACAACGGCAAGGCCTGGAAGGCGAAGTACGACCAGCGCTTTCCCAAGGAGTACGTGCTGTTCGCGCCCTATGCCTACGACGGCGTGATGGTGATGGCCGACGCGATGAAGCGGGCCGGCTCGACGGACCCCGCCAAGTACATGGCGGAACTCCCCAAGACCAACTACCGCGGCTTGTCGACACGCGTGCAGTTCGACAGCAAGGGCGACCTGAAGAACCCGCAGTTCACGCTGTACACGTACCAGGACGGTGTCAAGACGCCGCTGTACGACTGATGATCATTGACGACTACCTTCGCAAGACGCCGACTTCGGCGCAGTGGTCGCAACGTGCTCGCAAGAGCATGCCCGACGGCGTCACGGTCGATACGCGCGTGTTCAATCCGTACAGCCTGTACGTGGCCCGCGCGTCCGGCGTGCACAAGACCGACGTGGACGGCAATGTACTGCTGGACTTCTTCGGCGGCCATGGCGCCATGGTGCTGGGGCACTGTCATCCGCGTGTCACGGCGGCGGTCACCGAGGCGATGGGCCGCGGCGTCCAGTACGCCGCCTGCCATCCGCTGGAAGTGGGTTGGGCCGAGCGCATCGTCCGGCACATTCCCGGCGCCGCGAAGGTGCGATTCACCGGCAGCGGCACGGAGTCCACGATGCTGGCCTTGCGCCTGGCGAGGACACGCACCGGCCGCGAATGCATCGTTCGCGTGGCCACGCACTACCACGGCTGGCATGACTTCGCCACCTCGGGCTACAACGCGCAATTCGACGGTTCGCCTGCGCCCGGCGTGCTGGGCGAGGTGGCGGCGAAGACCTTGCTCGTGCCGCCCAACGACATCGCGGCGCTCGAGCAGGTGTTCGCGCAGCACGGTGCGTCCATCGCGGGTGTCATCGTCGAGCCGCTGGGCTCGCACTTCGGACTGGTGCCCGTGGCCGACGCGTACTTGCAGCGATGCGCCGATCTGGCGCGCTCGCATGGGGCGCTGTTCATCCTCGACGAGGTGGTGTCGGGCTTCCGCATCGCACCGGGCGGTATCCAGAGCCTGCTGGGCCTGCGGCCCGACCTGACCTGCCTGGGCAAGGCGGCCACGGGCGGCATGCCGGGCGGCGCGGTCGCGGGCAGCGAGGACGTGATGGGCATGCTGCAGTCGTCGTCGCCGCGCAAGGTCTTGCACCAGGGCACCTTCACCGGCAATCCGGTCACGGCGGCAGCGGCGATCGCGGCCATCGACGAGATCGTCGAGAAGGATGTCTGCACGCACATCAACGCACTGGGCGACTACGCACGCGCGAGCCTCAACGACATGTTCGACCGCAAGGGCGTGCGCTGGCTCGCTTATGGACGCTATTCGGGCCTGCACCTGATGCCGGGCTTGTCGCCACGAGGTTCCGATCCGTTCGCGATCACGCGCGGGGAGGTCGCCAAGCCTTCCGCGGAACTGGCGGCCGCGTTGCGCATGGGCCTGATCCTGGAAGGCGTGGACATCGGTGGGCGCGGGACGGTGTTCCTCGCCTGGCCGCATCAACGCGAGCACGTGGACCAACTTGTCACGGCCATGGACCGTGTGTTGGAGCGCCTGGGCGAGGATGGGTTGCTGGACGCGTACGAAATGACGCAGGCGACCGCCTGAACCTCGCGTCTCGCGGGCTCGGCAGCTACGCCGCCCTCAGCGTCTGCAAGGGCGATTCACCATAGCGCTTGCGATAGGCCGTGCTGAATCGCCCCACATGGTTGAAGCCCCAACGCAGTGCGATGTCCGTGACCTGCGCCCCGGGTGGCGCACTGAGCAGGTCCTGCCGCGCCCGCTCCAGCCGGGCGGTGCGCACATAGGCCATCGGCGACTGTTGCAGGTGCTTCTGGAAGGCCAGGCACAGGCCGCGGACACTGGCACCGCTGGCCTTGGCGACCGTCTCCAGCGTCAGCGTTTCATACAGGTGCGCATGGATGAAATGCTGTGCCGCGCGCACCTGGCGCGGCGCCGCGGCGCGTTGCGACTGCGACAGGCGCACTGAATAGTTGCTGCCCTGGCGCAGCAGCAGATGATGGATGAGCGCTTCTTCCTGCACCGGCAGCAGTTGCGGCGCCAGCGCCTGCGAAGGCATGTGCAGGCTGCAGAAATGACTGGCGAGCTGGTGCTGCCAGCTGCGGCCCGTGTCGTTGTCGAGATGCAGTTCAGGGTCGAACTCGATCGGCCGGCGCAACTCGTCGTCGAGGAGGTTGCGACACGTGTTCTCCACCCGTTCGCGCGGGATCTTCACCAGCAATTGGCGGCAGCCCTCGTGCCAGTCGAGTTCCAGGCCGAGGCTGGGCGAGATCACCGCGCCGGTGCTGGGTGAAGCCGCCACGGGCCGGCCGTCCACGCGGATCGCGGCGGAGCCCGCCAGCGGCACCTGGAACAGCACGAAGCCGTCGAGTTGCCCCGGTTCGATATGCACGGCCGCGCCGTACTGGAGAACGAAGAAGGAGAGCGAGCCCACATGCGCACCGAACAGTGCCGCATCGACCTTGCCCTTGCCCCAGGACAGGTCGTGTTCCTTGAATGCGAGGGCGGTCTGGTGCTTGACCACGTCGGGGTCGTCGGAGACGAACACAGGCGACTGGCAAATCGGCTGCATTTCCGAACTGAACCACGCTTCCATGAAGTGCCCTTTGCACTGTGTGCCGCCGCAGCGGAATTGAACCTGGAAAAACTGATACCGATCACGGTGTACTCAGGCGCATCCAACTGCTTGTTCCAGGTTCAACCGATTTCGCGTCGAATTATAGGAATCGGGTCGCACCGCTCTCATAGGGTCTGTATTGACCCACCCCCGAAGCGCCTGCGGCGCCCGGGCGGCCGCCATAGGCGGCTGCTCTTGCGGGCCGTCCAAGCCTGCGCAGGCAGGCTTGGAGCCGCGGCCCTCAGCCCCTTCGAGGGGGCGCACCCAGTGGCCCGGCAAAGCCGGTTCCACGGGTGCTCCCGAACAGAACGCACGGACGGCATGCGTCGTTGGTGTTTAGAAGTGGTATTCGGCGCGGATCTGCGGCGTCTTGGCGAGCGAGCCCGGGACGCTGCTGGGGTTGCCGAACTTGTTGCGCCAGTACTGGTATTCCAGGCCCACGCGGAACTTGTTCTTGCCCCAGTTGAGCGGCACGCCCGCGTCGTACCAGAGGATGCCGTCGAAGTTGGTTTCGGTCGCCGTGTTGTTGCCGAACTCGTCCTTGCCCTTGGGCGCGATCCAGTTCAGGTAGCCCTCGAAGGACAGGTTGGTGTCACCCAGCGGTATTGCCCAGGTCACGCTGAGCGCGGGGTGCGTCTTGTAGTAGTAGCGGCGGTCGATGCTGTTCGGCTCGTTGCTTTCCCACAGGGCCAGCACGCCGATGTTGAGGAAGCCGGGCACGTCCATCATCACCGTCGGGCCGAGCACGACCATCTGCTTGCGCGAGGCGTAGCCGGGGTCGTTCTTGTGGTTCCAATCGAAGCCGCTGGTGATGCCCAGGCCGCGCACCGGGCCGAAGGCGAAGCTGCTGCCGGTGATCTTGCCGAGGTCCAGCGTGTTGCGGTAGACGATGTAGGTCTCGGTCGCGTCGCTGTCCTTGCTGTCGGACTTCAGCACGTCGATGTTGAGGTAGTTGGTGCCGTACTTGAAGCCGTCGGCATGGGTGAAGTTGACGATGTTCTTGGCGATGTCCTGCCTGTTGTAGGGCTCGCGGAACTGGGTCCCGTAGCGGTAGCCGATGGAGGTGTCGCTCCAGTCGAGGAAGTCGGCATGGGCGAAGGAACTGGCGAAGGCGAGGGCGGCGAGCGCCGAGGCGGCTTTGAATTTCATCGGGGAACTGTTGTTGGGGACATGGAGAAAGCGCCTGGGGGCGCGACACATCTGGTTGCAACATTTGTGCCAAAACTGACCGATGGGTCAGTAGCGATTGTAAGACCTGTAAGGGTATACCCTTGTCTCTCCCTTCCGGACTCGACTGGACTGTCAAAAAGAAAAACCCGGTGGGCTCGAAATACTGTATAAAAATACAGTTATCGATTCCATCATGGGCCTCCTTTCCCTCGACCCTTTCTTGACTTCGGGGCGTCACAACGTCTGGCGCGGCGACGAGCTCGGCGGCGCCGACGCACAGATTGTCGCGACCGGCCATGCGGCGCTGGATGCGCAGTTGCCTGGCGGCGGCTGGCCGGTTGGCGCGATGACGGAGGTGCTCCAGTCCGCGCCCGAGGCGCATGTCTGGCAACTGCTGCTGCCCGCGCTGGCGCAGGCGGTGCAGGCGCGTGGCGGGCCGGTCGTGCTGATCGGTGCGCCGCAGGAGCCCTTCGGGCCGGCGCTTGCGGCGGGGGGCTTGCCGGTGGAGGCCTTGATGTGGATCCGAGGGGAGGCTGCGGGCGCCCGCCTTTGGGCCTGCGAGCAGGCGCTGCGCTGCGCCGACATCGCGGCCGTGCTGGCCTGGCTGCCGCAGGCGCGGGTGGGTGAGTTGCGTCGGCTGCAACTGGCGGCCGCGCAGCATGAAGGGCTGCTGTTCGTGTTCCGGCCGGAATCCGTGGCGCAGAACGCTTCGCCCGCGCGGCTGCGCCTGCAGGTGGTGCCGGAAGCGGAAGGCCGGATGCAGGTCCACCTGCTCAAGCGCCGCGGCCCGCCGCTCGCAGCGCCCCTCACGCTGCCGGCGCGCAACGGGCGCATGACGGCGCTGCTGGCTGCCAGCCAGTTGCGTCGCAAGGCGCGGTTGCAGCAGTTGGGCGGGGTGCCGGTGGAGGCGGGGGCGACGGTGGTGAGCATTCCACTTGGGCGGCAGCGAGGTCTCGAAGTGCCGGGCGTGGGGGCCGAGGTTCGCGCCGGGCCGAGCGCTTGGAAAGGAGCACCCAGTGCACTGGATCGCCCTGCGCTGGTCGCCTGAATCCGGCCTCCCGCGCGATGCGCTCGGCTGGTGGGCGCTGCAGTTCACGCCGCGCGTCACCTGGCTCGACGAAGGCTTGCTGCTCGAAGTCTCCGCCTGCGAACGCCTGTGGGGTGGCCGACTTTCGTTGATGCGCCAGATTTCCGCGTCGAATCCGTCAGAGGCGCCCGTACAGCGGGTCCAGGGCGCCACCAGCCTCGTCGCGCTGGCTCGCCTTCGCATGTTCGCCCGCGGCCAGAAGCCGCCGGCAGATGTGCCGGCCGCCTTGCCGCTCGACACCCTCAGCGCGGCGCAACCGCACCTGGACGTGCTGGCCCGTCTCGGCTGCCAGACCTGGGGCGATGTCGCGGCGCTGCCGCGGGGCGGGCTGGCAAGGCGCTTCGACACGACCCTGAGGACTGCACTCGACATCGCCTGGGGCCTGCGCCCCGACCAGCACACCTGGCTCACGCTGCCCGACGTGTTCGAGCAGAAGCTGGAACTGCCCGCACTCGCCGAAACCGCGCCCGAGCTCATGTGGTCGGCCAACCGCCTGCTGTCCGCCCTGCAGATCTGGCTGCGCGGCCGCCAGCGCGGTGCGGTGGCACTGGAGCTGGAATGGACGCTCGATCTCCGGCGCCTCAACGGCGTCGACCTGCCCCCGCACCAGCACATCACCGTGCGCACGGCCCAGCCCACGCAGGACATGGCGCACCTGCGCCGCCTGATGAGCGAGAAACTGGCGCTCACCCAGCTCGCCGCTCCCGCGAGCTGGCTGCGCCTGCGCACGTTGGAGACCGCGTCCTGGGCCGGCGCCAGCACCAGCTTCCTGCCCGAGGATTCGCGCAAGGGCGACAAGCTGCATGAACTGGTGGAACGCCTCAGCGCGCGGCTCGGCGCGCAGCAGGTGCTCGTGCCGGTGACGCAGGCCGACCATCGGCCCGAAGCCATGCAGGCTTGGCAACCGGCGCTGGGCCGCCCCCGCGCCGCCAAGCCCGCCTTGCAACCCGATGGCTTGTATCCGCCCTGGCTGTTGCGCCAACCCCTGCCGCTGGAAATTCGCGGCGGCCATCCCTATTACCGCGGCAAGCTGCGCCGCCTGAGCGGCCCGCAGCGGCTGGAGGCGGGCTGGTGGGGCGGCAAGGAGGAAGAGGGCGGCCATCCGGCGGTGCGCGACTACTACATCGCCGAAAGCCCCGAGGCAGGGCTCGTGTGGGTGTACCGCGAGCGCCTCTCCGCCCCGCTGGCCCTGGACCAGGCGCCGCGCTGGTACCTGCAAGGCCTCTATGCCTGAACTCAGCGACAAGCAACTGCAGGCGCGCATCCCGCATCCGCTGCGCGTGCCGCCCAAGCCATCGATCGTGCCGGGCCTGCCCGATTACGCCGAGCTGCATGCGCTGAGCAACTTCAGCTTTCAGCGCGGCGCATCGAGCCCGGAGGAACTGGTCGAACGTGCGTATCAACTCGGCTATCGCGCGCTGGCCCTCACCGACGAATGCTCGGTGGCCGGCGTGGTGCGGGCGCATGTCGGCCTGCGCGATCATCTCGAGGCGCTCACCGAGTACGAGCGCACACATCCGGAAGAGCCGAAGCTGCCGCGCAATCCGGGCTTCCGCGTGCTGCTCGGCAGCGAGTTCGACTTCGGCCGCTTCCGGCTCGTGGCGATCGCGCACGATCTCGAAGGCTGGGGCAACCTCTGCGAATTCATCACCGCCGCGCGCAACACCTCGGCGCCCAAGGGCGAATACCGCGTGGACTGGGCCACGAGCGACGTGGCCTCGCTGCAGCGCTGCGAAGTGCTGTTCGTGCCGCGCCGCGTGCCCGGCGAGATGCTGGACCTGGAGGCTGCCGGCGCCGATGTGGCGAGCGCCTTCGCGCTGTTCGGCGCCCATCTGTGGATTGCCGTCGCGCTGCAGAACGAGATCGACGACGACCTCTGGCTCGCCTCGCTGCAGCAACTCGGTGCGCAGGCCGGCGTGCCCCTCGTGGCTACCGGCGACGTGCACATGCACAAGCGTTCCCGCAAGCCCCTGCAGGACGTGGTCACCGCCATCCGCGAAGGCAAGCCAGTGGGCGAATGCGGCTTCGCACTGCAGCCCAATGCCGAGCGCCACCTGCGTTCGCGCATGCGCCTGGCCGACCTCTACCCGCCGGAACTGCTGGCCCACACGCTCGTCGTGATGGAGCGCTGCCGCTTCGATCTTGAACGCATCCGCGATCACTACAAGTACCCGCTCGAACTCGTCGGCGGCGGCGAGACCCCCACGCAGACGCTGGTGCGCAAGACCTGGGAGGGCGCGCGCATCCGCTATCCGAACGGCGTGGAAGACAAGATCCGCCGCCAGATCCAGCGCGAGCTCGACCTCATCATCGAGCTGAAGTACGAGATGTTCTTCCTCACCGTCGAGGACATCGTCCGCTTCGCGCGCGAGCGGCACATCCTCTGCCAGGGCCGCGGGTCGTCTGCCAACTCGGCCGTCTGCTATTGCCTGCAGATCACTGCCATCAACCCCGAGACCGGCAACCTGCTGTTCGAGCGCTTCCTGAGCCGCGAGCGCCGCGAGCCGCCCGACATCGACGTCGACTTCGAGCACCAGCGACGCGAGGAGGTCATCCAGTACATCTACGACAAGTACGGCCGCGACCGCGCCGCCATCGCCGCCGTCGTCATCTGCTGGCGCACCCGCAGCGCCTTGCGCGACGTGGGCAAGGCGTTGGCCATCGACGACCGTCTCATCGAGGCCTTTGCCAAGGACCACCACTGGTTCGACCATGACGTGCAGGACGAGCGCCTCGAGCAGGCGATGGAGGCCGCCGGTGTGCGCGAGAGCACCTTCAAGCTGCGCCAGTGGCTCGAACTCACGCAGCAGCTCAAGGGCTTCCCGCGCCACCTGAGCCAGCACGTCGGCGGTTTCGTGCTCACGCAGAGCAAGCTCACGCGGCTGGTGCCGGTCGAGAAGGCGTCAATGAAGGATCGTTCCGTCATCCAGTGGGAGAAGGACGACCTGGAAGCCATGGGCATGCTCAAGGTCGATGTGCTCGCGCTGGGCATGCTGAGCGCCATCCGCCGCGCGCTCGACTTCGTCAACAAGTGGCGCGGCACCACATTGGAGATGCACCAGATCCCGAACGACGACGAGAAGGTCTACGACATGATCTGCGAGGCCGACACCATCGGCGTGTTCCAGATCGAGAGCCGCGCGCAGATGTCGATGCTGCCGCGACTGAAGCCGCGTTGCTATTACGACCTGGTGATCGAGGTCGCGATCGTGCGGCCCGGGCCGATCCAGGGCGGCATGGTGCATCCGTACCTCAAGCGTCGCCAGGACCCGAGGCTGGTCAACTACCCGCCCGGCCTGCACGAGGCGTTGGGCCGCACGCTCGGCGTGCCGATCTTCCAGGAGCAGGTGATGCAGATCGCGATGATCGCCGCCGAGTTCACGCCCGACGAAGCCGACAAGCTGCGCCGCTCGATGGCCGCCTGGAAGCGCAAGGGGGGCGTCGGTCACTTCTACGACCGGCTGGTCAACGGCATGGTCGAGCGCGGCTACGACCGCGCCTTTGCCGAAGCCATCTTCAAGCAGATCCAGGGCTTCGGCGAATACGGCTTCCCGGAGAGCCATGCCGCGAGCTTCGCGCTGCTGGTGGTGGTGAGCTGCTGGCTCAAGCACTACGAGCCCGCCTGCTTCCTCGCGGCCATGCTCGACTCGCAGCCGATGGGTTTCTATTCGCCCTCGCAATTGGTGCAGGACGCGCGCCGGCACGGTGTCGAAGTACGCCCGGTCGACGTCACCGTCAGCGACAACGACTGCACCCTGGAATCCCCGGTTTTGCTCCCTCTCCCGCCTGCGGGAGAGGGCCGGGGTGAGGGCAAAGCCAACCCCCACCCACCCGCCGTAAGACTCGGCCTGCGCCGCATCGTGGGCTTGAGCGAAGCCGGCGCCGAACGCCTCCTCAGGGCCCGCGAAATCCAACCCTTCATCAGCACCGAAGACCTCGCCCTGCGCGCAGAACTCGACGCCAAGGACATGGCCGCCCTGGCCGGCGCCGACGCCCTCATGGCCTTGTCGGGCCACCGCCGCCAGCAGGTCTGGGACGCCACCGCCCAGCGCCGCTCTCCCGCGTTGCTCAAGGGCGTCCCCATCCACGAGCCCAAGCTGGAACTGCCGGCCGCCCCCGAAGGCGAGGAGATCGTCGGCGACTACGCGTCGCTGCGCCTCACCCTGCGCCGCCACCCGCTGGAACTGCTGCGCCCCCGTCTGGCCCGCATGAAGCTGCTCAGCGCGCAACAGTTGCGCGACCTGCCCAATGGTCGCACCGTGCGCGCCTGCGGCATCGTCATGGGCCGGCAGCGCCCGCAGACCGCCAACGGCACCATCTTCGTCACGCTGGAGGACGAGACCGGCAACGTCAACGTGATCGTCTGGAGTTCCATCGTCGAGGCCTGGCGCGGCCCGCTGCTGCAGTCGCATCTGCTGGCCGTGCAGGGCACCTGGCAGCGCGACGTCGACAGCGGCGGCAAGGTCTGCCACGTGGTCGCCACCGGCTTCCGCGATTTGACCCCGCTGATGGGTCGGCTGGCCGCGAATCACACGAGCCGGGACTTTCATTAGCCATTACCCTGTGCCCATGCCAGTCGCAACCATCGCCCACGAGGTGCCCGTCGACCCGCCACCCACCGGCGTGCCGCCGATGCCCCCGCCCTACATGCCGCCAGGCCCGTCGCCCGAGGGCGATCCGCCGGCCGTCGATCCGCCCATCACCGACCCCGGCACCGCGCCGCCGGTCAAGGATCCGCTGCTCAACACCATCGCGCTCGGCCGCATGCATGCGCGGCGCCTGCGCGAGATCCATCGCTCGGCAGGCTGGCCCTGCTGCGACACGATCGAGATCGAGCTGCTGGCCGCCGGCCTGCTCGAACGCGTGCGCTCGACACATGGCCACGAGACCTTGCGCCTCACCGACAGTGGCATCGCCCACGTCGCGAGTTCCCTGGTCGTCAACCGCTCGGCGATGTCAACCCACGAGGCCCTGGTCGAACAGGTCGCGCGCGAGATGACACGCGCCGGCCGCATTGCCTGGCGCGGCCTGAGCCTGCGCGCGCGGCTGGCGCCATTGGAGGAGGGCGGCAAGCCGCGCTGGTGCATCGCCAAGCCCGATGTCTTCTCGATCCGCAACACCACCGTCGAAGCCTATGCCCATCCCGTCGTGCACGAGGTCAAGGTCAGCCGCGCCGACCTGCTCGGCGACCTGCGCAAGCCCGACAAGCGCGCGGCCTACCTCGACCTGGGCGGTGAATGCTGGTACGTGCTGGGCAACGATGCCAAGGGCCGCTGCATTGCCTCGCCCGATGAAATCCCGGAAGGCTGCGGCGTGCTGGTGTTCGAGGGCGGCCGGCTGTCGGTCGCGCGCTCGGCCCTGCATCGCCCGGTGCAGCGCATTCCGTTCAGCGTCTGGATGGCGCTGGCCAAGGCCCAACCGGTCATCGGTTTCGACGAGGACGCGCAGGACACGCTGGCTGATTGCGTCGACTGAAAACGACTGGGCGGGCGCTGCCGCTGCCCGGACCCGCGAGGCTTAAAACGCTGACAGCGCGCGGTAGGTCGCCCCAGGCATCCCCGCCGGCGCAAAGGGCTTCCAATCGTCCTCCGGCTGCGACAGGCGCTCCGCGATGATCCACAACACCATCGCATTGAAGGCGAGCCCGCAGTGGCTGCCCGGCACCACGATGTTCTCGTGAACGGGTGAGTCATCGGCCACCTGCGCTTCCATCGGCGGCACCACGCCGTCCGTGCGCGACCACAGGCAGCTCATCGGATGCGCGGGCGAATGTGCCAGCGCTTCGCGCACATGGGGCTGCAACATGTGCGCATCCGGTCCGAGGCGGTGCGCCACCGCGCGGTAGAGCGCGATCACGCCGGGTGCGGCGCCATGGCCCGCGGCGCCGGCCGTCACCGGGCTGCCGAGCGTGATCAACTGGCGCACGCACTCGGGCGCACGGTGCGAGGCATAGAGCCCGAACACCCCGCCCAGGCTCCAGCCGACCATGCTGACCTTGCGGCCGTGCTGGTGGCGCATGTATTCCAGCTTGCGCTCCAGCGCGGCGGCATGCTTGGCCTGGAAGCCGACGTTCTGGCCGAAGCCCCAGCTCTCCACCGCGTAGCCGCGATTCGACAGGAAGGCCTTGAGCGGCATCATGGTCGACTCCGGCGCCATGAATCCGGGCACCAGCAGCACCGGATGCCCATCGCCCTTGGGTGCGGTGCGCAGCAGCGGCCAGGACCAGGTCGACACGGTCGCCTCCGTCATGGCGCGGGGCACTTCCAGCATGGTTTGCCAGAAGCGGACCTTGCGGCGGCCGGGTGTGACTTGTGGGGCGTTGTTCATGATGTTCGGGCGCAAGCTGTTGGAGAGTGAGGTCATTGAGCGTAGGGTCGCGGGTTGCGGCCCGAGGTCCTCGGGCGAAAAGAAGATGGGTTGCACATGGTCATGCCTGCATCACTGAACGCCGAATCCAGTCCGCCGTTGTCGATGGTGGCCGACGGCCCCGTGCTGTCGACCTTGCCCGCCGAGGCCGTCGAACTGCTGCTCCAGCGCGGCAAGCGCAAGGAATGGCAGCGCGGCCAGGCCATCGTGACGCACGGGGACACGGTGCGCGCTGTCATCGTCGTGGTCGAAGGGCGCGTGCGCGTTTCGATACTCACTTCCGATGGCGACGAGAACCTGCTGGGCTGGCTCCGCGAGCAGGAGTTGTTCGGCCTGCCCAACGTGCTGGCCGACATGCCCTTCTCCGCCAACGTCGTGGCCGACGGCCCTGTCGCGACCCTGCATGTGGCGCGCGAGGATTTCCTGGAGATCCTGCACAAGGTGCCGGCAACGGCCATCGGCGTGGCCATCGCGCTGAGCCATCGCATGGGCACCCTGTTCGAGATCATCAATGCCAGCGGGTACCGCACGCTGGCGGCGCGGGTGAGGGCACAACTGGACCGGATCGCCACCCAGTTCGGGCAGAAGGACGATGGCGGGCAGGTCGTGCTCGACATCGCGCAGGACGACCTTGCCGCCGCGGTCGGTGCTTCGCGGCAACGCGTGCATATCGAACTGCGCAAGCTGGAAGATGCGGGCGTGCTCAAGCTGGCCTACCGGAAGATCATCCTGCTGGCCCCGTCGTCGCCCTCATGACGCAGCCCTGACCCGACCGGCGCGCTTGACGGCGACCCGGGGCGGGCGCTTCTTCCCGGCCTTCGCGCCCCTGGCCTCGACCAGGGCGGCGTATTCGTCGAAGCTCTCCTGCAGACACTCTGCGAACACCGCCGGATCGGTCAGTTGCTCGCGGCAGGAGGTGACGGAGATGTTCATCCCGCCGTCGTAACTGGTGGCCGCCAGCACCAGGCCCATCCCGTCGCAGATCGGCATCAGGCCAGTGAAGCGGGCGAGGCGCGCGCCGACCAGGTACAGGGGCCTGGAAGGCCCCGGCACATTGATGATCGAGCAGTTGGCCAGTGGCGCCAGCTGGCGCTGGTCCGATTGCGCCATGCTCAGCACCTTGCCCGACAGCGCCAGGGTGGCCGAGGACGAATGCTTGTCGCCGTCGACCAGGTCGGCTGCGCCCACGGCGCGGGCGCGCAAGCCGGCGGTCTGCGTGCTGATGTGGGCCAGCCGCTCGGCCGGGTCGTCGATGCTGGTGCCCAGGTCGACCCGCACGCGGCCGATCTTGTAGCGCCGCGACTGGGCATAGGTCGCGTTCATGTTGAGGTAGGGGACGACCGCCGACATGTCCAGATCGGGCAGTTCGCCATGCCGGTCCAGGTAGCGCCGCAACGCGCCGCCGCAGACCGCGAGCACGCAATCGTTGACGGAAGCATCGCGCGCCAGTCCGCGCATGCCGCGGAAGGTGTCGAGCGCGAACAGCCGGGTCTCGAAGACGCGGCGCGCTGACACGACGGCGTTGAAGCGTGACACGGCCCTGGCGGGCGGCGCTTCGAGCATGCCGTGCGCCAGCGTGCGTGACATCGAGGTCAAGCCCTCGACCGCGCGCATCACCGGCCACGCGAAGGTGGCCGGGTCCTTGAGCGTGCCGAGGCGCGGGCGCAGGTACAACGCTTCGCTGCGCGGCGCCGGCCGGGGAAACCAGGGCACCGGCGGCGTGGCGTCGGCCACCTTGGCCGTGTGGTCGTGGATCAGCGCCGTGATGCCATCGGTGCCGTCCGTGCCGATCAGCGTGTGATGCACCTTGGTCAGTAGCGCGAAGCAGCCGGGCGGCAGGCCGGGCAGCGTGTCCAGCCCTTCGATGACATGGATCTCCCAGGGCGAGCGGTTCATGTCGAGTCCGCGCGCATGGATGCGCGAGGCCATGATGCAGAACTGGCGCCAGTCGCCCGGCTTGGGCAGGGCCGAATGGCTGACGTGCGATTCGATGTCGAAGCGCTCGTCGTCCACCCAGTACGGCCGATCGAGTTCCATCGGCACGTGCAGCAGCTTCTGGCGGAACACCGGTGCGAGGTGCAGGCGGCTCTCGATCTGCGCCAGCACGGCCTTGAAGCGGACCATGCCGCCCGGCGCCGTCGATGGATCGTAGATGTGGACCAGCGTGGCATGGGCGCGCGCATGCGGCGCCTCGGATGCAAGAAGCCGTGCATCCTCGCCGTTGAGTTGCTGGAGCCTGGGTTTTCCGATCATCGAAATCATTGTCTTCTCAGTTCTGGTAGGCCTGTTGATTCGTCGTCGCGTGCACAGTAAGAGTGTTGGCCGGGCCCGCCTGTTCCGCGATCGCGTCGACGATGGCCGGCCACAGTTCGAAGGGCAGGTTGTGTCCCATGCCTTCGAGGATGCGCAGCCGGGCATCGGGGATCGCCTCCGCCGTGTCGATGCCGCAGGCCATGGGCACCAGCCCGTCGTCACTGCCGTGCACGACCAGCGTCGGGATGCGCACGTCGGCGAGCGCGGGCTTGCGGTTGCCCGATGCCAGCACGCCGGCGAGCTGGCGCGCGGTGCCTGCGGGGTGGGGGCCGTGCGCGAAGAGTCGCTGCGCCATGGCGTCGCCGCGCACGGGGTCGTACGGGTACTTGTAGCCGCACAGGACCGACCAGACCTGCCGGTGCCGCGCGAGATAGCCGGGCCAATCGGAGGGCGTGGGCGTCATCAGTGCCGACATCGCCTCCGGCCGGGCGGCGGGCAATCCGGGCCTGCCGGTGGTGGACATGATCGACGTCAGCGACGCGACGCGACGCGGGTGCCGGATGGCCATCTCCTGCGCGATCATTCCGCCCATCGAGACACCCACCACGTGGGCGCTGGCTATCTCCAGGGCATCGAGCAGGCCGACGGCGTCATCGGCCATGTGCGAGAGCAGGTAGGGCGCCTGCACGGGCAAGCCGGCAGCCAATTGGCCGAACATCGCGGCCATGTCGGGAATGCCGCAGGCATCCAGGTGAGTGGAGTGGCCGCAGTCGCGGTTGTCGAAGCGGATCACGCGGAAGCCCCGCTCCGCCAATGCCAGGCAGAACGCATCGTCCCACGCGACCATGGGTCCGCCGAGACCCATGACCAAAAGCAAGGGCACGGCGGAAGAACTGCCGAACTCCTGATAGGCCAACTCGATGCCGTCGGATACATGGGCTCGTGCCTCGGGCGAGGCGGTGTCGATTGAATACATTGGCTTTCCCCCTGTCGGCGTGTCTCGTCGCACGCGTTGACAGCCACTCTATGCAGAGCGCAAGCACTTGAAGTGAACGGCGGCGACACTTAGGTGAAAACGCTGCCTGGTGTGTGGTCAAAATCACGACAAGTGCAGCATCCTGGCGGCGGCGAACCCGCGTGGAAGCACAAGGCAAAGACCTGTGGCCGACACGTGTGCCATTGCGCTATGCCTCCCGATGTAGCCATCTTTTTTATGACTTTCTCATGACATTCGCCGGTAGGATGGCCGGCCCATCTCGCCAGCGCTTCGATCAGCGTCTGCCGCGGTGTCCACTGAGGATCAGACAAGGATGAGCATTTCGCACTCGGGCGCGCACGTTCGCCCGGCATCGGCGGGCGAGGCGCCGTCGATCAGCATGGCGCAACGCATGGGGCCATGGAAACTCGCATGTCTCCTGGTCATTCCGTTGGCTGCATGGTTGGTCGTTGCCAAGACCCTCCTCGTCATGGACGGGTTCAACGGAGTGCCCAAGGGTGACCTCAGCCTGAAGGCCATCGCGGGCTGGCTGGCGTGGTTCCAGCCGCTTCGCTTTCTCGCCGCCTTGTTCGTGGGCTGGTGTGTCCAGCGCTTGTTCTTCAGGCGCCATCGTTGGGTCATCCTGCCTGTTGCCCTTGCCGTGATGCTCGGGCTCGCGTTTGTCTTCACCTTGCGTCAGCCAGGGACGAGCGTGTTGCCTGTGCTCGCCAGGTGGGCCGGCACCGCGGTCGCCAACTGCTGGGCCTTGTTGATCTGTCTCTGGCGCGATGTCTTGTCGATGGCCGCCACGGTGCTGGTGTTCGGAACCGTGATCCGGCTCGCACCGCGCAGCGCGCACGCGGGCACGGTCACCGTGCTGCAGTTCGTGGTCGTCGTGCTGTGCGCGCTGGTGGGGGTCGACCTGGCCTATCAGTTCGCCACGGGCCAGCCGGCCAACACGATGGTGCTGCTGTTCGCGTTGCAGAACGCCCAGGACATGGTGCCGCTGGTCAAGTCCGAGACGACCTTCTTCCGCTTGCTGGGCCTGCTGGGTGGCGTGGTCCTCGCGCTGGCGTGGGCCTGGCGCACGCGCGCGCTCGTGCGCCAGCCGGTGGCCACCGGGCCGCGGGTGTATGCCGGCGGCGCTGTCGCGCTGGCCGGGACGCTGGCTCTCCTGCTTCCGACGCCTTCTCCCGCTCAGATGGAGGTGCATCGCTATGCCGAGAGCTCGCTGATCGTGCTGGCCAAAACGGCCCTGCCGTCGGCCGCGTCGGAGGCCGAGGCCAACGTGGACAAGGAATTCCGGCGCACCGGCAGGCCGCCCTGGTACAGCGCGGGCCTGACCTTCAAGGCCACCGACAAGACGCAACGCAAGAACGTGGTCATCGTGATGATGGAGTCGGTCCGCGCGCAGTCGAGCACCGTGACTGCGCCGAAGCTTCCCACCATGCCGTTCCTGAAGCGGCTGGCCGATGAAGGCCTGATGGTCGAGGACATGAGCGTCGTCTCGCCACGCACCACGATGGCCTGGGTGTCGGTGCTCGACGGGCAGTACCCGCTTGCCAACCAGGGCATGGCGCGATGGGCGGCCGCCAACGAGAAGCAACTGCGCATCCGGTCGCTGCCGTTGGCATTGCGCGACGCGGGATATGCCACGAGCTTCTTCACGCCGACCGACATTCAGTTCCTGAGCGACCCGCAGGTCATCCGGTCCTTTGGCTTCGATCTCGTGCAAGCGGAGCGCGACCTCGCCAAGCCCGGCGATGAATGGCCGACCTATTTCGGGATCGCCGACGAGAAGATCATCGATCCGATCATGGCCTGGACGGCGACGCAGGTACAGGCGAAGCGTCCGTTCATGACCACCATCATGACGAACGTCGGCCACCATGACTTCAGGACGCCGTCGACGTGGAAGAAGATCCAGTTCGAAGGCGTCAGCAACTCCTCGCTGCAGGCCTACTACAACTGCCTGGCCTACATCGACAGCGTGTTGGCGCAATTGATGGACGGCTACAGGAAGCTCGGCGTGCTCGATGACACCATCTTCGTGATCCTGGGGGATCACGGCGTGCTGCTCGACGAGCACGATGCCAAGCAATCGTTCAACATCCTCTATGAAGAAGGCGTGCGCATACCCTTCGTGATCTATGCGCCGGGCCTGCCCGGATTGAAGGGTTCAAGGGTGCAGGGCGCGCGCCAGCAGATCGACATCCTTCCGACGATCGCGGAGCTTCTGGGCTTCCGGGTCGAAGGGGCGAGGCTGCCAGGGCTATCGCTGCTGGCGCCGGTCGATCCGAATCGGGATCTCTACTTCACCAGCAGCATCAGCGGGTCCATGCTGGGCACGCGCCGCGGCATGCGCAAGTACCACTACCCGCTGGATGGCTCGCCGATCCTGACCTTCGATCTCGACAAGGATCCTTTCGAAGCGGCGCCGGTCCAGAACGTTCCGGAGGCCGAACTGGCGCAAGCCCGCACGCGCATGCTCGAATGGCGGGAGCGCGCGACCTTGTCGATGTTCGCGCGGCCCGATCCCTCGGCGGGACCCGACGCCCCCTGGCTCGACAAATAGCGGTCGCGTTCAGGTGGCCATGCGGCGCGCGCGCCAAGCCCTTTGCAGCAGGCTGATCGGCACCTTCGCGGCATTCGAGGCCACCACCTTGATCTCGTCGGCGACGGCGCTGTGCCCCACTTCCTCGGGCAGCCAGCCGCAGCGGCGCAGCAGGTAGTTGAAGGCGTGCGCACTGGTCAGCTTGTCGGATTTCTGGGTGCGGAAGGTGAAGGCCAGCGAGATGGACAACTCCGAGCCCGTGGTCACCCGGTGCGGCGCGATGAAGGGGTGATGCACGCCGATCCCGGGCAGCAGGTCATAGTGCATGGCCTTGGACTCGAAGGAGGGCGAGTAGGTGGCCCTCTGGCTGCCGAACATCGACAGCAGCCGGTCCCTGTCCGCCGGGCTCATGACCTCGTCGTCGGCCGGGTCCCACAGCGCCACGTGCTTGGTGCCGCGCACCTGCAGCAGGAAGTTCATCTCGCGGTCCATGTGATAGGGCGTGACCGAATCCTGCGTCGAGATGAAGATGTAGGTCGAGTACCAGGTGATCACTGGATCGCATTCGTCGATGGCCGCGGCGACCTCGGACAGGATGCTCTCCAGGATGGGCCGATAGGCGGGGTCGCGTTCCGGGTTGTAGATGCAGATGTAGGCCCTGGATTCCTCGAAGCGATCCAGCACGTCGTCGAGCGAGAGGCCTTTGCTGAAGCGCGCGTAGGAGGAGTCGAAATCGGCGGTCGCCGGAATCACGCCGACGCGGTACTTCACCTCGCTGAGGGGCAGGCGCCGACACAGGGAGAAAAGGGTCGGCAGCCGGAAGGCGGGGTGCTGGTCGAGGTGATGGCTGACCAGGAAGGGGTGCCGGTTGTAGGAGGCCCTGACCGTGTCGGGCGAGAAATCGATCAGGTGCTCCGGAAGCGCGCGCCCCCGCGTCGCCAGCTTCGCAGCCATGTCCCTTGGAACGAATTCACCCAGCATGTGTGTCTCCTTCGCCGGGAGCACTGGACACCTTTGCACGCGTCGATCAACAGATTGCACCCGCAAGTCACAATCTGTCACTTCGCGTGTGCGAGGTCAATTGGCCGAATGGCAGAGGTGGGGTTGGGACTGCCTCGCGAATGAGACAGGGAACTGGCCTGGCGGTCAGGCTGGAGCGGGTGAAGGGAATCGAACCCGACTGCTCCACCCCTCTGTCATAGGGAGAACCTGCACTGCGTCAAGTGCGCCGAGCGCTCCGGATTGACACAGTGACCAGAGTGTACTGGACTAACGATACTTCGTCGCCCAGCCTAGAAGAGAGAACGAGGCTCGCGCGTCTGCTTCCTGTTTATGGGCGCTACGCCGAGTGGTCCAGTGGTACTCGCCTGAGGCCGTCTTGGCTAAAAAGAAGAATGAAATTCCGCTGAATGACTGCAACTGTGTCAAAGGCTGTGAAAGCTGCTGCTTCCATGAGTTGACTTTGCGCCAGACGGCCAGCCAGCGGCAGATCAAGGATAGGGACCGGCCAGTTGTCGTAAACGAGTAGCCAGTTTGCGTCGAACTGCTTGTATCTCTTTGCCTTGTGGACCTTGTCCTTTACATACGCAGAGAGTGCCTCTGTCCACTGTTTCTCAACCTCGTCACCAACCCACCCAGGCCCTGGTGGATTGTTCCGAAGATCATTCTCAATTTCTGACCGTTCTTGCAGCGGAGCGCTTGGGAAGGCAGGACGTATGAACGACCAGTCCTGAAGCTTTTCGCCACGCTTCAGCATGTCGGCTCGAATCTGCCGCCGCCATGCTTGCCCTTGAGGAATCAACTCGACATGTTCGATGCCATAGCTAACAGTGCCTGAAAGAACCTCAAAGTCAGGTTCTTCCGAATGAACTATCTTGATGGGAAGCGCTGCTAGTGCTGGAACTTGTCCGACAAGGCGGGAGATGGCATAGACCTCTTTTTCTCGCTTCAGGCGCTCCTTTGGCCGGGGACTCTCGGGTCCCATGACGGCTTCGTCCCAGTCTTCAGGGTAGGTGACCATGCGCTCTCTAAGTTCGCGCACAGCAATCTCGAAGCTGGAAAGGTCCGTTTGCTCAAGCAAGATTTTGGGGGTCATCTGTACATGCTAAGCCTCGAGTGGTGACGGCCAGCATTGGTCGGGAAATCCATAAAAAAACAGTACAGGGGTCGGCAAGTGCGCGTGCATTGAGCGAACCTGGCGAGCCCGCAATTTGAGGCAGGAGCGCTTGGGCCGGCTCGCAGGGGTGTTGCCCCCAGTGCGAGCGTTGCGGCTCTTGTAGGGTTGGCAGCGCGGTAGTTGCCAGCAAAATTGCTGGCTTCGAGTCTGGAAGCGGACGAGATCAGTAAAGTCAGAATTTCTGACGTTAAGGTCGGACGCCCTGATCGGGTGGTTGTCAGTTCGAGGGGGGCTTTGCGGGCTCCGTCGGCCCATAGCCACGGCTCAAAAGGTCTAGGCTGTGAGCCACCCCATCCCTCAGTTCACACTCTAGGCGCAAAAGGTGTTGACACCTTTTTTTGAGCCGGCTCATAATCGGTCACCTTCTTATGAGCCAGCCCAATGAACCGCATCGCTTACTACCGCGTCAGCACCGCCGATCAGTCCACCGAAGCCCAGCGTCACGCCATGGGCGGCGACTTCAGCATGGAGTTCCAGGACGAAGGCGTTAGCGGCGCCATCCCTGCAGCCGAGCGGCCCGGGTTCGCGGCCATGCTGTCGGCCATCAAGGCGATGAAGAAGAAGCCGGAGCTATGCGTCTATGCCGTGGACCGGCTGGGCCGGGACAGCATCGACGTACAGACGACCGTGCGCGACCTGAGGGCCGCAGGGGTCCGGGTGAACATCCACGGCCTAGGGGTCATTGAGGGCGACACGGGCGAGCTACTGCTTACCCTGCTGGCCCAGTTCGCGCAGATGGAGCGCAACCGCATCCGGGCACGGGCTGACGCAGGACGCGAGGCGGCTCGGGAGTCGCTGGCGCGTACGGGGCTGACGCACCGGGGCAAGGTGAGCCTTGGACGCCCGGTGAAGGGCGATGCGCAGGAGGTCGCAGCGTGGCGCCTTGCCAACGGCGCGAGCATCGCGGCCACGGCAGAGCAGTGGGGCCTGTCCCTCGCGACGGTCAAGCGCTACTGCGTATCGGGCGCGGCTCTGGTCTAGCCTTCGTCCCGTGCCTCCCCGATCCGGCCTGCGAGCCGGCTTTTTTTTTGCCTGCCGCCATACCGTCAAGCCGGCGAGTCCTCGCCGACTTCGCGCCTCAACTTCTGCAACTGCAGCCTGACCAACTCGTCTTGTATGGGCTGGACCTCTCTATGCCATTTCCAGAATCCGTAGAGCATGAGGTAGAACCCCGCGACGATGAGGCCCACTAGGCCATACGTGATGGCCTTTTTGTCGCCGCGCTCGACCTCAAGCAACCTCTCTAGCATCTGCGACTTGAGGGACGGCTTCCCTACCTTGTCGGGTGCTTGAGCAGCGGCCTCGGCCTCAAGACTCAGTTCGTAGATGCGGGTGTTCGTTGCCCGGTTTTGCACCAGCGCAGCCCCGATTGAGAAGATGAACATGAGCAACCCGAACAGGGCATAGAACTTGTAGATGTTGTCTGTCGGCAGCGGGAGCTTGTCCAATGTCTTTCTCCTTGAAGGGTCGGTCGCGTGCGCCATTGTCTCTGGGCGGCGCAGGGGTTCGCCAAAGCCTCTGGGAGGCCACTGGAGCCGCGAGGGGTCCGGGGGGGGGGGGGGGGGGGGCCCCCCCCCCCCCCCCCCCCCCCCCCCCCCCCCCCCCCCCTACCCCTGCCTGATCGCCCAGGACCTCCGTTGGCCGGCAGCGACTTTCGTTGTGGCGTGGTCGACCCGGGGGGCATGGGGGCGCTGGCGCAGGCGGTGGGGACGAAGGACACTCCTCGGCCGCGTAGGCCAAATTGAGGAGGGGGCATTTGCTGCGGCCCAATTTTTTTCGCCGGAATTTTTTCGGCCGCAGTGTTCAAACTATCAATGCACAGCCACCGGGTACTCTCGGAAAACCCCAAGCCCCAAGGAAGGCCCGGAGCGCCCCTGTAGGCCCTTCCGGGCAACAGAGGCAGGCTGCCCTACTGTGTCGCCTTCCGTGGCCTTCCACGCGGCCGCTTGGGGCCTACGAACTCCGGGCGGACCCGGGACGCCTTGGCACGCTTCGGAAGGTGCGGGCGGACCTTGGTAGTCAGCGTGCGCTCGACGGTCCAGCCGAGCTGTAGCCGGCCCTTGATCGCGCCAATGGTCATGCCGTGGGACTTGCCTAGTTCCGCTGCCCATGCCTCCAAGGATTGCGCACGACCATCGTGCGTCATCCATGCGTCCTTCGTGGGTGCCTCAGTGCGCTCGGCGGTCCTCTGGTTCCTGAAGATTACAGGCTGTACAAGCAGGCGCCCGGCGCCCCATTCGCGGACTTCTCGTCCGATGATGGACCTGGGGCCGGCAAGGCCAAGGTGCCTCGCCCATTCCTTGCGGGTGCGCTTGACGCCGTTGTACTCCAACAGTTCAGGCTCAGGCCCGAACCTGCCGACCTTGACTCGTGGGGGCTTCATGGCCTTTGGCGGTCCCAGGGCAGCCTCAGCCTCGCGCTGAGCCCTGCGGCGTTCCCGCTGCCTCGCCAGTGCCTCGGCCTTGGACTGCTTCGGGGGGCGAGGCTTCGCAGGCCGGCGCAGCGCATCCCGGACCTTCTCGCACTCGCAGCACGCGCTGCGCCACTTGCCCGGTCCATTGGACGGAAAGTCAGTCAGCAGCTTTACTGCGTCACATTTGGAGCAGCGCTTTGCGCTCATCGTTTGCGCTCCATCATGGCCTTGATGCTTACGAGCCCAGCAGGGGTGCCCACAACGTTGGCGACCGCCGGATGGGTGGCGCCCAGCGACACAGCGTTGTCGTTGCGTACCTTGGCGGCGTGGCGCTTCCTGGATTTGCAGGACTGGCAAAGCGCCCGCCGACCATCTGGGGAGACGATGGATGGTCTGAACTTCGCAAGCGGCTTGGAGGTGTCGCAGCAACGGCACACTTTGTAGCCTTGGGCAATCGGGTTTGCGGGCCTGCGCTCAAGCACGACGGGTCTCCTTGATGCGGCGGACGACGGTCACGCTTTTGTGATCGCTGAGATTCAGCGGGTCGACCATCGAGATGGTGTCGCCCTTCTGGAGGTCATGAATCATGGCGACGACAAGCACGCCCTCATTGGCGTACTTCGTGCCGGTGTCCCAGCGACAGTGTGCGCGGACCATGCCTTCTTCATCGCGGAACCAACGGGCGCGGGTGAGGCCTGGGTCGGTCCGTTGATCCTTCCTGCGCGTGCAGAACCCATAGGCGCTACGGCTCAGGCGGGCCTTGAGATGCGGCTCCCCATCGAGGGGCACAAGGACGTAGTAGGGGTCTATCGGATCAGGAGCAACGTTGTACGTCGGGTCCTTGGGAGATGAACGGGCGAGGGCTGCCTCAACTTGGCGCTCCGTGCGCTCAGTGAAGGCTTTGAGAATGCCGGTTGGCTTGCCGGTCTTGGGGATTCGGGGGTCGATGGTCATGGTGTCAGGGACGAAGGAAGGCCCCGCCGAGGTCAGAAGAATCTGACGACAAACAGGGCTTCTGGGGCGGGAGATCAGGTGAAGGAAGTGAGATCGAGAGGCGCCCGAAAAGGGGGCGAGAGGGTGCAGCGCTCCCCGGAAGGTCGGGGAAGGCTCGGGGCGGCTAGGCCACGCCGGTAGACAACAGGTTCGCAGCGTCACGCTGGACGCCAGCGACTCCCCGGTAGGCCAGAGCCACTGCGCGAATCTGCGTGGGGTCCGCCGATGCGTTGTCCATCACCGCGATAAAGCGGTTCAGGACCTCGCGCACCGGATGCACGATGGAAACGCCGTTTGGAATGGCAGCAGCGCCTGAGACAGGCAGAGCAGCCAGGATCGCGGCGGCTTGGGTGCGGGCGGTCGCCTTGTTGAATCCATCAGCCGCGATCAGCGGCAGCAGGGTGTCGAGGGACGTGCTGAGGTTGTCGAGTGCAGTGAGCGTTGCGTACGCAGGCGAAGTGTCGGACATAGGTCCGAAGCGGGTTGCGACGGTAGCCATCAGTAGCTCCCGTTTCCTGCTGGGTACGGGCGGCCATAGACGTCCGTGCTCACGGTCGCACGGTTGCCGCGCACCTCGACACGCGAAGCGGACTCGGCGAGCCTGTTCGCTGCCTGCTCCGCTGTCTCGCCTTGCTGGGCGTAGTGGGCCGCCAGTGGGCGGCTGTCGGGGGAGAAGAAACTGGCGCGGGCATAGCCCTCCTGAGGGCGCAGAGCGCTGGAGGGGACCGCCTTGTTCTGTGGCACCTCGGCAAGCTGTGGCATGCGGATGGGGGCGCCAATGGGCTTGCCGGCGGCGTAGTGCTGAAAGTTGCCCGTCTCGACCAACTCTTCTCGTTGGGTCAGAGGGTTGAAGCGCTTTTCCTTGATGGGCATCAGTACGGTGTTGACTCTCATGGTCGGTCTCCTTGTTGATCAGTAGTTGCCCGACATGAGGGCGCGTTGGTAGCCGAAAGCCGGCTCTTGCGGTCCACGGGGGAACGGCCCCGTATAGGGCCGCTCATGGCCCGTAGGGACCGACTCGCACGCATGGGCAGCGCCGGACACGCCGTGTCCCCATTGGTCGAGCGCGTGCCTGCGCAGCGTGCTCAGTTGAGCGCCGAGATAAATCTCGCTGTCGCCGTTCAAGCTGGCGCGGATGCGGGCAAGGGTGTCGCTTTTGAGGTAAGCGCACTGGGGTGGCAATGTGTCCCAGAAGCCGTCGATGCGCTTGACGGCATCGGGGGCGCTGACACGGAGTTGTTCCATGTCGTCCAGGAAGGAGGCCAGCCAATCGCGGATGCGACGCACCTCCGCGAAGTGCGTGAAAGCGGCGGTGTCGGTGTAGAGCACGCCGTAGGGCGTGGACTCGCTGGGGCGGCCAGTGTCGGCCTTGGGGGTTTGGTTCTTGCGAAACATAGGTCAGTGGTTGAAGTGCAGGGCGACCGGCCTGCGCGGACTCGGCCATGGGTGGCCTTGTTCTGGTGTGTGGGTCGTGGTGAAAAGGGACGCCCCAGCCGATGAGGGCCAGGGCGTCAAAGGTCAACCACGACCGCATCAAAAAGTGGGAGGGGTAGCGCGGCCCCTATAGGGCGCCTGCCTGCATGAGGGCCATGAGGCGCTCGGCGCCGGCCAATGCCGCAGCTTTGCGGGCGACCATCTCAGGCGATGCCATCGCGACCGCATCAGCGGCTCGGCGTGCGGCTCGCTCGGCTTCGCGCTTGACGCGGCGGTCATGTGCGCGGTCTTGGGCCTTGCGTCTGCTGGCCTCGCGGTGCGCTACGTTGTGAGGGTGGAATGCGTTCCAGTCCAGCCGGTAAGGCATGCCCGGAATGGGATAGCTTTGGTCTTGCATGTTGGGCGGTCGTCGTCTCGACGGTGCGCGATGGGATGAATCAGGGCGGGGCTGGCGCCCGCATGAGAGCCATGAGGCGCTCGGCATTCGCCAAGGCTGCGGCGCGTCGCTGCGCCATCTCGGTCTCGCTGGGAGCGCCGGGAGGTGCAGCGGGCGCCGGGGGCGCGGCGAGCGCGGCGAGCGCTACGGCTTGGGTCACACGCGCTGCGTCGTCAGCGCGACGCTGAACACGTCGGGCCGCCGTTGCCAACGCTCGGGCATGCTGGCGCTCTGTTGGCGGTCCTACAAAATCAGCGCGGCGTGGGCGCGGCGTGGGCGGGCTGGGTCGTGCCGGCGCGGAGGGGGGCGCAATCAAATCCTTCAATTTGAGGGATTTGGGCTTTGGGTTCTCCAAGCGCTTCAGTCGTGCTCGCTCTGTAAGTGCGTCAGCGTTCGCCAGCTTCCACGCCTTGTTCTTCGCTGCGACCTGGTCGGGGTTGCCTTGCGCCCATGCCCGTGCCTGCTCCTTCGCCTTGTCGGCATTGGCTTGATACCAAGCCTGAGCTTGCGCCTTGACCTTCTCGGCGTTCGCCAGCTTCCAGGCTTTTCGCTGGCAGCGGAGGCGCTCGCGTTTCTCTTCGGGGGGCATGGGCACGGTCCGATCAATGAAGGGCTGGCAGGAGGGGAGCGAGGGCCGGAGGCCCGAGCGGGGCGCTGTCTGGTTCGACCTACAGCTATGACGGCTAGAGGGCGGCTTCGCCGCTGACGACCATCAATGAGGAGAGCCGGTGGAGATCGAGCGAAAGCGAGCCAAGACCTATCCTGAGAGTCACAGGGAAACCTTGAGGTCTTTTCTTTATTCCTCTACCTCTCCCACCAAGACATCTCCGGGAATACTTCAGGCCCTTGGTGCATCCGGTGTTGTCTCCGGGACAGTCCTGAGACATCCCAAGATCACCATGAATACTTAGGAGCCCCCCTATAGTCCCCCCAGTCCACAGGTTATGCACAGGCTGGGCGCCGGCTTGATCACCGCGCCTCTTTTTGCATCGCAACCCGAAGGTACTTTTGATGTTGAGGGACTCGGCGCCCGCGCTGTTTTGCATCGCAACCCGAAGGTACTTTTGATGTCAGGCGGGAGGGTGTGTCGTGGATGGGAAGCGCCACGACGGCACATGTGAAGGGGTGCGGACGGCGCTGGAAGTAGGGCTGTCGCTGTGCGTGCTTTTAATCTTGCGCGGACAGTTCAGCGGATGGGCTGTCACTGTGGGTCGGTTTATTCGGAGACGACCTCAGCGGGTCAGGGTCGTCATTGTGGGCAGGTTTTATCGGGTGCAGGGAGCGTCGAACGGTATGGTCGTCGTTGTGGGCGTCTTTACTCAGCAGTCCGTAATATAGGCGACAGATGGCATCTGGAAGAACGATCGCACGAGTCGCCGGTTCTTCTGCATATTGCGCAGCTGTTGCTCGACTCGAATAGCCAGCT